>NZ_CP028092.1:0-657109 GCF_005491705.1 Pontibacter sp. SGAir0037 | reverse complement strand
ATACTGATGCTCTGGAAGCAGATAAAAAATATGTGATCGCAAATCAGCTGCTTAAGAGTGGAACTTCTATAGGTGCAAATATTTGGGAGTCACAACATGCAGAAAGTAAAGCAGATTTTATACATAAGCTCAAAATTGCAGCCAAAGAAGCAAAAGAAACGGAATACTGGCTACTATTATGCAGTTACAGCAAAGCGTTCCCGGCTGTAACCGATAAACTGGAAAGATTGCTCGAAATTCAAAAATTACTCTCTAAAATTATTTCCACTTCTAAAAAGACATAGCATCAATTAACCACCACATTGAAATTTTAGCACACTAACTCATTAACGAATCAGCACATTAACATGGCTCTAGATAAAACAGGTATAGCAAAGCGAATTGCAAAAGAAGTAAAAGACGGGATGTATGTTAACCTGGGAATAGGTATTCCTACCCTGGTGGCAAATTATATCCCGGAAAATGTAGAAGTGGTACTGCAGTCGGAGAATGGCTTATTAGGTATGGGCCCCTTCCCTACCGAAGAAATGGTGGATGCCGATTTGATAAATGCGGGCAAACAGACCATAACAACTTTACCCGGTTCTGCCATTTTCAGCTCGGCAGAAAGTTTTGGAATGATACGGGGCGAACACGTAGACCTGACCATTCTGGGAGCCATGGAAGTATCGGAGCGTGGCGATATAGCCAACTGGAAAATTCCTGGCAAAATGGTGAAAGGCATGGGCGGTGCCATGGATTTGGTGGCCTCGGCCAAAAACATTATTGTAGCCATGCAGCATACGGCCCGCGACGGCTCCTCTAAACTTTTGAAGGAATGCAGCCTTCCCATTACAGGCCTGGCCTGCGTAAAGAAAATCGTGACAGACTTAGCTGTTATTGAGGTAACAGAAAAAGGCTTTAAATTACTGGAACGAGCACCCGGCGTTACCATAGAAGATATTCAGAAAGCCACAGCCGGTACGCTTATAGTGGAAGGAGATATACCAGAGGTGCAGGTGTAAAAGGAACTTCGCGGATTAAAATAAAGGATGTATATTTGTAATGACAACAAACAGGTCGCGTTGTTATGAAGTATAGTGTCCCTTCCTGAGCCTGCCCTGGTGCTATACAGAAATTAATTACAAGTCATTTTTTCTTTTCCGTCTGGATTGGCAAGGAAGTGAACTGCTTTATAAAACCAGGATTTTAAATACCTAAATGCTCTTTCAGTAACACATGATTGCGGCTCATAGCAGGCAGGTACTGACCGAATTTTATAAAATATTGAACCGAAACTATACTTACTGCACGTATACCTTTAAAAAGTAAAAACACCCACTAACACATGAGTGAAAGAAACGACGCAATTTCAGAACATAGATTATTACTGCGCCAGCTGGAGCTGAAAGATTATAAAGAAGTAAAAGAGATCATGGACATCGTGTATTCTAACATAGACGGTGCCTGGACCCGAAAGGAGTTCTCTAACCTCATTAAAAAATTTCCTGAAGGACAGATTTGTATCGAAGACAAAGGCACTGTAGTGGCTGTGGCATTGAGCCTTATTGTAGACTATGCCGTGTATGGCGACAAGCACACCTACGAGCAGATCATTGATAAAGGAACTTTTAAATCACATGACCCCGAAGGGGATACCCTGTACGGCATCGATGTATTTGTTCACCCGGAATACCGGAACCTGCGCCTGGGCCGCCGTTTGTATGATGCCCGCAAAGAGCTTTGCGAAAAGCTGAACCTGCGCGGTATTATTGCGGGTGGCCGTATACCTGGCTATAAGCATTATGCCGAAAAGCTGACGCCTGCCAAGTACATAGAGATGGTCCGAAACAAAGAAATCTCTGACCCTGTGCTGTCTTTTCAGCTAAGCAACGGTTTCCACGTGCGTAAAATCCTGAAGGGCTATCTGCCCGAAGACATTGATTCACGTGCTTATGCTACCTTGCTGGAATGGATTAACGTTTACTTTGAGGAGAAGGACAAGCTGATCGGTGGTAAAAAAACCGTGGTACGGATCGGTATTGTGCAGTGGCAGATGCGGGCTGTAAAAGACCTCGACGACTTTATGCAACAGGTCGAGTTCTTTGTGGATACCGTCAGCTCCTACAAATCAGATATGGTTGTATTCCCGGAGTTTTTCAATGCTCCTCTCATGGCGCTCACCAACGAGGAATCGCCTTCGGAGGCCATCCGTAGTATGGCCGAGTACACCGATGAAATCAGGGAACGCATGATTCACCTGGCGCTGTCGTACAACATCAACATTATTGCAGGTAGTATGCCCGAGTACTACGACAATAAACTCTATAACGTATCTTACCTCTGCCGCCGCGATGGCACATACGACAAGCAGTATAAGCTGCACGTAACGCCGGATGAGTCGCACTACTGGGGTATGCGCGGAGGCCATAAGCTCAAGATATTCGATACAGACATTGGTAAAATCGGTATCCTGATCTGCTATGATGTGGAGTTCCCGGAGCTGGCACGTATGCTTTCCGATATGGATATGAAAATCCTGTTTGTACCTTTCTGGACAGATACCAAGAACGCTTACCTGCGTGTGCGCCTCTGCTCTCAGGCCCGGGCCATTGAGAATGAATGTTATGTGGCTATCACTGGAAGTGTGGGCAACCTGCCGAAGGTGGAGAACATGGATATTCAGTATTCTCAGTCGGCAGTATTCTCGCCTTCTGATTTTGCTTTTCCGCATGATGCGGTGATAGCCGAGGCAACACCAAATACGGAGATGACGCTGATCGCTGACCTGGACCTGGACCTGCTCAAAGACCTGAACACGGCAGGAAGCGTACGAAACCTGAAAGACCGACGCAAAGACCTGTATAACCTGAGCTGGGTAATGCGTAAAGACGATTAACAGCAGCACCAACAAACAAAAGAGGCAGCCAAAAAGGCTGCCTCTTTTGTTTGTTGGTGCTGCTGGACTTACAAAAACTACGAAGCCTGATTCTCCTCCGCCCAGGTTTGTTCTAATGCCTTTAGAAAGACTTCAGAGGGCTGGGCACCAGAAATGCCGTATTTGTTGTTTAGCACAAAAAAAGGCACCCCATTTATTCCCAGGTTCCGGGATTGCTGTATATCCATCTTCACTTCATAAGCATAATTCTCAGACGAAAGCATTTCCCTGACCTCTGCTGCCTCTAACCCTATTTCGGAGCCTAAAGCAACCAGTGTCTCCTGGTCCTGCACATTTTGTCCTTCCAGGAAATGAGCCGCCAAGAGCCTTTCTTTGGCTTTGTCCTGCAAACCATGTTTGGCTGCCAGGTGGATGAGCCGGTGGCTATCGAAAGTATTGGCTACTTTCAGGTTATCAAAATCATACTGAAGCCCTACTTCTCTGGCCATGCCAGCTACATAGTTGTTCATTTCCTTGGCCTGCTCACGGGTAGTACCTTTAATCTCAGCCAGAAAATCGTAGGTGTCTTTGCCGGGTACATGCTGCGCATCCGGCTGTAGCTGGAAACTATGCCACTCCACCTCTACCTCATCTTTGTGCTGGAACTGCTCCAGCGCCTTTTCAAATTTCCGCTTGCCGATATAGCAGAACGGACACATTATATCAGACCAGATATCTACTTTCATGTTTATTAGAGCTTCGTCAAATTAAAAATTAGAAATGATCCCTTTAATGGATTTTATCTGGAATATAGCGTAAAAGTAAGCTTTGCACCATTCATAGTTCTATAGTTACGTTTCCTTCTATCGGGTGGCCGACGCAGGTCAGCACCAGCCCTTTCGCCAGTGCTTTCTCCGTTAACACTTCATTATACGACATCCAGACTTTACCCTCCGTACATCTTGCCACGCAATTGCCACACTTACCGGCTTCGCAACTATAAGGTAAAGTTAATCCGGCTTGCCTGGCTGCCTGCAGAATAGTGGTCGGGTATTGCACTGCCAGGCTTAACTCCCGCTCTCCTGCTCTGATCAGTACGGTGTGAGGGCCTTTATCCTGTGGCTCCACTTTCACAGGAACCTTAACCGTGCTAAAGTTTTCCCGGATGATACTGCCTGCTGCTACGCCTAATTGCCTGATGCCATAATTGCACATGGTCATGTAAAGCTGCGGGCCGCACAGGTAGAATAGCGCATGCTTTAAAGGGACGGTAGCATACTGTTTAACAAGCTCCTGTAGCAGATCTCTGTATAGTCTGGCCCTGGCTAAATCAGGGGAATTACTAAACAGGAACTCTATTTTAAGCCGCCCCAGCGAAGAAGCTTCCAGCTGCTGCAAGACTTCCAGGTAAATGGTTGTCGCAGGCGAAGAATTACTGTAGATCAATACTACCTGTATCTCCGTATAATCGTGTAGTAAGGTTTTGATCAGCGACAGAACAGGCGTTATACCACTGCCGGCGGCAAAGAAAAATATTTGCTGAACAGCAGAAAGATCATCCGGCAAAGTGAAAAAGCCGCCGGCACCACTTGTTTGTACTCGATCTCCTACCTTGGCATAATCGATCAGATAACGGGAAAACACTCCGTTTTCAATTCGCTTCACACCAATACGCAAAGGCTCGTTCAAAGACGGAGATGAGGTAATAGAATACGAACGCCTGAGCTCTTCTGCATGGTCCTGATATACAAAAGTCAGGTACTGACCAGCTTTGTAAGCAATCTCAGCAGCGCCCTCTCCTTCAAAAGTGAATGTCTTAAATCCTTCTATCTCTTCCTGAATGTGACTTATTGTTAACGTAGTGTACATGCCTGCTCCCAAGTTTAATTGCACATGAGCTAAGACAGCTGCCATGCCATCCTACCCTTATGACCTCGTCGCGTCCGATATATTTTTATTCTATCGTTACCACTACTTTCCCCTGAGTCTTGCCGCTGTTTACCTGGTCGTGCGCTTCCTGCATTTGCTCAAACCGAAAAGTATGAGATACCACAGACTTCATTTCACCGGTTTCTAATAGTTTCGCCAATGATCTCATGTCATCACCGTTGGAAGCCACTAGGTAGCCGAAACCTTCCACACCTTTGTCTTTTGCTTTCTGCTCGTTCTCCGGGCTAAAGCCAAGTATACTGATAACAATTCCACCTTTTTTAAGCGTTTCGATAGAACGCGCTACGTTACCTGGCCCTAGCGAATCCAGTACCACATCGGCATCCTGCACTACCTCTTCAAACTGCTGGCTGGTATAGTCGATGTGCTGATCTGCGCCAAGCGACATGATAAAATCTTTCTTTGAAGCGGAGGAAGTGCCGATTACAAAGGCTCCGAGATGCTTTGCAATCTGTACAGCGTAATGCCCGACACCTCCGGCAGCGGCATGTATCAGTACCTTCTGGCCTGCCTGCAGCTTTGCTTTCGTAACTAATACCTGCCAGGCCGTTAAAGCAGCCAGTGTGGCGGCGGCAGCCTCTTCGTGCGAGATAGCAGCAGGTTTTAGCGCCAGGTGGTCTTCCGGAGCAGCTACGTACTCGGCATATGCCTTGCCATGTCCGGGGAAATTAACCATCCCGAAAACAGCATCTCCCACTTTAAAACGCGTAACATCCGGGCCTACCTCTGCCACCTCACCAGAAATATCCCAACCAACAATAACAGGGCTTTCATCTTTAATCTGATTATAAAACGCTTTTCCCTGCCCGGTTTTCACATCCACCGGATTAATGCTTATGGCTTTTACTTTCACCAGTACCTGGTTTGCTGCTATGCTCGGGGCATTTATTTCTTCTAACTGTAGTTTGGTATCTTTGAGAACAATTGCTTTCATGTTTTTTTTGATTTTTTCTTCAAAAGTATTTGTCTTTACTCGGAGTTAACAGCCTTGGTTCAAAAAATCATTTTTAATCCAGAAGCTGGCATCGCTTTTCTCTGCGCTCAAATTACCCATGCTCCACCTTAACCAGCTCTTTGAGCAAAGAAAGCGTTACTTCGCCTGGCTTACCTTTTCCAATTATGGTGTTGTCTACCTGCACAATGGGCAAAATTCTTTTGGTTGTACTGGTGAGAAAAGCTTCTTTAGCGTTTGCAACATCATCTAGCGTAACTGTAGCCGCTTCAGCTTTAAATTTTCTGGCAGCTAGTTGCAGCACATTTTTACGGGTTATGCCCGCCAGTACATCCTGTGCAGGAGTGACAACCGTGTTGTCCTGGCGCACTATAAAGAAATTGCAACGCGGCAATTCAGTAACTATTCCATTCTGATGATAAAGCACATCGGCTGCGCCTTGCTCCCGTATCTGCCTGATCAACTTTATGCCGGTCACATAGTTAATAGTTTTAGCCAGCGGTAACTCCCGCACATACTCGTGTGTAATTACTTTAATACCCTGCTCTATGATGTAGGCATCCGGCAACACCAGTGGCTGCTGCAGCATCACAAGGTTCGGCTTTACCGGGTCGTACCCATTGGCAGAGTAGCCGCCGGTTACTATTATTTTCATGCCTGAGAGCTCCAGATCATTCTTTTCAAGCAACTTATAAATGCCTGTTTCCAGCTCATCTCTGCTAAGCGGCACAGCCAGTTCCACAAAGCGAGCCGAATCGTAGAGCCTATCCAGGTATTCAGGCAGAAACAATGGGCGCTGCCCCTGGCACTTAAAGAAATCGAACACGCCATAGCCCCGCTGAATGGCAAGGTCGCTTATATGTAAGGATGCGTTTTCGTAAGGAAGAATTACCTGGTTAACGGAGGCAAAAAGTGGCTTGTCTGATGGCATTATGTTTCTTTTAAATATTCTTTATGAAACTGCGGAAATTGCTTTTGCTTATTTATTTTCTTTGCCTGCTGCTCCAGGCCATACAGCCGGTATACCCGATCCGGCATCACAGGTTCGGGTGAGCTAAAAGGTTGCCGATGGCACAAGCTTTTCCGAATCCGCAGCAAAGTGCACTACTTTGTACACTATAGCTAAAAGCTTACCGTATGATATGCCTAAATAACAAAGATTCTGTATAAATTACAGCCATTTTGCAGGCTGAAAAGCCTCGTTAAGCAAATATACAGTTAACATGAAAGATTTTAAGAAGTACTTTATCATACCGGCCTCACCAGAGGAAGTATATGCCGCTCTTACAAAC
The DNA here is from genome assembly GCF_005491705.1 of Pontibacter sp. SGAir0037. Lineage (NCBI taxonomy): Bacteria > Pseudomonadati > Bacteroidota > Cytophagia > Cytophagales > Hymenobacteraceae > Pontibacter > Pontibacter sp. SGAir0037. Next base: position 650,058 of record NZ_CP028092.1, on the reverse strand, counting down.
CCAAACACCATTCAGCTCTGGACAGGAGAAAAGGCAGAGATGTCTACAGAGCCTGGCAGCGAGTTTTCGCTTTGGGATGGCAGCATTGTTGGCAAAAACCTGGAGTTTGAAGAAGGAAAGAAAATTGTGCAGCAATGGTATTTTGGCGATCAAGCAGAAGAGTCGATTGTGACCATAAAGCTGCATGAACACAAGCAGGGCACTTCTGCAGAGTTAAGGCATACCAATATTCCGGATCAGGATTTTGAAGATATTACCGAAGGCTGGAGCGATACTTACTTTGCTTCTCTTATCGAATTTTATGAGGAATTCTGATGAAGAGGGAGGTATGGCAAAAAGCTGACCTCCCTTTTTGTTTAAACCTGTTCATTTAAACTTTGCTTATATTTTTCTGTTTCACCTCAAATAACTTACTATGAAACTCAGCTATATTTTTGTTTTGCTCTTCGGGCTAATGCTGCACCAAACGCATGCGCAGCGCGCCGAAGCCGACCAGCTGAAAACCTCCAAAGGCAATGTAACCATACAGCCCGTTTTGCATGGCACATTAGTCCTTAGCTGGAATAACCAGACCATTTATGTTGATCCTTATGGCGGGCCCGATGCTTTTGCCGGTTTGGCAGCCCCCGATCTTATCCTGATCACGGATGTGCACGGCGACCACCTCGACACAAAAACATTAGAGGGCCTGGAAACTGGTAAAGCTACTATAGTTGCACCACAGGCCGTAGCAGACATGCTACCCGAAGCGCTGAAGCAGAAAGCCGTTGTGTTAGGCAATGGTGCCAAAACCGAGCAATTAGGCATTTCCATTGCAGCCATTCCTATGTACAACCTTCCGGAAGCTGAAGATGCGATGCACCCCAAGGGACGGGGCAACGGCTATATACTTACCATTGGAGGCAAGAACATCTACATTTCTGGTGATACAGAAGATGTTCCGGAAATGCGCACTCTGAAAAACATTGATGTGGCTTTTGTATGCATGAACCTGCCTTATACCATGGACATAGATCAGGCTGCTTCCGCTGTACTGGCCTTCAAACCAAAAGTGGTGTACCCCTATCATTACCGTGGTCAGCAGGACTTAAGCGATGTAGAAAGCTTCAAAAATAAAGTTAATGCAAAGGACAAAAAAATTGAAGTAAGGTTGCGGAAGTGGTATCCGCAGAGTTAAGATCAGCACATTGTCATCGGCCGGCTTTGATAAAAGGCCGGCCGGTTGCTTTTAACCCTTTGCTGCCTTAACAACCGCTTTTTAACAACAGAATATTCAGGTTAAAATATTAGCTAAATTAATCTTTTTTAATAGCTTGCATAGTAAACAGAGGCGCAGATGAGCAGGCACCAGAAACCACTCTCCTGCCTGTTTCTAATCATTCTAAATGTTAATACAGCTATGTTAAAAGGTTTTGCAATAGGTGCTTTGGGCACTTTGGCAGTGGCTTTCGCTATTATCTTTTTTCTGCGATCTCAGCGGGCTGAAAAGGAAGTAGAAAAATCTGTTCCGGCCATGTTGCAAAACGACCTCCCCTGGTTGCCTCTAATGAAACCAGACAGTACCCGCATAGTTGCCAAAGATATTAAAGGGAAGGCAGTTATTGTGCTGTTCCAGCCCGATTGCGACCATTGCCAGCGAGAAGCTGCTGAGATCAGCGAGCACCTCGAAGCTTTTAAATCATATAACCTCTTTTTTGTTTCTGATGCGCCTTTAAGCCAGATTAAGCAATTTTCAGAAGAGTACAAATTAGCTGGTAACGACAAAGTACATTTTATGCATACTGCCACCGCATTTATTTTGGAAACCTACGGACCTGTCCCATCTCCTTCTCTATATATTTATTCCGATAAAGGCAATCTGGTAAAAGAGTTTAAAGGAGAAACGCCTGTAAAGGAGATCATACAGGCGCTGTAGCGGTTTACACCTATTCTTTCAGTTTGTTTTTAAGTAGCAAAATACCTGCGCCGTGCTGTTGCCATTGCTGCTGTAAAAGTTCAGGAACCGGAGTTGGAGAATGTGTGTACGAGCCTAAAACTATATCCTGATCCCCATCCTGATCTATATCGCCAGTATCCATTACAAGCCAGCGACCTGCTGTGGCATGTTGTAATACAGAGGGTTGAAAAGTAAAATTTCCTGTATTTTCGAGGTAAACGAAGCCTGCTTCCGGTGCGTTTTCATAGTCTGGAAAGTACGCGATGGCAGCTATATCTATATCTCCGTCCTGATCGAAGTCGCAGGCTTTCGCAATAGAAGCTCCATGCAGCTGAAAAAAATACGCCTCTTTAAAATTATTCTTTTTATCGTTTAAGAAAATCCTGATCCCATGATAAGGCTTTAAGCTAAACGAATAGTCGGCATTATCTCCGTTTGTGTACAAGATGTCCAGAGCGCCATCTCCATCAAAATCAACCACCTCCAGATAACTTGAGCCATAGACCGGCGGAAACTGCAATACAACCTTTTCATTAAACCTGCCATTTCCCTGATTTAGAAAAAGAACCACCTGTTCTTGCCCCTGCGCAAACAAAGCCAGAATATCCTGCCTACCATCCTGGTCGAAATCAGAAACGATTGCCTTGCGGGCACCGGCTGCCTTCTTTAATATTTTCTGCTGATAACCTCCCTCCTTTGTTTTTCGAAACCAGGATAATTCGCCTGTATAATTACCGTGCTGGCACACGATAAGATCTTCCAGTCCGTCCTGGTCTATGTCTGAAGCAGCAACATAAACAGGCCTTTTTAAAGTTGAAAGCAGTTTACGCACCTCAAAGCCGCTGCTTGCATTTGCCTTCTGGATTGAGTAAAGATCTCCCGCAGTGCGATCGCTCGGGTTTATCTCTCCTATGGTGAGCACTTTAAATCCTCCTGCAGTCTCCGGCACTAAACTCACGGGCGGGCTATCCAAAAACACAGTATCTGCTTTCTTTAGCTCACTATCATAAACGACCAGGTTATGGAACTGGTCTCCTGTTACGATACGCTTATGCCGAGGGTCTATTTTCACAAGGGTAATGGATGAACTCTTCCCCTCCTGCCATCGAGGCATCACCTCCTGAAGCAATTCGGTTCCTACCTTTAGTTTTCTGGCGCTGGCTTTGGGAAGCGGTAATTGATCAGGCGCCTCCTCCACATAAAAGTTTACTATTTTCTGCCAGGCTTCTTCCTCTATGGCGGGTTCATCAGGGTACACTCCTGCCTGCACTACTGCCATAATTTCTTCTGAGGATAAACCGGCATATTTAGCGAATCCATCACCTCCAAGCCCCAGGCGCAGGGCCATATTCGGAAGTACTTTGTTTTTCCAGGTTTGTTTATCCAGCAGCGTCGGTTCCGGGTATACATGGCAACCGGCACAGTATCCCTGTGCCAGTTGTTTTCCTGTTAGTGCCGCTATCGTACGGGCAGGCAATTCTACTTGAGCCCCATTACTCAGCCTTACCACTTTTTCATTCTTTTGCTGACAGCCGTTTAGGGCAGTCAGCATTGATGCTAAAATCAGTAACCTTACAGAAGTAATACACCTCATGGGTTCGTTATAAAGTGCGGCTTTTTCCTGTAAAGGTATACATTACCACCTTCTCCATGTCTGGAGTTAGTTTAAACATTCTTCCTGATTGAGATAAATAGGTAGAGCCGTAGTAAAATTCCACTTTAGCTTTACGGCCGTTTTTATAAAAAACCTGTGCCCAGGCATCTTGGGGATTCAGGGTAATAGTTTTAGATAAAAGATTGTTCGCTGCCGTACTTTCTTTCAGCGTAAACACTTTCAGGTTATCCTGATTCTGCGTAGCCAGCACTATCCTCTCCCCGTTTTTGCCATATAAAGTTGCCAGACCTTTGGCATCTCCGGGCACATAAAAGCCACTTCTGCTTAAGGGTTGCGGCACAAAACCACCTTTGCCATTGCCCTGCAGGTATAACCCTTTAAAAGCATCGTACCGACCGGTAAAAACCTCCGTTCCATAGTCATTCCCTACTAAGAGCACATCCAGGTTTCCGTCGTGGTTAATGTCTTCTGTTACCATGCCGTAAACGGGGGCCAGCTGTGCCTCAACGGGCAAAGCGGTCAATTTAAATTTGCCTCCGCCCAGATTCTCGATGTAACTGTTTGCCAGGTGTGTTGCCCGCAGGATAAGCGCATCTTTTGTTTCTTCGGGCTTCAGCACCTGCTCTATGGTGGCAGTGCTATAGTTTGCATAGCGGGCAAAAATACTGCGTGTACGAGGCATTTGCGCATTTAAGTCGTCGCGGTTGTGCATCGGAAAAGCTTTCATGGTACCGTCTTCTGCTTTCATGTAGCAGGCTAACACCGGGTCTATATTACCATTATCATCGAAATCCTTTGCATAAACCAGCAAAGGCATGTCTTCTGTAGCCACATAGTTGGTGTTCAGCCCAAGGTTACCAGCCATATAGTCTATATCGCCATCTCCGTCGAAATCGCCTGCTACCAGGCTGTTCCACCAACCGATTTTATTGGCCAGACCAGTTGCCTCTGTTACATTTGTTAATTTGCCTTTCTTATTCTTGAAAAAAGTAACCGGCATCCATTCTCCGGCTATAATCAAATCAACCTGGCCGTCTCCATCAAAATCAGACCACAGCGCATCGGCCACCATTCCCAATGTTTTCAGTTCAGGGCACACCTGTGCGGTAACATCTGTAAATCGGCCATTGTTGTTTTGCAGTATATAACTGGCAGGAGCCAACGGATATTTACCAGAAATAACACGAGTCCCTACAAACAAATCCAGGTCGCCATCCTGGTCATAATCAGCTGCCTTTACGCAGGACCCGCTGGCATATAAAGCAGGCAGGGCCTCCGCATCTAATGTAAAAATGCCCTTGCCGTTGTTCTTGTATACTTTGTCCTGGAAATATGGTGACCCCTCCTCAAACTCATAGCTGCCGCTTACCACATACAGGTCAAGGTCGCCATCCTGGTCGGCATCAAAGAAAAGAACGCCCATTTCTTCTTCCACCTTCGGCCCATTCCGGATTATTTGCTTATCAGACATCACGAACCTACCCGTAGACTGCTGCAGAAAAAAAGTACCTGGCCGGCCTGACGCACCGCCTATGTAGAAGTCTTCCAAACCGTTTCCATCTATATCGCCTACTGCTATTCCCGGGCCTGACTGGGTATACTTGTGAGGCATTGTTTTTTGTACATTAAAGTCTATTTTATCATCTTCCAGGTGCTTAAACAAAATATTATAGGAACCAGCTGCCTCCTGTAGCGGCGCTGTTTCCGGCATACTGTTACTTAAAGCTGGGGCAGAAGCTCCTAAAAGGCTAGCTTTTACATATTCCAGCGTCAGCGTCTGGTTGGTTTTAACATTCACCAGCCTCTGGGCCCTCCCATCGGGCCAGGTAACAAGTAAAGAGTCTACTGAGGGTGAATTACCCAACCCGAAATGTGCCGAATTTTCTACCGTAGAAAGATATCCTTTATACAGGGAGTGTTCATGAAACTGCTGTTTACCGTTATCATAGTAAATGGTTAGCTTTGCACCAATCCCCCCCCGGTTCATGTCGCTGCCCTTAAACCGTACTTTAAGGTAATGATTTGTACTGGACGTTTTTTTCCCGCTATATAACTGGTTCTGGTATACAAAGGCACTGTCATTTATGTTATTCACCAGAAAATCCAGGTCGCCATCGTTATCCAGATCGGCATAGGCCGCACCATTGGAGAAAGAAGGTGTGGTTAGCCCCCATTCTTTACACCTGTCTTTAAATGTTAAGTCTCCATTGTTCTGAAAGGCGTAATTGGCTATTTTCACAACAGGTATAGAGTCGATCAGGTACATACCTCCCACCATTCCGGCGGAGCCGCTTCTGTAAATCCGGAAGTCATGATCAGTTACATCTCTTGGGAAACCGTTGGTGATAATGGCATCCCGCAAGCCGTCGTTATCAAAATCGGCTAACAAAGGAGCCCAACTCCAATCGGTCTGGTAAATACCGGCTAACTGCCCGATTTCACTAAATACAGGTTCGCCTTTTTCCGTCAGCCCCTGGTGTAGTTGCAGGGTGTTGCGTACATACTGGTGCTGGTAATTATAGACATCGTTATTGATATAACCGGCATAATTGTTCGGACCGATCATCATTTTCTTGCGCTTGTTGTTTTCTGGCAGCATATCCAGGGCCAGGATGTCCACCAAGCCATCATTGTTAATATCAGTCACGCTGTTTCCCATGGCAGAATAGCTTGTGTGGTTGATGTACTCATCTATTCTGTTAGTGAAAGTACCGTTCTGGTTGTTAATATACAGGAGGTCGTTAGACAGGTAATCGTTAGAAACGTATACATCAGGCCAGCCATCCATGTTGATATCCGATATAGCCAGGCCTAATCCAAAACCTTCTATAACAATACCGGCTTCCTGTGTTATATTGGTAAAGGTACCGTCGCCGTTGTTGCGGTAAAACCGGTCGTTGTTTTCGGCACTGCCATCCACTTTCTTTTTATGATAGGTGGTTGGTAATCCTTCGTTGATCACATTCGTCAGCACATAGAGGTCTAGGTCTCCGTCTAGGTCGTAGTCGAAAAAGGCAGCGTTGGTGGTATGGCCGGTATCTGCAATGCCGTACTTTTCGGCAGATTCTGTAAAAGTAGGTATACCGTCTTTTCCGGGCCCATTGTTTATATACAACAGATTGGCCCTGCTTTCTGGCGTTTTCTTCATAGTAGCTCCAACATAAATATCGAGCCAGCCGTCGTTGTTAATATCTACCAAGGCCACACCAGAGCACCATTTGCCTTCGCCTGCAACGTTAGCTTTGTCTGTTATATCATCAAACTTAAAGTCGCCTTTATTCAGGTACAGCTTGTTCGAAACCATATTCCCTGTAAAGTACACATCCTGCAGGCCATCATTGTTAAAATCACCCACGGCTACACCGCCACCATTGTACACATACTCTGAGGTGAGGATATTCAGGGTATCGCTTTCAAAAATCCTGTTTGAGAAGGTAATGCCTGTTTCATCAGGAGACAACAATGTAAACAAAGTATCTTCCTTCTTAGTGCAGGCACAAATTATACCTATAAGCAGGTAAGGGATTAACTTTAATGGTAAGATTTTCATGAGAAGAGCGCAGCGAATATAGACGTAAAAGGTACTGGAAAGCAGTAACTAATATACTATTTTGATTGTAATTCGGTAAAATAACAATGGCAAGATTTCACAAATCTTGCCATTGTTCTACTGGAAAGAGTTACTTATTGATAACCTTCGTTCTGTTTCAGGTTAAACTGGCCTGAAGAGAGTCGGCTGGTGTTGATCACCAACTCCGGAACAGGCATAAATTCATCCTGATTGGCAGAGAATTGTGCATTTGTAAACTTCGGCACATACGTTTTTTCGAAGCTTGCATAGGCATTAAGCGTTTGGGCTGCAATGCCCCAGCGCACTAAGTCAAATTTACGATGTCCTTCCATTGCCAACTCCAACCGGCGCTCTTCCATGATAGCTGTCATGGCTGCATCTTTAGAGGCAAATGGTGTCGTATATAAACCCACTTTATAGTTCGCAACCGGTCCTTCCGTATTAGAGCCCACCATGTAAATGCCTTCTATGGTCTCCTGGCTTCCGGCACGTTCACGCACGATATTCACCAGATCAGTAGCATTAGATAAAGATCCGGCTTGTGCTTCGGCTTCAGCAGTTAACAAAATAACATCTGCATAACGCATTACCGGGAAACTAAGCGCATTGGCTGGCTGTCCCCAGCTACCTGTACCAGCACTACCGCCTGTTAGTTCAGCTCGTGAATGCACGTTTTTCTTCGGGCTGTATGGTCCACCGTTATTAATATCACGGATCCAGTTACGGCCAGGGTGCGCGCCCCAATCCAGGTACTGAATACCACGGCGGCCTACTGTATGGTCAAGGCGCGGATCAAGTGTACCTGCATACGGCGTGAAAGGTTGAGAGGAAGTTCTCTGATAGTCGCTGGTGACACCATTGGTAGCATACGGTGTTCTTCTGGGTAAACCTGTTGCAGCATCAGTCATGTAAGAATTAACCAGTGCCTGAGATGGCTGAAAGAAACCGCAGCAACCACCCGGTCTGTCTCCAGAACCACCATGTGGGAAATTCAGGTTTTGCTCATAGTTCGCATTAGAATTGTTACCAGCTCCGTCGTTAATGGCATACTGAATGACAAATACTGTTTCGGCACTATTTTTTGTAGCTACCCTGAAGTTGGCACCATAGTTAGGATTTAATGCATATTTTGTTCCCTGTGCATTGGTCCCATTAGCCATTACATCTTTAAGAATAGTTAGTGCCTCTGCATACTTTTTCTGGTAAATCAGTGCTTTGCCTAAGAAAGCAGCCGCAGCCCACTTATTTGCGCGACCTCTGTCAGCCTGTGTTGGCGGAAGGTTTTCCATCGCGAACCTGAAATCAGCTTCAATCTGAGGCCAGATATCGGCTTGGTTGGTGATGGCTTTATAGTCTTCGTTTGTAACGGCAGTTTCCGGTATCCAGGGAAAGCCTTTATCAAACACTTTTTTACCTTCCATGTGAAAGAAGGCACGTAGGAAACGCGCTTCCCCCTCAATACGTGCCGCATCGGCAGCAGAAGCATCGGTAATTAACTTTAATGTTCTCAGAACCTGGTTGGCCATACCAATCCCATCTACTGCGCCTCGCCACTTGTCGTTTATCACAACATTACTAGGCGTTTGCTGATACAGCTCAATGGGATTAATAGTATTAAAGTCGGCGGCCTCTGAACCTTTGTTGGCATCATCAGCTGCAACACTACCCATTATCCAATTAGTTGATCCAGTAGCTTGTGTTTCAGGGCGGCCATCTAGAGCTGCATAAGTTGCTATCAACATTCCTTCAACACCTTTTTTATTGGTTAAAGAACTTTCAGAATAGGCACCGATGGGATCAAGCTCCAGAAATTCTTCTTTACAGGCAGTCATTATTCCTGCCATAAACAAAGAACCTAATGTTATTCCTAAATAGAATTTATTCTTCTTCATGTTATAAAACATTTTAATGATTCATGTGCTTAACTTACCAGTTGCTAGAAGCCGAAATTAATCCCGAAAATGAACTGCCTGGAATTAGGATAATTGGCTTGGTCAACCCCCATAAACTGGTCATCAGCTGTTGAATTGTTATCGCCTACTATACTGATATCAGGATCTGCACCAGTATAATTGGTTACGGTGAAAAGGTTCTGCCCCTGCAGGTATACTCTTAGGTTATTCAGGTGTATTTTATTAGCAACAGCCGTAGGAAGTGTATATCCTAATTGCAGCGTTCTCATTCTTAAATAAGAACCTTTTTCTACATAGTAATCTGTAGAAATAGTAGAAGAATAGTTATCTGCATTGCTTATAATAGGCAAGGTACCTCCCCTGTTGGTTTCAGACCAGGAATTTTCCAGCACCCTGGTACTTACACCGCCCACAAAGCCTCTCAAGTCTGTATACCACTTGGTGAAGTTATACAGATCGTTGCCATAGTTCCAGAACAGAAAAGTTGAGATATCGAAGTTCTTATAGGCTAAAGACAGATTGGAGCCCATCTGGAACTTAGGAATCGGATTGCCGATAACAGCTCTGTCGTTATCATCTATTCTTCCGTCGTTGTTAATATCCTTGATTCTCCAGGAGCCTACCCATTTGTTATCAGTAATAGGACCGGCATCTACCTCTGCCTGATTCTGGTATATACCATCAATCTGGTAGCCATAGAAGGATGAAATTGGATATCCTTCCTGAATTGCGATGATGTTATTCAACCTGTTAGAGTTTGTGCTGCGGTAAATAATTGCACCAGATTCAGCCATTCTGGTTAACTCATTTGTATAATGTGTAAAGTTCAAACTAGCATCATACCTGAAATCGCTGGCAAAATTCCCTGTGGTTCCCAAAGTCAGGTCAAAGCCCCTGTTCCGCATTTCACCAATGTTTATTCTAGGCATGGTGATATCCGGCATCAGACCATTTCGAACCTGCTCCATTAAAAGATCTTTTGTTACCACATTGTAGCCTTCTAGAGTTACATTAAACCGACCATTGAAGAACGATGCATCAATACCCAGGTTAGTTGTTTCGGTTGTTTCCCACTTCGTGCTGGTGTTACCCAAGCGTTGTTGTCTGTAGCCAACTGTAGCAGAATTATTCTGTCCGTTAATTGGATACCAGGACGCTCCGGGCTGTGAGAAGAAGGTACTAAACTGGTTATTGGCATCCAGGTTTCGCTGGCTACCCATCTGGCCCCAGCCACCTCTGATTTTCAACTCTGATAAAAAGGAAAGACCTTGCATAAAGGCTTCATCCGAAATTCTCCAGGCGGCACCTACAGCAGGGAAAACACCGACTCTGGCTTCTGGTCCGAACTTAGAAGAAGCATCGCGGCGAACCGTTGCATTAAACAAGTACTTATCTCTGAAACCATAGTCGATACGACCAAACAAGGAGTAGAGAGAGGATCTGCCTAAATTATAAGTTGAAGCCGTGATAGTGCCTGTACCTGTCTGGATAGATCTGAATTCAGGATCAACGCCGAAATCATAGTTCGTATTTCGCCCGGTGATGCCACGGCCTGTGCTTTTTACAGCTTCCACACCTGCTAAAACTTTTATATTATGGTTTTCGCCTAAAGTTTTGTTGTAGTTCAGAGTGTTGGTCCAGGTCCAGGTATTCAAATAACCATAATTCTCTGTAAATGAGTCTTCGGTCTGGTTCTCAGATCTTTCATACGTAATAGCTACATAGTTATTGTTGTAGTTATTGTTGTAGTCAATACCGAAAGAAGACCTGGCTGTTAAACCATCTAAAATATCTACTTCGGCAAACGCATTACCAAATATCTTAAACCCATTGTTCTGGTTGTCTTTGCCTCTGTAAAGGTTTGCCACCGGGCTACTACCATTACCCGACTCCCCAACACCATTACCAGCAAAGCCGCCATTTATATCGTAAACCGGCAGATAAGGCATCATACGATAGGCTTGTGCCCATGCACCACCCTCACCAGCTTCACCACCACCTTGCCTGGTTTCATAGGTAACCTGCAGGTTCTCTCCCACTCGTACTCTATTAACTGGGTTAAACGTAGTATTCGCTCTTACAGAAGCTCGGTCATAACCAGTATGGATGATAGTACCTTCCTGGTTAAAGTAGTTTACGCCTAAGGAGTAAGTTCCTTTTTCAGAGCCGCCGGAAGCACTTATCTGGTGGCTTTGAATTACGGCAGCCCGTGTTATTTCATCGAACCAGTTCGTGCCCGGACTGGTCTGGATGATCTGATAAAAACCACCAGGCCCAATGTTGTAAAGGTTAGGATTTGCTCTTGGGTCTCCTGCCGGTACACCTCCTGAAAAGCCAGGACTAACTATCAAGTAACCGGGAACAACCGGCGACAACCCGTTACCATAAATTCTGGATCCTCTTACGTTACCTTCGTCGTCAGCAACTCCAAAAGGTGTTCCTCCGTTTCTGGCTGCCGTCCACAGGTATTGCCCATACTGCTCTGTACTGATCATTTTCGGCATAGAGCTTTTGGGGATTACCTGCACACCTGTATAGGAGTCGACAGAAATACTGGAAGTACCGGCTTTACCACGCTTCGTAGTAACAATTACTACACCATTTGCTGCACGGGAACCATAAATAGAGGCTGAAGTTGCATCTTTCAGCACCTGTACCGACTCAACATCTTGAGGGTTTAGTGCAGAAGGGTTTTCTGTAGGCACGCCGTCTATCACGTAAAGCGGGTCGTTATTTCCAAAAGAAGCAAAACCACGAATACGTACCTTGGCTGTGGCACCGGGTTGCCCGTTACCACTTACGGTTACACCGGCAGCGCGGCCCTGTAACTGCGATTGTAAATTGGCTGCGGGTGTTTGCAATAATTCAGTAGGTTTAACCACTGAGACTGAACCAATAATGTCTCTTTTTTTCTCCGTGGTATAACCTGTTACCACTACTTCATCCAACACTTGGGCATCCAGCGCCAGATTAATGTTTACAGTAGACCGATTATTAATCGGAACCTCCTGCCGCTGGTAGCCAATAAACGAGACGACAAGTGTTCCACCTGGAGGAGCTGAGATAGAATATCTTCCTTCTGAGTTTGTTGTGACACCATTGGAAGTACCTTTTACAAGCACCGTTACGCCTGGCATACCGTCGCCATTCTCGTCGAGCACCCGGCCTGTTACCGTGTTATTCTGAACAGCCTTGGAGCTTCCTGAAGAATTTGCCCCAGCGTTAGTACTGAATGGGCTTTTCTTAAAAGCATCATCAGCACTTTTTCCCACGTAAGCCAGATCTTGTCCAAAAGCAATTTGGCAAGATCCCACCAGCATGCATGGGACTATTAGCTTTTTTAATGGGTAGAAGAGTTTTTTCATTGCAAATAAATTAAGGTGAGTAATTGAAATGGGTATTCACTGGAATTTCCTCTATGCAGCAAGTGAAAGGCGCTCAATAGCACCAATACTTTTCATAGAAAGAAAGTAATATGCAATGGGTAATAGATATGGCTGCTTCAGTAGGTTAGTCTTACCATCAGAAAGAACAGAACCACATAAGAGCTGCGTATCTTCAAGTAGAATAGTGGGAGGTTATTTTATTGATCGTTTATGATCAACCTATAAAAGCCATGTATTTGGAACAGCTTGATTCGATACTGGCTTTATAATAATGTATAATTCTATATCAATAGGTCTCCTTTCCGATGATTAACAGTTTAAAATTTCTAAAATGCGTGTGATTACTCCCTTTATACAACAAACAACAATGAGTTATTAAACGAGTTTAACTTAAAGCTTAAGGATAATATGATAAATATGAAGCACTTATACTATTTCTTGCCGATGTATATAAACATCCAGGCAACAAAAACATCAATCTGCTCTAATTCAAACTATCTATACAACACATAAAATAAAGCTAAGCATCTTACTGAATTGCTAGCAGTTACAGCAAAAACCAACACCAACTAAACTTTCCGATGCATCAGATAAAAAGACGCAGAACTACAAATTAATGTTGCTAATATAGCAGCGTGATTGAGCACTTACAACAAATTTTTATTATTTTTTTTAGCTTTCATATCATTGTTTTAACAATGATTTTATTCTTGTAGGAAGCGGCACAGCTGAACAAGCGGAAACTTATACAGCAACAGGAAGCAGTACCTATCTATTACTTCAGCCTCCCGATAGTGATTTCTGTTAAGGCACACTATAAAGCAGCCGTATGATCCGTTTTTCTTGTTTTCAACCTGTCGTATACCAGTTCACCTATTGCCTTTCCCTGCTCAGCTCCTTTTAAACAGGCTGGCCGGAAATGTATCCCGCCGTATACCCGGCTTTCCCCTACTTCGTAAGCGGCTTCATTGAAAGAATTAAATTGACGGGGAGGCAACCCTATTGCCATTTGGGTTGAATCGACATAAGTAAAAGAATCGCCAAATTTATGGGTAAGCACCGCTGCAGCTGCGGCGGAGATAACACTATGCCCACTCGGAAATTCAGGAAAGGGAGGTGTTTGCAGAATAGGCTCCCAATTCTCATCGATGTAGCGGTCAATGTAAGTGTCTGGTCTGATAGAATTATACTTGAATTTAGAATCCCAGCAACTGATAAAGCCATCGGCAATTGCAGTTGTAACAAAAACGTAAGTTTCAGCTGCCTCCATCATATTAAGATTACTTCTGCGTATCGCCAGATTAGCAATCGACATCCAGTGGCCCGGAGGTGTCAGCTTTTGTTTAAAATAAGTTACGTGTCCTTTTGTATAGGATACATTCGGGTTGTCGTCCCAAAATCGTGCAATCAGCAATTTTTCTTCGTCGATGTTATTCACCGTATTATATACTTCCATGGCTTCTTTATAAAGTGCTGAGGTAGCAGTAGAGTCAAACGCCATGGGATTATCATACCTGAAGGCAGCAGCAGAATCTATGACAAAAGGCCGCATCTTATTCCAATGTGGTTCCACTGCCGGCATATAGTCCGGAGCAGTAGGTTGCCACACGTCTATACTCTTAGAGATAAAGTGCCGGGTCAGGGCTCTTGTCTCTTTATAATGATCGGCTTTCGACCAGGCTAATATGTGTTCGCCAACCTGCCTTCCATAAGCGATGGAATTTTTCAGCACCTCTTCGCGTATGCCAATCTTCTGTATTTCCTCCAGGTACTCATCTTCGTATTTCTGCATATTTGCTTCTACCAGAACCAGCTTCTTGCCAACAGTAGAAAAAGCAATAACGCTTGAAACTGGATAGTAAATTTCTTCTGAAGTATCCGGTTGAGGAACAGGGGTTAATTCATTTAACTGGCCGGCTAACGACTTGTAAGCTGTGTTACCAGGAACCAGGGCCTCATATGCAGCAATATTGGGGTAGGCATAGATCCGGCTGGCTACTGGCGGTGTGAAAATATCTTTTATGATCACTTCGCTTAAATGATCGTTCCAGATTGTTAATTGCTTTTTAGAAAATTTATCCAGCGCAGCCACATCGTGTTTTTCTTCGCAGCCCCACAAAGCAGCAACAGCCAATAAAAATATCAGATGTAAACCGTTTCTCATATTTGTTAATCTATTTTAGGTTGGCTCAAAATATACCCAGAATACATATAATTTAATAAACGAACACAGAAGCTTTTGCCTTTGCTAACACCAATATAAGTAAGCAATCACATAAAAAACAAATTTATCTGCCAATAACTTCCGAACCAGTTATTTAACAACTATTTTAGTAGTCACTAATGTCTGTATTCTTATGAAAAAGCACTCCTGTATACTTTTGCTGTTAGCAGCTATTTTGTTTATCGCAATTCCCTCATCAGCTCAAAAAACTCCTGGCAAGCTCCCGGACCTGCTCTTGCGGGTGGATGACATCGGGATGAACCATGCAGTAAATACAGCTGCTCAACAATTGGCAGAAAGTGGCATTCCTTTTTCAACTTCTGTTATGTTTGCCTGCCCTTGGTACCAGGAAGCTGTGTCTATCCTTAAAAATCATCCGCATGTTACTGTAGGGGTTCATCTTACACTTAATGCCGAATGGCGCAACTACCGCTGGGGACCTGTTACAGGCAGAGAAGCTGTACCAAGCCTGGTTGATAGCGACGGGTATTTTCTGCCCTCAATCGAAGCATTTCTGCAGAGCAATTACAAGTTAGAAGAAGTAGAAAAAGAACTGACGGCACAAGTTGAAAGGGCACTGTCATCGGGTCTTAAAATAACGTACCTCGACCCACACATGGGGATGGCTATTGCTACTCCTGAGCTCAGAGCCATTGTTGAGAAGCTGGCACAAAAGTACAGGCTGGCCATTTCAACATACTTTGGTGAAGATTATAAATCCATGTGGTCTGTACCTGTAGCAGTAAAGAAGCAGGAATTTATGCTGCACGTTAACAACCTAAAAGCAGGGAAAACAAACCTGGTTGAATTGCATATTGCTCACGCAACCCCAGAAATGGACGTTTTGGTTGATATGAACAGCAGCCTGATGAATACAGCTGAGGGAACTCCACAGGCCAGCCAGCATCGTAAAACAGAATTAGAGATGCTTCTCTCGCCTGAATTCAGAACCTTGATAGGAAAAAAATTCAATCTAGTTACTTACAGCGATCTGGCAAGAGTTCCTGGCATCAGCGCCATGAAAAGACCTATATAACTCATAAAGCAACAGTTACTTATATTTCACCCCGCAGCTTATTCCTAAAATTGAGAGCTGCAGCATACCTTGGCCTACACCTTTATATAAATCCTTCGCTTATCCAGCACATAACCGATCATCCACATAAGCAGCATATAAGAAACGGCAAAAAGCAAAGAGGCATTGTTTCCTTCAGCCCAGGAAAGGTAAAAGCGGTCATAGACCCACCCGCTTAACCCCTGTCCATTCAGGCGTATCATACTCATCGTTTTTATAACCATACCCGACATGGCATAGATAAACAATGGATTGCGTCCAAACACCTCGAAAAAATAGGTCCAGCCTTTTAACTGCAATACTTCTATTACAAGCATAAGCACCGCCAGCAATAACAGGTCTAGGCCAACAGTTAGCACCACATAAGAGCTTGTCCAGATTGGCTTGTTAACAGGCAAGGCTATATCCCAAAGCAAGGCTACCGCTGTCAGCACAGCTCCTGAAACAGCCAACGCCAGTAGTGTTCTGCTATTGTTGCCTCTGGCTTGTACAAACAGTCCAGCCAGATAACCCGCGATAACATTAACCACAGCAGGCATCGTGCTGAGCAAGCCCTCAGGATCGAATGGGATACCATAGCCTTTATAGAGATTAGCAACCGGAAAAATCAACAAGTCCAGTTTTAAAGCAGCATTACCTTCCAGGCTATATGGATCCGGCTGATCACCTGCCGTATACAGAATCCCCCAGTACAGCAATAGTAATGCTATGCCCAGCATCAAGGCTCCCTTGGTTTTAAAAAACCTGATGGCCAGGGCAGCTATTCCATAACACAGCGCAATTCTTTGCAGTACGCCCATGAGACGTATGCCCGCAAAGTCTATCCATCTAAAACCTTCATCTGTTACCTGGAAAAAGGGATAAGCATTTAAGAAAAGGCCTATCAGAAAAATAAGTGCTGTGCGCTTAAGGACCTTCTGCAGAAAAGCACCATTCCCTTGCTTTTCAAATTTGCGCATGCTAAAACTCATCGCATTGCCGACCACAAACAAAAAAGTTGGAAACACGAGATCTGTAACTGTGAACCCGTGCCAGGCCGCATGACGGAAAGGTGCATAAATGGTACTCCAGCTTCCGGGTGTATTTACAACGATCATCAGTGCGATGGTTAAGCCCCGTAACACATCTAAAGACAGGTATCTCTGAAATGCATTCTCCTGCAGAAGGCCATCTGCCCGCAAAGGATTGGTTAAAGTTGTCTGGTTCATACTTATCTGTTTGAAGATCTTTATTGCAATGCAGTATTCAGTTGCCGAAGCAAAAACGAAGAACAAGCAAAGTAAGGACTCACAAATATTGTTAAATTTAAAATTATTCCTCTAAATTTAAACAGACTTGTTACATTTATTATTTTATAGCTTAAGCCATTGCATACGCTGATACAACTCCCACGGCTGTTAAATGAGAATGCATGGCAAAAAAGTAGTTCAAATAGAAACTCTAACTTCACCTCCCATAATGTAGCTCTATGAAACGGTTATCTTTTCTCTTTTGCCTGATCGCTCAGCTCGCAGTAGCGCAGCAGATAAGCATCATACCCAAACCTGCCAGTATACAGGCAGGCAGCGGCCATTTTACTGTTACGAATAAAACGGCTATCGCCCTGCAAAACGAAGCGGACAGAAAAGCCGCCGAATTCTTAAACGATTACCTACAGGAGATCTATGGCTTTAAATTGAACGTAACTTCTAAAAAGGTTAAGAACAGCATTACCCTCTCCACCTCCAAAACTGCCAAAGAAAACGGACAGGATGCTTATACCTTACAAGCTACACCACAGGGTATAACCATTGCAGGCACTACGCCAGCAGGCACTTTTTATGGTGTACAGTCGCTTATTCAGATGCTCCCTACCGAAAGAAGTACTTCACTGGATATTCCGGCTGTTTCGATACAGGATGCGCCTCGTTTCGCTTACAGGGGAATGCACCTGGACGTAGGCCGCCATATGTTTCCGGTAGCTTTTGTCAAAAAATACATCGATTACATTGCACTGCATAAGATGAACTATTTTCACTGGCACCTCACTGAGGATCAGGGCTGGCGCATAGAGATAAAAAAGTATCCTCAGCTAACACAGGTAGGCGCTTTCAGAAACGGTACCATTATTGGCCGATACCCAGGCTCAGGCAACGACAACAAACGCTATGGAGGTTTCTATACCCAGGAGGAGGTAAAGGAGGTAGTAAAATACGCTGCCGACCGCCACATAACAGTTATTCCTGAAATTGAGATGCCCGGCCATTCTGAAGCAGCGCTTACCTCCTACCCCTGGCTAGGCTGCGAAGGCACCGGTCCTTACCAGGTACAGCAGACCTGGGGCATTTTCGACAACGTATATTGCGCCGGAAAAGAAACCACTTTTACGTTTCTGCAGGATGTTCTGGATGAAGTAATAGCCCTGTTTCCGTCCAAATACATACACGTGGGTGGCGACGAGAGCCCTAAGGGGAACTGGAAAAAATGCCCGCTTTGCCAGAAAAGAATTCAGGATGAAAAACTGGCAGATGAACATGAGCTGCAGAGCTATTTTATTCAGCGCATGGAGAAGTATATCAACAGCAAGGGCAGAACCATTATCGGTTGGGATGAGATACTGGAAGGCGGATTAGCTCCCAATGCCATTGTTATGAGCTGGCGGGGAGAGGCAGGAGGCATTGAGGCAGCCAAACAAAACCACTATGTTATTATGACACCAGGCAGCCATGTATACTTAGACCACTCTCAGAGCCAGCGCGAAGATTCTGTGACCATAGGAGGCTTTACCACTGTTGAAAAAACGTACAGCTACAACCCTGTGCCGAAAGAGCTGAATGCCGATCAGGCAAAATACATACTTGGAGCCCAGGCCAACGTCTGGACCGAGTACATGAAAAATTCAGACAAAGTGGAGTATATGCTCTTCCCGCGCATGAGTGCTTTAAGCGAAGTACTCTGGACGGCACCAGAGAAAAAGGACTGGAACGATTTCGAGAACAGATTACAGACACAGTTCAAACGCTACGACCTCTGGGGCACAAAGTATAGTAAGGCTTATTATGATATTGATGCCAGTGTACTACCTACAGCCGATCATAATGGTGTTACTTTAAAAATGAATGCCAAACAAAACCTGGGCAAACTAATGTACAGCCTCCAGAGCCAGCCAGCGAAAGAGTATACAGAGCCAATCAAACTGAACCAATCGGCAAAAGTAACCGGGCTCTATTATAAAGACAACCAATTGATTGACTCTCTCACACTCAGCTTAAAAGTAAACAAGGCGACCGGGAAGAAAGTAACGCTCAGCGAGCAGCCTTCGGACTATTTTCCTGGGAATGGAGCCTTTACACTGGTAGACGGCCTTCTCAACGAAAAAGGAGGCCGCACACAGGAATCGATCGGGCACCACGGCATGGATGTAGACGCTACCATCGACTTAGGAAATCCACAGCAAATAAACCAGGTAGTGGTACATGCATTAAATGCTGGCGGCACCTATGTATACCCACCTAAAGCAATAGAAGTGTATGGCTCTTCCGATGGCAAAAGTTATAGCTTACTGGGCAAAACAGAGCAGCCATCTCAGGTAAAAGGATCGAAAGCTATTATGCAGGTAAACTTTTCTCCTGCATCGGCAAAATTCGTAAAAGTAACGGTGCGGAACATGCAGGCCGTGCCGGAGGGCATGCAGGGAGCCGGAGAAAAAACCTGGGTGTTTTTGGATGAGATAGAAATACATTAAAAAAACCTCCGTAAAAGCAGACGAGGCTGGCCCTTTTGGGCCAGCCTCGTCTGCTTTTACGGAGAGATAGCTTTGAGTACTATAGCAAACTTAATTACAATACCTTCTGCCCAGTACTAGGAACTTCATCTAAATAACTGGCATCCTATACTTTAACAAAGCAACAGATAATATGCCGATTGCCTGGTTCAACTTCAGCTCATGCGCTGCAAGTAAGGATTATAAAATTATCTATAAAATATTTTTATTATAACACTAAATATAAAATTTTGGTTAAATTGCAGCAATAATAACAATGCATCTATCTAAAATGAAGTCGCAGGTAAACTATACATTTTGTGCAGAAGCAGACCCAAGCCTTTCTTATAAGTTAAAGAAAGGCTTCGGCAACAGAGTTACCAGGTTAACCGGCACTTGGCTGAATAACGATACTGCTGCTATTTCTTTTTATCCAAGTGCTTTTAATAAACTGGCTCATGCCATTATAGAAGAGTATAACCACCAGTGCGATGTGCTTGGTTTTTATGAAGAGAAGGAAAAGGCAGATAAGCTAAAGCGGCTTGGATATGAGCTTCACATGGATTTTGAAGAGATGGAGCATGGCACTTCCCTAGTACTATGCTACACAACTCCTACCCATGTACTGAAGCATTGGATGGATTCGCATTATAATAGTGGCAAAGCCGAAATTCTTGTAAAAGAGCTCTAGGTTGCGCAATTTCAGAAGGTATCCAGCAGCCACTCCATTGCCTCCGACTCTGTCAGGAAAAATTCTGAATCATACGGCAGGTTATACTCCCTCCGCGTTTGAACCGACATTTTTTGAATCATATTCTGCTGGAAGATATCACCTGCCATGATTGTGGCTATCCGTTTTACCTCGCTTCTGTATAAAGCATTTTTCACCAGTCCAGTAGACCATACCTGATCTGCTACATTCGGCATCCCTAGCTTACGTACATCTACCAGTACATACCACACTGTATTAGTTAGAATTTCCTCACAAATAAGCGACATACCGGTTCTGTATTCCTCGCTATTAGGTAATCGTAGCCACTCTGCTTTTAAAAAATTGTAGTTTGCTTTTAATGAAAAGCGAACAATCTCAATTTGAGCCGTTTTAACGTGTAATACCATAGCAAAACATAAAATAACCGGTACTAATAAATTGCCAGCATATTACAAATTTTATAGAACAAACAACATAAGTAGGATAGAAATTATTTCCTGTAAAACTTCCTAAATATTTCTTTACAAGGCATTTTCGCTTTATTAACGGGCAGCAAACACAACTACTGCATCATTAAATATTTCTAAAACCGAACGCCCCCTGTACAGGGGGCGTTCGGTTTTAGAAAATCAGGATAAAACTCAAACAACTACTTGCTCTCGCTTTTCCTCTTCCTTGTCATGCGCTTTCATTCTATTCTCAGATCTATCTTTAAACCTGTAGTAGAAGGTAAGCATTGTTAATCCGATCAGGAAAACAATAAGGCTAGCAACAGACATAGACAATTAGTATGGTTACAGATTTATATATATTAAACGTATAATACGTTATGCTGCCTTGGCGGGTGTTGCAGTACGACTACTATTTTTTTATTGTTAACATCAGATGCATTTAGTTTTTCAAGCTTACTATTTTGGAAAACAGGCATGGAGTTGTTAGTGCAGACGACGAAGTATTTTATGGTCTATAGAATAGCGTCCGGGCCCAACAATCATGAAAAACACAAGCAGGCCCAGCACAGCAAGCGATATAATTAATTCTGCGTTATACCAGGAAACACCCTGCTGGAAATTAACCAGCAGTATGGCTCCCAATAAAATAGGCATTTGCAGCAACAGGGAAAGGCGTGTCAGAAAGCCCATCGCAATCATAAGGCCTCCTACAATATGAACCATACTGGTAAGCATAGCTGCATTACCCGCTCCGATGATGCCTTGTCGTTGGCTCAGGTGATAGAACACTTCGCTACTGTTTTCTAAAAACATAATACCCTTCAGGAAAAGAAAGAGCCCAAGAGCCACTCGTAGTACATCCATCCAGACTGGGTTACCAGCACTGTTTATACTTTCTGAACGCGTAAAGAAATGAGAAATATCCATGGCTTGTACAGGTTAAGTTGCTTATAGCATATATTCCAATATACGTTTTTTTAGAAGTATAGATACTGTTATATAATACAGGTGCTGGTTAGGGTATGAAGCAGCAGTTTTAATGTTGATATACACTCTATAAGGTGTTAAACAGCTTGATTTATTTGTTTTAAAGAATTTACAGTTATATTTATGAGTTCTCTTCAAGAAGTTGCTTTAAGTTTTGGCCAAGAAGATTATCCCATCCCCATTCAAACCGTTCCCATTTAAAATGCGGGTGATCCGCAAAACTATCCAAGCCCGTTTGAATAACTTTTAGGCTGGTCTTGTTCTCTTCCGAACATAGCTCAAACATAACCTCCGAACTTCCCGGATAGCCTTTGCAAGCCCAACTGTGAGCCAGGGTTTTACCTTCTACCAATTTAGTCACAATCGATTCTTTCCGGTATTCGGCACCGCTATCGTCGAATTCAAACTTAAATCCGACTACAGGTTCAAACTTTTGAAGTTGAGGAAGTACCATTCCTTCATTTTATCCTTATCAGTTATAGCCTGCCAAACTTTCCTGATGGGTACATTATAATAAACTCCTTTATCAGTGGCGTGCTCATATTTCTTCTCTTTTGAATTAAAACCCTTCATCTATCTCAACATTATTCTTAGCTGGTTTGCTTAAACTGTCTCTGGTATTTTTTTGAACGGCAATAGCAGCAAAAAGGCTTAGGATGAATGACATAGCATAAAAACCTTTCTCACTCAGGAGCAGGTTAGCATTCCAAAGCCCCGCTGCCAGCAACACTACCGCTAAAATGGTAGAGAACCAGCTTAGTCCATAATAAATATTGGTAACAGGAACCCCTTCCAGTTGGTCTCGCACACTTTTTTGGAGAGAGATGGCCGAGAACAAACCATACATAAGTATAGTAAAATAATACCCCTTCTCGTTCAGCAGCATTTCGGCATTCCACAGTCCGATAATATATGCTGCCATACCAATAAGTAAAGTAGCCCAGGAGGCCGCAATAAACGCATTTGATGGTTTCTGATTCATTTTTTCTTTTGTCAAGTGATGAATCAAAGGTATACCAGTTCTCAATACTCTCTTTTGACAATTATCAAAAAAGGAATATGTTACATCTGACTACGTATCCTGCTCAGCGTTTCCTGGCTAATACCAAGGTAGGAGGCAATTTGCCCAAGCGAAATTCTTTGGAGGATATGGGGAGAGGTATCTATTAGCTGTTCATATCGCTCCCGAGCCGTTTTAAATTGCATAGCCATCAACCGCTCTTCCAATCTGATGTAGTATTGCTCATTTATAATGCGAACAAGGCGCTCAATATCATTATGGGAATTAAACAATTGGTTTAAGGCTTCAAAACTGATACCCCACAGCGTAGAGTCTTCTACTATCTGTATGTTTTCTACAGCCGGCTTTCGGGAAATAAAGCTATAAAAAGAAGTAATAAAGTTATTTTCGAAGCCAAACCAATAAGTTATTTCCTTCCCGTTAAGGTTATAATAGCCCCGCAAACAACCTTTTTCCAGAAAATACAGATTATGACATACCATTCCTTCTTGAAGTAAAAAAGAATTTCTTACAAGCTCTACCTTTTTTAGTGCATTGGAGAGAGCTTCCCACGCTCCTGTAGCAATAGGATGGTATTGCCCTATGCAATTATACAATGCATTCATTTTACAGCTCTCTTGATTTTTCTGTGGTAGTGAACAGAGTATGTTATATTTTAATAAAGCTAAACCTACAAAGGCTTCTTTTTTATAGATGTGCTACTGTTAAATTTTCCACCTGGTGCTGAGCTACACTCTAACTGCCTTATGCACATACAACTCTACTTCACAAGACAAATTGTAATGAATGGAGCTCATTTTCATCTGTAGATTTATATATGTCAAATTTATTCTGATTGACAGCTGATTCTGTTGCAACACTTGCTTTGTAGCTATCGAACTCTCTAGCTCTAAAAGCCTAAATATTAGAAAATCCTCTTTCTCTTTTTTTCAAGAGCCATGATACAAAAAAGACAAGGGTAATGATAAATAAAATTACTTCCTTAAGCTTAAAAACGGTTTATTAAGTAAAAGCTATAAAATAGTTATTCTCCCTTTTGCCTCAACAACCCAATAATTAAATCTTTATCAGCCAATTCTTTCTCCAGAAGTACAAGCCGTTCCTGCAGGCTCAGATTTGATTCCTCTAATTTCATCAAGGCGTAATCGTAAAAATCGATATGTAAGAATTTTCTGGTTAGTTCATCGTAATAAGTACAAAAAACTGCTTTTACACCGCCTCCCATATTAGCCTCAACAATTCTATTAACGGTCATGGCTGGGCCACCTGATTTTAGCTGTACAATATCACCTGGTGAGAGTTTTTCCGTCCCCATAATTCTTTATGCAAATTGTTTATTCTCCTGTATAGCCTTTATTATGCGCCTGGTACGTTTTTCGGCCCTTTGGTTGTTTAGAGAAAGCATGGCCCATATAGCAGCTGGGAACCACCCTAAGATGGTGCATTGAAGGATTAGGCAAATGATGCCCGAAAAGATTCTGCCGTTTATCATCAGTGATAGGAACGGGAAAAAAAATGCTAAAAGATAACCCATGAAAGTAGTTGAAATTTTAAATGTAAACCTTGTTAATCTTTTCTTCCTACCTCTGTTCGAGCGGTAGCTCAATATTCATATCCGTATCAGTTACTGGTTTTTCCGGCAATGTATATTAATATTTAAGTTCTAATTGGCACCTCCTTTAACATTACTCACAATAAAGTAAAACTAAACACTATAAATGGCTGCGATATTTACTAGCATTGTAATATAAATCGTGATGAAAGTATAAAAAAAACAGATAAATTAAAAAGGAATTAGATTATGGAGATAGTCACTGAAACAACCTTTAAAGTGACTTCTATTCTTGTTCAAAGCATTAATGCCATACCTGGCGAGGGAACCCAAAGCCTTTGCGGAAGGCGGCAATACAGCTGAGGCAGCGCCTGGTGCTATGCCTACGCCTGCGCTAGACCTGCAGCAGGTGATAAATTCTCTAAACCAGTTAAACAGCAACTTTGTTGAGTTGGCCACCTGTGTGGATCAGTGGCAAAGCGAGCTGCATGTAAACTATAGCGCAGGTGCTGCCGAAGAGGCGATGGCGGTAATAAAGGAGATGCAGCAGTTTTGCAACCGCACCCATAAAACAAAAAAGCACCTTCAGAGCGTCTGAAGGTGCTTTTTGTGATCCCGTTTGGATTCGAACCAAAGACCTACTGCTTAGAAGGCAGTTGCTCTATCCAGCTGAGCTACGAGACCAGCGTTTACGAGGAAGTAGTGAACTTCCTTTAAACAAAAAATTTCGGAATCTCTTCCGAAATTTTTAAGTCGGGGTGGCAGGATTCGAACCTACGACCTCCACATCCCAAATGTGGCGCGATACCGGGCTACGCTACACCCCGAACTAATTTTGCTTTCAACTCCTTCAGATGCAAACCTGTTATCGTTGATTGCGGTGCAAAGGTAAGAGAAGTTTTTAATATTGCAAAAAAAATATTTAAAAATTTCTCAGCGGAGGAGGGGGGATTCGAACCCCCGGTACCCTTACGAGTACGGCAGTTTAGCAAACTGCTGGTTTCAGCCACTCACCCACCCCTCCGGGCCTCTTTCTGCTAAAGAGGATACAAACATACGACTCTTCCCTGTACAACGCAATAGCACCCTTTACTTTTTTCTTCTTCTAAAGCATCCAAACAGCTCCAAAACCTATAAAAAAGAGCTTAAGTAGCTGACTCTATTCATCTTTGTTCTGCCATTTCATTTAAAAAAATTTTTAAACTTTTTGAAATAAATCAATTCTTGATCTCCTACACCACCAGAAATTGCTTTATAATTAAAATTCCTCCTCTTTTCTATACCTGAATCTATCCGTTTTAAGTTAGTATATTTGTTTTTCAGCAGAGCTTTCACAGAAAAATAGCTCTCTTTTTAGTTCATGACCTGGTACCAAACACTTTCCTTACTCGAAATTTTATTCGGCACTTTATTTATTGTGCTCTACATCGGGTATTTACTGCGTGTAAGGCGCGTGGCCCGATTTTTCCAGAAACGGGTGTATGTGGTTTGGGTAAAATTCTTTATCCGCAGCACATATGCTGTCCTGCTGCTGATTTCAATTTTAGGTCCCTCCTTTGGCGCCATGAAAAAAGAAATTAAAACCATTGGCAAGGATCTTTACATTGCGGTGGATCTTTCTGCCTCTATGGATGCAACAGATATTCAACCTTCACGCATTGAAAAGGCAAAGCAGGAGATATTGCGGGTTATCAACCGCTTTAACTCCGATAGAATAGGCCTTATTATTTTTTCATCTGAAGCTTTTATTCAGAGCCCGCTCACATACGATCAGAATGCCTTGCAGGTATATACCAGAACACTACGAACCGGTTTGCTGGAGCAGGGCGGCACTGACTATAATACTTTGCTAAAACTGGTATCGGATAAGTTTAGCCAGGACGCCCGTCTATCCAATGAAGAGCAAAAAGCTAAAATACTGATACTGATCAGCGATGGCGAAGATTTTGGCGAAAACATAGAAAGAGCAGCAGAGGCCCTGGCTGAGTATAACATCAGGGTTTATACAGTGGGAATCGGCACAACGGAAGGCTCACAAATCCCGACCCAGCAAGGCTTCAAAAAAGACCCTGACGGCAAAATAGTAGTCAGTCGCTTACATCCCGATCACCTCATTCGGCTGGCGGAACTTACAAACGGGCAGTACTTTGAAATCAACAATCGTGTGAGTGAGGTTAACCGGCTGCTTAACGTGATTAATAACATTGAAGGTGAACTCCGCGAAAGCAAAACTATTGATGTTACGGCAAATAAATATGTCTATCCGCTGGCACTGGCCCTCCTGCTCATCGTGCTGGATGTTCTGATCACCATTAAACTTATCAGGATATGAAAGCCTTGTTTCTCTTTGTGCTGCTCATCAGCTTCCTGGGAGGAGGCCTGAATGCAATTTCCCGATTAAATGCTTATACAAAAGATGCGGCATCGGCCTATCAGGATAAAAACTATACAGAAGCAATAGCTGCTTATGAATACCTCCTCCAAAACCTGGACGTAGAAGATTACCAGATCAGGCTAAACCTGGCTCATTCATATTACCAGGCTGGTCAGCTGGAACGGGCACAACAGGAATACCAGTTACTGGCTGATCATCAGTACAGCAGAGTACGTGCTATAGCCTTGCTACAGCTTGGCAACATTGCGGCTACTCAAAAGAAGTATAAAAGGGCCCTCTCCTACTGCAAAGACGTGCTGGTGCTGGAGCCTGAAAATGACCAGGCCCGTTATAATTACGAACTTCTTAAAAAATACCTGGCCTTACACCCTGAAGTAGCAGCGGCTGAAGAAGAGGAACAGTTGCCGCCACCCGCTGAAGAAGCTGCTCACAACACGCAGCAGCCTGCTGATACACAGGTGGAGCCCCAGCCTAAAAACCGGCCCGACAGTAATGGAGACCAGGAGGAGGAAACAGAGGGCCGGGAGCAGGAAGTAAACCCGGAGGGCAAACAGGAAACAGGCAACCAACAAGGCGCTGACCAGAAAGGACAGGAAGGTAAACAGGAAAGAGAACAGATGCAGGGTCAGGAAAAAGGCAATGAACAGGGGTTGCACCAGAATGCAGAGCCGAATCAGGCAAATACAGAACGTAGCGCAAGTGCTGATAATATTTCAGAGCAGGACCAGCGTGCGCAAACGCAGCGAAGCAGGCTGCATCAGATGAGCATCAGTCCTGAAAAAGCCAAAGTTCTATTAGATGCTATGCGAAATGCTGAGATGCAGTATATCCAGCAGCTACCAAAGAAATCTAATACCAAGCCAGACCGTACTAAACCAGACTGGTAAATCAGAAAAAATGACAGAAAAAGCACTACCTAAAATACTGGAGAGCCAGGTGCTCATCCGCTTTGAAGACTGCGATCCGTTCGGCCATCTAAACAACGGCAGGTTTATCGACTATTTTGTTAATGCCCGTGAGGATCAGGTGCGGGAGCACTATAACTTCAATGTGTACAAACATATGCGTGAGAACGGCAAAGGCTGGGTGGTAACATCAAATCAAGTGCAATACATCCGGGAAGTAAAGTTTATGGAAACCATGACCGTTCGTACCTGCCTGCGCTGGTTCACCAGCTCCGATCTGATGGTAGAAGGGCAAATGGTGGACCCTAAAACACAAACGATCATGTCTGTTATCTGGACCCGTTTAACCTACATAGACCTGAAGAAAGGAGGCAGAACAGAGCATAGCGAGGACCTACAGCAACTCTATCGTTCTGTTGCCATACTGGGCGAAGGAAAACAAAATACTTATTTTGAGGAAAGGGTAAAAGAAATCCGGGCAGAGCAGGCCGCCAAAGCATCACAATAATAGCGTAAACATGTATGCGTATAGAGGACCATTACCGTAAACTGGAGCACTTATATCATCAAGCTAATGTGCAGCAACTCTTTAGCGGCAGCACGATTGCTGTTTCACATGGGAAAGCTGAAATCACACTTCCTGTCGATCCGAAATACTTTCATGGAGCGCAGGCCATACATGGCGCCAGCTATTTCAAACTGCTGGACGATGCCGCTTACTTTGCTGTGGCCTCTGTTGTAAAAGACGTTTTTATTGTAACATCCTCTTTTCAGCTGAACCTGCTACGCCCGGTCAGCAGTGGTGTTTTACACGCTGTGGGCACTTTACGCTCTTTTGGCAAATCTATCTCCATAGCCGAATCTGTTATTTACAACGACAAAGGAAAAGAGGTGGCTTTCGGTACCGGGCAGTTCACCAGAACTACACAACCCTTAGCAGATTTAAAAGGTTATGAATAGGATTAAAAAAACTATAAATGAGAAGAGGCCGCTTGTACTAAGCGGCCTCTTCTCATTTATTGGTAGTTACTACCTTTTAATAAAGCTCAGTGTCTGCACCTGGTCTGCTCCCTGTATTTGTACTACGTACTTGCCTGTAGCAAGGCTCTGCAGTTCGAAAACAGCCAACCCGTTGCCATAGCTGTACTGGCTTACCTGGCGACCATCCATACCAATAATCCGGATTTTGTACTGCGCCTCCGGCAACTGTGTCAGATCCAGGTTTAAAGTGCCTGTTGTCGGGTTCGGGAAAAGTGTTGCCTTTACCAATGCCACACGCTGTACCTCCACAGCCACAATATTGCTGAGGCTGACCGTACCGTCCAGGTCTACCTGCTTGAGGCGGTAGTACAACACGCCGGCAGGAGCATTTTTGTCCAGGTAGCTATAGGAGAGTTTTTGATTGCTGTTACCGGCCCCCTTCACACGGTTTACTGTTTCAAATGTGCGTCCGTCACGGCTGCGCTCCAACTCAAAGTGATCGTTGTCCTGCTCCGTAGCCGTTGCCCATTTCAGCACCACGTCCTGCTGCTGTGCTTTAGCTTCGAAGCTGATCAAAGTTACCGGCAGAGGATTCATCTGAACAGGCACTACATATTTATTACCGGCTGCCGAACTCGGTGCTCCTTCATTATCCACTACCGCATAGTAAAAGTTAGCATTTCCCTTATAGTCGACAGAGGGCATATAAGTTAATGTGTTTGCATCGGCCCATGCATAATTAGTATTAAGCACCGCCAGATTCCCGTTTATGTATAATGTTCCTGATGTAGGGGCAGTTAATATGCGGAAGTGAGCTACATATCCGTCAGGATCAGACGCATCTAACGGATTTAGTGGCACCGGTTTCTTAGAGTTATTCATAATATCTCCTGTAGTCTCAACATCTTTAGCCACAGGCACACCATTAATAGGAATGGTGATTTTTGCAGGAGACATATCCTCGGCTCCTAAATTATCAATAACAGTATAATAGAATTCTACATCAGCCAGATTTCCAGGAGCCGGGTCAAATCGAATAACAGGCATTCCCGTGATAGTGAAAACTTTATCTTTTTCTACCACCTGCCCATTGATCGTTAAAACGCCTTGTGCTGTAGTCGGAACAGAAGTAAATTTAAATGCAGTAACTGTTCCATCAGCATCCGTCGGATAAGAGGCGGCAGGAATTGTTAAAATTGTTGCACCGTCCGTATTCAACAGTTTTTGAGTCAGTATATCTTTTGCTTCAGGGGCCAAGTTATGCTTTATTTCACAGATAGACTGTCTGTTTACAGAACCACCTGTACTCGCTGTATAACCAAAGTACACATTTGGATCATTGTTAAAAATATCCTTTACAATATCTCTGGCATAACTTGTTCTGAATACTCCATCGAAGTATACCTCCATTGTATTAATTTCTTTAATCCAGACAATTCTTATAAGGTGGTCTTTACCATCTTCTACGTTACCATTACCTTCAATCATAGGAACGGCTGCCTTAACAGGAGATCCCACCTGGCCATTCACGAAGAAATTAGTGTGGTCAGCAGCTATATCACCTACTCCAGTACCATTATCCCAGGTATCGAACTCGACTCCTATAGAAGGCTGTATTCCCTGGAAACCTAAACCCTGACCAACTGCACCACTTGCAAAAACAGGGTTGGAAGCCACTCGTTGAAAGCCAAACACTATACCGTCAGCTCCATTCGCATCTATTGTTCCAAAATTCGCCTTAAAACTAATCTCAAATGAATTATTCAGATTTACTGTGTAAACACTCCATACCTGCCCCTGTTGGTTATTTATCGCATCTGTTAATTGATAGCATGTACCTCCGTTGCTTATGGCGCTACCACTTGCCTGGTATAGTTCTTCGTTGATAACAATGGTAACCTGAACATTAGAAACTCCTCCCCTGGCATCAGTTGTTCTGACTGTTGTAGTATATGTGCCACTTACAGGAGTACCGGAGTTTACAGTTATTGCCCCTGTTGTTGGGTTTAGCGTTAGGAAACCTGGCAATGCAGTTCCTGTCACAACGGCACTTGTAATGGAGCCATCCGGATCAGTTACTGTTGCCACGGTTCTCCCACTAGAAAGAGCTCGACGGGCATACACATTGGGATTAGAATAAGCTGC
Source organism: Pontibacter sp. SGAir0037 (assembly GCF_005491705.1). Lineage (NCBI taxonomy): Bacteria > Pseudomonadati > Bacteroidota > Cytophagia > Cytophagales > Hymenobacteraceae > Pontibacter > Pontibacter sp. SGAir0037. Next base: position 619,446 of record NZ_CP028092.1, on the reverse strand, counting down.
AGGACAGTCTATAACAACTGTTGTATAAGCGGGATCAGACGCGCAGCCGTTAACAGTAACAATAAGCGTATATGTACCAGCATGCGTATAAGTTGAGCTAGCTATAGTGGGGTTCTGTGCTGATGAAGTAAAACCATTAGGTCCCGTCCAGGTATAAGCTGCACCGCTGATGCCTGGTGCAGATAACCTGATAGTGCTACCTGCACATACAGGACTGTTGCTACTGATGCTGTATGACTGATAAACTGAACTTACTTCTGAAGCACTAAGCTCTCTGTTATACACATGAATATCATCCAATGAGCCTTTAAAGTAATTACTTGTTGGAGCAGCCGGCCAGCCACCTATATTATCATAGCCAATTCTTAAATAGCCACTAAAATTTTCTGAAGTAGTTACAGCAGCGTTACTTGCCTGTTGTACCCCGTCCACATACATTTTCATTCCGGCACCGGACAAAGTAACTACTACATTATGCCATTTGCCATCGTTATAGCTGGTAGTAGTATTGATAGTTTGATGACTGCCTGCATAAACACCAAAGTAAAGCTGGCCATTATTCGCCATATAGATATGTCTGTCGTACTGACTGCTTGAACCAGTTGCAGATCCGCCCATACCCAAAAGCTTTCCTCCTGTAGTAGAAGTTGTATTGAACCAAATGCTAAATGAGAAGACATTGGTTGTATTAAAACTATTTATTGTGGTAATATGATCATCAACACCATCAAAGCTATACGCTTTAGAAGTATTACCAAACCGATCCGAAGTTAAAAACGCTCCGTTTCGAGCTGTACCATTATTCATTCCTAAAGCATCGTTTGCGTTTCCATTAAATGGATAAGCATAAAGCAGATTGTTTGCTGGTACCGTAGATAAACTTGGAACTTCAGTGATGGTGGCTGTTACAGCTGTTCTGCTTGCACTCTCTACTCCTGCAGAACTTACAGCCGATACATAATAAGTAGTAGTACCTGAGAGAGAGGGTGTGGTATAGGTTGAGCTGGTAGCACTACTAATAGCAGTACCTCCGGTTGCAACAGTATACCAACGGTAGCTTCCTCCTGTAGGCGCACCTGAAGCTGTAAGCGTAACCGTTCCAGGTCCACAGCTTGAAGCCCCGGTTGCAGTTGGAGCAGCTGGACGGGTATTTACTGTCACATCTTCTGCAGTGCTTGATGTGGCAACATAATTTGAGCCACTCACTGTAGTTGTAGAGGTTGGAGTATCATAACTAGTATTACCAGTGCCCCCTGTTAGAGGTGTAATTTTACGAGTAGCCGTAGAACGTGTTGGGTCCAGGTAAGAAACAGTGACAGAGTTTTGATAAGTACCGTCAGCCACAGTACTTGGAATATTTACTCTGAAAGTAAAAGTAACAGTAGTCCCGGAAGGAATTGTTAGTGAGCCAAAGTTTAATGTGCTTTGCCCGCTAGATGGTAACATATAATTTGTAGAAGACCCTACAACACCCGTTGAATTGCCGCCATTATCAGCATAAGCATTACCCAAATCATAATTTAATAATGTATTATAAGTAAAACCAGTTGGCAAGACATCCTGAATTATTACCCCATGTGCCGCCCCCCCTGAGTTAGTAACTGTAATAGTATAATCCGCTGTTAAGCTACCTCCAGTGTTGCGCACAAGGGAAGCAGTGCTTGTAGTTTTATTTACAGTAAGGTTTGGTAGGCAGAGTGCCCCTGATGCACTATTTACAATTGTTGTATTCCCAATGTTAATACCAGCCCCATTAGAACCTGCAACAGCTCCAAAATGAGCATTACTGGCCGTAAAACCTGCAGCTCCCCCAGCCCAAGTACTACCAGTTCTTACAGCAGTGTGGTTAACATATACAACACCGCCGCCGCCGCCGCCGCCTGGCCCGTGAGCTGATCCTCCTCCTGTATTGGTACCACCACTACCGCCACTCGTATTTACAAGTACGTTTGAAATACCATTGGGAACAGCAGACGTCAATAATATACTACCTCCGGCACCGCCGCCGCCACTTCCGTCATTAGCTACAGTATTGTTTGCAGAAGCACCACTTGCATCTATAGTACCTGTACCTGTAATAGACCCAGCTCTTACCATAACAATACCACCGCCGGCTGCTCCACTACTTGCAAAGCCGCTTCCAGGAGTTCCTGTTGCATCGTTCGTTGATCCGGCACCGCCGCCGCCGCCCATTACCAAACGTGAGCTAGAAACCACTGAAGAAAGACTTGCTCCACCAATACCACCAACACCCAGGTTCGAGCTCCAGGAATTACCACCTTGACCACCTACACCCAAGTTACCGCCTCCACCGCCGCCAGAGTTTTGGTCATTGGCAGATGGCCGACCATCAGTACCTCCTCCTCCTGCATTTCCAGGTGCTCCCCTACCCATACTACCACTAGGATAGCCTTCAACACCTGTATTTACTAAACTTCCCTGATGATTAACATAGGCAGGAGTACCTGCAGTACCCTCCCCTTTCTGCGCATTAGCATTATTAGTGGAGAGGGTTCTAAAATCTGTACTTGTTCCACTACCTCCAGTCAACCTTCTTCCAGCACCTCCTCTAAAACCTTTACCACTTACGTCAATCGTTCTGCTATTAAAGTTAAGGTTCCCAGCTACATCCATTGCCACTACACCACCCGTAGAGCCATTCCAAGCCGGTGCAGTTACAGTCGCACCCAAGGTAGCAGAACTGTACTGTGGCACCCTTACTACCTGAAAGCGCTTTTGCCCCTGCGTATTATAATTTGCATTAATATAAGTATTTTCTAAGCTTGCTACTGTAAGCGTACCACCACTTACCGGCACAGCACTTGTAGCAATGACATACTCATATTGACCAGCTGTAAAATTTGTAGTAGTATTACCACTTCCACCTGTGCTAGTATTTCCATCGCCATAAGCGGTACCATTTGTAGTGTTAATTTCGGCACCTTGCATCTGAATGATCAACACCAAGTCACCAGCGGCAATTGGTGCTTGGCTTCCATCTGCATTGGCAGCCCCCAAAGTAATACTTTTGTTATTACCTGCTGTCACAGTGGCATTACCTGGATAATAAGTATTAACCACAGTTACTGCTCCACTAAGAATACCATCCTTACCAGGTGAAGCACAAATCTGAGCTAGAGCAGAATATGAAGAAAGGTAAAAGACAACGCTTATAAGCAAACTAACCGCTCGAAGGGCAAAAGAGGCTTTTAAAGTAAAAGTTTTCATAAAGGGTGGTATGGGAGTGGTTGGAGGCTTAGACTAAAATTGCGCTTGCTGAGCTTAGACAATAACGGCTATCAGCAATCAAGCTTGAGGAAGAGGAGGTATATCCATCAGCCTGGGTACCAGTTAAGAAAATGTTGAATAGTAGAGTTGTTTTCATGCTAGTGCTTTAATAGTAATTTTCAATTATTGCTATCGAATCAACTTTAGTTGCACTACATGCTATGCTAAAACTACTCCATTCTTATGCAGCTTGTAAAATATTCTAATACTTACAAGCTAGCCCCTTGGAATTGCACTTATTTATAGCCCTATAATTAGAAAAAACAAGCTTTTCGCTCTTACCACTAGCATAAAGTCATTATAAAAATACAAAAATTTACATCAGCAACTTTGCATCGGATTTCCCATATATAGACAAGCCATTTGCAGTATTTCCCAAATAAAGACTATAATGTTATAACACAAACCACTGAAATTAGAACAATTCCTATTTCACTCTCACTAATGGATTTTCTACTAATATCACAGGTATCATCAATCCAATAAATGATCCTTAAATAAGTTTTGTAAATAAAATTACATTTAACAAATTTTAAATATTATCACAATTTTATAATTAAAATTGTGATAATATTTATTGAAATATTTAATAAATCAACTAAGTAGTTATGATATAGAATGCTAGCACCACATGCTTCCGATCTGAAATGATTGTTCGCTTACCCGTCGTTATAAAGTCCTCCAAGGATAAAAATACAGAAGCGGTTTATGCTAAAAAGGCAGCTATACATAGGCTGCAAACCCCTTCTTTCATTGACAGCTTCTCTTTTATGCTATAAGATATTATACTACCTAGGTAGGCCTTGCAGCTTTGAATAAGGATAGGTATGGCTTGGGATAATCGCCGGAATTTTAACCAGGTAAAGAGGAAAGCTTTAGCGTGATAAGTTGCAAAGCCGGCTTGTGTTATACAGAACAGATCAATTACATTTCATTTATAAACAAAAAGCCCCGCCACGGTAACATTCACCATAGCGGGGCTTAAAGAAATTATTGAAAACTAGCGGTAATTGATCGTTGTTTTTAGGTCTCCTACCATCAAATCAATGGCTCCAGGCTCTGTAGCCCACTGCCCTTGCTGATTAATAAAAGCAAAGTCTTTCGCAGAAACGGTAAAGCTCACTTCTTTTTCTTCACCAGGCTGCAGCGCAATTTTAGTAAATGCTCTTAATCTCCTGGCACTTGGCGTTACACTGGCGTAGTGTGTACGACTAAACATATCTACAGCCTTCTTACCAGCTCTGCTGCCTGTGTTTTTCACCTTCAGTGTTACACGCACCTGCTCCTCACCACTGAACGTGGTTTTATCTACGCGCAGATCAGACATAGCAAAGGTAGTATAGCTTAAGCCGGTTCCGAAAGCCCACTGCGGGTTAAAGCCCCCTTCACCATAGGTATCCGGCACATCTTCACGAATTCTCTCAGAACCTTTGTGATCATACATAACCACATCACCCGAATAGCGGGGATACGTGAATGGCAGCACGCCATCCGGGTTATAATCGCCAGCCAGAACATCTGCAATGGCAGGTCCACCAAAAGTAGCTGGTCTGTAAGCCAGTAGAACAGCATCAGCCAAAGGCTCTACAGAAGAGATTACCCTTGGCCTTCCCTCCAGAAGTACCAGTATTACAGGCTTACCTGTTTCTTTGGCAGCTCTTACCAAAGCCAACTGGTTTTCTTCCAGGTTCAGGTCATCAATCACGCCCGGGCTTTCTGCATAGGCTTTCTCTCCGATACAAAGCACAATAGCCTGCGCCTGCTTCGCATCTCGTTTAAGTTGCGCCACATTGTAATTAGCAGCAGCTTTAAAATCGGCAACCGAACTGGAAATAACATTTCCTCTGCCCATTTTCTCTGTTAAAGCAGCCACTACTGTTTTCGCCTTAGCCGGATATTTGCTCTCGTCAGTTCCCTGCCAGATGTAAGACCAGCTGCCATGCAGCGATGTTAGTGTATTGGCGGCAGGACCGGCTACCAGTATTTTAGCATTCTTTTTCAACGGCAGTACCTGCTTCTCGTTTTTAAGCAGGGTTAAGCTTTCCAACGAAGCCTGGTAAGCTACTTTATCATATTCCGGCTTCTGTACCTGCGCTCTCAGATCAGCCACCGGATAAGCATTTTCAAACAGACCCAGCTTCTTTTTCAGCGTTAAAATACGTCCTGCTGAAAGGTTTAAACGCTCTTCCGATATAGTGCCCTCTTTTACCAGCTCTACCAGCAGATCATAAAAAGAATAATCTACCGGCACCATGCTCATGTCCAGACCGGCTTCTACAGCAATTCTCACCGCCTCTTTTGGTGTGGAAGCCACACGATGGCGGGTATGTAAGCGGATCACATCTTCCCAGTCGGATACTGCTACGCCCTCGAAACCAAGTTCGCCCCGCAGCACCTCTGTTAAAAGATATTTACTGCCATGCACCGGCACACCGTTTACCTCTCCTGAGTTGATCATAACCGTAGAAGCTCCGGCCTCTACAGCTGCCTTAAAAGGTGGCAAAAAGATTTCACGCAGCATGGTTTCCGGAATATAAGAAGGCGTACGGTCTTTACCTGTAGCAGGAGCCGAATAACCCAGGTAGTGCTTCATACAAGATGCTACCGTTGTAGGCTGGTTTAAACCATCCTGCTCATATCCTGTGATAGCGGCTGTTCCCATGGTTTTAACCATAAACACATCCTCTCCAAAAGTTTCTTCGAAGCGCGGCCATAGTGGCTGACGCCCCACGTCCAGTACCGGGTCGAAGTTCCATGGAATACCGGAGGCTCTTGTTTCAGCAGCAGTAATCTTTGCCGCCTCGTGTACCAGCGAAGGATTACGGGTAGCCGACATGCCTATATTATGCGGAAAAAGCGTAGAGCCAGCCAGGTAGTTGGAACCATGAATCGCATCGATACCGTAAATTACCGGAATGCTACGCGCTGTTTCTTTAGTAGCAACATCCTGTATAGCTGTAATAATCGGGTGCCACTCCTCCAGGGTATAGGCACGGCCTTTTACATTCAGGATAGAACCTACATGTTTTTCAACAATTGCCCTGCGAAGTTTAGCGGGATCAATTTCCGTCGCTGAGTTATCCTTCAGAATAAGATCGATCGTTACCTGAGTCATCTGTCCGGCTTTTTCCTCAATGGTCATCCTGGACAGCAAATCCTCAATATCAGGATCAAATTTTGGAGCGGGTGCAGTTGCTGCCTGCGCTGCTGCTTCGGTTGTAGTACCTTGGGCAGACTGGTTTGCCTGCTGAGATACACCGCATGCATGCAGGCAGAGCACAGCCAGTACTAGTACAGGTGTGGATATCTTCATAAGTTTGAATAATGTTAATAATAGGAATATAGTTCTTGTATAGCCTTACTCACTTTTACAGCAAGCAAGTGCCAGCAAATGTATCATAAATGGGCTAGGATATATTCTGCATCCTTTAGAAAGATACATTTGATAACCTAGAATGATACATTTGATACACCTCCTGCCACTCTTTTACGAAAGTACCGCCTCCTTGCTCTGTTCCTTGCTAAGTAATCACTCACCAGAAATATTTTCCGGATTTACCACTTTGTATTTATAGAGAAAACAATATTTTATACTTTTGAAAGATAAAGCAAAGGCTCCCTCAGGAGCGGTAACAGATTTTTCCTTTAGAAAAACAGCTATGGCTTCTATTTCAGAAAAAGAAAAAAAGCGCACGCACCTCTTCCTGGTGCTCAGTGGCATATTTATAGCAAATGCCTTACTGGCAGAACTAATAGGGGTAAAGATTTTTTCAGGTGAGGCCGTATTTGGGTTACCCGGTGCACATATTCCTATCTTTGGCTCTGAGCTGGACTTTAACTTATCGGCTGGCGTGATGATCTGGCCTGTAGTATTTATTACCACAGATATTATTAATGAATACTTTGGAAAAGAGGGTGTAAAAAAGGTAAGTATCCTAACAGTGCTGCTTATTTTATATGCCTTTTTAGTGATTACGGTTGTAACCGGCTTACCTCCTGCTCAGTTCTGGCTGGAGGTAAACAGCACCGATAGCCAGGGAAATGCCTTTAATATCGACTTTGCTTTTAACAGCATTTACAGGCAAGGCCTGGGAATCATTATTGGCTCTGTTATCGCTTTTATTGTTTCTCAGTTTCTGGATGCTACGGTTTTTCATTGGCTGCGGCGTTTTACGGGCAGCAAGAAGATATGGCTACGGGCAACTGGTTCTACCTTGGTGTCGCAACTGATCGATAGCTTTGTCGTGCTCTTTATCGCCTTCTACTTTTTTGGAAACTGGAGCCTGACGCAGGTATTTTCTGTAGCAGCCTTAAATTATATGTACAAATTTTTTGTGGCTGTAGCTTTAACTCCAATTTTATATGTGGCACATTACCTCATAGATAGCTACCTGGGCCATAAAGAAACAACAGAACTTATAGAAGAGGCAGCCGTCGAAAGCAAGTAGAAATGCCCGCATCATTTTTATTTTGCCTCAACTTACCGTAGATTTGCGGGCTTATTTACAATAATGCCTGCACATTTAGCACATACACAGATTTTTATTACCGGTTACGAGTTACACGATTTCTAACCAATCCTCCCTTTCCACCCATCTCAGCAGTGGCCAAGGTTACTGCTATCATTTCATTTACTATCATTTAAAGAACAATTATGTTCAGGGGAATTTTATTGGTTTTTCTCGGAGCTTGTAGCTTCGGTATACTTTCAACGTTTGTAAAATTAGCCTATAAAGAAGGCTTTAGCTTGGGAGAAGTAACAGGCTCGCAGGTATTTTTCGGAGCAGTTGTTCTATGGTCAGTTGTATTGCTTCGGCAGGTTGTGCGTAAAGCACCTAAAAAGGTTAAGGCTAAAGACGCACTTAAATTAGTGGCTATGGGCACCAGTACGGGCCTGGTAAGCCTTCTGTACTATAAATGTGTGCAAACCGTTCCGGCTTCCATTGCAATACTGTTGCTTATGCAGTTTACATGGATGAGCCTTGTACTGGAGTCTATTCGGAAAAAGAAACTTCCGTCTGCCATACAGTTGCTTACCGTGTTATTCATTTTAGCAGGCACCGTGCTGGCGGGGCGTGTTTTCTCTGCGGGAGCAGAGGATTATGACCTTGCAGGTATCGTGTATGGCTTGCTGGCCGGTTTTAGCTATGCGCTTTTTCTCCTGATCAACAATGCAGCTGGTAATCACCTGCATCCGACAACCAAAAGTGCGCTCTTATTAACGGGTGCCTGTGTGCTTATCTTCTCTGTTTTTCCTCCTGTGTTTCTAACAAGTGGGGCACTGGCAAACGGGCTGTTTAAGTGGGGCATTTTATTATCGCTATTTGGCACTGTTATACCACCCCTGTTTTTTGCTTATGGTATTCCCCACACAGGGCTTGGTTTAGGAGCCATTTTAAGTGCTGCCGAGCTTCCGGTGGCTGTGCTTATGTCCAGTATTATTTTACAGGAACAGGTATCACTTCTGCAATGGACTGGCGTTGCTGTTATTTTAACTGCTATTGTGGTTTCGAACTACTATACTATGCTCAGAAATAAAACAGCGTTGCAGCACCGTGAAGCTTAACCGTGTATGACTGGAGCATAAGCTGCAGGAGCTTATTTCTACTGATTTAGCCTGATATTTCCTTTCCTCTTCAATTTACTTTACTTTGCAATAAAAACAGAGATACACCAACTATGGCACGCTACCTTACCGGCATCCAGAGTACAGGCAGACCTCATTTAGGAAACCTGCTGGGAGCTATTATACCTGCAATTGAGCTTTCGAAATCTTCAGATGAGGAGGCTTTATTTTTTATTGCTGATTTACACTCACTTACGACCATACGCGATGCAGAACTGCTTCGCCACAATACTTATTCTGTTGCCGCTGCCTGGCTTGCCTTCGGCTTTGATACCGATAAGCACGTATTTTACCGCCAGTCCGATGTGCCTATGGTTACAGAGCTTACCTGGTACCTGAACTGCTTTGCTCCGTTTCCGATGTTAGCGAATGCGCATTCTTTTAAAGATAAATCGAGCCGCAGGGGCTTATCGGATGTTAACGCCGGTTTATTTACTTACCCGGTATTGATGGCCGCCGATATCCTGATGTACGATGCCAACATTGTACCCGTAGGCAAAGACCAGGTGCAGCACCTCGAAATTACACGGGATATTGCCAGCTCGTTTAACCACCACTTCGGGGAAACCTTTGTTTTGCCGGAAGCCAAAATAGATGAAACCGTGATGACTGTACCGGGTACAAACGGCGAAAAAATGAGCAAGTCTTACGGCAACATTATCGACATATTTTTGCCAGACAAGCAGCTACGTAAAGCTATTATGAGCATTGTAACCGATAGCACTGCCCTGGAAGAACCTAAAGACCCGGATACAGACACTACTTTTAAGCTTTACAGTCTGTTGGCTACTACTGAAGAGACAGCTGCAATGCGCCAAAACTACCTGAATGGCGGTTATGGCTACGGACATGCCAAGCAGGCGCTTTACGAGCTGGTTCTCCGCAAGTATGCCAAAGAAAGAGAGCTGTTTAACTATTACATGGAGAATTTACCGGAAATAGATAAAAGACTTCTAGAGGGAGCAGCCAAAGCCAAAGCTATTGCTGCTCCGGTTCTGCAAAGGGTAAGGCAGAAGATTGGATATTAAACAGCCTAATAGAAGAAGCCTTTTAACTTTATTATATCTAAATTAAAAGGCTTCTTCTATTAAATTTTATCTAATTATAGTCACAAGCTACATTTCTCTTTCTTTCAGGTCCTCATTTATAATAAAAATGGTAAGCGTCCTCGGTCCATGTGCCCCAAGCACCAGCGATTGCTCTATATCAGCTGTTTTGGAAGGGCCCGCTATAAAGGTACCGAAGCTATAGTTGGCATTCCCGATCTTATTATAAGCATTGTGCATAAGTGGCACAATTTCCTGTCTCGGAACAATCAGCGCCAGATGCTGGCAAATAAAAGGCAATACTCTTTGGGGCAGTTGATCTTCTGTTATCCATAAGGCACTATTCTCGGCTACACCAAAATGCGCCTGCAGAATAGCCAAGTCTATATTTTCTAAAGTATGCGGATCTATATCAAATGGCAGAGCAACTTCAGCAAAATCTAAAAACCGGGAATAACTGGAAACTACTCGCCGGGCATCTTTATACTCCTGTCGTAAAATTTCCTTTATCTCCTCCAGGCTTTCCACCTCAAAAACCTTACTGCCTATGCCTACAGCCACTGTAGAAAACTTTTTAGCCAAATCTACAGCTTCCGATAAAAATGTCGGAATTTCAGGCATTGCAACAAGTGCAGGCTGATTCCTGGCTACGGCTGCTAGAATTCTGTCTCTACTGTTCATTTTTCTTTCTGTTTTTCCGGTACCATTCGCCAAAAGATTCTTTTGGCGGTACTGGCATTTCGCGCTGCTTGTACCAGGGGTTCAGCTGGTTGTTAACCGTGAAGGGTGCATTCTTCAGGAGCCACCGGCCAGCTTTACCTGCAGACTGGAAAGCAGCAGGCGAGGCAAAAGTCTGTGTCATCAGTTTCATGCCCATGCCTTTCTTTTTATCGGCATAGCCTTCTTTTACAATTACCTGTCGCCATTTATACAACTGATCATGTATATCTATCTTTACCGGGCAAACATTGGAGCAGGAACCGCACAGCGTTGAGGCAAAAGGCAGGTCAGCATTCTTGTGCATATCCAGATTAGGAGCCAGAATGGCACCTATAGGTCCAGCCACAGCATTGTGGTAGCTATGCCCGCCACTTCTCCTGTACACGGGGCATGTATTCATACAGGCACCACACCGAATGCATTTCAGCGAGTTCCTAAAATCTTCTCTGCCAAGCTGGGTGCTACGGCCATTATCTACCAATACCATATGTATCTCATGCCCTGGTCTCGGCTTTCTAAAATGGCTCGAATACGTGGTAATAGGCTGGCCTGTAGCACTGCGAGCCAATAACCGAAGAAACACCCCTAGATGCTCCCGTTTCGGAATCAGCTTTTCGATGCCCATACAGGCAATGTGTACATCAGCCAGATGAGTCCCCATATCAGCATTCCCTTCGTTTGTACATACTATAAATTCTCCTGTTTCTGCCACAGCAAAATTGACGCCTGTAAGTGCTGCACGTCGTGTTATAAACACTTCGCGCAAATGATGGCGGGCTGTCTCTGTCAATACCTGCGGATCTGCCATACCTGCCGGTGATCCCAGGTGCTCATGAAATATCTCTCCTATCTCTTCTTTCTTTTTATGAATACAGGGAAGTACAATATGGCTAGGAGGCTCCTTTGCCAGCTGCACAATACGTTCACCCAGATCAGAATCAATCACCTCTACCCCGTGTTGCTCCAGGTAGTCGTTCAGGTGGCATTCCTCGGTAAGCATCGATTTGCTTTTCACCATACGGTTCACACCATGCTGTTGAAGTATAGAAAGGACGATCTGATTATGCTCCACTGCATCAGCAGCCCAATGTACGGTAATGCCATTTGCTTTGGCATTCGCTTCAAACTGCTCCAGGTAATCGTGCAGGTTGGAGAGAACATGCTGTTTTATTCCTGATGCAGTTTCACGCAGCAACTCCCAATCTGGTATGGCATGAGCAGCTCTATCACGCTTCTGCCTGACAAACCAGAGTGTTTCATCATGCCAGTTAACCCTCGGCTCATCTATATTAAACTGTTCCGCTAACGTAGCATGATCTTTTACCTCTTTCATAGCTCCTGTGCGTTTAATATTTCAGCTATATGCAGCACCTTCACATTACTTTTCTGCCTGCGCAGAATTCCTTCCATGTGCATCAGGCAGCTCATGTCGGCCCCGGTGATATAGGCAGCCTCATGCTGCAGATGATCGGCCACACGGTCTTTTCCCATTTTAACAGATACTGCTTCCTCGGCCACACAAAACGTACCACCAAAGCCACAGCATTCATCCTGGCGGGTAAGCGGAATCAGTTCCAGTCCCTGCACCATGTTGAGGAATTGTTCAGGTTTTGAAAAAGCTGGTGCCACAACTTCTGACATCTGCGAAAGTTTTAGTCCTCTTTGCCCATGGCAGCTCTGGTGCAGCCCTACCTTGTGCGGAAAACTTGCCTCTAGCTTTTCTACTTGCAGAACATCCGTCAGGAATTCTATTAATTCATACACTTTCCCTCGAATAGCGGCTGCATCAGCAGGGTGTTTATCAGAATGCAGGTGATCCTTCAAATGAAGTACACAACTTCCCGAAGGGGCTACTATGTAATCGAATTCCTTAAAGTTCTGGATAAACAGTTCGTTGCTTTCTTTGGTGAGATGTTCGTACCCTGAGTTGGCCATAGGTTGGCCACAGCAGGTTTGCCTGAGCGGGTATACTACTTCTACACCTAACTTCTCCAACAGCTCAAGGGTAGCAACAGCAGCTCTTGGATAAAACTGATCAACGTAACAAGGTATAAAAAGACCTATTCTCATAGTTTGGCATCATGCGTTACAGCATAATATTTTAATTCTATTAAGTCGTTCGGCAATGGCTTTGTGTTCCAGTGGCTATGGATAGCCAATGCCGTACCCAGTGCGGTAGCCTGGGCCATAGAGGCAGCAAAGATCTCCTTCTCCGGGTAGAAATGTGCCAGCAGGTTCATATAAATTGCATTCTTACTGAATCCGCCGTCTACAAAAATTCGCTGCACAGATGTACCGGCCACGACCAATTGTGTGGACTCAACCTGCTGCTTTACCAGGCCATACATTAACTGGTGATATGCTTCCTCTGCAGAGCTAAAAGCAGCAAGATCCTTTTGTGCAAAAGAAGTAGCTAATGATAAGCCCCGTATTGTTTCAGGCTTCTGCTCATACTCCGACTGAAGCTGATCTAAAATTTCAGGATTGAAGGCAACAGATTTGTAGAAGCCTTCTTCTTGGTTAAAATACGCAGCAATCCGCTTTACCTCTTGCTCATGCAGATAGCCTCCAAAAAACCTGGAGGCTTTTACAGATTTGGCTCTATAATGCATGTAGCAAAGACAATCCTGCTCCAGCTCGCTTTCGGTAAGAGGTATGGTATTAAAAGGATTTAGGGTAATGCACCAGGTACCGGTAGAGATAAGGGCAAAGGGCTCATGAAAACTCACGAGATACGGGATAAGCGCAGCTGAACTATCATGCAGGCCTACGCCCACAGCATACTTTTTACCCAGGAAAGAAGCAGGCACTACCGTATCAGAAGAGACAAGCGGGGCCAGCTTTTCCAGCACGCCCTCCTGTTCAACCCAGGTATGGTAAGTTTCTGTATCGAAATTCCAGAGACTGGTATGGCAACCAATGCTGGTAATATCAGAAAATGGCTGGCCCGAAAGCAGGCAACTCAGGTACTGCGGCAGGTGCAGCGCAAACTTCACTTTTTTGAATAGCTCCGGCCTTTCGTGCTTCAGGCGGTATATCTGCAAACCTGAATTCAGGCTGGCTAAAACAGGCGAGGCAGTTTCTTTAGATACCCTCTTCTCACCACCATAAGTACTATAGAACTGCCTCTGCAGCTGTTCCGGATAAGCCTTCAGGTAACTGTAAAGAGCACAAAGTGGTTTGCCCTCCCCGTCAATATACACCAGACTGGCCCCATAGGCAGAGAAGTTGATAGCCTTTATGTCGTATTTCTGATACCTTAACACTTCCTGCAAGCAATCAAAAACAGATTGCCTCAGGTTCTCCAGGCTTTCACAGGGTTCTCCATCCTCATCCACTGTCTCTTTAAAACGTGCCGATTTCTCATACACAATTTGATAGTCCTCATCAAGGAGAAACAGCTTTTTGTTTGTTTTCCCTACATCAAAAATAGCGACAACCGGTATCTTTTGCATACTATAAACCAGAGGCTACTGTTTTTAAACCACGTTCACGAATCAGGTTCTCTCTCACTTTAAGCTGGCGGTATAGTTGTAATGGCCTTACTGCCCCACCGGCTCTTAGCTGCGCTTCCGCCACCAGCGGACGCACATCGGTACGGAAAGCATCCTGCAGAATTTCCTGGCATCGCACTACATCGTTTACCTGCTGCGCCTCTGCCAGTGCTGTTCTGTCCACGAGCAAAGCCTGTGCATAAGCCAGCATAATAGCCTCCACCGACTGTAATAGATCTTCCAGCGGGTCTTTTACATTATGAGCTGCATCTATCATCCAACCCAAATCTTTGGCATGATTCATTCCTCTTGCATCCATACCTGCTACTAATTCATTAAATATCAGAAAAAGCTGATAGGGCTTGATGCTGCCGGTTGTCAGGTCATCATCGCTGTACTTGGAGTCGTTGAAGTGGAATCCTCCTAATTTCCCCTCCATCAGCAGCAGTGCTACAATCTGCTCAATATTAGCATTAGGCAGGTGATGCCCGAGGTCAACCAACGTATAGGCTTTCGGCCCCAGCTTATTTGCCATTAGCAGCGACTGGCCCCAGTCGCCAATGGTAGTGGAGTAAAAGTTTGGTTCAAAGGCCTTATACTCCACGTACATTTTCCAATTATCCGGCATGGCTGCATACACCTCCTCCAGGCTTTCCAGCGTATTCTGGAAAGCTTTTCTGAAGTTCAATTGTCCCGGGAAACAGGAACCATCTGATAGCCATACCGTCAGAGATTCAGACCCAAGCTCTATGCCATGCCGGATTACTTCTATATTATGCTCCACCGCCTGCCTGCGCACCGCCTTATCAACATGCTGCATAGAACCAAATTTGTAACTGTACTGCTGGTCTGGCTGATCCTGGAAAGTATTTGAATTAACAGCATCAAATTTAAGCCCGTGCTGAGCAGCCAAGGATTTGATTGCCTGGTAATTCTGCGGAATATCCCACGGAATATGCAGAGAAATAGCACCGCTGGAACGGTTTAAGCTGTGTAGCAGTCCCACGTCTTCTATTTTCTCTTCGAGTGTTCCCGGCTCACCACCTCCAGAAAAACGGCCAAAGCGGGTACCTCCTGTACCTAGAGCCCAACTTGGGATAGCGATCTGAAAATCTACCAGCTTTTGCAGTACATCATCCAAGTTAGAGACAGAGGCTGCAGCAAACTCATACCGGCTACTGTGCTCTTTAGAAAGATGGTGATTAAACTCATCTATTTTATATTTTTCGATTTGCATACTAATATCAGACTAAATATGACACTTCTTTAAGCGGTATCGCGACAGGGGAACTGTCTGAATTACCTTCCCTTTCAGTTTTCTAGCGGGCAAAGGCCATTGCCACACCACCGTCTACATTCAGCATATTCCCTGTCGATTTATGCAGGAGGCCTCCTACAAAAGCGAAACAGGCATTGGCAATATCTTCAGGCAGAATGATTTGGCCGAGTAAGGTACGCTTAGCATAAAATGCAGGCAGTTCTTCTACAGTTATACCATAAGCTTTGGCACGGCCTTCGGCCCAGCCCCCGGCCCAGATGTTGCTGTCACTGATCACTGCGTCCGGGTTTACAACATTCACTCTAATGCCATCTCCACCCAACTCGGCTGCATTCAGCCTACTCAGGTGTAGCTGTGCCGCTTTGGCTGAGCCATATCCCGCATTGTTCGGACCAGAAACCAAGGCATTCTTACTCACGATGTTCAGCACATCACCACCTATATCCTGCTTGCGCATTATTTCTGTAGCTGCCTGTGTTACCATAAACTGCCCTTTTACCAGCACATCGTAGAGCAGATCCCAATCTTTATCGGTATGTTCCGCAATGGATTTTGAGATAGAGAGGCCGGCATTATTTACAACAATATCTACTCCGCCGAAAGCCAGGGCTGCTACATTGAATGCCTCCTGAATCTGATCGCGCTTTGTTACGTCCAATACTGCCGTGGCATAGGTGTCTTTACCATATTGACTTTTAAATTCTTCCCCTGCTCCATG
Organism: Pontibacter sp. SGAir0037; assembly: GCF_005491705.1. Lineage (NCBI taxonomy): Bacteria > Pseudomonadati > Bacteroidota > Cytophagia > Cytophagales > Hymenobacteraceae > Pontibacter > Pontibacter sp. SGAir0037. The sequence continues at coordinate 603,275 of NZ_CP028092.1, read as the reverse complement.
TAGGCGCTCTTCATTCATGTCGTTGAGTACTACTACGGCACCCTCTTCCACAAACTTTTTGGCAATAGCCTTACCGATACCACCTGCACTACCTGTTATGAGAGCTATTTTTCCAGAAAGTGCTTTTGGCTTTGGCATGCGCTGTAGTTTTGCTTCCTCCAGCAACCAGTATTCAATATCGAACGCTTCCTGGCGGGGAAGAGAGGTATACTCTGAAACGGCTTCAGCTCCCTTCATGACATTAATCGCATTGATATAGAATTCTGAAGCTACGCGGGTGGTTTGTTTATCCTTGGAAAACGAAAACATACCTACGCCCGGATATAATATGATAACAGGATTGGTATCGCGGATAGCAGGGCTGTTGGCGTGTTTGCAGCTTTCGTAATACGTAGTGTACATCTGGCGATAGGCCTCAAAAGCAGGAGATAACTTTTCTTTCACTGCTTTTACATCGGATAGATCTTCATCCGGCTTCAGGTCCAATACCAACGGACTAATTTTAGTACGCAGGAAATGGTCAGGGCAGCTTGTTCCCATTGGTGCCAGTCTTTCCAGGTCATTGGAGTTGATAAACTCCAGTACACGGACATCGTCAGTAAAGTGCCCTACCATATGTCTTTCAATGGAGCAGAAACCTCTGAGAATTGGGGCAAGGGCAGCAGCCTGCTTTTTACGACCTTCTGCCTCTAAACTCTGAATTTTAGCGCCACCAAACACAGGACCTTTCTTGCCATAGTTCTCTTTAAGGTATTCGGCACAGCGCTCAATCACCTCCAGCGTATTCATATAGCTTTCGTAGGCGGTATCACCCCAGGTGAAAAGGCCATGAGAGCCAAGCATGATGCCACGAATACCCGGGTTCTCATCCAGGCACTGGCGTAGCTGCAAGCCAAGGTCGAAGCCCGGTCTTTGCCAGTCTACCCAACCGATACTTCCGCCAAACAACTCTTCTGTGATTTTTTTTCCATCTTTTGCAGCGGCAATAGCAATAGCGGCATCGGGGTGCAAGTGATCTATATGGTTAAAGGGCAGGAAGCCATGCAATGGAGTATCTATAGATGGCGCTTTAGAACTAAGATCGAAGATACAGTGATTAAACAGCTCCACCATCTCGTCTTCCTGCTCAATACCTCTGTATACATTTTTCAGGCTTCTTAACTTATCAACATACAAAGCTGCCAAACCACTACGTTTTAAAGTACCAAGGTCACCGCCCGAGCCCTTTACCCACATCACTTCTGTTTCCTCACCTGTGAGCGGATCTTTAGCCATTGCTTTGCAGGAGGTGTTACCGCCTCCGTAGTTAGTTAACCTTAGGTCAGCTCCCAGCAGGTTAGACCTGTATATTAATAGCCCTACTTCGTCTCCGGCCAGTTTAGCGGCTTCTTCTTCGTCCCATAGGTAGCTTACATGCTTGAACGTTGTGTTTGCTGTAATCTCTGACATATAGCTTATCTTTTAATTTCACCTTATTTCCAATCACTCCTTTTGCCGGAGCCGTACATTATTTTTGCCACAGCTAAGGGCATAGAATATCCTGTTTACCCCCTGTTATGCTGTTCAAAGTATTTGATTAACTCCGAACTAATCACATAAACAGGTGAGTAATTATGTCTCAATATATAATTCAGGATTATAGCATCTGTCATGCACTGTACTGCTTACTGTTAAATTTTGCACCTTTCAGTAAGAAATACAGGCTTTTACAAATTACCCTTTTTCATTTCATTAACAGCAAAATCCACAGCCCTAGCTGTAAGTGCCATATAGGTTAAAGAAGGATTCTGGGTAGAGGTAGAAGTCATGCATGAACCGTCCGTTACAAATACATTTTTGCAGGCATGCAGTTGGTTGTGCTTATTGAGCATTGAGGTTTGGGGATCGTGCCCCATGCGCACACCACCCATTTCATGTATATCCAAGCCGGGAGCCTGCTTCGAATCGGTTGTTTTTATGTTTGTAAAACCGGCTTTAGTAAACATATCTGTAAACTGCTCATGATAATCGGCAATCATCTTCTCGTCGTTATCGTCATAAGCCATCGAAATGTTCAGCAGGGGCACACCCCAATCATCTTTTTTGCTTTTATCCAGGCTGACACGACTTTCTTCTTTCGGAATTGTTTCACCCATCATATGTGAGCCGACTCTCCATATGCCTAGTTTTGGGTTCAGCAAGCGTGACTTCAAATCAGCACCAAAGCCAGAGCGATCTTCTTCAAAATAGCGCTTAGCACTAAAACCGGCCGCATAGCCTCTCAGAAAATCTGTCTCCTGTTTATACAAGTTACGGAAGCGCGGTACATAACCTCCAGCTGCCGGGTTCCGGCCATCGGTAGTATACTCCAGCAGCCCCTCATACTCTGCCGTAACCCTGGCTCTATAGTTATGGAAAGCAACATACTTACCCAGTACGCCACTATCGTTTCCTAAACCATTTGGAAATCTGCCGGAGACTGAGTTTAAAAGAATCTGATTCGTATTAAGGGCCGATGCATTTACAAAGATGATATCAGCATAAAATTCTACCGCCTCTTTTGAATTTGCATCTATTATACGAACACCACTTGCTTTGCCAGCCTTATCATCATAGAGAATAGACTCTACTACAGAATAAGGGCGAAGTGTTAAATTACCTGTTCTTTGGGCCCATGGAATGGTAGAGGCATTGCTACTGAAATAACCACCAAACGGACAGCCTCTCTGGCAAAGTGTTCTGTTCTGGCACTGTGCCCTGCCCTGCTCCAGGTGAACAGGCTGTGGTTTTGAAAGATGGGCACAACGGGCACTGATCACATGCCTGTCGTTAAATTTGCTTTTCAGCTGCTGTTTAAAGTGATCTTCTACAGAGTTAAGCGGGTAAGCAGGTAAAAATTCTCCGTCGGGTAGTTGTGGAAGCCCATCATTATTACCGGATATACCTGCAAATTTCTCTACATAGCTATACCAGGGGGCAATATCTTTATACCGAATAGGCCAGTCTACTGCGAACCCATCTCTGGCAGGGCCTTCAAAATCAAAATCACTCCAGCGTTGTGTCTGCCTGGCCCACAACAATGACTTACCTCCAACCTGGTAACCACGGATCCAATCGAATGGCTTTTCCTGTACATAAGGTTGTTCGGTATCTTTCACAAAGAAATGCATGGCATCTTCACGGAAGGCATAGCAGCGGCTTATAACCGGATTCGCCTGTTTTATATCCTGCGGAATCTCGAGCCTGTGCTCAAATTCATATGGATACATATTAGTAGTTGGATAATCTTTCAGGTGCTTTACATCGCGCCCTCTTTCCAGTAGCAAGGTTTTTAAGCCCTTCTCGGTTAATTCTTTGGCTGCCCACCCCCCACTTATACCTGATCCAATTACAATGGCATCGTAGGTACGTTGTTTTACGCTTTCAGTATTTAAATTCGCCATAGCTTAACTTACTAATGCTTTATTTGCCGGAAAATAACCATTGTACCTGGCCGGTATCAGTTCATATACCCGTAGCTCCGTCATCACAACTTTAGAATTCAGGTATCCTTTTATGGTTTGATCTTTCATTATTTTGTAAAAAGCCAGTACATCCTCCGGTGCATTCCTGGCTTCTAGTTTTGTCAGTATCTCTTGTCGCTGCTTCGGATTACACGCCGTAAAAGAGGCCCCAAACTGTTTTTGTGTCAGCTCTTCGAATTGTTTTAATCCGTTCATAAAAGCTTTCTGCTCCTTCTCCTCCTGGCAATCATCCAGCATTTTTAAAACAAACAGGTGCAGGCCCATTTGCTTAGCTCCAGGTGTGTCTGTTTGAGGAATAATTGTTTCAGCTACCTCTGCCAATAACTTTTCCTGATCTTCTGAAACCGAAAGATTGTTTAGCAGAACAGAAGCCTTTCTTTCCTCGGTTATGCAGGAAGGCAAAATCATTACCCCCCCTGTAAAAAATAGCAGGCTCTTTACAACAGAACGCCTTCTCATATCTACTCCCCTTTATAATGTACTACCTTTTAATTCTTTACTAACCACGCTTCTGAAATACTGCACGCTTTCCTTTACATCCGGAGTGCTTTTATACCAGTTGTACTCATACTCAGCAGAGAGAATACCTTTGAAATCCTGTCTGATCAGTTCCTGTATCACACCTGCGATATTGGTAACTCCATCTCCCCAATGCACATCATGCGCTTTCAGGTCTTTTTCGTGCATATCTTTAACATGCAGCTGAAAAACACGTCCTTCCAGCTGCTTTAAACAAGAGACGGGATCCAGGCCGGAGCGGGTCCAGTGACCAATATCTGCGCATACCCCAATACGCTTGCTTTGCCCCTCCAGGGCTGCCTGTACAATATCAGGGCTCCAGTAACGTGTTGGCTGCGGGTGGTTATGAATGGCAACATTTACCTTAAACTCTTCGCACAGCTTAGAAAGCAGTGGCAGATCTTCGGGCTTAGGTTCAGATGTGATAGTTTCTATCCCCATGGCTTTAGCGAATAAGAATAACTCCCGCCACTCCTCCTCACTACCAGGGGCTATCACACCAAAAGAAACCATCTTCACACCTTTTTTCTTTAGTCTTTTCAGGATTTCCTTTCGCTGCTCATCCGGCATTTTATAATCCATTTTCCCTTCCATACCTCCACCAAGTACCTGCCCAGGATAAGCCTCTACAAATCTCAGGTTGCAACTGTCTATCTTATCAATAGCTTCGAAAAAAGTAAATTGTTTAAATGTATAAGCCTGAGCCCCCAGCTTCCAACCAAGCTTTGTTTCGGGATGTTTTTGCCCGTAAGTCGCGTTATTTATACCCAGCAGGCTGAACAGAACGAAGGCAATCAGGATGGTACTCTTCGACAATACTTTCATGCTTATATTTTTAAAACAGCTATAACTTCCTTTTATTATTCCACCGCAGACGATGTTTTAGCTTCTTCATTAAACTTAACGCACTAAGTTAAAAATTAAAAGGTAATTACGAAAAACATTTTCAATTAATTTCCTGCTAAATTGTGATTACTTACTTTGAAACTTTTAATTCCTGAATAGCAACCTGTGGCACCAGTACCTTATTCACTTTCTCAGCCACGATACTTTCAGGCAGCTTAAAAGAAGTAGTTTGCCTGATGTTTTTGGAAGAGGCACCCGCTCTAATAGTATAATTACCTGCTTCAGCTACCCAGGCGGACTGATCACTATCGAAAGAAGACAGAGCGTGTGCATCTAGTACAAAAGTTAGCGTTTGTGTCTGGCCAGGCTGTAGCAGATCCGTTTTTGCAAAGCCCTTTAATTCTTTCTCTGGTTTCTCCATAACCTTAGACGGTGCCGATAGGTATAGTTGCACTACTTCCTTGCCAGCCACTGTACCTGTATTTTTAACATCCAGTGTAACAGTAATCTTGTCTTTAAATTTATTGGAACTCAGCTTCAGCTTGCTGTAATCAAAATTTGTATAGGATAAACCGTAGCCAAACTCATAAGCAGGTTTTACTTTAAAAGTATCGAAATAACGGTACCCTACATAAATACCCTCTTCATATACCACTTGTTTGGGTTCTCCTACTGGTGTTCCCGGGAAGTTCTTTGCAGAGGAAACATCCGGATAATCCATTGGAAAGGTCGTTGCTAACTTTCCTGACGGATTAATTTTTCCACTCATAATATCAGCCACAGCGTTTCCTCCCTCCTGACCCGGTTGCCAAGCCAGTAAGATAGCATCAGCCTGATCTCTCCAGCTTGCTGTTTCTATCACGCCACCAATGTTAAGCACTACTATCATTTTTTTGCCTTTAGCATGGAATGCATCAGAAACAGATTTCAGCAACTTCTTCTCATCGGCTGAAAGATAAAAGTCGTTCTCCAGTTTCCGGTCACCGCCTTCACCAAAAACCCTGATAATAGAAACAATAGCCACATCCGATTCTTCCGCTTTCCGCTGTATAAGGCTTTCATTAATTGCCATTTCACCCAGAATACTGTCCTGCTTAGGCATTGCTGTAATCAGGCTGTCCGCTTTCAGGTTGCGTGGCCTTCCCCGCTTCAGGTAAGTCAGATAACCTTCCTGTAGTTCGCTGTCAAGTTGGTAACCAGCATTTTTAAGTCCCTCTGCTACAGACACACTATACTGATTGTTTACCATACCACTGCCAGTACCTCCCACAATCAGCTTATAAGAGTAGTTGCCAAACGCGGCCACTTTGGGTGCAGACTTTTGAAGAGGAAGCGTATTTTGTTCGTTTTTAAGTAATACCATCGACTGTGCCGCCGCTTCGCGGGCCAAGGCAGCACTTTCTTTCAGGTTTGGCTTATCGGAGTATGGATAGTCTTTAAAAGTAGGAGTTTGCATTGCAACATGCAGTATTCTTTCAATGTTCTTATCCAGCACCTTCATATCCAGGGCACCATTACGCGCGGCGCTGTCAATTTTATTTGACCATACCGCCAGGCCCGGCATCAGTAAATCGTTGCCTGCTTTCATTTGTTTCACGGCATCCTCCCCGCCATACCAGTCGCTAAGCACAAAGCCCTTAAAGCCCCATTCCTCTCTGAGTATCGTTTCCAGCAACTCCTTACTTTCGGAAGTATACACACCGTTAATTTTGTTGTAAGAAGACATCACCGTCCAGGGGTTAGCTTCTTTAACCGCAATTCTGAATCCCTCCAGGTATATCTCCCGAAGAGCTCTTTCGCTAACAATAGTATTGATAAAACGCCTGCTGGTTTCCTGGTTATTGGCTGCAAAGTGTTTTATAGAAGTCCCTACCCCCTGCGATTGTATCCCATTAATTACCGAAGCAGCCATTTTACCTGAGATCAAAGGATCTTCTGAATAGTACTCGAAGCTACGTCCGCCCAACGGGTCACGATGGATGTTGAGCGCAGGAGCAAGCAGTATATCTACACCATATTCTTTTGCTTCATGCCCCATTGCCTTGCCCACACGCTCGGCTAACTTTACATCCCAGCTGGATGCCACCAGCGTAGCTACCGGAAAAGCTGTACAATAGTAGGAGTTAGCATCATTCTCTCTTCTGGGGGCGATGCGCAGACCGGCTGGTCCGTCTGAAAGATAAATAGGAGGAATGCCTAGGCGAAGGAATGGATACGTATAACCCCCAACAGCAATAATATTCTTTTGTTTTTTTCCCGGTAAAGCCTGTGGATAGACTTCTCGTCTTTTGGCACCCGTTACCATCAGCGATTTTTCTTCAATGGTCATGGCATCGATCACTTCTTTTAGTGAACTTTTACCTAATTGTGGTGCCGGTTTAGCAGTTTGCGTCTTTACAGGGCCTGTAGAGGCTGTCTGCGCCATAACGGCACCTGCAGCAAAAAACTGAGCCGCTAAACAAAAGAGGGTACTATACTTACGTAATTTCATAAACTGTAGGGTTACTGGTTATCTTGATATGAGGTGCTTTATCTGGGCTCTCCTGCCTCTCCAGCGCTGCCCATAGAATCTCAACAGGATGGAAGGCCTTGCGGCTTGTACCGTCTTTGATCTGGTGGCGGCAGCTGGTACCAGGTGCCGCAATGAGGGTATCCGCGGGTTGGGCTTCAACTGCCGGGAACAAGACAAGGCTTCCGATCTTCATAGACACATCGTAATGTTCTTTTTCATAGCCGAAAGAGCCTGCCATACCGCAACAGCCGGAAGGAATTAATTCTACTTCATAATTAACCGGCAAAGAGAGTATTTTTTGTGTAGGAGTGAGTGCATTTAAGGCTTTCTGGTAACAGTGCCCATGCAGCTTGATAAGTTGTTTCTTTTTAGTAAATAGCTCTGATGTAATATTTCCTTTTGCTACTTCCTGTAGTAAAAACTCTTCCAGCAGGAAAGCATTGCGGGCAATCTGCCTGGCTTCAGGTACAAGTGTAGCAGAAGCCAGCTCCAGGTACTCATCCCGGAAAGTTAGAATAGCCGAGGGCTCTATACCAATCAATGGTGTACCCTCAGCTATTAGCCCGGAAAGTAACTGTATATTTTTATTGATAATAGCTTTTGCCTGGCGCACCAATCCCTTGGAAAGATAAGTACGTCCGCTTTCCAGGTGCTTTGGAATAATTACTTCGTAACCCAGAGCTGTTAAGAGTTTAACAGCCGTTTTACCAATTTCCACATCGTTGTAGTTGGTAAACTCATCGCAGAACAGGTATACCTGCCTGGAGTTTGTGGTTGTACCTCTTTCCCTATCCCAGCGCCTTTTCCACTTCCGCAGGGTAGTGCTTCCTACCTCTGGCAACGAGCGCTCTGCGGCAAAGCCAATGGTTTTCTTTACCAGATTGCTTGTGAATTTATTGTTGATAATAAAATTGTAGAATTGAGATATAACAGATGCCAGTTGCTGTGATTTGGTAAAGTTACCAACCAAACGGGCACGCATCGGCACACCGTTCGCATCGTAATAATGCTGCAGAAATTCAGCCTTCATCTTGGCTACATCCACACGCGACGGACATTCAGATTTACACCCTTTGCAGCTCAGGCAAAGCTCCATAACTTCCTTGATCTCCTCATGATCAAAAGGATTTACCTTTTCAGAAGTAGTCAGGAACTGCCTTAAAATATTGGCCCTGGCCCGTGTAGTATCTTTCTCCTGTCGGGTAGCCATATAACTGGGGCACATCGTGCCACCTGTCACGTGGGTTTTACGGCAGTCGCCGGAGCCAGAGCATTTTTCTGCCAGCTTTAAAATCCCCTCCTGCTGTGAAAAATCGAACAGGGTTTGCACAGGTATAACGGCTTTATCTGCTTCATACCGAAACGCCTCATTCATCGGAGGCGTGTCTACGATCTTGTTGGCATTAAATATACCTTTCGGATCAAATACCTGCTTTACTCTCCTGATCAGGGCATAAGCTTCTTCACCAAGCACAGCCGGAATAAACTCACCCCGCAAACGCCCGTCACCATGCTCTCCGCTTAGAGAACCGTTATATTTTTTCACCAGTTCTGCTGTCTCCTGCAGCACTGTTCTGAATAGAGTTTTCCCTGCTGTGGTTTTCAGGTTTATCATCGGCTCCACGTGCAGTTCTCCTGCCCCGGCATGGGCATAGTAGGAAGCATTCAGCTTATGTTTCTCCAGGATCACCTGCAGGTCGGCTATGTAAGCCGGTAAATCTTCGGGCGAAACGGCACAATCTTCTATCAGGTTAACTGGCTGCTCATCGCCTGGTAAATTCCGGATCAGGCCAAGCCCTGCCTTCCGGACATCCCATGCTAGCTTGGCCTGGTTGCCGGTAACTACCGGGTAAGCATACCCTAAGCCAGCTGCCTGCAAATCAGCAATTAAAGCTAAAGCCTTTGCTTCTATTGTCTCCTTCGTGTCTTCCAAAAACTCCACCATCAGCAATGCTTCCGGCTCTCCCTGTATAAAGAAGCGGTTGTGCTGGTATGTTGGATGTCCTTTCGTAAAGTCCATGATATACTTATCTACCAGCTCCGACGCCATAGGCTGATGCCTGAGCGCCACCAGGTTTGCCAGCAGAGATTCGGAGAGCGAATGACAATGGATGCAAACCAGTCCTTCCTCTTTAGGAGGCAGAGGCAGCAGGTTCAGCGTTGCTTCCGTTACAAAGGCCAGCGTTCCTTCCGATCCTGCCAGAAGCTGGCATAAATTCAGCGCTGGCATGTTCGCATTGGCTTCATCTCCGATAAGGAAATCAAGCGCATAACCTGTATTTCTTCGGGTAAGCGTTTTCTTCGGATAACCTTTAGTAATGATTTGCCTGCTTTCTTCGTCCTGCACCAGGGCTACGAGGTTTCTATAAATTTCACCTTCCAGGCCGGTAAGCGTACATTTTTCTATAACCTCTGCTCCTGACAAGCTTCTGAATGCTGTCTCTGTACCATCACTTAACAACACCTGTGCCTCCAGCAAATGCTGCCGTGTGTCGCCCCATACAATGGAGTGCAAACCACTGGAATTATTTCCGATCATGCCGCCTATCATGGCACGGCTGGCAGTAGATGTTTCAGGCCCGAACATAAGGCCGTATGGCTTCAGGTATGCGTTCAGGTCATCCCGGATCACACCAGGTTGCACCCTTACCCATCGCTCCTGCGCGTTTACCTCCAGTACCTTGTTCAGGTATTTTGAAATATCCACGACGATGCCTTTTCCTACTACCTGCCCGGCCAGTGATGTACCTGCTGCTCTTGGAATTAACGTTAGCGCATGCTCATTTGCAAAAATGACAAGCGCTCTGATAGCTTCTTTTGTTTCAGGAAGAGCAACTGCCAGCGGCATCTCCTGGTAAACAGAAGCATCAGTAGCATATACCCGCTTCTGCGCCTGATGCAAGGAAGAATCATCAAAATATAATTCTCCCTCAAACCGGGTTTGAAGCGCTGCAAATAAAGATGTAAGCGAAGCTGAATTCATGGCCAAAACTGGAAATTAGTATGCGATAAAGGATAAAGCTTATCTGCAAATAGAAGAAAAAAATGGCACAAGTTTCACTATATTCTCCCTAATTAAATGTGTTTATGCATTGTTTTATCACTCACTGAAATAATTTAAAAATCTCCCCGGCAATGATATCATGCCCTTTCTCGTTCGGATGGTTTACATGCGACATATAGCCCTCTATAGAACCTTCTTTGCTGACTATTTTTTGAAATTCGGCAAAAGGATCGGCTAGTCCGACTTTGTATTTCGCTGCCAGTTCGCGGATCTGCTTTGCGTGTAGCTCCAGCTTATTGCCAGGTTCCAGGATATTGTAGCGCTGATCTGGCGATGGCGTAACCAATACTACTTTTATATTATTGGCAAGGGCTTCCTCTATCATTTTCTCCCAGGCCACTTTTGTCCTCTCCAACCCGATGCCCAAGTCATTTAACGCATAATCTATAAACAGTACATCAGGTTTATGCGGCAATACATCTACTGTTAGGCGGGTCTGGCCTTTCTCGGCATACTCCCCTCCTATGGCTGTAATAATAATATTAATAACAGCATGCGGATAAACACCTTTCAGTTTACCAAGAACCAGGTTCGGGTAAGATTCCAGGGTATGCACTTCCTGACGGCTCCAATAACCTGATGGCACCGAGTGACCATGAAACACGAGGTTTATCCTTTTATTATCTGGGAAAATTGTTTTGAGCTCCTTCTGTACCTCCGCCAGGTAAGCAGCAGTTGGTGTAGCTGCTTTGATGCTTTGGCTCTGGCTTTTACAAGAACTGGACAGCAACAGGGCCAGTAATAATATAGCTATGCTTTTCATGATTGATATGCTGTTTATTCCCATGAAACCACTAAATCACCGGTAACATTTCGAACAATATAGTTTTCACCATACTGCTCTTCTCCATTTTCAAATGATATCTTGCCCGTTTTCCAGGGATAGGTGGTATTCAGGTAAAAATGAATCTGTTCCTTCGTAATCCCGTCGTTCGGATAAACTCTTACAGTAGCATTTTTTAATCCTGCTATTTGCAATCTCCTGGTAATACCAAGTTCTCCTGAGTGCATTTCTTTACAGGACACAATACCATCGTTCTGCTCCACAAACACACGTGCCTCTCTGCTCCAGGCCGTAGGGAAAGAATAAGTGGCATAGCCGTTTTCTAACCTGGTGTCGTACCCATTCAGCACAGGAGCTCCCTGCGGAAATTTAAAGCGGTGCTTTACAGATGTATTAGGTACATAACCGGAGAAAAAGTAACCGTTCTTGCTGCGGGAGATACCTAGTACCGGACTTTTAACAGCAGGATCATATTTATCGACGGCATACTCCAGGCCAAATTCTTTGAGCACATAACGCAGGTAAGCAGGGCCTACAAAATATTTGCCCGGATCGTTTGGTTTCAATAAACGGCCACCTTCATAATCGCTTGAGTTCGTACCACGTACGTAAGCGATCTTTCCGCCTTTCCAATCTTGTTGTGCCCGTACCCACACAGCATCACGGCTATTATTAGCCTGCTGCATTTTTACCAGCACTTTGGTGGCCGGGTCCTTCGCGTTCTTAACAGTAGTTCTCAGGGCTCCTCCAGAAAGAAGGGCTTTGTGGTTAATTGTAGCCGGAAAAGCTTTCTCCAGTTGGTCGAAGGCGTAGTTTCCCATGATCTTCATGTCTCCCTCAAGTGGGGTACCGTTCTTAAGATTGAGTAGTTCCGCAAAGGCCGGGCTGGCATGATCAGCCGGGCCATAAACAACCACTTTGCCACCTGCTTTTACGTAGCTGATCAAACTTTTCTCAAAATCAGAATCTGCATCGGGTACAATGGTAACCAGTACAGACTGATCGAACATGCCCGGCTTTCCTGCCAAAGCTGACTGAAAGTATTTTGTAGAAATTACCGTGTTCAATGGAAGACCATTGTTGATCGCTTGCCTGATAAACCAGTCTCCGTAATAGATCTCCGCCAGACGATCCTGTTGGTTATGCGCCCAACTATGATACTCTTCGAAAGGGTATACCCATACCAGCGGCCCCGGAGCCGTTGGGCTATCGTAGCGGGCTTTCAGGATATGCGGTATTACCTCATCCGGTACCTGCGTTGGCATGTTCCCATACGAATCATCAATGGTCAGGAAATTTAAATGGGTAGGCAACTTCAGATCCCCCTGCTGGTTGATCATTGCCACCGACATAGGCAGGTAAATATCGTGCGGCTCACGACCATAGCGATCTAACCAGGGGCTATTCAACCACCATGGGTCATGGGTATAGTAACGGAAAATATACCTGTTGTCTGGTAACTCCGCAATGCGCGACATATAACCAACCATTTCTAAACCAAAATCGCCGTCCAGGGCAGCCCAGGGAGAGTTAGGAGGAGGCAGGATATTGTAGCCGCCTTCGTAAATCGCTTTTAGGTCTACACCATCTTTTGCCAGATCTATGCCTGTGGCTAAGTTGGTACCTCTTGTCTCTATTCTGAAATCAGGACATTCTTGCCGGAAAAGGGTCCAGAAGTTAACGATCTTATTTTTGGTATCTTCCAGGTTCTCCTTGTTAAAATCTTTCCCTGTAAATATAGTACCGGTAGATGCCCACGGCTCCATCCCAAAGCCAAAGCCATTGCTGAACCAGATGTAATCATAGCCCAGGTCCTGCAGGAAATGCTGGCTCTGACGGCCGAAAAATGTACCAAAAGGCGTATCTGCCGGAATGCCCTTCGGAAAACCGGCATAGGAAGCATCATCAGCATTTAGTGTAGCATAGCTGAACACAAACGATTTATGGCCCATGGCACTTCCTTCCAGAATTTCCGGGTGCTTCTTATACTTAAACTCAGATTTGGCAAACTCCGGCCCTGGGTCGAATGTAGCGCCTACACGTATCGGCTTGCCTGTAATGGCAGCGCCTGTTTCTTTTAAGGTTTGTATGATAAACTTCAGATCCTGGTAAGTAAACTGCGGAGGATTTTTCATATACAGGTAAGCCCGCTCATGCAGCGATAACTCCTTCGGGCCTGATCCAACTTCGTGATCTGTGTTTGGGTTGCCTATGTACTTTGCCCACTCCAGCGGCTGGTTCAGGTTTCCGCTGTAGTCCAGTATTTCTGAGCCGTCTGCGGTCCAGAGCATCACAGAAATGGTATCAGCATGGCGCAGCAAAGAACCCCATTGCGAAAACATTTCGGCAGCCACACTTCTGATATAGGCCTTGTCATTCTTCTTAAAAGGCTTTAACGAAGCTTCCAGGGTGATGTTATTAAAAGACTGCCCTCTCAGGCTCTCCTCTACAAGCGCAGGTGGGCTTGCAGCATTTGTGGTGACCGGGGCAGAGGTTGTGGTTGGCACTGAAACCGGCTGGGTACCCGAGCAACTGTACATAAGAGCAACAGGTACTAACCAGGTTAATTGCTTAAGATTAAAATTCATTTTATGATCTGAAGTTTATTTCGATATAAGGAATGATCTGGCACAGGAATAAAGCCATAAATCACAATACAATTCTCGCTCTTTATATAGTCTTACACAGCACATAGAGTCTTTTCTAAACAAAAGTTGACTCTATGTACCGTGGTTAAGGTAAATACCTGGTAACACAAACTATTCAGCAGTTAATGTAATTAATAGCCTTCGTTCTGCTTAATGGCAGGATTTATCTCAATTTCCCTTCTAGGTATAGGCAGCACAAGTTCATGCGGTGCCAGTGTAAAGTTTAATCCCTTACCAGCGTAATAAGCATCTATCACTTCTTTTGCTCTGCCCGTTCTTATCAGGTCGAACCAGCGATGAGCTTCGTATGCCAGTTCCACCCTTCTTTCATGTGCTATAGCTTCGCGCATCTCTTCCTGAGACAGTCCCGCTACACCTTCCACATCTGCCCTGTCGCGCAGCATATTCACATATTCTTCTGCACTTGCGGTACTACCCTGTTCATTTAAGGCCTCTGCATACATCAGGAGCACATCTGCATAGCGTAATACTAAAAAGTTAACTGCGCCGTCCCTTGGGTTTACTGCTGTTAAATCTACAAATTTTAAACCGTGCCGGCTATAGGCTTTTTCACCTGTCAGATCAGACGTGATAGAATCACCTACGGAGGCATCTCTTCTGCTGTCTCCTTCTTCGTAGGCCTCCATTAAACTAAGAGTAGGTGTTATTCTGCCAGAACCTTGCTGACGGTTTGCTAAAAGGCCTGTAGAGGCAGGTGTAAACTGTACCGAATAACTATTTCCTAAATTAGCGCCTGAAATGAACTTCAGCTCGTAAATAGACTCTGCCAGGTTCTCATTCCCTTTCACAAACAAACTGCTGTAGTTATTTACCAGGGAGTACTGTCTTGAATCGATTACTTCTTTCAGTTGTGAGGCAGCCAAATTGTACTGCTTCTGCGTGAGGTATACTTTACCCAATAAAGTTTTCACTGTTCCCCGTGAAATGCGTCCTTTGTTCGGATTCAGATCTGCTGGCAAAAGAGCTTCTGCACTGGTCAGATCTTCCAATATGACATTATATACCTCATCTTTGGGTTTTAGCGTCAGGTCGGTTGCCATAATCTGATCCGGACTTCGGAACTCCACATTAGTAATTGGAGCGCTTCCGAATGTCTGCACCAGTATAAAGTAGGCATAGGCACGCATAAATTTAGCTTCGCCCATTAGCCTGTTCTTTGCATCATCGCTGATGGCCACACCTTCTAAGCGGTTAATAATTACGTTACAGCGCGCCACTGTATAAAGTGCCCTGTCCCACACCGACTGCACAATGGTATTAGAAGACGTTATGTTTAGTTCGTCAAACTCTACTTCGGTAATAGAAGAGGAAGAAATAGATATCTCTGCATTATCGGTCATTAGCTCGGCAATGTAGAAGATATCGGTATTATAAAGATCTCTGAAAGTACCATGTACACCAATCATGGCTTTTTCGAAATCATTTTCTGTCTTATAAAAGTTCTGGTCGTTTATCTGCGACTCAGGCTGCAGTTCTAAAAAATCCTGGCAGGAAGTACTAATTACCAGCAGGAATAGTATGATATATGCTTTCAGCTTCATGACTTTATCGCTAGAGGTGAAAAAACTATTGAAGAGAAACCCTTAAACCCACTGTGTAAGTCCTTGGAAGAGGGTAAGAAAAGTAGTCGATGCCTGTCGCCGCGATGTTATCACCTGTAGAACTTGATTCGGGATCGTAGCCCGGATATTTTGTAAAAGTGTAAACATTGGCCACATCACCAAACACGGTTACAGACGGTATGCGCAACCTCTCCAACAGATTATCTGGTAGTGTGTAAGAAAGGTTTATATTCCTGATTCGCACGAAAGAGCCATCAAACAAAAATCTGGAGTTTGAGCTGATACCCCGGGCATAGTCGTTACGGATAGCCCTTGGCACAATTCCATCTCCCGGATCCTGCTCCGATTTCCAGCGGTTAGCTACCATAGCCAATTGGTTCTGGACACCAGCACTGTTCAAGGAAATCTCTCCACCTTGAAAATAAACCTCGTTCCCTTGCGAACCCACAATAGTGGTGCTCAGCCTCAGGTTCTTAAACCGGAAATTATTCGTGAAACCAAATGTATATTTTGGCCAGGGACTGCCTACAATTTTTCTATCGGCATCGGTAATAACATTATCTCCGTTTACATCTTCGAACTTTAGATCGCCAGGCTGTACATTCGGATGCTGTTTCGCGTTGGCATCTACATCTGCCTGGTTCTGGAATATGCCGATCACATTCAGCATGTAAAAGCTTGAAATAGGATGGCCTACTTCTGTAATCTGGTAAGCTGAGTTAACAATTCTGGAACTGGATGAGCTTAAAGCCAGCACTTTGTTTCTGTTTACACTGATGTTGAAGTTCGTATTCCATGAAAAGTTGTCGGAACGGATGTTTTCTGTGTTCAGCGCCAGTTCCACCCCTTTGTTCTCCAGTTCACCAACGTTTTGGGTAGATGAGCCAAAACCGGAAATAGCAGGCAGTAAACTATTCAGCAGCAGATCTTTTTTGCGATTCCGGTAAACATCTGCCGTCAAAGACAAACGATTATCAAAAAGAGATACATCCAGACCCAGGTTAACTTCAAAAGAGCGTTCCCATGTTAGATCATCATTTGCCAGACTCTGAGGAATAATACCCAGCACTGGTTGACCCTCCGCCACATACCTGGAAATGCCTAACAAGCCAATATGGGCATAGTTACCGATCAGGTTATTGCCGGAGGTACCGTAGCTGGCCCTGACCTTCAGGTCATCCACAAAATTTGCGTTAGCCATAAAGGGCTCCTGCGATACCCGGTACCCCACCGAGAAAGAAGGGAAAGTACCCCACCTGTTGTTTGCTCCAAAGCGGGAGCTACCATCGCGACGAACAGTGGCTGTAAACAGGTATTTATCATGGTAAGCATAGTTTACTCTTGCTAACCAGGAGAGCATGGCCCATTCTGAAATGTAATTTGTACCCGCGTTTACGTTACCTCCGGCCAGAACAGGAATATAATCTGTTGGAAAGTCAGTGGCTCCGGCCTGGAACATTTCCAAGGCATCTTTCTGAGCAGTAAAACCAGCCACAGCATTCAGGCTATGACGCTCCCCGAAAACCCTTTGGTAATTAACCGTGTTTTCGTTGAGCCAGTTGATGCTGGTTCTGTTATGCACACCAGCTGTTGCCGGACTTGTTTTAGCACCCCATTCACCTATTTCGGAAGATTTCCAAAGCCGGGTTCTGTCTGCTATATAATTAATACCTATAGATGATCGCACCGTAAGACCATTCAGTATTTCATACTCCAGATAATTGTTTGTAAAGACATTCGTAGAATTTCTTCTGTCACTGAATTCGTCCAGGATCAGTAACGGGTTCTCAACAGGCACTCCAAGCGGATCTAAAAGTTCTGAACTATAACTGCCATCTTCATTATAAAGGGGCAGCGCCGGAGAACTGGCCAGGGCGGCAGAGATGAGTCCGCGCTGCCCCAGGTGCCCCTCCGCACGGGCAAAATCACCATAAGAATGGGAACCAGCCACCGAAACACCTAATTTCAGCCGTTTAGACAGGTAAGCATCTATATTAGTACGCAGGTTAAACCTCTTGAAATTTGACCCTTCAATAATTCCTTCCTGATCGAAATATCCTCCACCCACATAGTAATTTATGTCATTTGCTCCACCACTTACAGATAACTGGTAGTTCTGGAGAGCAGCTGGCCGGAAGATCACATCCTGCCAATCGGTATTTGCAGCTAGTGAAGCGGGATTACGAAATTCAGGCTTTACCTGTGTAGCACCAGCCCGTACCTCATTCGGGTCTGAAGCGTTTCCTCCTGCATATACCCAAGCGTTATCGCGACCTTCGGCCACAAACTCTGCAAACTGCTGTGCGTCCAGTAAGTCAAGCTTCTTTGCTAATGTCTGTACACCACCCGATGCCTCAAAGCTTATAGAAGGTTTTCCTTGTTTTCCTCGCTTAGTAGTAACTATAACTACACCATTCGCACCTCTCGAACCATAGATGGCGGTTGCAGAAGCATCTTTCAGAATTTCAATGGATTCTATATCAGCCGGATTGATAGTACTTAGCGGGTTAATCTTACTGGCAGTATTATTTGCCATCCCACTAGAGGAAAATGAATTCCCGTTAAAGCTACTAACATCGGAACCTCCTCCACCTGCCCCTATGGCATAGCCATCTATTACATACAAAGGCTGGTTACCACCTGTGATAGAACTTAGCCCCCTGATCACAATATTCACATTTCCACCCGGAGCACCGGTTGTCTGTGTAATTTGTGTTCCCGCCACCTTGCCCTGCATCATCTGATCGAAGCTGGCAGAAGGCGTTGGCAGCAGCTCTTCAGTTGTCAGGCTCACCATGGAACCTGTCAAATCCTTTTTCCGCTGTGTACCGTAACCAACCACCACAACTTCCTTTAGTTGCTTTTCATCGGCATTCAGGCTTACATGAACAACAGCCTGACCTCCTACCGCTACTTCTTTGGCATTATAGCCGATATAAGAAGCTACCAATGTAGCGTTGGTAGCTACAGTTAGCATAAACTCTCCGGATGCATTTGTGGTAGCACCATTTGTTGTTCCTTTCTCCACTATGGTAGCTCCGATAAGTGGCTGCCCGTTTTCAGCAGCCGTAATAGTACCACTTACCTGTATCCTGTTAGTTGATTGTGCAGCCAGGTTATTGACAAAACATGCAAAACTTAGCATCACACAAATCAACCTCAGGGGTAATAGCTTGTTGATAACTTGTTTCATCGTGACGATCTTTAATATGTATGTATAGTAATAGAATTCTTTTCTATGCTGATGCTAACTTTATTATCCTGGCACTACTTAGTACATTCGCAATTTACGCTTTATAAATTTATCTTAACGCACTAAGTTAAAAACATAAGTTTATTCCCCTTGTAGTTCAGCAATCTGGTTATAAAGCAATGCTACAATTCGTTGGAAATATAATACTATAGCTTTAAAAAGCTTGTTTTATGCACTTCTAAACTACAAGCTATTCCAAAATTTCTTAACGCACTAAGTGAGTACTCAATATTAAAAAAGACTGGCATTAAAAGCAAGTCTTTGTCTGCTTTTTTATAAAATTGTCCTCCCAACACAATCTCAAAACGAAAGAATATAATAAGAGCCTTCCCATGGTACAGGAGAGGCCCAATAGCTACTTCAGGGCTGCAAACTTTTTAGAAGCATCATCCAAAACCAGCACCCAATCCTGATCATCACCTTGCGAAGGAGGTGTAAATTTTATAAGGCCGCTGTTTGTGTGCTTTCCTCCTTTTGTAACTTGCCCTGTTCTGGGGTTATACCAGGATGCTTTAACTTTTGTACCAGAGATTTTACCCATGTTTACTTCGAAGGGAAGGCCGGAAGAAGAGTAGATAAAAGCGTAATTTTCTCCCCTGGTTGCCTGAATCCGCTCTTTGTAATTATCAGGTGAATGCACAACCATCGACTGATCGGGAATGCGCTCCAGCATTGGCCGCGACTCCATCAGTTTTCGCACCAAAGTCATTGCATTGGCACCCGGCAAATCGAGCGACTCAAACCAGGGTTTAGTGGCATCTATGTGCCGTTTCCTCTCCGGAGCGTACATCTGCCAGATATTATTGCAGCCATACGTATGCCCGTGGGCTCCGGCAAACAAATTCAGGTAGGCTTTTCTTCGGATGTCGTTCGGATCAGCATAGCCATTTTTCTCCAGGTCGAAACAAACTGGTATTTCTTCGTACATCGGCTCCCCATCCATAGTAGGCTTTATAGTAGATAGCCTGTAGTCCTGGCTTATCTTGTCCCACACTTTGGTATCGGCACAATGTCCGGATTGCCACATGTTAAAATCCAGCCACTCATCCTCATGAAACCACTTAGAAGAATTTGTCTGCGGATGGAAAGTCATCATAGCCTTGTCGTTTCCGCCTACTGCCTCAGTTATACCTTTAGCCATGGCACGCCAGACTTCCACATCATCGGAATTATCCCGTGGGTTTCTATCCCCTCCGATAACCCATATAATATTTTTCTTTGCTTTATACCTGCTCCCTATAAACTTACCATAGGTATAGGCATTCTGTGTATTAAAAATTTCAGGGCCTACGCCCCATTTATTCTTAAATAACTTATCACCCCAGGTAGGTAACATCGCTATATGCAGCCCCAGTTCTTCGGCTTTATTAACAATATAGTCTACATGTTCAAAATAAGCTTCATTTGGTTTTGCAGGATCATCATTAACCAAAGGAGTATATCCGTAAGGGTTCGGGTCGTGCAGGCCATCGTGCTCCGCCAGCACTACTGCCTGGATTACCGTAAAACCTTTTTCTGCCCTGTTTGCCAGGTATATGGTAGCTTCTTCCCTGTCTAACCTGTGAAACAGTTCCCAGGCAGTATCGCCCAGATAGAAAAAAGGCTTGCCGTTCTGGTAAACCAGGTAGCGCCCATTGTCACTTACACGCAGATCTGACTGGCCCTTTACAGCAAACGGATACAGAAGCGCTATACCACAGAGCCAGAAAAATAGCTTAGAGTTTTTATTAAGCAGAGACAGGTGCATGATAAATATCTTTTTCATGATAGCGAACAGATCAGGAAATAGTAATTTAAGTTATTGATGTGCAGAACACAATTGCAGTAGCATTTAAAACAACATCAGTGAGAAAAAACGATTAAAGAGCCTTTTACAAGCCTCTTTAATCATTGTCATAACTATCCATGCAAATCTACTCTACTGCAAATTTCCTAGCCACTTTTTCTTTCTCCAGATACAGTGTTCCTATATAAACGCCGGCAGGTAACGTCTTCACCTTTCCCTCTAAAATATTTTCTCCCTTCGAGAGTGATAATTGCTGGTCCAGCAACTTCCTGCCCAGCATATCTGTGATCACAAGAGTAGCTTTGCCTGCTTCCGGGGCAAAGGCTGCGACTTTTATAGTTTTATCTGCGGCTGTTATTATGTACAGTTCAGCTATTCGCAGCTCCTTGCCCTTAAATGCAGCTGAGGTAACGAATGCTGTGCCTGCCTGCTGTGCCATGTAAGGAGACAGGCTAATATAATCTATTGCGACAGCTTTACCCAAAGAGGCCACGCCTACCGGGCTCGGCACATCGAATCGTATGATACGGATGCTGCTTTTCCCGATCCATAGAGGCTGTTGCCCCAGGTTTACGCTGTATTCTTTAAAATCTGAATCATTTGCTGAGATATCAAACTCCACAAAATTGGCTACATTATCACCAACAGGCCCCCACCAATAAAATCTGGCCTTTGTTTCTGCAGTTTCATTTCTCAGCCTGATGGTTACAAATTTATAAACGGTTGGGTCGATAGGTGTGCTGGCAGGAACATCCAACCTGATGTTATTGTAAGCTTGTGCCGCTGTCAGGTTCAGGATGCCGGCAGCAGTATATGCACCAGTATAATTAACAATATTCCAGCCTTCGGCTTTGTTGTTCGCAACAGGCTCATTAAAGTTCCAGGTATAGTTATGCTGCAGCGAAGCCAAAAGTCTCACCTGATCTATCTGCACCAGTTTACCTATAGAAGCGGTACTTGCCAGCGCCGGCACATCAAATCGTATAATGCGGATGCTGCTCTTGCTTGTCCAGGCGGGGTTCTGGCTAAGATCTACTATATATTCTTTAAAATCGGAATCGTTTGGAGTGATATCAAACTCCACATAATTCGCCACATTGTCTCCCACTGGTCCCCACCAGTAGAACCGGGCCTTGGTTTCTGCAGTCTCATTCTTTAACCTGATCACCGCATATTTAGTGGTAGTTGGCGTAATGGCATTACTCGCAGGAACATCGTATTTGATATGATTGTAGCTTTGCCCTACAGGTAATGTTAATATGCCACTGGATGAACTGGCATTACTATAGTTCACGATTGTCCAGTCGTCTATTCTGTTGCTCTCTACTGTTCCGTTAAATTCCCATATGTGTGTCTGAGGATCTACCTCCAGCTCACCGGAATATTCTGTATTGGCTGTTGTATACTTCTCCAACACTGCCATCTGAGGCCTGTCTACACCACCGATTGGCTCTACTGCGAGGGTATAAGTATTCCACCACGGCCCTGCCGCCCAATAGGTGCCATTTATTTTATTGTTTTTTAGAAAAACCAGCATGTTATCCAGTGCTGTAAGCCAGCGGGGATCATTATCAGGCACTCCATACTCCCCCATAAAGCCATTCAGGTTGTTGTCTCGCAACCACTTTACAAACGGAGTTGCCCTGGTAACACCTATATTCGGATTGGCTTGTTCTCCTTCATACGTCTGATCATACTTTCCAGAAGCATCATCATCAAAATAAAGATGTGCTTCAAAGATCAGCTTATCCGATGAGTCAACCAGATCTTTGAGATTATTGCTTGCAGTCGGCCATCTGGTGGCAGAACTCCAGCTATCGCCCCCTACTACGATGGTTGTCTCGGTATCTACATTTCGGATAGTATCGATAATCGCCTGCGCAATGTTGAACCAGGGAGTTGAAGTAAGCATATCGTGGGGTTCGTTCATGATACCGTAGCCCCAGATATTTTCATAATCTTTGAAAGCCAAGGCCAGCTTTTGCCAGGCATCCGTTACAGCAGATACGGGTATGGTAGGCGAACCTATAAGATAAGTGGTGGTATCAATTTTTCTGCGACCGTAGTTGTGCATATCCAGCAGTATCCACATCCCTTTTTTGTGAGCAGCCTCTACAAAGTTCTTCATTCTACCTAGCTCTACCTCATCCAACGGACCATTCAGCGTGCGCTGTATACGCTCCCATTTAAACGGAAACCGGATCAGGTTTAATCCTTTAGATTTAAAATAGTCCAGTTCTGCCGCAGTTGGATAGGTATAGTCTGTGTTGTGAACGCCAGGCATATTTTCACCAAAATCAGCACCAGCCAGGTTCACACCAAAAGGAGCCGGAATCCTGGGAGCCATAGGCTGCACAGGTTCCGGTTCCGGCTCTGGCAGCACTTCCGTCGTAAGTTTTACATAATCAATATCAACTGTTTTACCGAAAGAAATGGCATGCAAAGGACTTGGCACATCGAAACGGATAATGTTGATCGTCCCGCTCCACCTGATATCTTTGGTTAGATCAATTTTATATTCTTTAAATTCGGTATCATTTGGAGTTATGGTAAAATCAATATATGCAGCTGTTGCTGCTGATCCCCACCAGTAAAATCGGGCATTTGTGTTGGCTGTCTGGTTTTTCAGGCGGATTACGGCTGTTTTGCTTTGCGCCGGATCCACAGCGTTGGTAGACGGAACATCGTAACGGATATGGTTATAAGACTGGTTACCAATAAGGTTCAGAATCCCGTCTTCTGTATTTGCATTATTATAGTTTACAATAGTCCAACCTTCTACTCTATTAGAGATAACAGGTTCATCAAAACCCCAGCTGTGTGTTTCCTGCGGGTTGGTATCTGTACCGGCACCACGACTGATCAGGAAAGTGTGTTCCACGGGCTTATTGATCGAATAGATTTTCTCCAGAGCCACAGCAAGCTGTTGCTCCGTTTCTGTCTCTTTAGGTTTATCAATCAGGTAAGCATCAAATAAAGCTTTGTTAGCAGTATACTTTGCATCATTGGTATTCCTTAAGTTATCGATATAGTTCTTGATGTCGGAGAAAGTGGCATTGCTCAATTCTTTAGGAAGATAATTAATCTCTACCCGCCTGATATCCCGCAGTTTCCGCTGGTACGCCCTGTATTGTATACACTGCGCCATTACTTTCTGAGCCTGCTTATACTGTGGTGTTCTTTTCTCTAAGGCCAGATTTACCCCTTTGTTTAGTTCCGCGCTGGTATAGTTACGGATAAAATTCCCGTCTATCGTTAAGGCATAATCACCTGCCTGAAGCTTTGCTATTTTTAGCAACTCACTGTTTAATTCCTGCGAGAATGGAACAAGCGACAAAGCCGATTCGGCCTCGGCAGCTACAGGAAAAGGTAAGCTCTTTGCTTTGTATGTAAACTCAATCTTATTTTCTGAAGCCTTAAATGCTGTTATAACACAATCTTTACATCTTTTTAATTCTCCTTTAGCAATATCGATATCGGCTACATATTTAGGAGCTCCCGTATCTTTCAGAAACTGGTAGGCCATAATAAAATTGCCCGGAGAACCAGGATGAACTCTGTCGTTGCTGATAAGTGTAGCTGCCGGATTATTTACCTGCACCTGCTTATTTAAGTTATTCAGAATAGTCCAGTAGTCTACAACCTTCAGGTTGTACTTCAGGGCCAGTTCATCTATAATAAATGTACACTTCTGAAGGGCATCATTTACACCGAACAGATTTTCAGCTGGCAAAGTACCTGTCTGATCATAAATAGTAGGTTTTTGCAGTATTATTTTTGTGTTAGCCTGGAGCAAACGTTGAATTACCTTTTCAAGGTATCCTCTGTAATCGTCCAGTGCCCGCTGTTTTTTCGCCTCAATGTCAGGTTCATTCTGCCTGCTTGCTGCATACAAGCCTCTGTTCACATCATTCATGCCAGCCATTACAACCGACCACTCTGCCGGATTTTTCAGTATATCGTTATCCATTCGCTGCAGAAAGCTATTGGCATTATCGCCCCATATACCCGAATTATAAAAAGTTATTTTAGCCTCCGGGAAACGAGTAGCATAGTACAGCAGAATGAAATTATGAAATTCACCACCATGGGTGATGCTATTCCCGATAAAGTTAACCCTGTCACCTTTTTTAAAGATAACATCATCTGTATTTTGAGCCATACAAAAGTGATTGATCACTAATGCAAACAAACAAAAGAAAAAAGCTGTTTTCCTGATCATATATGATATATTAAAGGTAAATCGTTTGCTACTCCTACTATAGATAATCTCTCAACAGATAGCTGCCTGAGTTGGCAGCTTTTCCTGAAGACCAATTTTACACCACGCTCTACCCTTACTCCTGATCTTGCTGAATGTGAGCTGGACTCTGTATGCGCCACATTATTTTTATGTAAAGATGCTCCCTCCCACGCCTCCACAGGCACGGACAAATAATACATCCTGATTAATTGTGACTGTTGCTCTTTCATAAGTTTAGAATTTATTTTCCGCAGGCCTGCTTCTCCTACTTCACCGGATAACAGCAATCAACCTTGGACAATCGCTTCAGTTAATTTTCATTTAAAGAAGATGTAGCTGCTGCTGCCCTCCTTTCAATATCTTTGGCCCAGTCTTCTTGCAAGAGGAAGTATAACCTGGCATAGTGTTTATTTTCCCAACACTGCTTGGCTAATGATAGATAAGGAGCAGACTTCCCTTCCTGCATGTGCTTCTCCTGCGCTACCTTCTCCAGGCTTTCCAGCGAACTATGCAGCTGTTCCAGCCACACTTTTGAGAGTTTACTTTCTCCGGAAACAACTTTCTGATCAATAAAAGTACTTTCGAAAACACGCAGGTCGTAAGGCTGCAGCGCTAAGGTTAAAGTTTTGGATTTTTTGCGGGTCTTTTGCACAACAGGCTCCAGCAGTTTGTCTGATTTTGCCAGCTTTAATTTAATTTCGACTGGCTCAGGCAGAGTGTTCAGAACATAAAAGTATAGTTTACCATCTACCATTTGCTGCCTTACCCGCACCGGATCCGCTATACCTGCCACATTTTCGAATTTCACAGCTGGTAATGCCTGTAAGGCTTCAGAGAAACGGAGAAGCTCTTCCTCCATACCATAAGTTCCTACCACGTAGCCCCCTTTTACAATACTGGTTGCATCAAGATGATTTAATGCAAACACATAGGGCTCCAGGCTGTGGTAACCTGCAGCATTCAGAGTGGAGGCACGCCAAACCATTTCGTTTACACCTATGGCTTTTAAACCTGGCAGTGGTTGTTCCTTGCCGATGGCATCTTCCCAGTAACGGTCGTGAATGGTTACCCGCATATTCGACATATCCTGCATAGAGGCCACTACTTCTGGTGCCGTCATAACAGTACGGTTCACTTCATGATTAGCAGGCGGATAATGAGAGCGCTTCCACCTGAGATCTGCCGGCACATATGTATGATTCAACACAATAGTAGGATGATCTTTGTAAAGAGCCGGGTCAATCCCCATTTCACGCATCACCTCAACCGGCGGCTCTGTCAGGTAATCGGCCAGTCGTTGGTTATTAGTGAGATGCACAAAAACATTTAGTTTAAGCTTAAGGTCAGGACGGTAAGCAGCCATCTTTTTGCTCATAGCAGCATAATGCTGATACAATACCTTACAGCGCCAGTCTATCCAGGCTTTTTTGGCTTCCGGGTTATTCATCAGCCATTTATAACTGTTCTCAAAACGCTTCGGATCCCCAGGCTTGTAAATCGGGATCTTTAGCTGCGCCTCCTCCTGGAACCGTTGCAGGTTAGAATCATTATAACCGGAAGCAAGCGAGCCAAATGTAAATAGCTTTGGTCGGGCCATAACTAAAGATATGCCATCAAAAGCTGGTTCGTGGGCATAACGTTCGCAAACTTCCTGCACAATTGCATCTACTGAGGCCATCACTCTTGGATCGGCGGCATTATAATTGGGGTCTGCCCCATGCCAGTAGCCATACCATAATTTACCATCTTTGTTGATATTGATAACAGTTTCTTCTCCCCTGTTAATCCTGGAAGTATCTGCCAGCGCATATTTATTTAGGCTTGGCAGCGTGTGAATGTGCAGGCCTGCCGTAAATTTCATATTCTGCTCTCCCAGGCGCTTCAGCAGGTAAGCAGGATAACCGTCAGGGTGCGGGCGCTGCCCTCCCTGCGCTCCGTCAATATCCGGTTGGAAAGGCTCAACAGCCGTTCCGTACAAAGGGCCGGCATACCAGGCCAGCGGATATTCAAACTCTGTCTGCCCAAAAGACTGCATGTACTCGAGCAAGCGATCTGTTGCCTTCGTAAAACCTTCCAGATCGCGGCCAGTACCAAAATTATGGAAAAGCACCGGGTCTTCGTAGTACAAGCCACTGCTGCGGGCAGGTACGCTTCCGTTAAATCTGGCTGCCTGTGAGGCAACTTTAAAATCATTTATCTTATAAACTTTGATATCCTTAACAGCAGCCGGGTAGTTATTTTCTGTTGTCATAAAAATAAAGGCCTGCCGTTTGGAGCGGGGCCAGAATACAATTCTGAACTCCTTCATTTTACCAGAAACTGGATATTCCTCTCCGGTTACAACACCTGTATGCGACTGAAAATCGATGGTGCTGTTAAAATGCTGCAACATAATCTCCATGGATCGGGGCTTATCATCCGGATAGGTAATAACAGCTACGTGCGGTGCGTCCAGCTCTTCTACCTCAAAATCGAGGGCAAAACGATTGTGTACTTTAGCTCCTGCCTCACGATAAGCGCCTATTGGCGAAGAAACCACCACGGTGCTGCCTGCCTCGCCAACAGGCTTTTGTTCTGCAGCATTTACCTCAGTAATTAAGATTTGACTGGCAGCCTGCTGCTTTGCCTGATCACGTTTTGCCAGCACCTGCACCGGGGCTGAGACTTTCTTTTCTTTGTTGTTTTCGTGGTAGTATAGGGTAAAGGTATAGGCACCTGGTGAAGTAAGGGTAACAGGTACTTTCAAAACGCTGTGGTTCAATTTCCCGATTGCCTGGTCTTGCAGTGCCTTTTGCTGCACTACGTTACCGTCTTTATCAGAAATTGTAAATTTCAGCTGCTTTAAACTGATGCTTTCTTCTCCTGCATTACTTAATACCATGGTAGCAGCACCTGCTTCTGATGCCCTAAGGAAAGGATCCTTAAAGGAAATATCAGCTGAGAAGTCACCGTATTTCAGGAACATTGCTCTTGCTTCATCTTCTGTTAAGGCTCGGTTATAAATGATAAAATCATCTATTGTTGTATGGCAGGCTTGTTCTCCCTGCGCATTTGCAGCCCCAATAAAAAAATGAGGGTACGTTTTCGGAGTCCATTGCGGCATCCAGCCAATAGACGAAGGCTTGCCATCCACATAAATGAGTGCCCCTTTTTTAGCATGCCAGGTTACTGCCAGATGATGCCATTCACTTGCGTGCCAGTCACCAATCTTATGGTAGTAGATATAGGAGTCCTTTGGGTCTTTCAGACTAAAACGAATAAGTCGGCCCGGGAACATTTCTATTTTAAAGCTATTGTTGCCGGCTGCACCTGGACCATCCTCACTTAATAAGGTAAGGGGACCGCCTGATGCGCCCCCCTCTTTTTCCTGAATTTTCACCCACATGGAAATAGAACCTTCTGATTTATTCAGGTTCTTTCCCGATGCATACTGCAGCACCTGCCCTGAAGAGAAAAATGCGGCTTTTCCATCTACTCCCTCTACTAATGTTGGCTGTTGCCTGCTATTCACAGGCTGTTTAGCCCCCGCAGCATCTGCCGTAAATCCAGAGTTGAAATTCAACCGGAATAATTCCTGCAGTTGCTGCTCACCTGGGCCCTCTTCTACCCCTAAAAGATTTGCCTTAGCTTCAGGCAAGGCAACCAAGCACATTAGCAAAAAGAAAAACTTCACCGCACTTCTCATATCTGTGTACTACTCAACTATTACTGCTTCAATATTAAGATAATCCCCTATTTTCTTAATGGTTTGGGCATGATGACCAACACCTAAAGCAAAGTGGTGCGTTGGACCTTCTTTTACCCATTTCTTTAAAAACGTGCGTACATCAGGTTTAAAATATCCTCTTGTATTTGTATTACCTGTTGGCGGAATCGGGCCTTCAACAGATGTGCCTTCTGCAATCACGAATTTAAATTTACCATCGTGCGTAGAAGTGATACTAAGCATCGTGATGGGTCCTTCTTTGATCTTAAATTCCACGCCAGCACCAAACCCAGGCTTGCCATGGTATTTCTTCAGACTTCTTAGCACCGGCTTGCCCTGCGCTATAGTCACATTATGGGGGCCATCGTGGCCAACCAGTATAAAGTTCTCTTTAAAATCTACCGGATGAAATTCAGCAAAGCTGCCACCAATACCTAATCGCTCCATTATCAGCATGGCAATGCAGCATTTCAGGTCAGACTCACCACACATCGGGAAGCCAGCTCCGGTTAACAGGGAATTACCTACGATCAGGTTCGTCATCACCATGCGGGTATCACTGTTTTCTTCTCCTTCATAATAATAAGCTAATCCGGTTAGCTTTTTATCATCTACAAACTCTTCCAGCGCCACCGATACACGTGCCGCTACTTCCAAATCGGTATCTCGCAGCTTCTCAGAAATTGGATCGGAAACTGGGTCTGGTGTATCGAAAAAATCTAATATACGCTCTTTTTCTGCGTCCACAGCACCCTCTTTTACCTGGCGGTATTTTTTCACGATCTCGTGCGCCTCGCACTGCACAATATGCACACCGAAATGGGCTGTAAGCATGGTAGCATCCGAGTGCATATCCAGCATGGCTTCTATCGGGTGACCGATATGCCCGATTCTGGCTGTTTTCAGATCATGCAGCACACGGGCTATGTTACAATATTCCGCTATTTCAGCCTCTGCAGCCGGATCGTCGTGCAATGTACCGATTATTACATCCGGTACTTTCTTTCCCATTCTTACTGCAACACCTGTAAACTCAGGTAAAGAGCAGATATCGTCGTTGTATAGTTGCTGATGCGTAGAAGCCTTGCTATAATCAAGCGCTTTATCAGGCTGCAGTGCCACCAGTACCACCGGTACATCCATACTTTTGATAATAATACCAAAAGTACTGGAAGTGGCATAAGTAAGCATGTCACAGAAAATCAGATCTAGATTAGCTGCTTTCAGCTTTGGCAACAGTTCATAGGCACTTGTCACATCGTCAACCATGCCAAAGTCTACAACTTCTACCTGGTTCATCTTCACCTTCCCTAAAAACACCTCCTGCTTTTCCAGCATCTGGTCATAAAGTCCTTCAAACTGCTCCCAATACTTGGCATATCCTACTCCAAAAACACCTATTCTGGGTGTAGTCTCCACTCTTCTCTTAATAACCGGAGCAGACTTAGCAAGCACAACTGGCTCAGCTATAGCTGATTCTTCAAATTGATTCATATTCTTAAGTTTAACTATTCTTCTTAAATCTTAACGCACTAACGTTTAGAAAACAATAGATTTCTCTTCATCCTGTTACTTTAGTTGCTCACCTATATATCTTTAGGTGAGCATACCCTACAACTACAACATAAAGTATTTCATTAGCACAAGTTAACGCACTAAGTTTAAATTATAAAACATTTAACTCTTTTTTTATAAATAGCACCCATATAACATCATCTAGCAGTTTTTTTATAGCAGCTTATACTTTGTTTATTCCGTTACTTCGATTTCTATTTGCCTTACAACCGCCTTATGGTCATCCACACTGTTATTGGACGCTAAGAAAGTAACCATATAAGTTCCTGGAGTGGTATATACATAAGAATAACTGCTTAATGCATTGCTACCTATATTTTGGATGGGAACACCTGTGTCTGGCGGTACTTTTGTAAAGAACAGTGGTTTACTTACATACCAGTCTTCGCTTTCCGGTGCGTTTTTACCTCCTCCGATAATTACCAGGTCCACAATAGGAGTACCTCTCGAATACCAGGCATTGTCATCGTTTTTCATACTAAAAGGTTGCCAACTGGAAGTCTGCAAAGTAGCCACAGGTATAGCAGTTCCGTCAGGCAATAAGGTTTTGGCATTAAATGCGGGAATAATCCAGTTACCGGCAGCTTTGTCAGGATCAGTTGCTCCAACAAATTTAAAGGCAAAGAAAAGCGGCTTTCCTGTCTCTACCAGATCCGAAACATCCATTGTTCCGGAAGGGGTAACAGTTGTATTGGGCGCAATGGCAGCTCTGTCTGTAATGTCTGTCCAACTGGCGGCCATCACTCCTTCTTTTGTCATGGCCTGCACATTACTACTCACCATTAACCTTAATGAATTTGTCTGGGTACCGCCTCCACCATACTGTGTTGTTACATCAATCTGCGGAACACCACCGGCAATAGCAGTACGTTCGCGGAAGTTGTAATCTGAGCCTGGCACACCTGAGTAAAAAGTAATATTGCCGGCATATCCTCTAAAGGCAAAATTAACCTGCTCCCCTACCTGGTACGTGTGCTTTTCTACCTGAACATCGAAATCAGGTGCTGCTACTTCAATCTCTTTTTCACAGGAAACCAAAGCAAGAGCTGCCAGTAATGTTATATATATTCTCTTCATGATTGTTCAAATAATTAATATCCTGGATTTTGTGTAAGCGCCTTGTTTAAAGACATATCGTAAGTTGGGATTGGCAGCAGCGTGTTTCTTTCAGCCACGTTCGTTTGTGCCAGCACGTGTCCCTGTGCGGCACCATTCGCAAGCGCCCAGGTCATGTAATTCTTCATATCACCTACAAAATTACCCCAGCGGATCAGGTCTGGCCTTCTAGCAGTTTCGAAGCAAAGTTCTCTTGCCCTCTCATCTTTCACCACCTGAAAAAACTCATCTTTACTTAAACCAGCCTGCAGGTCTGCATCGGCCTGTTCTGTTAGTGTAGCTACTGCTGTTGCCCCACTACCCGCATCTCCGGCCTTGGCAACCAACGTAATAGTAGGAGGAGCAGCATAACCGGAGGCAAATTCACCTGGTTTAGGTTCATAATATACAGAGGCTACCTGTCCCTGCGTATCTACAGACATTGATAAATAGGCTGTTGCCCTACCGCTTGCAGTTGCATTAACCCCATTTATGTATACATCAGGTGCAAGCGTATATCCGGCTCCACGATTGGTTAATCCAATAATTTTGATCGGTTTATTTCCTTCATTCAGAACACCATACCCTCTTCTTCGCACTTCATTAATGGCATCATAGGCGATGGCAGTTGGTCCGTTTACCTCATTTTCTGCTTCAGCTAGCATCAGTAATACATCTGAGTATCTGAGGATCGGGAAGTTCTGAGCAGAAACAGACGCATCCTTCGGAGAAAGAGCCTCATACTCTCTCCTCCATTTTCCCATTGTTCTTCTCCACAAATCCGGATTAGGTGTTCTAACGCCAGGAGTGCCGGCGTAGGTGAAAGTAGCAATATTCCAGTCTCTGCGCATATCAGGGGAACTGATTGTATAGCATTCCGTACAAATGCTCTCATACAAATCATACAGCTTCTTTGTAGCCAGCACCTGCCCGTTACTGCGTCCTAACTCCGGGTCGCTGCTTCTGATACCTCCTCGCACACCCACATAGTAGGTATACTCCTGCAAACCTGCAGATAACAGGCCATAGAATTCTACTTCCCAGATGCTTTCCCTGATATCATACTCATCTTTGGCGTATTTAATGAACACACTACTATAGTCCGGATTGAGCGCATGCATTCCTGACTCCTTCACTTTTGTTGCCCATTTTAATGCTTCTGCATACTTTGATTTATCATTCACCGGGCTGCCAGCCATAGTAAGGCATACCCTGGCTAATATTCCCTGCACAGCTGATCTGGATACACGGCCTCCCCCACTCAGGTTAGCAGCTTCCTCCACTAATCCCTCTGCTTCAGTCATATCTTTTATAATCTGCTCATACACTTCTTTTGCAGGAGTACGGGGAACATTTACATTATTGATATCGGGCTTATCTGTTAATTGTAGCGGCACATCGCCAAAATTGCTCACCAGCAGGAAGTAATAATACGCTCTAAGAAACAATGCCTGCCCTTTTATCTTGTTCAGAGCTGTCTGATCCAGATCCGGGTTATCGACTCTTGCCAGCACCAGGTTAGCGCGGTATATTCCCTGGTAAAGCGTTTTCCAGAAGTTGGTGATCTGTGCATCAGCAGGTGT
This sequence comes from Pontibacter sp. SGAir0037, assembly GCF_005491705.1. Taxonomy (NCBI): domain Bacteria; kingdom Pseudomonadati; phylum Bacteroidota; class Cytophagia; order Cytophagales; family Hymenobacteraceae; genus Pontibacter; species Pontibacter sp. SGAir0037. The sequence goes on along the minus strand of NZ_CP028092.1, from coordinate 570,575 downwards.
ATAAATGTAAGCTGTCGTATTTAACTGGCCGGTATTTGTGTATTCCAGATCGGTACTTACATTGAGCCAGTACGGAATTACATCGCCATACATCGCCTGGCTTCCGAGCACATCGTAAACGCCGGCTAAACCTGTTTCTAATTCTGCAATAGAAGTATAAGTAGGGGCAATAAAATTGGTAGGCTCTGTATCGAGGAAGTCTTCGCAGGAAGTACTACCTATACCTATCATTATAGCAAATAAATAATTTCTAATTTTCATATGGCTGGTCATTAGATTAAAAGGTGGTAGTTAAGCCAAAAGTCATGGTTCGCGCCAACGGATAAGAAGCAAAGTCGAAACCAGGTGTCAGAGCAGAGTGACGGGTAGAAACATCTGGGTTAGATCCCGAATAATTTGACCAAGTGTGCAGGTTTTGTGCCGAAACATATACCCGAAGGCTCTTCATTTTTATTCGGTTTAGCAGGGCCTGGTTAAAGTTATAGCCTAATGAAACTGTTTTCAGCCTCAGGAAAGAACCGTCTTCCACTTCTCTGCTGGTATAGTAAGTATCTTTTTTGCCAGCTGTTCTGAATTGGGTATTGCTTGGGTTTTCCGGGCTCCAACGATCTGCATAGGCTGCATATTGGTTAAGCGCCACCACCCGTTTCGCATTTCCTTCAAAGAACAATCTGTTAGCATTGATCAGGTCGTTGCCATAAGACCACTGAAAGAACACGTTCAGGTCGAAACCTTTATAGGCAAAGTTGTTGGAAAAACCACCTGTGTGAATTGGAATACCTCTGCCAATTACAGTAAAGTCCATTTCATTTACCACCAGGTCACCGTTTATATCTCTGTACTTGATGTCGCCAGGCTGGATATTAGCTCTTGGCTGACCATTTGTAGGAACATTGTCTTTTAACACATACTGGCCCAGTAGCATATCAAAATCGTCGTACTGATATACGCCATCCCAGATCAGGCCATAGATCTGGCCGATGGGCTGCCCAAGCTGTGCAATGTAAGGGCTGGTATTGCGGAAATCGGTGTCGAAGCTCACGTTTTGCAGCAAAGCTGTTTGCCCCTCGTTCAGTTCCAGCACTTTATTCTGATTAAAGCTGATGTTAAAGTTTGTTGTCCACTCGAAATCATTCTTATGAATATTAACCGTATTTAAAGTTAACTCCAGGCCCTGGTTCTGAATCTTACCGATGTTCTTAAAGGCAGTTGCCACATCGCTTATAGTTGTTAAACCTGTGGAGTAAGGCAGGTTTGCATTTAATAATACATCATCTGTTGTTTTCCGGTAAACATCAGCAGCTATACTCACCCTATCGTTAAACATTGACAGGTCGTAGCCAATATTAGACTGAATAGTTGTTTCCCATTTCAAGTTTGGATTACCAAAATTTTCCAGGAGAGCACCTCTGGTTGGCTCTGCATTGTTAAACGAGTAGCCACCAAACCTGGGAATAGAAAGTGTAGACAGGTAAGCAAAATCAGAGATGCGGTTGTTACCTGTAGTACCGTAACTTATGCGTAGTTTAGCATCTGATATAAAACCCAGGTTTTTAATAAACCCTTCTTCAGACATTCGCCAGGCAATGGCCGCTGAAGGAAAAAATCCCCAGCGATTTCCGGGCGCGAATTTAGAAGATCCGTCATACCTGGCGGAAGCAGTAAACACATACTTTGATTTATAGCTATAATTTGCTCGGCCTAATAAAGATGCTAAAGACCAGCGGGAGCTTCCGGAGGTACCAAAATTTGAGGCAGCTTCATCTAAACCGTCTACGCCAGTACCTTCGTTCAGTACCTGAATCGCAGAGAAACCATACTCCCCATCCGACTGCTTCTGAATAGCAGTACCTGCCACCAGGTTCAGGCTATGTGCTTTATTAAAAGTCTTTTTATAAGTTAAGGTATTCGTATTATTCCAATTGCTGACAGGCCTGTAATAAACAAACCCATTTTGCTTTTGGTCTCTTCTGCTATTGCCCGCAGTGGTAAGAGAATTAAAGAAGCCTTGTCTTTCTACCACGATGTTTGTAACACCGCCAGCCACTCTTAAGGTAAGATTAGGAGTAATAGCATAATCCAGGTAACTATTTGCCCTGAAGTTATTCACCTTTGTTTCGCGCAGCTCATTTTGCGCGGATAAGATCGGGTTTACCCTGAAATCGGTTTCAGGCATCGAAGGATCAAAAAGCTCATCTACGAGCAGCTCTCCTACACCAGCTACAGGCCGGAATCCCCATACAGAATACAGCAAACTTAAATTAGCATAAGTAAAAGAGTTAGAAGAAGATTGCGTCATAACGGCACCATAGGTCTTCTCGCTGCTATAGGTCAGGTCGGCTCCAACCTTAATTTTCTTGTTAAGATTCTGGTCCAGTGTAATTCTGCCCTGATAGCGTTTGAACCCCGAGTTGATAGCAATACCCTGCTGATCGATCACGTTACCGGATACTGAATAAGAAGTATTTTCTGTGCCGCCTCTTACAGATATTTCGTGGTTCTGTATAGGTGACCTCTGGTACATTTGGTCCTGCAGGTCGATACTCTCTACATTTCTGTAATCTTCCAGCGTTTTACCATCTTTAAAATAAACCCTTTCTGTATAATCCGGATTCAGCTCACTCTGATATTTCACAAAGTCATACGCATTCATTAATGCAAGCGGCTTCGGGTTTTCGGAAAAGCCATAGTAAGCATTGTAAGTAACCACAGGTGCTCCTTTGGTACCACGCTTGGTTGTAATAATTACCACACCATTAGCACCTCTCGCCCCATAGATAGCGGTTGCAGATGCATCTTTCAATATAGTAATAGATTCGATATCACTTGGATTCAATGTATTGGCATAGGAATCTTCCATTGGAAATCCGTCTATCACATACAAGGGAGCTGTAGAACCAGTAATGGACCCTACCCCACGGATAACAATGTTATTATTGGAACCAGGCTGCCCGTCGTTACTCGATACGGTAACACCAGCCACACGACCCGCCAATGCCTCATCGAAAGATTTAACAGGTGCTTTTGCCAGATCAGGCATTCTCACTTCCTGGATAGAACCTGTTACATCAGCTCGATCTGCTGTACCGTAACCGATAACCACCACTTCCTTTAACTGCTTTTCATCTGCCACCAACGACACATTAATGCTGGTCTGGTTATTTACGCTTACTTCTTTCACCTGGTAACCCAGATACGTGACTACAAGAGTGGCATTGGCGGGCACAGAGAGCTTAAATTTGCCTTGCACATCTGTGGTAGCACCATTGCTTGTTCCTTTTTCCACTACGTTGGCTCCAATTAAAGGGCTACCATCCTCAGCCCCTGTGATGGTTCCACTAACGTTGATTACCTCAACTGTCTGTGCTGCCGCTATAGTATTGATGCATAAGATCAAACTTAGCATGACACATATCAACTTTAGTGATAATAGGTTGTATAAAAAGTGTCTCATATGTATGTGTTTTAGTTATTCAATGGCTGTTAATACATAGACACTATGCATTAAATAAAAGAACTTAATATAGAGTGATCAATCACACATATATAAAAAAAATAAAAACTGATTTAAAACTTTCTAAACTTATCAGAATTGCCTAGTCTAACTTCACAATGATTGTCTATAAAAAAACTTAACGCACTAACTATTTATATAAAAAAATGTGCAACACCCTCAACTGTAGCTTTTCACTTTTGAAGGGATTGGTAATTCCATTGGCTTTAGCTTCGGAATAAAAACGATGAGCAACACAAATGCCAGAGGATACATAATGCCCGAAACTACCCAAAGCGGGGCATAAGAATGGTTTTGAATAATCATACCCATAAAAGGATTAATGATTAAACCAGATACTGCGCCAGCTGTACCAGATAAACCTACCACGGTAGAAGTAGCGTATTTACCAAAAACATCCGAGATAGCTGTAATATAATTGGTAATCCAGATACCATGAGCCAGCATCATAACAGCCATTAAAAAAATAGCCACTTCAACAGAAGAAACCCAGGCGATAAAGGGTGCAACCATTGTTATGGCAGCTGCCATACCCATAGCCATTTTGCGTGCTTTGTTTACAGACATATTCTTGGATATAAGTTTGTCGGAGAACCAGCCACCAGCGATATTTGACAGGCCAAGCGCCAGAAAAGGAATCCAGAACAGCTCACCTATCCTTTCAAAAGACACGCCTCTTTCTTCGTTCAGGTACTTAGGCACCCAAAACATCAGGAAATAGAAAACAGGATCCAGTAAAAAACGGATTAACACAAAAATAAAGGCGTCCTTATTTTTTAAAAGCTTTATAAAAGGTATGGAAGGCACATCTTCAGCTACCGCTACACTTACTTCTTTTCCTGGTTTGTTCTTCTTTTTACGCCACGGCAGCAGCATCCAAACCGCAACCCACACCAAGCCAATAAGACCTGGCAGTGCAAAACTCCAGCGCCAGCCTAAGCTATTGGAAATCCAAATGGTAACAGGCGGCGCAAGTACAGCACCAACAGCAGAGCCTCCTATAGCTATACCATTTGCCAACGCACGCTCCTTCTTACCAAACCACTCATATACTGTTTTAGCCGCTCCAGGAAAACACCCACCTTCTCCTACACCCAGTAAAAATCTGAAGGCAACCAGTTGATGAAAGCTAGTCATGATACCGTGCAAGCTGTTTGCTATCGACCAGACACCAACAGATAAAGCCAAACCAGCCTTACCTCCTATTTTATCAATCAATCTTCCCCCTATAGTAAACATCAAAGCATAACTGATCAAAAAGCTTGTGTTCACCATGCCGTACTGCACATCATCAATGTTAAATTCATCCTGAATTTTTATAATGGTCATAGACAAAACCTGCCTGTCCAGAAAATTCAGACCAGTAGCTATAAAAACAAGTATCAGGATGAACCAACGTATTTTTGCAGACATATTCTTAACGCACTAAGTGAGTACTCAATATTAGACATGTTAATCAATAAAAGCAAACGATTTATGAAAAAAATTTACAATTTATTTATCACACAAGACATTAAGGAAGAAAACAGAATGGAAATATTCTATTTTAAAGTAGAATATTGGATAATTTCACAGTTCATGATTGACTAAGTCCAATATTTAAATTTCCACTACAACACAGCTACTTAACGCACTAAGATAATTTAAACTCATTAGATCTTTGCAATTCCGTTATTTCTGAAAGAGAAAATAGTAGCCAAGATTGGAGAATGAAGCTAACTAATGGAAAGCCTCTTTTCCAACTTACATAGCTTCTATGTAGATGAATCTCTACTTACCTGAAGTATCGTTATACTCGGGATTAGCTACTACAGCAAACTTATACTTATCGCCCCGGTAATACGATTTCTCAATCTCCAACACCACTTCCGGGTGACTCAGCACAACACCATCCAATAAAAAAACTGGAATCTGTTCAGTTGTTTCAAAATTATTGTCAGCTGCCCCTGGCTTTAATATAGCTGCGCTTAGTGTCTGTTTAATACCAGTTATTTTAAAGTGGTACTTTTCTTCATACACTTTGAAATAGGAGATATCAGTAGGCATCATGTTAATTTTAGGACATAGCCTTAAAGAAACATATCGGACTTCATCTTTGATGATAACATCATCTGCATAGCGGAGCTGATGAATCTTAAGAACAGGCCCTTCCATTATGTAATGTTTGCCACTTATTTCTGAAGACACACCGTGCTGCAGGATTGTCTTTTCTAATACTATATTTTTAGGATGGAAACCTTCTGCCCGTAAACTCTCATTAAACCCTCTCCTGGTTGAGTCTATAGAACCCAGTGTACGTAATATATGATGGTCTTCGGTACGATTAAGCACAAAAGTACCTTTTCCTTTAATCCGTTGCGCCCAGCCCCTGGATTCTATCTCCAGCAAACTCTTTCGGGCGGTGGTATTACTTACCTGAAAATTTTTGATTAGCTCATTCTCAGAAGGAATTTTGTCTCCAGGCTGCAGTTCTCCAGATTTTATCTTTTCGATAATTGATTCACTAATAGAAATGAACTTTGGCTTCATCAAGTGTTAGGTTGTGTTATAGAAACAGTAAAAGTATAAGATAAAGTAAATTATTAATAATTATTTACCTAAAATATAAAAACATAGAATCGCTTTACTTTCATCAAATCCTTAGAAATCAAATTTATTAATCTTTTATAGTAATCAAGGTTAAATTATTTTGATCGTTTACACAACTCTTTTATTGCTTTGTTTTAAATACCTGCTATATACTTTTTTGAACACACCCATAACCACTCAATCATGTAGCAAAGATTTTAATACTGCTCTAAGATTACTCCTATTCACCATTGTAACCTAAAAAATTATTAACTGAAGAAGGTCTCAAGATCATGTACAGTATCAGCTTTTATGCTTGCAGCTAATAATTGGTTGTGGATGTTCGGAAAGTTCCAGAACTTTTAAAGGTCTATATTAACAGATGAAGTCAAAGTATTCTTACCAGGATTATCCAGAACAGCCCTCCTCCAATTCTCTTATGGGTTACCGCCTTTTCTGCATTTAACTAAAAAGAAAGGGAAATTCTCGTTAATTGCTGTAATTTCAAATAATCCGGCTTCATCAAACTCTGCATGAATTGATTCTTCATCATAAAAATACATCCGGACACCTTCGAATATTTCATAGCTATCTTTGCTCACCAACCTGCCCTTGCCATAGGTGTGCGCCTCTTTTGAAATCGCCGTAAAAACCATGTACCCACCTTCTTTCAGTTGATTATAGCAGTCACGAATTAGTTTCTGCCTTTCGGTGCTATCCAACAAATGAATTAAAGCATAGCAAAATATTCCATCGTATTGAGCATTATCAAATGGCATATCCGTAACAGAACCATGAAAAATAGTCATGCCTGTACCGTAGTGCTTCCTTGCCATTTCAATGGCCGTTTGAGATATCTCAATTCCGGTTACATTTATTCCATTATCTCTGAAAATTTGCGCGCTCCGACCATACCCAAAACCAGGAATGAGAATATTTTTAACGCCCTTATCTACAAAAAAATCCTTTGTCAGCTTAGCAGAGTCGGAAGGTTCGAAGCCCCACATTTCTTGTTTTTCGATAAAGCTTTTCTCCCAAAATTCGGGTTGCTCCTTTTCATTTATCATATTCTCTTTACTGGATTTATCAAGCTTTAAGCTTTACAAAGCCTTCTACTAAATGCTTCTTTATCTTACTACTCCCAATGTACTAAATGGTTAAGTAAACTTAGCCATAAATAAAAAAGCCCTGCATAATTTCTCATGCAGGGCTGGTTAAAACAGGAGCTGATACTACCTAGTTAACAGCTTCTGCTTTTCTGGATTTTTTCTTTTTGCTTTTTGCCGGCACCGCTTCAATGGAGTTTGCCCTTCGGGCATCTACCTGCGGCAAACCAGATGTATCGTCTGTTACCAGAGTCATTTCGTTTACCAGATGACCTGCTCCGGCAAATTTATCAATGATAAACAACACGTAACGTATATCCACGGCAATATTGCGCACCTGGTTCGGGTTGTATACAATATCGCTCATGGTGCCTTCCCAGTTTCTGTCGAAGTTCGCTCCCAGCAGCTGCCCATTAGCGTTAATAACCGGGCTACCGGAGTTACCGCCTGTAGTATGGTTAGAGGCAATAAACGCCACCGGCATCTCGCCATTCACACCATACTGCCCATAATCCTTCTGCTCATATAGTTGTTTCAGCTTATCAGGAATCACATAGTCTTCCACGCCTCCCATGGCTACTTTTTCCATGATACCTTCCAGTGTGGTGAAATATTTATATTTCACCCCGTCCAAAGGTTCGTAAGGCTCTACAATGCCATACGCTACACGCAGGGTAGAATTGGCGTCAGGATAAAACTTTCTGTCCTGTTGCATCTCACGCAGTCCTGCTACATAGGTTCTGTACAGCAGGTTCAGTTTGTCCTCCACCTGAGTGTAAGTAGGCAGGATACTCGCTCTGTAGTAGGAATCTATACTTTTAGCCAACTGGAAACCAGCATCATTTTTCAGCACGTTTTGCCCTTTGCCAGCCTTTATATCTTCTAAAGCTTTTCTAACACCAGCCTCCGAAGTAAACAACGACTTGCTATAGATATGATCTGCATACTTTTCAAAGTCGCCTTTGTACTGTTGCTGCACCATTTTAAAAGCCTCCGGATGCATTTTCGGATCAATGGCATTGTAGTACATGCTCATCAGGGCTACAAACACTTTTTTGTCTGCAGGAGCATAATAATTCTTGTAAAAACCAGCTACACCTCTCTCCAAACGCTGTACCTGTGCATTCACCTCTGCCTGAGCTGCTTTCGCATCCAGCATGTCCTGCAGCTGGCTAAAGCCAGTTGCATACTTTACCAGCTCTACTCCCTGGGCAGCTTCCAGTATATAATCTCTGGAAATAGTAATGCCATCAAGCGATTTATAGCTCTCCTCAAACTGGCTCATTAAGCTGCCATAGGTTTGCTGGTGACTGGCATCGGCATTCGCCCATTGTACAAATTGTTTTTCCAGTTCCTGCTTTTTTGCAATGGCATCGGCTTTACGGATGCCGCGGTTCTCGCCAATCCATTTTTTCCAGTAGTTGGCAATACTGGCATACTTGGCTGCATACTGAATACGTACCGCATCAGCAGCTTTCATTTCTTTATCCAGTATGTTGAGTTTTGTTTCTCTGATTTTAATCTTGGCCGGATTCGAAACTTCATAAATCTCTTTCACAGCATGGGAAGTAAGGTATTCGTTGGTACGGCCCGGAAAACCAAACACCAAAGTAAAATCACCTTCGTTCACACCGCGCATAGAGATTGGCAGATGGTGCTTTGGTTTGTAAGGCTGGTTATCAGGTGAGTAATCGGCTGGCTTGTTATCCGGTCCGGCATACACCCTGAAAAGAGAAAAGTCGCCAGTATGGCGCGGCCACATCCAGTTATCGGTATCGCCCCCAAACTTACCTATAGAGGAAGGCGGGGCACCTACTAAACGTACATCTCTGAACGTTTCTGTTATATACATATAGTATTCGTTGCCATAGAAAAAGGGCTTAATTACTGCCTGGTAATGGGTTCCGGCTGTGGCCTCTCGGCTAACTTTGGTAATGTTACGCTTAATCATGGCTTCACGCTCAGCTTCCTGGGCATTGGCTGGTATGCCTTGCAGTATCTGCTGCGTCACGTCTTCCATACGTACTATAAAAGTTGCGGTAAGACCAGGGTTTGCCAGCTCCTGCTCTCTGTTCATCGCCCAGAAACCGTTGGTCAGGTAGTCGTTTTCGACAGTGCTATGCGCCTGCACCTGTCCATAGCCGCAGTGGTGGTTGGTCAGCAGAAGTCCTTCCGGTGAAATCATTTCGCCGGTGCAAAAGCCACCAAACGAAACAATGGCATCTTTCAGGCTGGACTGGTTAATGCTGTAAATATCTTCTGCAGTGAGCTTCATCCCCTTTTTCTGCATGTCAGATTCATTCAGCTGCTTTAAAAGCATTGGCAGCCACATGCCCTCATCAGGGCGCGCCGAGGCAAAGCCCAGGCATAGGCAGGCTGCAAAAACAAAGGCAATAATACGTTTACTAATCATGTTTGATAAAAAAAGACATAAGATGCAAGGCATCGTACCCAGAGCTTGTTATCAAACATAACGCCTTCTGTAGTGCCGCCTTACTTTAAGATGCTTTAAAATTACATATTATTCCCTCGTCAGGCAAAAACCAGGCCTTTTGCTGAATTATATCAGTTGCCTGACTACTATATGCTCATAAGGGGCCCCAAATAAAAGAGGCTGCCCTTTTAAGGCAGCCTCTTCAACCTGCAGATGCAGTTCTTTTTATAGAGTACCCATTGTTGGCTCTATAGCCTGGTTCAGCTCCCACTCCTGGAAAGCAGAAATTTCCTTCTGAAAAGCATCTATAAACCAAGCCATTATACTGATATCATCAATCAGACCTACCACCGGAATAAAGTCCGGGATTATGTCCAGCGGTGTAACCAGGTATAGCAGAACGGCCACGCCAATCAGCAGCGATTTGTTGGATACGTTCCGGTAAGAGCCATTGGCATAGGCTTTCACCAGTCGTATAAAAGTCTGCATAATATCTTTTACCTGCTGAAAACCGGTTTTGGTGCTATCGATATCCACCATTTTATTATAAGCAGTAGAAAGCAACATGGCCAGTTTCAGTGGTTTGGCAATTACGCCTCCTGCCCTGCCTACATACTTTTTAAAGGCAGCATTCTGAGAGTATCTAAGTCCTTTATTTATTAATTCCTGTAGCATATATCTTCGTTTTATAAGTCCAGTTGTATACGTGCAGAAACAATAGTTCGATATAAGATATAAAGCAACCAGCTTCTGTAACTAACTCAAAAATAGCAAAAAATATAAATGCAGCACATCTTGACAAGTTCCGAAACAAACATATAACTTGCCGTAATTTCTTCTATAAGCGTCCGGATAATCTACAACCTTATTTTTTCAGAAGTACGATATGAAGCTGCTGCTCAAATTGTTTTTGTTGCTGCTTTTGCTTGCTGCAGCGCTCAGTGCTTACGCCTATTATTTTTTACCCAGGCAAACCGAGGTAAGGCAGGCAATTTTTATCGAGGCTACGCCCGAGCAGGTATACCGCTATATACATAATCCTACTCAATGGGAACTATGGACTCCCTGGAACAAAGCCAACGATCCTTCGCTGATCCACATGTATGGCGGCCCCTGGTCCGGAGCAGGAGCCACGCACCGCTGGAGCGGTGATAAATTCGGCAACAGCTTTATTCTTTTTGTAGAAAGCAACAGCCCCGTATCTCTTCGCTACGAGCAAACCATAGAAGGTACTCCCTACAAGACTTCAGGTGCTTTTCAGCTCGAAAAAGCAGGAGACAGTACACAGGTTGTCTGGCTTCAGACTACTCCGCTGGCTAATAACCCGCTTGCTTTAGTGCAAGGCGCCTGGAGAAAAAAGAGGATCGAAGAAGAAATGGCAGCAGGTTTAAACGGGCTTAAAGCGCTGGTTGTTAAGAACAGCACTAAAAGAGCTTCCAGATAAAAGGCTATAGTTGCCCTTCCTTTCACAGAAAGGGCAACTATAGCCTGTGCGAGTTCCTTAACTTGTGTTTTTATAATAACTCGTTTGCCAGGTTGGCTAGCTCAGAGCGTTCTCCTTTCTGAAGGGTAATATGTGCGTAAAGCGGGTGATTTTTTGCCCGGTCTATCAGGTATGACAAGCCATTGCTCTGGGAATCGAGGTACGGTGTATCGATCTGGTAGATGTCGCCAGTAAACACAATCTTTGTATTTTCGCCAGCCCTCGAAATAATTGTTTTCACCTCGTGCGGAGTCAGGTTTTGTGCCTCATCCACTATAAAAATGATGTTGGATAAGCTTCTGCCCCGAATGTAAGCCAAAGGCGTAATCATCAGCTTCTCCATATCCACCATGTCGCGTATTTTCTGGTATTCTTTGCTGGTTTCGGCAAACTGGTTCTGTATATACTTCAGGTTATCCCAGAGCGGCTCCATGTAAGGGTTCAGCTTCGATTTGATATCGCCGGGCAGGTAACCAATGTCTTTGTTGCTGAGCGGCACCACGGGGCGCGCCAGGTAAATCTGCTTATATTCCCGTCGCTGCTCTATGGCACTGGCCAGTGCCAGCAGTGTTTTACCCGTACCGGCCACGCCTTGTATAGATACCAGTTTTATTTTCGGGTTAAGAAGTGCATGCAGGGCAAATGCCTGCTCGGCGTTACGTGGTTTAATGCCAAAAGCCGTTAGCTTATCTACCCGTTCCAGTTGGTTCTCGGCCTGGTTGTAGTAAGCCAGTACAGAGTTTTTAAAGCTTTTCAGTATAAAAAAATGATTGTCGGCAGGCGGCGTTTCCAGCACATCCGAACTATCGCACTGGCCCTTTTCATAGAGTTGGTTCACCACACTGGATGAAACATCTTCTAAGGTATCGTTTCCGGTATACAGATCCGACACATCCGATATCTTACCAGTCTCATAATCTTCTGCCGGCAGATTCAGGGCTCTTGCCTTCAGACGGAGATTTATATCTTTTGTTACGAGTACCACCTTTGCCTCTGGCTCTTTCATTTGCAGATGCAGAGCTGCATTCAGGATGCGGTGATCGTTTTTATCGCCAAAGATCTGCGTAGCGTTAAACAGGCCCGCCTCTTCTTTCATGAGCACCTTAAAATGCCCTTTATTTTTGCCATTTAGCGGCAACCAGTCCTGCAGCCGGTGCTCCGACGACAGCTTATCTATAAAACGGATGAACTCTCTCGCTTCGAAGTTCTTAATATCGTTGCCTTTTTTAAAGTTATCCAGTTCTTCGAGTACCGTAATAGGTATGGCTACATCGTTATCCTGAAAATTAGACACAGCACTGTGGTCGTAAAGAATAACAGAGGTATCGAGCACATAAATTTTTTTAACTGCAGTTTCGCCTGCTTTCTTTTTAGTGGATTTTGAACTGGTGGATTTTGAGGATTTAACGGCACTATTGGTTTTAGACTTTCTCTCAGTTTTAGAGGGTTCCTTTGGAGTAGTTACGGTGTCGGACATAGTGGTTAAGCTAAGGGTGAACAACAAAGATTCCAACTTCTTAAAAGCCTCTGGTCCAGTACTTGCAGCAGCAGCGGCTTCTTCTACTCCTCTTACGAAATTTTATAGACTTGGTGTAGGCGTAAATCTGAAGTTTGGCGGGTATGCTAATGGATATTCTATAATAAACATTAGGTTTTTAATATACAACATTGAAAGCTAAATGATTACAAAAAAATAAGAGGTAACATTTATTTTCTGCACCTCTTATTTTTTTATAATTACCTCTGGTCCAGCATCTCTTCCTGTATTCGGGTTGGTCCCGGGTTAGTCTGGAAAGTGGCAATGGCGTTGTTTCCGCTAAACAAGGTAAGCACATTACCGGAGATGCTGTAAGTTGTTACGTTCTCAAGCACGCCAAGCAGATAACGCTCTGCCTCCATATCCGGGCATGACATGCGCGTTGATCCTAAATCGGAAATTTTTAATCTGTTGCCCTTTAATTCATAGCGCCCGAAAAATTTGTTACACCCTGCAAAGCCATTCATCTTGTTGTCGCCTTCTGAAAAGTGTATAAAGCTGTTGCGCGTTTCCTGTAAAACCGGAACGGTTTCATCACCAAACGATAACAAAACCCAATCTGTATCCAGTATGGTGTCCTGTTCTCCTACTGCTTCTGTGTTGCTGATGGTGCAGGCCGAAAAGGCCACTAAAAGTATACTGCAGGCATAGCCAAAATATTTATAAAATATGTTCATGAAACTATAAGTATGGTTGATTTTTATCTGGCAGAAAAGCTGTGCCTCTCCGCAGCCAGTTAAGATATGTACGGGCTGTATAAAATAAAGTGGATGTTACTCCATCAAAAACAAAGGCCCGCTGCAGTGCAGCGGGCCTTTGTTTTTAAATAAGTTCAGCTATTATTGCGATCTGCCTCTGCCGGTGTTTCTGTCATAGTCACTCATAGCGGAGCCAACGTTCCAGTTCGGGCCCGACTTGTGCTTGTCGCCATGTCGGCTGGTACCCGGATAATCATCATTGTCGTGGTCAAACATATCTTCGTCTCTGTCCTGACCATGATCGGCTAAATAAGCTCTGTTGGAACTATAGCTGCCAGTTGCATAATTATCTTTACGGTCTCTGTTTGGCTGCTCTCTGTCTACCTCGTTTTTACGAAGTTCGTAGTCGCTGGAATCGTAGTTCTTAAAATCGCGGCCATAGTTATTGTCGCTGCGGCTGTGATCCCAGTCGCCACGATCGAAGTGGCGGTTATCGGTACTGTGTCCGGGATTATTGCTTTCGTCCATGCTGAAATCGCTTACTCTTCGGCCGGAACCACCAGTACGGTAGCTGTTGTCTTGGCGGGAATAAGGATCATAGCTGTTAGAATTTGAGCCTGTGCGGCTAACATTGCCGGAACCACCCCGGCTTTCAAAAGAAGAACGGCTGTAGTTCATATCGTTGCTGCCGCCACTGCTTCTGCGGTCTCCGGAGTCCCTGCCGGTGCCCCTTGTGCGCTCATAGCCGCCATTGCGGTCGTTGTTCATGTTCGGGTTCGGATCGCCGTAACGGTAGTGCTCGCCACGGCTGTTATAGCTCTCATTGGAACTGTTCCAGCCACGGTCCGATTCTTTCCAGCCGTTGCCAAAGCCCTTGTCTCTATCCATATTACGGTCTCCATGCCCACGGCTCGACTGGCTTCTATCCTGGTTGCTGTTTATGTTGCCGGAACCTGAGCGGTTACCTGCATTATACCCAACCGATGAAGGACCATTGGTATAGTTGGAATCTCTGCCCCCGGTGCTTCTGACATTACGGTATTCGTAATTCTGGTCTTTCATACCATAGTAATTGCCACGGTTGCTGTAGCGGTTTTTATATTCAGAGAAGTCTTCCCTGTTATGTTCTCTGTCGCGGTTATAGGATTGTCCGCCATAGCTATTGCCCTGGTTCCTGTAATCGCCCCGGTTGCTGTTGCTCTGGTCGTATCTGTTATAATCGTCGGTATAGTTTGTCAGGTGATCGTTCAGGTCATCATGCTGGTTCCTGCGATCCTGGTTCCTGTTTCGGTCATTTTCACGGTTATATCTTTCGTTTCTTTCCATAGTCTTTAAAGTTTATATCACTATATAATCTATAAACGCATGAAAGCCACGAGTGTTAATTTTTAAGGCAACTTTGAAGAATTTTTCAGGGCTGTGTTGTACCTGCATCAGTTAACTGCCTGCTATAGAACTGCCTTTCTTCTGCACCACCTTTACCGTGCTTATAAAGCACTACTCTTATTATAGATTTGCTCTATATTAAATCAATATAAATTATAACCATTTTAAGCCAACCAGCAGTATACATAAGAGCAATATTGCCAATTCTTTAATCAGGAGTTACAATGATTGAACACAACAAAGAAAAACAGCCAGGTAATGGAGCGAATGGCTCTAATGGCAGCAACGGCCAGAATGGCCAGGGCAACAGAACCCTTACAACACGCCAGGGACACCCGGTAACTGACAACCAGAACATCCGGACACTCGGCAACCGCGGACCCGCTACTATGGAGAACTATCACTTCATAGAAAAAATCTCACATTTCGATCGTGAGCGTGTTCCGGAGCGTGTTGTGCATGCCAGAGGTGCCGGCGCTCACGGCGTATTCGAAGCCTACGGAAAAGTAGGCGATGAGCCCATTGCCAAGTACACCCGCGCCAAGCTGTTCCAGGAAAAAGGCAAGCAAACACCTGTGTTTGTTCGCTTCTCTACAGTTGGTCATGGTGGGCACTCTCCTGAAACACTGCGCGACCCGCGTGGTTTTGCCGTTAAGTTTTATACCGAAGATGGTAACTGGGACTTAGTGGGTAACAACCTGAAGATATTCTTTATCAGGGATGCCATGAAATTCCCGGATTTTATTCACTCTCAAAAACCAGATCCTGTCACGAACATCCAAAGCGGGGAGCGCATTTTCGATTTTATCTCGAATACCCCTGAAGCCACGCATATGGCTACTTTCCTGTTTTCACCGTGGGGCATACCTGCTAACTACCGCCAGATGCAGGGCTCTGGTGTAAATACATACAAGTGGGTAAACAAAGACGGTGAATCTGTTTTAATAAAATATCACTGGGAGCCGCTGAAGCAAGGCATCCGCAACCTGACACAAAAAGAAGCAGAGGCTATACAAGCTAAAAACTTCAACCATGCTACTCAGGATCTGTACGAGGCAATTGAAAAGGGCGACTATCCTGAATGGGAGCTTTGCGTGCAGATTATGAGCGATGATGAGCATCCGGAACTGGATTTCGACCCGCTGGATGACACCAAACTATGGCCACAAGAGCAGTTCCCATTCTTGCCTGTAGGCAAAATGACTTTAAACAGAAATCCTGTCGACTACTTTAACGAGGTAGAATTATCAGCCTTTGGTACGGGCGTACTGGTAGACGGGCTGGAATTCTCTGACGATAAAATGCTGCAGGGCCGTACTTTCTCCTACTCCGACACACAACGGTACAGGGTTGGAGCCAACTACCTGCAACTGCCTATTAATGCGCCAAGAGTACCAGTGCATACCAACCAGCGGGGCGGCCAGATGTCTTATAAAACAGACTTTGCCGAAGGCCAGAACCCGCACGTTAACTATGAACCGTCTACTCTTGGCGGATTGACAGAAGCTCCAAAAGCAGGTGAGGATTATAAGCCGAAATACGAGGCAAACTACCTGTTAAAACAGAAGATCGACCGCGCCAACGACTTTAAGCAGGCAGGCGAAACGTATCGAAACTTTGAAGACTGGGAGCGTGATGAGCTGATTATGAACCTTTCTAATACCTTAGCCGCCTGCGATAAGCGTATTCAGGATAAAATGATTGAGCACTTTACTTTAGCTGATGAGGAATATGGCCGACGAGTGGCTGAAGGCATTAAAGAAGCTACCGAGATGATGATGAAGGACAAAGTAGAAGGCACCGACGGGCCTATCGGCAATACTTCAGCCAAAGAAGGGGTTACAGATGCCCAGGAAAAATCGCACGAAGCGAAACCATACTAAGTTTGCCACCTCATTTCAAAAACAAGGAAGGCCGTACCTCTGAAGAGGTACGGCCTTCCTTGTTTTTGAAATGACTATACCTGACTGGCACACCGGCTTCAGGAATTATGCCTGAATGTCGAGAAGTTCACCGGGTTTATCTAAAAGATTACGGCTAATCTTCTACATCTTTTATCTTGCCGGTAAATACAGAAGAAGAATCGTAATGAAGAAAACAACCCTTGCCATTGGCTTTTTTGCCTGTCTGGCTTTTGCCCAACCTACACAGGCTGCCAAAGGCCCTGAACTGACCTACCAAGTAAACCTAAACGATAGAGCTGATGATCGCTTTAAGGTTACTTTAGATGTAAAAGGACTTAAATCTGACAACAATATTTTTCAATTTGCTGCCACAGCTCCGGGCACCTACCAAACCATGGATATCGGCCGCTTTGTACACAACTTTAAGGCATTTGATAAAAAAGGGCGTGAACTGGAAGTAAAGCAGGTAAGCACAAACCAGTGGGAGCTCAGCAAACCGGATAAAGTACGGAAGATAACCTACCAGATTGCCGAAACCTGGGACACTCCGGTAGACAAAGACAAAGTATACGACATGTGCGGTACTTCTCTTGAAAGTGACCACGCCCTGATAAACGGGCAAGCTGTTTTTGGCTACCTGAAAGGCATGCAGGCTACCCCTATGCGCATTAAGTTGGAATATCCACAGGAATGGACAGTAGGAACAGCGTTAAAAACTGACAAAAACGGCTATTATGTAGCTGAAAGCTACGATCATATAGTAGACTCCCCTATTCTGGCCGGCACACTTACAAAAGCTGAAACTAAGTTTAATAACACCACCATCGATATTTATACCTATTCTAAAACAGGTATGATCAAGTCGGAGGACCTGCTTTCGAACATGACCAGTATGCTGGAGGCGGCTAATGCCTTTGTTGTGGATTTTCCGGTAGACCGCTATACTTTCCTGTACCATTTCGAGGATCAGACCTGGGGCGCCTGGGAGCACTCCTACAGCTCAGAATACATTTATAAGGAAGCACCACTTACTCCTGCTTACGCCAGCCAGCTGACGGATGTAGCCGCGCATGAATTCTTTCACGTGATTACGCCCCTGAACATCCATAGCGAGGTAATTGAGCGGTTCAACTTTGTAACGCCTACCCCATCGCAACACCTCTGGCTGTACGAGGGCACCACCGAATGGGCTTCTGACATGATGCGCCTGAGAAGCAACATGATCGATCTGCCGGCTTACCTGCAGGACATGCAAAGTAAGCTGCACTACAATGACCAGATGGATAAGAACTACAGCCTGCAAAAGCTTAGCCTTACTTCTTACCAGCCTGAAGGGCAGAAACAATATGGTAATATTTATAACCGTGGCGCTGTTACAGCCGCGCTTTTAGACATTCGTTTGCTGGAACTCTCAGGAGGCAAACGCGGTCTGCGGGAAGTAATCAACGAGCTTTCTAAAGAGTTTGGTCCTAAAAAAGCCTTTCCTGAAAATGATTTTTTTGAATTATTTACAGCGAAAACTTACCCTGAAATAGGAGACTTCTTTAACCGCTATGTAAAAGGTACAGAAGCATTGCCTCTTGCAGATTACTTTGGCAAACTGGGAATCAACTACAGCAAATCAACTCAAACCGGCAACCTGCAGCCCTACTTTGGCTACGAGTTTAACGTGCACGATGGTAAAATCATTTTTGTGAAGGTAAGCGAGGAACTTCAGAAAATGGGCTTGCGCGATGGGGATGCACTGGTTTCTCTTAATGGCACTGATATAACCTTCCAGAACGTTCAGGAAGAATTTGAGAAGCTGATGGCAGCTAAAAAAGGGGATGTAAATACCTACCAGGTTCTGCGTAACGGTTCCAAAGCAGAGGTAAAAACTACTGTTCTGGAAAAGGAGCAGGAACTAAGGCATCATTTTGAGCTTGATAAACAAGCCTCCCCGGAACAACTGGCCTTAAGGGCTAACTGGCTGAAGAACTTGTAATACAATACTTAGCTATACCAAAAGAGCTGCTTCAGGAGCAGCTCTTTTGGTATAGCTAAGGTTAAAACCCTTTTATTCTTCTAAGATTTTTTTCTTCTCTGTCTCGTACTCCTGTTGTGTAATAATCTTCTCATCCAGAAGTTGCTTTAACTCACGCAGTTTATCTGCTTTCGATTTTACTGGAGTGCCATTTTGCTGCGTCAGGTTAGATGGTTGCCCTACCTCAGAGATCGGCTTTAATTCATACGTATGGGTTGGTTTGTACTTCATTGTCCACAGGAAAGGAACCAGGAAGAAAAAGCCTCCAACAATAGCACCCACATCTACTTCTTCATCTCTGGAAAAATATGTATTAAATGTTTCGTAGCCTTCTTTCTCTAACTTAACGGAGGTTCCACTACCAACAATCTTTGTATCGCGGTGTGTGTAAGGCGTTTCTCCGACAGGCTCACCATCTAAGTAAACTTTTGCACCACTTGGGTTCGATTGAATAACCGTGGAGCTGGCGCAGCTCGAAAATAAGATCGAAGAAGCCAGAAGCAATGAGGCAGCCTTTGTTTTCATTGTAAAGTTGTGTTTCATTATTTTTATGTGTGTTTGTAATTTAACCAACACAACAAATATGCCAAAGTGCTAATATAGTTACTTTAAATAAGTGTTTCCTTATATTTAATCTATATGAATTTTCAGCTTCAGCGAAGTAATATGCACTTTTTCACATATCCGTTCAGGTTTACACCCTAAGCAATCCACGGAAACCGCGGGCAGCATAATAAGAGGATGCGCCATTATGATACACAAACACATGGCCGTAGCGATAATCTGCAAAAATGGCCCCGCCTTGCTTTCGAATATCGGCAGGTGTTTTCAACCAACTCGATGTTTTTGTATCGAATTTCCCGAGCTGCTGCAGTTCCCGGTATTCTGCTTCCGACAAAACCTCAATACCCATGGCATCTGCCATATCCATAGCATTATTCTCGGGCTTGTGTTCTTTCCTCGATTCCAGCGCCTCATGGTCATAGCAAACACTCCTGCGGCCTTTCGGGCTTTCCGCGGAGCAGTCATAAAAGATATATACTCCCGTTGCTTCATCATACCCCACCACATCGGGTTCTCCGCCGGTTCTCTCCATCTCATAAAGCGACCACAGCTTTTCGGCATCAGCTTCTAGCTTTGCCTGTATTTTATCCCATGCAAGTCCTTTATGGCGGTTCATATTCTTTTCGAAACGGGCTTGTGAAAGTTTAAGCTGTTCTGCACGCTGCTCCGGTAACAGCTCTTTTTTATTTTCCATCATCCAATTTTCTCAATTTCTTTGAGATAGACTAATGCAATATTATGAATTGATATTTTTCTTAATCTTACTATTCCCCACAACCAATAGCTAAACGGAAGTCTACTCGCCTTATCTGTTGAAATTGACAGATATGCCGAACAGACCTATCGAATATACTATATATTTTTATCGCAGAATATATTTATATGAGTGAGTAGCAACAAAAGAGGCCGGTCTCTCGGAACCGGCCTCTTTCTATTTCATGAGTTCGAACCTTAATTAACCACTTGCTGGGTTTCTGCTTTATACTTGTTGTCGAACTTTTCATAGAGCACCTTCTGCTTATGGTTCAGATCGATTTTGCGGCCCTGGATAAAAGCGTGTGTTACATTATTGGTACGCATGTCCAGCAGGTCACCGGACGAAACCACAATGGTAGCGTCTTTGCCTACCTCCACAGAACCAACCTGCTTATCTACACCCAGTATTTTAGCTGCATTCAGCGATACAGAAGCCAGGGCCTGCTCTTTGTCTAAACCGTATGCTGCAGCAGTACCGGCAATAAAAGGCAAGTTGCGGGTTCCGTGGATGCTAAGATCATAGTCAAGGGCAAACGGAATGCCTGCTTTATGCAGTAAATAAGGCGTTTTATAAGGCATATCCACATCTTCTTCAGCACGTGAAGGCAGTGCATGCACACCCGAATAAATTACAGAAATGTTATTGGCCTTCAGAAAATCTGCAACAGCTATGGCATCGCGCGCGCCCACTACAACAATGTCTTTCACGCCATGCTGCTTCGCAAAATTCACACTTTCAATAATCTCTTTGCCGTAGTTGGCATGGATATACATTTTCTTGGAACCATCAAACAATCCTGCCATGGACGATAGCTTCAGGTTCTCATTATCATGTTTGCCAGCTTTATAAACAGCAGCATCTTTCAGTAAAAGCGACAGCTCGTTGATCGTCTGTTCTCTTCTCTCACCCATGCCGGCTAAACGTGGGTTTGGTGCTCCGCCTGTTTGCACCAGCATAAAAGGCCAGTTAACATGAATTCCTTCATCTGCTTTTACTATGGCATCTTCCCAGTTCCAGGCATCCAGTTGTAAAATAGAAGAAGACCCGGAAACAGTGCCTCCAACGGGCACCAGCTGCGACAACAGCACCCCATTAGCCCGAACCGTTGGAATAATATCAGAATCGGTGTTATAGGCTACTACCGAACGTACATTCGGATTCAGGTCGCCTACCTCGCGCCAGTCTATAGTGGCACGCACGCTTTCTATTTCATTCAGGCCCAAGTTAGTGTTTGGCAGTATCAGTCCAGGATAAATATGCTGGCCCGTTACATCCACTACCTCGTAGCCGGACAAATTGGCCCCGCTCTGAGGACCCGCATACGTAATTTTGCCGTTGTCGAAACCTACTACCGCGTTCTCTACTACTGTGCCATTGCCCACATGCAGGGTGGCACCCTTCAGCAGAACAGGTTTCCCTTGTTTCGGAGCCGGAGCAGGCACCTGTGCGAATACAGGTACACTTAACAATAAAGCTACAAAAGCTGATAAATATCTCATTTACTTTAAATTCTTATGGTTGTGTTAATACAAATGCTGTCAAGCCGCTAGTACTTTGTCAAAGCAGAAGTCAAAAATGATGAACTCTAGATGATACTCTTTTAAGAGAAACCTGCGCATTTTGAACCTCATAAAATTGATGGACTTCTTTCACTGTGTACTAGTAAGCATAGAACTCCGACTCTTCGCTGTGCTCTACTTCTTCGCAGTGTTGCACAGAAGTTCTGCGGGTTGTTGGTGTCTGCGTTCTGGCTCCTCCGGCTTTTGCATTCAGCATCAGCTGCACCAGGCGCACGCGCTCTTTTTCCATTTCGTCACGCATTTTCTCATCCTGCTCCAGGTCGTAGTAAGCGATCCCATCTACAAAGGTTTTGAGTGGTTTGGCATAAATAGAAAGCGGGTTGTCATTCCAGAGCACCACATCTGCATCTTTACCTACTTTAATGCTGCCCATTCTGTTATCGAGGTGCAGCAGCTTGGCAGGATTAAGCGTTACCATTTTAAGCGCTTCTTCTTCGCTCATACCTGCGTATTTCACACTTTTGGCAGCTTCCTGGTTCAGGCGACGCGCCATCTCAGCATCGTCGGAGTTGATGGCAGTAACAATGCCCAGGCTGTTCATGATCCCGGCATTGTAAGGAATGGCATCTTTCACCTCCATCTTGTACGCCCACCAGTCCCCGAAAGTAGAGGCACCTGCACCATGCTCACGCATTTTGTCTGCTACCTTATAGCCTTCCAGAATGTGGGTAAAAGTATTTACTTTAAAACCCATCTGGTCAGCCACTTTCATCATCATGTTTATTTCTGACTGCACATACGAGTGGCAGGTAATAAAGCGCTTGCCGTTCAGGATTTCGGCCAGTGTTTCCAGCTCCAGGTCACGACGAGGTGCCGGTGTGCCGGCTTTCTGCTTTTTGGACAGTTTGTTGTAGTTCTTCCAGGCCTGGTCATACTCTTTCGCACGGGTGAAGGCATCTACATATACCTGCTCTACCCCCATTCTCGACTGTGGAAAGCGGATGGTGGCATTGGCGCGGTTCGACTGCTTCACGTTTTCGCCCAGGGCAAATTTGATATAGCTGTCGGCATTCTCCACCATCAGTTCATCCGGGCTTTTGCCCCAACGCAGCTTGATTATAGCCGACTGACCACCAATCGGGTTAGCAGAGCCGTGCAGCAACTGAGAGGTAGTTACCCCACCGGCCAGTTGGCGATAGATGTTAATGTCCTCATGATCCACCACATCGCTCATGCGCACTTCTGCGGTTACAGACTGTGTTGCTTCGTTTACACCGTTCAGCGCAATGTGAGAGTGCTCATCTATGATACCCGGTGTTACGTGCTTGCCTGTTCCGTCTATTACCTTCGCACCAGATTCGCTCAGGTTCTTACCAACTTTGGCGATCTTACCGTTTTTCAGGAGCACATCCGCATTCTCCATTTTACCGTCTTTCTCGTTTGTCCAGACGGTGGCATTTTTAATCAGGATAGTTTCCTGCTTCGGAGCCGTTGCACTACCGAAGGCACGAAACGGATAAATCATACCGCCAGTCTGTGCGGCTCTGGCTTCTGCTTTCTCAGCGTCTTTCTTCGCTTTATCTGTTAATGCCTGCGAATAAGCCGCCGACCATTTTACAGGCGTCGCGTCTGCCAGTTGCCCTTCGCCCTGTAGGTTTTTATCGGCTAACCAGCCGCTTAGGCGAATGGTAGCGTTGCTTTTTTTATTTTCTTTAAAGGATAAAGTAACAAGGCTTCCGGAGAAGGAGACTTTACCTGTTACGGTATCCTGGCCCACTACTTTTAACTCTGGCTTTTCAGGAGTACCGCTTATTTGCAGCGTTTTGGCAGGTTGGTTGCCGATTTTTAAAGTATAAACACCTCTGTAGTCCGAAGGTATTTCGGCAATTTTATACTGGCTGCCCTGCACCCAGTTTTCCAGTATAATGTTGCTGTCGGCGAACAGGTTATCGGTGGTGATAATGAAGTTAGCCAGCATGCCTTTATTCAGGCTGCCTACCAGTTTATCTGCATTCAGAAGTTTGGCAGGAGTAGCAGTAAGCGCTTTCAGAGCCTCTTCTTCGGATAATCCGTACTGTATGGCTTTGCGAAGGTTAGGCAGGAAATCCTTTTTGTCTTTCAGGTCAGACGCTGTAATAGCAAAAGTAATTCCCTCTTTTTGTAGTATACCAGCATTTGCAGGCGCCATTTCCCAATCCTTCATATCTTCTAAAGAGATACGGCGTGCATCCATCGGGTCTTCCACATTATAGGCATCCGGGAAATTCAGGGAAACGATGAGCGGGGCATTGGTGGCTTTCACCTCTTTTATCATCTGGTATTCATCACCGCCACCTTTTAGTATATACTGCTTCTTAAACTCATCTCCCACTTTATCAGCACGAATCAGATTCAGCTTGTTTTCTACTTCAAAGATCTGTGGCAAACGGTTAATGTCAGTAAAGGCTTTCAGGGAAATATTCTGCTCTTTACCAGGGTTCATAACGCTCCATTGTGCATCCAGGTATGTCTGGCGCAGCAAGGCAATGGTTCCCATCAGGGAGTTCGGGTAATCCTGCTGCGAAGAACCTTTATCAAACGACAAGGCTGCTGCTGCCTTATCCACCACCAACACCTCATTCTCGCGCTTATCAGCTAATGTTACCAGGGCAGCGGTACCGCGGGCAATACCATCCCGGTGAATGGCCAGCACTGTACCAAAGCCTAGCTTACGCATTTCTTCGGCCTGTTTGCTGTTCACTTTAAACAGCTCATCTGCTTTTGTCTCCGGCCTTATGGCTTGGTTCCAGCTGTAAGCACCTTTTTTTTCAGATTCCATCTGAGGTGGCGAGGTCCAGCTTCTACGCTCTATTTTTACTTCCGGCATGCCATAGCTGCTGTACATATCTACCAGGCCGGGATAAATATGCTTTCCCTTTGCATCTACTACCACAGCTCCGGCCGGAACTGAGACGTTGGTACCCACAGCTTCTACCTTACCTCCACGAATCAGCAGCGTGGCGTTTTGCAGTGTGGTTTTATAGTCTGTGTGGATGGTGGCATTGGTAAGAGCTACCAGGCCAGGGCGTTCGTCATACACGCCGTTGCGCGGAAAAGTCTCCTGCGCCATTACACTGCCTGCTCCCAGAGCGAGTAAGGCTGCAATGGTTAAGATTTTTTTCATAAGATAAAATCAGGTAAACTTTGGTTAGATTAGTTTATTCAAATGTAATTAACTCTGCGCAAACCTTATATATAATTTTTCAAAAATTAAGCAACATAGCAGCAACAGGTTCAAAAATACAGGTTAATTATTCTTATTTTCATAATCTGACCCTACTCCCCCCTCCTGTTCATTGCTCTCATTTAAAATGTAATGCAATTCTGCACCTTGGGTCTTCCTTTTAGAAGCTCATGCTTAATCCTCTCCAGACAAAAAAGTATTGCCATAAATAGACAAAAGCTATGACAACATAAAATTTATCAATTTGATCTATATATAAATCTGCTATACTTTTGAGGCATTAAGATAGATTATTAACCCTTTCCCATATTTCTATGAATCATAACGAAGAAACCCAAAAGTTAACAACCGCTTCAGGGAAGCCTTACTATGAGCACGAAAACAGTTTAACAGCCGGACCAAGAGGACCCGTATTGTTAGAAGATTTTATCCTGCATGAAAAACTGGCTCATTTTAACCGCGAAAGAATACCGGAGCGAGTTGTGCATGCTAAAGGCTCTGGCGCCTATGGTACTTTTAAGGTAACGCACGATATTACCAAATATACTCGTGCAAAGGTATTCAGTGAAATAGGCAAAGAAACCCGTGTTTTCCTCCGCTTCTCTACAGTAGGCGGTGAAAAAGGAAGTGCCGACAGCGAGCGTGACCCACGAGGTTTTGCGGTAAAGTTCTATACCGAAGACGGTAACTGGGACCTGGTAGGAAATAACACGCCTGTTTTCTTTATCAAAGACCCTAAAAAATTCCCGGATTTCATTCATACCCAGAAGCGCGACCCTTATACTAACTGCAAAAGCGCAACCATGATGTGGGATTTCTGGTCGCTGAACCCTGAGAGCCTGCACCAGGTGGTTATCCTGATGAGCGACAGGGGAACACCTTTCTCCTATCGCCACATGCACGGCTTCGGAAGCCATACCTTCTCTTTCATTAACAAAGAGAACGAGCGCTTCTTTGTAAAGTTCCACTTCAAAACGTTGCAAGGCATTAAGAACTTTACCGATGGGGAGGCCACAGCCTTAAAAGGCCTGGACCCGGATCAGGCACAGCGTGATCTGGTAGAGGCGATCGACAGAGGCGATTTTCCTCGCTGGGCACTGAAGGTACAAATCATGCCGGAGGCTGAAGCGGCTACCTACAAGTGGAACCCGTTCGACCTGACCAAAGTATGGTCGCAGAAAGATTACCCGCTGATTGACGTGGGTGTACTGGAGCTGAACGAAAACCCCGACAACTACTTTGCTCACGTAGAGCAGTCGGCTTTTGCTCCGGCTCACCTGGTAGATGGCATCGGCTTCTCTCCGGACAAAATGCTGCAGGGCCGTATTCTTTCTTACCCGGATGCACATCGCTACCGCATTGGCGCAAACTACGAGCAGATTCCTGTAAACCGATGCCCGTTTGCAGTAAACAACTACCAGCGCGACGGCGCTATGCGTGTAGACGGAAACGGAGGCAGCAAACCAAACTATTTCCCGAACAGCTTCGACAACATTAAGCCAGACCCAAGTTACAAAGAGCCTGCTCAGAACCTGGGCAATGTAGTGGCTGACTGGTACGACAGAAATGCCGAAGGCGAAAACGACCACTATACGCAGCCAGGCAATCTTTACAGATTAATGACACCGGAAGAGAAGAAGAACACTGTTTCTAACATCGTAGGTGCCATGAAAGGCATAGATGGACCTAAGAAAGGTGAAATTATCAACAGGCAGCTTTGCCACTTCTTCAGAGCAGATATTGGCTTAGGCCTTGCCGTAGCTCAGGGATTGGGAGTAGACATCTCTGCTTATGCTGATACCATGCATGCTAACTAAAAAGCACTGCTTCAGAACCAGGAAGTTGTGCTACAGGAGATAAGTGTACAAATAACCGGAAATTAACTTTACACTTGTTTACTTGATCAAGTTACCGAAAGCCAGCCCTAGTGCTGGCTTCTTTTTTTCCTGCTAACAGGTGCTGATGCCCCGGTTTTTTGTCTCTCTTTAAAAGAAATCTTTTTATGCTGAGACAGCACATTTCTATTCACAACAAGCTACTCATATTTGAACTTCTTTCCTGCTATTTCTGTCTTTTAAGTATACATGAAGAAACCTTCATACGTTATACACTATAGCTAATATTTAATATTCCTGACATATGGGCACCTTAAAAGTTAGAGTTGATCAAAAGAAGTTGGAAAGGTCCGCTTATATCTTAAAATGCCTGGCGCACCCTGTGCGTATCAGCATTATAGATTTACTCGAACAAAGCCAACAGCTTACTGTAAGCGAATTACAGGAAGCACTGCATATAGAACAATCGCTGCTCTCTCACCACCTTATTAACATGCGCGATAAAGGCATCCTGGACACTTACCGGTCCGGAAAAAACGTGTATTATTCTATACTCGACACAAACCTGACCAATATTGTGAGCTTCCTTACCAGGTAAGGCAGGAAACACATTACTGGCTTTTGTGGCTCTAGTGCCTGCTCTTATATGTATATTTGCCTGTATAAACTTAACCGACCATGAAGATATTCATAGCAACCATACTCACATACCTGCTCTCTTTTGCACCACAGCAAGGAACTCCTGAGGTAAAGCGTTTAACAGCAGAAGCATATAAAGAGCAGCATGCCAGGCAAAAAGGAGCAGTGCTATTGGATGTTCGTACACCGGCTGAATACACCAAAGGCCATCTTAAAAAGGCCAAGAATGTTGATTTTCTGGCTGGTGAGGTAGATTCTGCCATGCACACCTGGAATAAATCAGACACCTACTATATTTATTGCGCTACCGGTAACCGGAGTGGTAAAGCAGCTAAATTATTGCAGGAAGCCGGATTTGAGCATGTATACAATATTGGTGGCTACGAAGACCTGGAAAAAGCGGGCATCGCCACCAGAAAGGAGAAGAAGCATAAGGGCGAGTAACTTTTGCTGCGTAATGGAGGCAAGGTGTGTTCTAAGTATACTTTCCAGTTTCTAACTTTTCATTCAGAACCTCCCTTTCCCTAAATTTTATATTCCTAATTTGCATTATAGATATAGGTTAATGTAATTTAGAGCGTACAGGAGAAAGGATTGGGATCATGCGCATTTTACACACCTCAGACTGGCACCTTGGCCAGCGTTTAGTTAACCTCGAAAGGACCGAAGAACACCAGCACTTTCTGGATTGGCTACTGCAAACTATAGCGCAGGAGCAGGTAGAGGTATTGCTTATATCGGGCGATGTATTTGACAATGGTGCCCCCTCCAATACAGCTCTGAAGCAGTATTACAATTTCCTGACGAAAGTATGCGCCACCTGTTGCCGCCACATCATTATAACAGGGGGTAACCACGATTCTATATCTACTTTGAATGCTCCTAAAGAGCTTTTAGATTGCTTTAACATAAAAGTAGTGGGAGGCGCTACAGCCAATCCGCTGGATGAACTGCTGGAGCTACAGGATGCACAGGGCAACCTGCAACTAGTGGTTTGCGCGGTTCCGTTTCTGCGCGACCGCGACGTGCGCCTTTCTGTTCCCGGCGAAACAACTGCAGAACGCGAGGCCCGCATTAAACAAGGTATAGCTGCCCATTACCAGGCTTTTGTGCCGCATCTGCAGCCTTACAAAAAACAAGCGATACCAGTTGTAGCCATGGGGCACTTGTTTGCAGCCGGAGGCACGGCCTCCGAAAGCGAAAAAGAAATTCATGTGGGTAATCTCGGGCAGATCGGGGCAGAACAGTTTCCGGAGGAGTTTGACTATGTAGCACTCGGGCACCTGCATCGCCCTCAGCAAGTAAATAATCGCCATCATATCCGCTACTCCGGCTCACCTATTCCGCTTAGCTTCAGCGAGGTTACAGATAAGAAAGTGGTTTTTATCCTGGATTTCGAAGAGGGAAAACTGGCAAACCTTCGTGAACTGGAAATACCAGCCAGCCGGAAACTGGTACGCTTTAAAGGCTCCCTGGAAAAAGTAAAGCAGCAGGTAATTGTTTTCGACAACAGCCCCTACTGTTTCCCCGCCTGGGCCGAAATACAGGTAGAACTGGAGAACCCCCTCCCCGACCTGAACCAGCAGTTGGAAGAAGTACTGGCCCTGCAACCAGAGCTACAGCTTCTCATCCACCGCCCGCCTGTTATTAAATCGGCCAAGCAAACGCTGGAGCAACAGGTAGCAGCCATTGACCTGCACACTCTGGGTGAGAAAGATGTGTTTCTGAAACGCTGCGAAAGCGCCTTCCCCGACAGCGACCACTCCGAACTGGTGGCTACTTTTGCCGAACTAATGGAGCTGATGGAACAGGAGGAGTTGAACAGTTAAAAAGTTGAAGGAGCTTTTTAACTGTTTTAGCCAAAGGTCACCTAAGCGTGTTTCACCTCCGGAACCAGAGAAATAAAGCATGCTTTCCGCATGAAAGAATAGTGGCAGAAAAAGGTAATTGTTTGCTGTAAGCCTGTACCCGATCTGCATTTAAAGAAAGAGTAACCATGAAAATCTTAGCTGTACGTTTCCAGAACCTGAACTCATTAAAAGGGCAACACGAGATCCGTTTCGACCAGAGCCCTTTGGTGGATGCCGGTTTATTTGCCATTACGGGCCAGACTGGTGCAGGTAAAACAACTTTGCTGGATGCGATAACTGTAGGATTATACGGGCTGGCACACCGCCACAACACCGATAAGCCGCTGGAGATTATGACCCGCCACACGGCTGAAAGCTATTCGGAAGTGGAGTTTGAGGCGAACGGCAAGCGCTACCGCTCTAAATGGCAAATCCGCAGAAGCCGGGGCAAAGCTGAAGGCAGGATACAGTCGGTACACATGGAGCTGTATGACTTTGCTGAAGACACTCTTTTTGATCTGAAACCCAGCCAGGTGCCCGACAAAGTAGCGGAACTCTGCGGGCTGGATTACAACCAGTTTCTGCGTTCGGTCATGCTTTCGCAGGGCGATTTTGCCCGTTTTCTGAAAGCAAACTCCAATGAACGAAGCAGTCTGCTGGAAAAAATAACCGACACAGGTATCTACTCTGCTATCTCCCGTTTTGCTTTTGACAAGGCAAAGGCTGAACGGCTGAAAAAGGAAGAGCTGGAACGTAAACTACAGGACAGCAAGCTTCTTCCTGAAGAACAGCGCCAGGCCTATGAGCAGCAAATAACAACCCTGAAATCTAATGAGGCGCTGCTGGGGCAGGAAATCCAGACTATACAGGAACAGGTGCAATGGCTGCAGCGGATAGAGCAGTTAAAAGCCAAAGCACAGCAACAGGAACTGGTGCACCGGGAGCAGGAAGCCAAGCTCACGCAGCTTCAGCCTGAGTTTCAGAAACTGGAGCAGCACGAACAGGCCCGGCAGTACGAGGGGCAGCTCACTCGTATAGAAGTAGCGAACGGCCAGCTGGTACAGGTGCAGAGCCAACTGGAAACGCTGGTAAAACAACTGCCTGTGCTCGAAACAGAACTGGAAGCTGCCGGACTTATGGCAACTGCGGCAGGTACAGCACACCAGCAACAGGAAGAGGCCCTGCACAGGCTGGAACCACTGCTGGATCAGGTAGTAAAGCTCGATCACCAGTTGCATACAGTGCGGGAGCAGTACAAAAAAGACAAGGGAGCCTATGTGCAGTTTAACACTGTGTTTCAACAGGATAAATTAAACCTGCAACAGAAACAAGAGCAGTTAACTGCATTAACACATAAGGCCGGTCTGCACAAAGACTGGCTGCAGCAGAACCAGCATCTCCAGGATCTGCCTGAGAACTTATTTGATTTCCGGCAAACGGTAAAAGACCTGAATGAAGCAGAACAGAACATCGAAAAGCTGCTTCAGGAGCAGGCTACAGTAGAACAACAGGTACGCCAGGAGGCGCAGCAAAACCAGGCACTGCAGCAGAAACAGGCACAAACCAGAGCTTTACAGGAACAATACGAGCAGCAGCGGCAGGAAAAACTGACAAAACTGCAGGCTGTACTGGCTGCCAGAACCATAGACCAGTTAGAGGCAGAGGCTCAGGAACAGCCGTTATTACTTGCCCGCTACGAAAAACTGCTTGACCTGGCCACGCAGCACCAGGAACACAGCACCAGAAAGCAGCAGTTGGCAACCCAGGTACTGCAACAGGAGCAGGAAATAAACCGGAAACAGCAGCAGCTAAAAGAGCTTCAGCTAAAATATAGCGAAGGCTTCACCAGACTGGAAGAGCTGCAAAAACTGGTCTTGCTACAGCAACGTATTCAGGAGTATGAACAGGCAAGGCAAAATCTGCAACCGGAACAGCCTTGCCCGCTTTGCGGCTCTGCACACCACCCTTACCTGGAAGGCACCTATACCTCTACCCTCTCCGAAGACCAGCAGAAATGCGATAAACAGCAGTTGCTGGTAAAAGAACTGGAGGCAGGTATAAACACAGTGCAGTTGCAGTTAAATACCCTGCAGCATGGCCTGGCCGTATCAGGTCAGCGCAAACAGGAAGCTGAACAGGAAGTCGATCGTTTACAGCAGCTTTACCAACAGCAGGCAGGCAGCGTAAGCCCTACCTTGCACGATATAAAAGAACTTGAACATCAGCTGGCCTATCAAAAAGAAAAAGTAGGCAGTCTGAATAATAGTCTGCAACAGGCCCGGCTTCACAGCAAGGCATTGGAAAACATAAACCAGCACCTGCAGGTTGCCCGAGAAGAAGGCATACGTGTACAGGCTGAAATAAACCAGTTGCACCACTCAGAGAAGCACCTGCAAACCCAGGTAGCCAAACTACAGCTTTCGCTGCAGGATGTACGCGTGCAACTTCAATCTCACGCTGAAATGGCCGCGTCGTTTGCAGCTGCTTACGGTTTAAGCTACACTGCTGATACCCGCCACGAAGTCCTGAAAAAGCTGGAGCAGCTCGTGGCAACTTACCAGCAGAAGCAGCAGGAACTGGTACAGATGCGGGAAATTTATACCGGGATGCATGCCGAAGTTAAAGCCCTTGAAGCCAGTGTAGAGGAAAAGCAAAAAGAGTTGCAGCAACGCCAGGCACTTCTTAAAGACGCACACCAGCAGCTTGTAAAGCTAAAAGAAGAACGGACCGACTTGTTTGGAGAGAAAGACCCGCAAAAAGAACGCCAGCACGCCCTGCAGGAATTAAAAGCAAAGGCCGTACAGGCAGAAGAAGCCAGGGCCAGGCAACAACAGAAGCAACAGGAGTTAAAAGAGAACCGACAACGGCAACAAGAGTGCCAGCATACGCATCAGCAAAACAAATCGCAGCTCGACGAGCTACGGGACGGGCTTCTTCGTGTGCTGCAGCAGCAGGGCATTGCCACCATAGAGGCTCTGAGCCAGATGCTGCTCCACAAAGACGAAGCAAACCGCCTTGCCAACCTTAAATCGCAGACAGAAAAGCACCTGACAGAAACGCGCAAAAGCCTGGCCGATGTGCAGCATGAACTGGAGCAAACGCAGGTTAAAAAACTAACGGAGGAAAGCCAGGAAACACTGCGCGAACTTTACCAGCGGCAAACACAGCAGCAGCGTGCCTTTATAGAGGAACGGGCGCGGTATACCCAGCTGCTGGAACAGGATAAAGAGCAGAGGGAGAAGAACCTTGCACTGGCGGTGCAGCTACAGACCCAGCAACAGGTCTGCTCCCGCTGGGATCAGCTCTCTAACCTGATCGGATCGGCAGACGGCAACAAATTCAGCCGCTTTGCACAGGGTCTTACCCTGGCACGGCTGGTAGAACTCGCAAACAGGCACCTGCAGAAGTTGAACGACCGATACCGCATCCTGAAATCTTCTGAGGAAGACTTGGAGCTGCTCATTGTGGATACGTACCAGGCAGAGGCTGTCAGGCCTATGAATACCCTCTCTGGCGGGGAAAGCTTCCTGGTAAGCCTGGCGCTGGCGCTGGGCCTCTCAGACCTTGCCGGGCATCGTACACAGATTAACTCGCTGTTTATAGATGAAGGTTTTGGCACCTTAGATGCTGAAACTCTGGATGCTGCCATAACAACACTTGAAAACCTGCAGGCCAGTGGCAAAATGATTGGTATCATCTCGCACGTAGAGGCTTTGAAAGAACGTATCAGCACACAAATAAAGGTTCATAAACAGGCCGGAGGAATCAGCAGTATAGAAGTTACAACTTCATAAAATATAACTATTTTAACTTGAATATTTCATTTACCATTTCACAGGTATTGGTAATGCAATAAATACTTTCTTATAATCAATTTTTAACTCCAATCAGAATATTATTAAAATATTATATTATAAATTGTAGCGTGAATGCTTTTTTAACTTAAATTGCACTCACGCAATATTGCTATAACAACCTGTCTTCCAACCTTCTTACACTATTCTAATGCTGCGCATGAAGATGATAGCGCTACTCCACTTGTTTATTCTCCCCTATCTGTATAGTGTTCAGGACGACGGAAAGATCAGACAGCTTCACTCGGAACTTGAGCAAACGAATGAGCAGGCAGTCAGAGCTGATATACTCAGTGATATCAGCCAAGCGTACAGGTCTTCGAATCCGAAAGAAGCAATACAGTATGGCAATAAAGCTATTGAGGCAGCCGAAAAAGCGGATGATGTAAAAGTTCTCGCCAAGGCTATCAACACAACAGGAGCCGGCTTTTTCATGCTGGGTGATTTCGAATCTGCTGCTAACAAATACTACGAAGCACTCAGGCTAAGAGAGTCGATCGGCGATTCGGTTGGTATCTGTTTAAGCTACAACAACATCGGCAATATTTATATAAGCCAGCATAACTACACCAAAGCTGAGGAATACTATAACAAAGCACTGCGCCTTGCGAACCACATCAAAGACAAAACATCAATTAGTCGCACGCTAAACAACCTAGGCAGCTCGTCTCTGAAGCAGGGAGCCTATGAGCAGGCTTTAAAGTATTACAAGGCAGCACTCCCTTTAAAAGAAGAGCTGGAAGATAAACCGGGTGTTATTGCGGCACTTAGCAACATTGGATTGATCTATAGCACCGCAGGCAATTACCAGGCTGCCCTCACATACCAGCTCCGTGCTTTAGCCATTGCCGATGAAATACAAAGCCTGCACGATAAAACTTATGTTCTGAGAGGCTTATCAGAAGCTTATTGGGTTAGTAAAGATTATGACAAAGCTGTTTACTACGCAAAGCTCAGCCTGGAAGAGGCGCAGAAACTAAATGCAAAAGACCACATCAGGCTCTCAGCAGAACTCTTAAACAATATTTACACCACTATTGGCGACTTTAAAAACGCGCACGCTTACCTGACGCTTTACAGCCAGTACAATGATAGTGTACAGACAGAGAAGGCGATGATGCAGATCTCAAGCATGCAGGTAAAGTACGACACGGAACTCAAAGAAAAGGAAAACCTGCAGCTGAAAACGAACGGAAACCTGCAGGCCAAACAGCTTCATCAGAAAACGCTTATCCAGTATGGCATCGGCACTTTGTTGGCAATTTCGGTCTTGTTCAGCATAATAGCTTACAGAGGCTCAAAGCGCTTGCGCCAGATAAACAAGCAATTGTTTATAAAAAACGAGCAGATCATGGCATTTCACCACGAACTGTCTGAAAAGAAAAAAGCCATTGTAGAACAGTCGGACCAGCTGCAAAAACAGAAAGAAGAACTGGTACGGCTGAACGAGGTAAAAAACAAGCTGTTCTCTATTGTTGCGCACGACCTGCGAGGGCCACTGGTTTCTTTAAAGTCGCTCCTGCAACTGTTATCGGTAGGTGCTTTGCCTGAAGATAAGCTTCGCCAGTTTGCCAAAACGCTGGAGTCAGAGCAGCAGAACACTTTATGGCTGCTGGACAATTTGCTCATCTGGGCCCGCTCGCAGATGGAAGGCCTAAACACAAAGGCCAATACCATGCATATTGCCGCGCTCGTACAGGAAAACATTGAACTTTTAACGCCTCAGGCACAGCGGAAAGACATCACCATCACCAATAAAGTAGCGCCAAACGTTGCCCCTATCACCATGGCCGATGATGAGATGATTAAAATGGTACTCCGCAACCTGATATCCAATGCCATTAAATTCTGTAATGCCGGCGACTCAATTACCATAGAAACACAGTCAACCGACTATTTTTTAACAGTTATTGTTCAGGATACAGGTATTGGCATTGATGCCAAAAGCCAGGAAAAGATTTTCGGTTTCCGCAGCCTAACCACCCGGGGAACCGCACTGGAAAAAGGAAGCGGCCTGGGCCTGGCGCTCTGCAAAGACTTTATTGAGCAAAACGGCGGCAGAATATGGGTAGAAAGTGAGCCTGGAGTTGGCAGTTCCTTTAAATTCACGTTGCCTTCTATGGGCACCGCACAGCGGCAAATGGCATCTAAACTGGATTTCCTGCTGTAAATACTTTTCTGCGCTCCACGACAAAAACTTCCATTAAAACAACTATACCTATTTTATTTAAAAACCTGCTATATTTAACTTCTTATATAGCAAACCTTTACCTAATCTATCCAAACCTATACATGAACAGAATATCTAAAAGCTTTAGCGGCCACTGGAAAAAGCCGCTGGTGGTGCTTTGTTCGCTGGGCTTTCTGGCAGGACCTGCTCTTGCCCAGGAGCAGCTCAGGACGCTAAATGAAAAAGTAAAAAAGGAAGACAAGAAAGATCTTCCGCTGGAGGCTGATCGCCATATAAAGATCAAAACAAAGGAAGGCTCCTGGCTGGCGCTGGATGTTCACCCCGATGGCAGCAAGATCATCTTCAGCATTTTAGGCGACCTGTACCTGCTGCCTATAACCGGCGGAAAAGCTGAACAATTAACCGAAGGCATGGCGCTAGACGTACAGCCCCGCTTTAGCCCGGATGGCAAATCTATTCTGTTTATTTCGGATAAAGACGGAGCTGACAATCTCTGGACGATGGACCTGAGCACCAGGAAAACCAAGCAGATCAGCAAAAGCAAGAACGAAAACTTTCAGGCTGCCGAATGGACGCCGGACGGAGAATACTTGGTGGCTGCCAAAGGGCGCCGTAACTTAAAACTGCACCTGTACCACAAAGACAGTGGCAGCGGTGTAGCGCTTATCAGTAAGCCCGATAACCTGAAAACCGTTGAACCTGCTTTCGGAAAAGACAGCCGCTACATCTGGTATGCCAAGCGCACAGGAGCCTGGAACTATAATGCACAATTGCCACAGTACCAGTTAGCTACTTTTGACAGAGAAACAGGCGAAACCGATACCAGAACCTCCCGCTATGGTTCTGCCTTCAGCCCCACCCTATCACCAGACGGAAACTGGCTGGTATACGGCACCCGCTACAACAACAACACGGGCCTGGTTGCCCAGAACCTGAAAACAGGCGAGGAAAAATGGCTGGCTTACCCGGTACAGCGCGACGAACAGGAATCTATTGCCCCTCTGGGTGTGCTTCCCGCCATGTCGTTCACGCCGGATAGCAAAGATCTGGTTGCTTCTTACGGAGGCAAGATATACCGCATTCCGGTAGCAGGTGGCCAGGCAAAAGAAATACCTTTCGAAGTAGAAACAGAAATCGCTATCGGTCCTAAGCTGGAGTTCAAGTACCCGATCACAGACGACAAAACGATGACGGTTACGCAGATAAGAGATGCGGCTGTATCTCCGGACGGAAAACGTGTTGCCTTTACCGCATTAGATCGCTTATACCTGATGGATTACCCAGGTGGCACCCCGAAGCGCGTTACAACACACGAGTTTACTGAAGCACAACCTGCCTGGTCGCCGGATGGCAAAAGCCTGGTGTTTGTAACCTGGCATGAAAAAACAGGCGGTTCTATTTACAAAGTATCTGCCGATGGCAAAGGAAAACCTGTAAAATTAACCGTCGAAAATTCTGTTTTCCAGGAACCGGTGTGGTCGCCGGGCGGTGATAAAATCGTGTTTATTAAAGGTTCGTACCAAACCTACCGCGAATCGGCTGGACCAAGTGCCTTCGATTCGCGCCAGACAATTAACTGGGTATCTTCAAAAGGAGGCCCGAGTACTTTTGTAACAAAAGCTAACCTGGGCGCAAATCCTCACTTTGTAAAGGGAGACGACCGCATTTACCTGTATAGCTCAAGCGATGGCCTTATTTCTGTACGTTGGGATGGCACAGATAAAAAGCCCTACATCAAAGTAAAAGGCATTACCACCTTTGGTTCTTACGCCGATATGCTGGAAGAGGAAATGAGCCACAACCTGCACCTGAACGAAAGAGAACCGGAAATGCAGCCTTCTACCGCTACAATAGTTATCAAAGCTCCTGTAGGCGATAAGGCACTTGCCCTGATCAACAACGAAATTTATGTAGTTACACTGCCATTTGTTGGAGGCGAAACACCTACTATTTCTGTTGCTGATGTGGCCAGTTCGCAGTTCCCAAGCTGGAAGCTTACCGACATCGGCGGGCAATTCCCGAGCTGGTCTTCTGATGGAAAAACAATATACTGGTCTATCGGCAATGCCTTTTTTGCCTATAATTTAGATGCAGCCTTTGCCAGAAAAAGAGAACTGGACCTTCTGGAAGAGAAAAAGAAAGATGCCAAGCAAGAAACTGCCGAAGCCAAAACAGACAGTACCGGCGCTAAAGAAGCAGTAAAGATTGAAGGCTATAAGCCACAGGAAACAAAAATTGCCATACAGGTGCCGCGTGATATTCCGCAGGGAACCCTGCTGTTGCAAGGCGCACGCATTATCACCATGAATGGCGATGAGGTAATTGAGCAAGGAGACATACTCGTAGTAAACAATCGCATCAAAGCTGTTGGTCCGGCAGGCACCCTTACAGTTCCTCAGGGGGCTACTATAGTAGATGTAAAAGGCAAAACCATTACACCGGGCTTTATTGATACACATGCCCACATGTGGCCGCGCTGGGGCGTGCACTCCAACCAGGTATGGATTTATGCTGCCAACCTGGCCTATGGCGTTACCACAACCCGCGATCCTCAGACTGCCACTACCGATGTGCTTACGTATAGCGACATGGTAGAAACCGGTAAAATGCTCGGTCCAAGAATATATTCTACAGGTCCTGGAGTAGGTTACTGGTCTTATAACCTGAAAAGCCTGGACCATGCAAAGAGCGTGCTCAGACAGTATTCGGAGTACTACAACACCAAAACCATTAAAATGTACCTGGTAGGCAACCGCCAGCACCGCCAGTGGATTATTATGGCGGCGAAAGAGCAGGGCCTGATGCCGACAACAGAAGGCGGCCTGGACTTTAAACTGAACCTGACAGAGGTATTAGACGGCTATCCGGGCCATGAACATTCATACCCGATTTACCCGCTTTACAAAGATGTGATAGACTTTGTGTCGCAGTCGCAGATAGCCTATACTCCTACCCTGCTGGTATCTTACGGCGGCCCCTGGGCTGAAAACTACTACTATGCTACCGAAAATGTGATCGGCGATAAAAAGCTGAACTACTTTACCCCGAAGGTGGAGGTAGACGAGAAAGCCAGACGCCGTTCCGGCTGGTTTATGAAAGAAGAGCACATCTTCGACCGCCATGCAGAATTTGTAAACAACATGGTAAAAGCAGGAGGTTTAGCCGGTGTCGGCTCGCACGGGCAGTTGCAGGGACTTGGTTACCACTGGGAACTGTGGTCTATCCAATCCGGGGGCATGAGCAACCTGGATGCGCTTAAAGTAGCTACTGTACTGGGTGCCAAATCCCTCGGTCTGGATGGCGACCTAGGCACTATTCAGAATGGTAAGCTGGCTGACCTGGTAATCATGGACCAGAACCCGCTGGAGAACATCCGCCATACCAACACTATTAAGTATGTAATGCGCAATGGCCGTTTGTACGATGCCAACAACTTAAACGAACTGGCTCCTACAAAACGTAATGCCCCGGAGTTCGACTGGCACAGCGCAATGCCTGTTGGCGTACCTGGCATACAGGAATAATTAACACACCCCCCTTTTCGAAGCCCTCACTTAAACAAGTGGGGGCTTTTTAATTTTGGTAACTATGCTAAGGCAGGTAAATACAGCACTCAAATTCTATACTTATAGTAATTTCCTATTTTACTACAGGTATAAAACCTGGCTTACTGCTTGTGCCCCGCCTCTGAAAAACTATAAATAATATTTGTGGTAAAAGAAGATTAACAGCACCTTTGCCTCATGAAAAAAACACTCTTTTTCTACTTTTCACTTCTTATTCTGCTTTCCATAACTGCTTGCAGGCAAGACAATGACAAGGCGCGTGAAGAATTCCGCCAGCGCCAGCAAACTGTTAACGGACGTGCAGCAGAAACATCTGCCAACGATACGAATGAGCCAGCAAATACACCAGCTGCTGCCGAAACCAGAACCCCGGAAAATATTGCAGGAGACAAGATAGTGGGCGTGAAAGACGGAGACACATTTGAGCTGCTTCGAGATGGTAAAACCTCAATTACAGTAAGGCTCTACGGAATAGATACGCCGGAGAAGAACCAGGCATTCGGGCAAAGGGCCAGGCAATTTGCCTCTGACCTGGCCTTTGGTAAAATGGTTCGGCTGATAGAGCATAACAAAGACCGCTATGGCCGCACCGTAGGCACTATTATACTTCCTGACGGGCGCAACCTGAACGAGGAGCTTGTGCGGGAGGGATATGCCTGGCACTACAAAGCTTACTCCAAAGACAAGAACCTGGAGAACCTGGAGGCAGATGCCCGCCGTTTTAAGCGCGGACTCTGGCAGGACCCGAATCCTACGCCTCCCTGGGATTTCAGGAAAGAGAAGCGAAGCGGCACCACCGACACCAGTGCTGCCCCCGCTACCAGCAATAAAGCACCTATACCCGCTGGTGCCACTAAGCGACAGGTGTATATCTGCGACAGTTCCGGTTCAGCAGTTTATCACCTGGACCAGAACTGCTCTGTTTTAAAACGTTGCAAAGCGGAAATGTTGACGATAACAGAGGCATCTGCCATAAGAGAATACAACAGAAGATTAGATAAAACCTGTGGCTCTAAATAAAATATCGAGTATATTTAAGGTTCATCACCCTCATTATTTATGCAGACAACATTCCATCAGAAAGCTTTAAAATTTGTTAAAACCAGTATTTCAGCTGCCATTCTCTTTTCTGCTTTTACTGCTTGCCAGGGAACAGAAAGCTCAGATGGCACAGCCGCAACTACTGATGCTCAAACTGAGCAGATAGCGACGGCGGACTCGGCAGTAGTAAAAGAAAGAAGACCGGCACCAGACTTTTACTTTATATCGGAAGATATGCGCGATAAACGGGTATGGATCTGTGATGATGCCGATAAAGACATTTTCCATACGGTGCATAACTGCGATTCTCTGCGTGGCTGTAATGGCAAGTTCAGAAACCTGACCATCGTGCGTGCCATAGAAGACTTCGACCGCTACAACTGCCAGAGCTGCAGCAGCGACTTAAACGACATCTTTGATGAAAATAAGGTTAGATTAGAAACTGAATTACACTAATGCTCTTTACTATTCTAACCACAAAGGCTGCTTTACATCTGAAAAGCAGCCTTTGTGGTTACTGCCGGTGATGGTGCAGCACCAGCAATGGAAAATCGGCTTGATAGGTTAGCTTTTCCACCAGGCTCTGAGAGAACAGCTCCTGCAAAAAGCCCTTCTGCTTCCGAACAACAGCTACCACACTGCCTTTGGTTTTCAGAAAATAGTTCTTGATACCTTCATCGCGATGCTTGTTCACGACCTCGTGCATACTGATAGACGCCCCCGGAAAAGCCTGCTGTAAGTGCTGCCAGAATTGTTCTGCTTTAGCCTGACTTTCCGTCGTCGATTCCTTTACCACATGCACCACCTCTACCGTACTGTTAAAATAGCCAGCAAATTGCAGCACTTCGCCCAGCGCTTCTGTGTCCTGGTCAGCAAAGTCGGAGGCGAAAACAATCTTCTCCATAACAGGGGCAGGAGCATTGGCCGGTATGGCTAAAACCGGACACTCCACCTCGTCTATAACAGCTTCGGCATTGCTTCCAATCAAAAGCTCTTCCAGTTTATTTCCCACTCCGGTTGTACCCATCACAATCAGGTCGTATCCTTCCTGCTTTGTCAGTTGCTCTGCCAGATCAGTTAGCAAAGCTTCTTTTAGTATATAATCGCAGGTGAAGCCGCCTTCTCTGTTAGTAACTTGGTTTTGTTCCAGCGTCAGGCAAGCCGTTCTGAGCCGGTCTTCTGCAGCACGCATCTGTTCTCCCAGCAGCTCGCTGGCCACCAGGGCCGTTTCAGAAGTATCAATAATAGGCAGGTGTACCACATGCAGCAGTGTAAGATGCGCCTGCGCGCGCTGCGCCAGGAAGGCGGCATACTCCACAGCCTTTGCAGCGGTTTCAGAAAAATCAGTAGGGCACAATATCTTTTTCATAGCAGTTATAACAACAGAAGCTTATATTTTATAGCTGCTATGTATACGGAATTTGGTCAGAAGGTTAAAAGGTCAGCAGGTTAAAACTTTTCAACATGCTAACCTGCTAACTCCTTAATCTCTTTCCAGGTCCAGTTATACCTGGGCTGAATGGTTTTGTAGGCGTTGGTATAGTGCGCTACTATAACTTCTTTCAGTTGTTGCACTGGTATTGAAGACGAGAAGATTTCGCGGCTTGTGGGGTTGTCATACGTCTCCAGGCGCGTAAGCTTGTCGCCATCCAGACGCAAAAGCGGGCCTGTTTCCGTTACAGACTCGTAGGTCCAGGAGCGGTCTGACTTTTCCAGTTTGTTTAGTTTTTCGGCAAGCGGGGCCATTGGTAAGCGCGGCAATGTTGGGCGGGATGCTATATCAACCCAAGTTGTATATTTATATTCCAGTTCATACCTGTTCTGGTCGTAACAGGTTAACACCATATCGAATCCTTTGGTACGGCTGAAAAGGCCGTAATAATGAACTGGGTGTGGTGTTTCAATAACAAGAAGGCCAATACCAGGGAAACGGCTCAGCTTTGTCTTCGGACTATACATTTCACGGTAACCCAACAGCGCATCGGCTACTTCATCTTCCCACACGCCTTTCTCCCAGTCCGGGTCTTGTAACACGCGTTCAAATTCTCTCAGGAAGTAAGTAAACTTTTTCGGGCAAAGCGTTACCTCCGGCTCCGGAAGCTGTTCTGCTCCAAACGGAGGATAAAACAGATCCCGTTCCCGGGCATTGATCCAGCACACCAGCTTTAGCGCCTCCCCAGCCAGCGGGTGGTTCAGGTCCAGCTCCCGGAAATCCCCGATCAAAGCCATCTGGCGCAACAGTTCCTCATTTTCCAGCGCAAGCTCCGGATGAAGCAGGCTCCACACACCAATAAAGCCATCAATGTCGAAATGGTTGGCAGTAACGTATGGCAGATCCAGTTCCGGCAGGCTTAACCGCAAGGCATGCAGCACAATGGCCGCACTGGTATCGTCGCGTATTTCAGCCGGAGTGGGTGTGCCACGCCAGTGCGACAACATAAAGCCATTGGCATGAGTACTGTCTACTACAATAGCTTTTTGCTGCCTGAGCTCAGAAAAAGGTATAAATTTGCGCTGCATCATGCCTTAAAGGTACAGAAATTTATACTTTGTGCCGCCGTAGGCTTCTCTCTACTTTATGTGAACAGGCTGCAAAACGATAATACATAAACAAATTAATACGAAAAAAGAGCATAACCTCTTCATCACAAATGAAACTAAAAGATATCTACGCCACCTCCCTCTCCTTACTCACAGACCTGTATCAGCTAACAATGGCTTATGGCTACTGGCGGCAAGGCATGGCCGAGCAGGAGGCTGTATTTCACCTGTACTTCCGTAAGAACCCATTTAAAGGCGGTTATACGGTAGCGGCCGGGCTGGAACATGTTGTGCAATACCTGCAGGAACTCCAGTTTCAGGAAGAAGATTTAGCTTACCTGGCCGGATTAAAAGGCTCTAAAAATCAGCCACTTTTTGAACAGGGATTTATAGATTACCTCCGTGAGATGCGCTTCAGTTGCAATGTAGAGGCTATTCCGGAAGGAACGGTTGTTTTTCCGAATGAGCCTTTGGTACGGGTTAGAGGGCCATTGCTGCAGGCACAGTTGATAGAAACCCCGCTGCTTACGATAATGAATTTCCAGACCCTTATCGCTACAAAAGCTGCCCGTATAGTAGAAGCTGCAAAAGGCGACAGAGTAGTGGAGTTTGGTATGCGCAGGGCCCAGGGGATAGACGGTTCATTGTCTGCCACCAGAGCAGCTTATATAGGCGGGATTTCCGGCACCTCCAATTTGCTGGCCGGTAAGCTTTACAACATACCTGTAAGCGGCACGCATGCACATAGCTGGGTGCAGGCTTTTGATTCGGAACAAGAAGCTTTCGAGGCGTATGGCGAAGCATTTCCCTCCGACTCGATTTTTCTGGTAGACACTTACGATACCTTGGAAGGCGTAAAGCATGCCATTGAAACAGCTCAAAAGCTGCAGCACCTGGGCTTTAACTTTAACGGCATCCGCCTGGACTCCGGTGACCTGACCTATTTGAGCGTGGAAGCCCGGAAACTACTCGACGCCGCCGGTTTTACGCATACCAATATCGTTGCCAGCAACGACCTGGATGAGCACATTGTCACCAGCCTTAAACAGGAAGGCTCTAAGGTAAACGTTTGGGGTATCGGTACAAAAATGGTAACAGCGTATGATCAGCCGGCTCTAGGCGGCGTGTACAAGCTTGGGGCTTTACGTAAGAAAAACGGGGAATGGGAGTATAAAATTAAACTGTCGGAGCAGCTAGCGAAAACCTCTAACCCTGGCATACAGCAGGTGCGCCGCTTCTACGATAAAAATGGGTATACGGCAGATATGATCTACAATGAGTTTGAGCCGGTTCCGGCGCAGCCAGTGGTAGTAGATCCCTTAGATAGTACCCGAAGAAAGCAAATTGAAGCGGGCTGTGCCTACAAAGACCTGTTGGTACCTGTTTTCTCAGGAGGAGAGTTGGTGTATACTTTGCCCGCTTTGCAGGAAATAAGGGGAAAAGTAAAAGACGAGCTTAGCCACCTGCATGAAAGTATCCGCAGGTATCTGAACCCGCATAATTATCCGGCAGGCCTGGAGGAAAACTTACATAATTTCAAGATCAGCCTGATCCTGCAGCTCAGAGAATCTTAAGCTAAGGTGCTTTCTGCCATGCAATTTGTCAGATATAAAAAATACCAAAGTTTAGGTATTTTTTATATCTGACAAATTGCACATCTTTGGGAAATTTTCCAACAACATGAAACAACTTTTACCCTTTATCTTCTGCTTATATGCAGGTTCGAATTGTATTGCCCAACAAACAGATTTGCTGGCTCCTGAAGCGACAGCTGCACCCTTAACAGCGCTTGCTGTACCTTCACTTACCAGAGCCAATGTGCTTATAGCCGATGAAAGCACTTCGTTGTACCTAAGAACACCTGCCGAACAGGTAGCCGGCACTCATCCTGCTACAGCCGACACATTAGCGGCAACAAGCCCATCTTACAAAAAGAATAACCTGAAGATAAACTTATCATCGCTGGC
This sequence comes from Pontibacter sp. SGAir0037, assembly GCF_005491705.1. Taxonomy (NCBI): domain Bacteria; kingdom Pseudomonadati; phylum Bacteroidota; class Cytophagia; order Cytophagales; family Hymenobacteraceae; genus Pontibacter; species Pontibacter sp. SGAir0037. Next base: position 526,374 of record NZ_CP028092.1, on the reverse strand, counting down.
ACTGGGTAATTACAGCTTTAGCTACGAGCGTTCGCTTACACCTAAAATTTCCTTTGTGGCAGGCTACCGGTTTATGCCCGAGCAATCGGCCGGTGATATGTGGATCTCCAAAGAGATAAGCAAGCGCTTTTTGGATGAAGATGACGAACTGAGAAGCGACCTGGATAAGATTCAGTTGTCAAACAATGCTGTTACGGGCGAGTTTCGTTTCTATACCGGAAAGAAACCTGGTGCAAGAGGGTTTTACGTATCGGTATACGGTCGTTATACTACTATAAAAACGAACTATATCTACGACTATGAAACGCAAAACACTAGTTACCAGCTCCCTCTTCAGGCAGATATGAAAGGATTTGGTGGGGGACTTATGATCGGCTCGCAATGGTTGATTGCCAAAAGAGTAACGTTTGACTGGTATATCATAGGAGCTCATTATGGTAAACTTAAAGGCGATCTAGCAGCCGTAAGAGATCTAAGCCCATTATCTGCTTCCCAAAAAGCTGAACTGGAGCAGGATATAGAAGACATTCTGGTGATTGGTGACAAGCAGTACATCGATGCAACTGTTACAGATCAGGGCGTTACCGGCAAACTAAATGGTCCTTTAGCAGGTATCAGAGGTTTAGGTTTTAATATAGGCATTGCCTTTTAGCCAACCTGTACAAGTGCCTTTTACAAAGCGGCCATGCATTCTTAAATGCATGGCCGCTTTCTTTAAAAGCTTCAGCCTTTCCCTCTTCTTCTGCCCCTTCTGTTCGAAATGCGCTCCATCCGCTTGTTTCTCACCCATTTTAAATATTTTTTTAAAGGTTCGGCTTCCTGCAAAGCCGGTATAGAGTTATAGAGCAAAGCCAGTTCTTTATTGGTAAAGGTTAGATGAATGGTACTATGGCAGGGCTGGCAAAGGTCTGCTGTGGCTCCATAACGCCCGCCCTCTTCGCGCGGCACCAAGTGATGCCGCGTGAGGCTTTGCACCTCCCGGCCGCATAGTTCACATACTAACTCCTGTTGCTTTTTCACCATGTCATGCTATCTGCTGGCTATCTGGTAATAATCAGATAAAAACAATTTCTGATACTATACGGTTTAGAGGCATGTGTTAGTTCTGCCCCCACACCGGATGCTTTCCTGCTTTCTTCACCCTAAGACATTGAAACAGAAAGCTTTTTATTTTATAGTGCTTCAAGCTCTAACATCAGATAAAATTTGAAACTGGCACAATGGGATTATGCTTACATTTGCCTGATTAAACTTAATGTTTTAACTATGAAATCTCATAACGAAGAGGTTACTGCTATACACGCTGCAGACCAGCACCAGCTTGTCCCTAAAAAAGTTATACGGGAAGGGCTTCTGATTTTTATTCTGGCGGCAATTCAGTTCACGCACATGATGGACTTTGTGATCATGATGCCCTTAGGTCCGCAACTGATGCGGATTTTCAGTATTTCTCCGAAAGAGTTCGGTTTTCTTGTTTCGGCCTATACCTTTAGTGCGGCCATTGCCGGTTTTCTTAGTGCCTTATTTATAGACAGGTTTGACAGGAAAAAGGCGATGCTGGCCTTATACTTCGGTTTTGCCCTTGGCACACTGGCCTGTGCACTGGCCCCGAATTACTTTTTACTGATAGTAGCCCGCGTGGTTGCTGGTGCCTTCGGAGGTGTGTTAGGAGCTCTTATTCTGGCTGTTATAGGTGATGCTATACCAGAGAACCGCCGCGGAGCAGCAACCGGTAAAGTAATGGCGGCCTTCTCGGTTGCATCCATTGCCGGTATTCCGATTGGCCTTTACCTGGCCAGCGAATTAAGCTGGCACATGCCTTTTTACCTGCTGGCAGGCCTTAGCTTCCTGATCTTACTGGCGGCCATACGTTTTCTGCCAACCATGCGCGGGCACCTGACCAATGCTGTTAGAACCAACCCATTCCGTGTGCTGGGCGAAATAGCCGTTTCGCGTAACCTGCAATGGGCAATGGGTTTAACCGTAACACTTACCAGTGCAGGCTTTCTGATTATCCCGTTTATAAGCCCGTATATGGTAGCTAATATTGGATTTTCAGAAAGAGAATTAAGCTATATCTATATGTTTGGTGGTTTAGCAACTGTGGTTACTTCTCAGCTAACGGGGCGGATGGCAGACAAATTCGGAAAGCAACGCATCTTTATTTTAGCGGCTCTTCTGGCTATACCTCCTATCCTGGCTGTTACCAGTTTGCCTCCGGTACCGCACTATGTGGCCCTGATTGTAACCACTATCTTCTTTATTTTTTATGGTGCACGCTTTGTGCCGGCCATGGCGCTTATAACATCAAGTGTAGAGCCCAGGTTAAGAGGCAGTTTTATGAGTATAAATTCATGTGTGCAGCAATTAAGCGCAGGCTTGGCTTCGTTTGCAGCAGGTTTTGTGGTAAAAGAAACGGCAAGTGGTACCCTGCAGCATTTTAACTGGTTAGGAGTATTAGCATGTGTTATCTCACTATTAACAATCTGGGTTGTTCGCCACCTGAAAACAGTAAGTTAAACCATGCTGGCTATTGTTTTTTTGAATAGAAGGCCAGCCTTCTATTCAAAAAAATTCTTAACTATTGGTAATACCTCGTCTCGTTTCAGAGCCTGTAAGGCCATTCGCATTTCTTCGGGTTCAGCACTTTTCAGCAAGTAGCCATGTGCCCCTTCGTGCAGGAGCTTTTCTACCAGTTGCTCTTCTCCATGCATAGAAACCACTAATATTTTCACCTTCGGGTATTTACTGATCAGATAGCGGGCAGTAGCCAGGCCATCCATTTCAGGCATCTCCAGATCTAACATAACAACATCCGGCAGATTATGCTCAATCTTTTCTAATAGCTCAATTCCGTTAGAGGCATCACAAATAACGGTTATTTCGCTATAAGTCTTAAAAATTTGCACCAGGCCTTTACGAAACAGGGTATGATCGTCTGCAATGGCCACAGTTATTGGGGTGTACTCCATAATAAACTAAATAAAATTAAAGGTAGGCAATAGGAACTACAATTGAAACTCTAACACCGCCACCTTTTGTAGAAAAAAAATCGAAGGTACCATCTATTATTTCTATCCTGCCCTGCAGATTGGTTAAACCGAGACCCGGCTTGGCAGCTTGGATGGCAGAAATCTGGGCCTGGTAATCAAAACCCTTCCCATTATCAGTGTAAAGCACACGTAGCATATCAACTAAATAAACAAGTTCTACCCGAATCAACGTTGCTTCACTATGCTTTAATGTATTGTTGAGCAATTCCTGCAGCACTCTGAAAATTGCCAGTTCTACTTTAGGCTGAAGCTTCTTTTCACCTGCATGAACAAATTCGAAAGTAATACCGGCGTGCTGCGGAATAGCTCTTCTAATAGATTCCACGGCCTGCACTAAACCAAATTTTTCCAGAATTGCCGGCATCAGATCATGGGAAATGCGCCGTGCACTTCCGATTACTTCATCTAGAAGCCCCTTTATCATTTGGCCCTTCGCTAATGCTTCAGGAGAGTCTTTCACCTCTGCGCACAGTTGCCCGACATGCAGCTTCACAAGCGCCAGCATCGCCCCCACATCATCGTGCAGGTCGCGGGCCAGTCTGCGCCGCTCATCTTCCTGGGCCTCCAGCGCAGCCTCTAGCAGTTGTTTCTGCTTTGCTCGCTGCAGGTCGCTTATATGCTGATGATGTAAAATCAGCCGCTTTTGGTATCGCAATACAAATACAACAATACCGATAGCCAGCAGAAACAGGATGGCAGAGACAGAAATAACTGGTAAAACTAGCTTCATTTAGCGGGGGCTTTTCGCATGACGACCATTAGCAACAGATTAAAAGAAATTGTTAAAAGAATAGTAATGTTAACCAGCATTCTGGCGTCTTCATATGAATGCGCCATTACTTCATTCAGAAATGAAAATACAGTTGCAGTGCCTGCATAATAGATAACGATGCCGGCGCTAAGCAAGAACATCGGGTCGTGCTCCAGAAACAGCTTATCCATATCATTGAACACTTTATAAAAGTATAGCAAGGCTAACAAGATCAACAAGGCGCTTCCAACTGATCTGGGGTAAGAATTCAGCCTGGCTATACTTTCTAAATAAACAGCATCTACAACACAGAAAGCTACGAACAGCGCCATAGAAGCCACCACTGCTATTCGAACAGACTTTCTTAAGAATGTTATACAATACAGAGAGGATAAAAACAGGTATTCAACAGGTATATATACATGAGAAAGCCATAAATTATTAATATTTAATAGCCCCAGAATATGCCCGCCTATTTCGATAAACAACAGGAATACAATGTAGCAGAGTAAGATCTTAACGAATAAACCTCCACCGCTTTTCAATTTAGCTATACCTACAACAAAAGTTGCTATTAGCGTTATAATAGAAATGTTAATTAATACCTGGTTTAAAAGCATTATAAAAATTATTCTTGTTTAGCCGATGCCGCCTCCCAGGTCACCTGAGCTGCAGGTAGGTGGGCACAAAGCCGATCGGTCTACTATTTCACCATCTTCCATGTCGGTGCCGTTTTCATCAACACCTACCAGGATTAACTGCTGTGTACCTACTTCATCCAGTGCATAGTACATCCTGATGCCAACACAATTTTCCTGCTGAAGTATCTTCTCGATCCATTCTCTGCCGAACATATGCGCCTTTACATACTTTTTAGGCTTTTCAGCTTCAGCTGCAAGCGTATCCTGTTTCTTTCTGTAATTTGCAGTCCAGGCTGCTGCCTCTTGTAAAGGAATCGGGCCTCCTTCGGAGCCATTAAAAATTGCCATATAGTAAAAAATAAGGTTGAACACCTTAAATATAGCAAATTTTGAATTTATCATAACACTCCTGTTTTGACATTACATCAAGATAAAGCCAAAGTTTTTCACAGCGTTCAGGTGTTGTTTTTAAAAGCACCCCTAACAAAAGCCGAACTTAGTTATTTAATAATTACTCTCAAAAAAAGAATTAATATAAAACCGTGTAGCCATTTATATCAGATTATTTCTATCTTTATTTCGCTTTAGCAGCCACCATAGAACCTTCTTAACTATATGCCATATGCGTCAGCTTTTATTCACCCTGCTTCTTTTATTCCCGGCTGTATGCCAGGCACAGGATATTCTGATAAAACGCAATGGAGATGAACTGGAAGTTAAAGTGCAGGAGATTACTTTATCTGAAGTTAAGTATAAGCGTTTCGACAACCTGGAAGGCCCGCTTATTTCTATTGCCAAACAAGATGTATTTATGATTAAATATGAGAATGGCACCAAGGACGTCTTTACCAATACGGCACAGCCTGCTGCCGCTCAAACAAGAGTACCTGCAATGCGCAATTATGAGCCGGAGCATCTCAAACTATCAGGGCCACGGATCGGCTTTACATTGCTTAGCCAGCGCTATACCAACCATATTGCAGACGAGTACGATACCGATGTAAACCCATTCATGACACAGTTCGGTTGGCAGTTCGAAACCAAATTTTTACGCTCGAGAATGGCGTATCGGGGCTGTTTGAGTTTGTACCCCTTATTGGAGGTTTAGAGCAGGGAAAGTTTTTACCGAGCCTGAGTGCTCTGATAGGCGTAAGAGGTGCCAGGGGTTTTGAATTCGGCCTCGGGCCAAATGTAGCCATAAGTGGGGCCGGACTGGTATTAGCTGTTGGCACAAACTTTCAAAGCCAGGGCATCAATTTTCCTGTAAACTTTGCGGTAGCCCCTTCCAGTGACGGTGCCCGCTTTAGCTTGTTACTTGGGTTTAATTCCCGCAGAAATTAAAGAACAGCTCCTGCCCTTCTATACTCAGAAACAGAGCGCTTTCATAATTTAACCTTTCTCTTCATGAAATATGTACTGGTTTGTTTTATGCTCCTGTTCCTGTTAAAAGGTGTTAATGCTCAGGATACAATATTCAAACAAAACGGAGATGAAGTAATTGGCCGGGTGCTGGAAATTACTCTCTCAGAAGTTATATACCAGCATCCTGATTCAGCAGAAGGCAGAAAGTGGGCTATCCCGAAGCAGGAAGTATTTATGATACGCTTCGCCAATGGCACTAAAGAAGTTTTAGAACAGCTAAATTTAAGTTCTGAAGCTGTTGCAGCTCCCACATTAACTGCCGAGCAATTATACCTGCTAGGTCGCGAAGACGCATTAAAATACTATACCGGCAGTAATGCTTTCTGGGGTTCGTTTGCTTTTTCTCTGTTGCTCTTTCCCTATGGTTATATCGGTTCTGCTGCTATAGCACTTACACCTCCTAAAATCAAGACGCATTCTATTCCGGACCTGAACCTATTGGCAGAACCGAGCTACAAGACAGGCTATCAGGAACAGGCTTTCAAGCAAAAGAAAAGAAAGGCTGTTGCCGGAGCTGGTGCAGGTACAGCTGTTATAGTTGGAACCGTTATTATTATTTTGAGCGCACTGGGAGCACAGTAAGCCATAACAAAGGATACCCTGTACTGCATAGAAGTATTTAATCTTTTAAGTGCCCTCTTCGTAAAAACTTTTCAAATCAGTTTCATGAACTATGGCTAAGAAATCTTTTTCTGAATTAATTAAGAGTCCTGGAATGCCTGTTTTGGTGGATTTTTATGCTGACTGGTGTGGCCCCTGCAAAACCATGCATCCGGTAGTAGAACAGTTGGCCCAGGAGTTTTCGGGTAAATTAAAAGTGATAAAAGTAAATGTTGATAAAAACCAGGCAGCAGCTCAACAGTTTCGGGTGCAGGGGGTACCAACCTTTATTTTGTTTAAGAATGGCGAAATTGTCTGGAAACAAGCCGGAGCTGTACCCGGTCATCAGCTGGCACAGGTAGTGCAGCAGAATATCTGAACAACATAACAGGGGCTGGTATGAAAGCAACAAGGGCATAGTAGCTCTATACCTCCCCTGCTTTTCCTCTCCCATATCTCATCTTAGCGGCTGCATACACTTCCGGTAAGCCAGCCTTATTTACCTGTAGTTTCTGCAGGATACCTACTTCCGACCGTGGTTCAGCATGCCTACGGAAGAGGGTACAAAAATTTAACATTAAATTTATAATATATAGCTTTTGTTATAAATAAAATATTTATATTCGCTGCTTCAAATATTTATAACCTTTTTATGAAAAAATTTTTACTTGCTATGATGGCAGCTACAGTTGCCACCTTCTCCTGCTATGCACAAGCTTTACCTGATTCAACTGGTGCTCAAGTACTGAAGCCTCAGGCAGGCAATGTTTCCACAGAGTTAAACATTAATCCCTTTAACGGCAGTATCAGCTTAAACAACAGCTTTAACCAGCTTAAATTCCGCTTTTTCACAGCGCCTAATTTTGCTCTCAGGCTTGGGGTAAATGCTAACCAATCAAGCAGTACAAACGAAAATTCAAATCCTTATGGCACAAACTCCTATGTTTACGAGGAGACCCGTAGTACGACAACATTTGGATTAAACATGGGTATAGAAAAGCACTTCGCCGGAACAAGAAGGCTTTCTCCTTACATAGGAGCAGATCTTGCCATTGTTAACAAAAATTCGTCATAGGAAATAACAAGCGGACAGGTAAAAACAGAGGTTACAGGTGCCTGGCTGCTAACGACATACAACCCCAACAATCCTTCTTATCCTTTATCAAGTTTTAGCGAACCAGGATACTTCCGCTATGGAGTGAATCTGGTAACTGGTTTCGATTTCTACATGGCCAAAAATCTTTTCTTCGGCTACGAAATGAACTTTGGGTTTAGCAAGTCTGATAACAAAGAAATTGAGGTAAAGCAAACAGGCACCGGAAGCTCTCCTATCACTATGAATGATATTAAAAGTTCTAACTTCTCATTTGGCCCGAACCTGATGAATGGTGTTAGAATTGGCTATGTGTTCTAAAACATCGACCGCAATAAGCTTCTATATGAACAAAATCACGTTTCGCTCTGCTTTCTTTTTCATCCTTTTCTCTCTCCTGCTGTTCCAGAGCTGCAAAAAAGAGGAAGATGAAGTACATCCTGAGGTACAGACGCTTGAGCTAACAGCTCTTTCGCCTTCCAGAGCCATGTTGCGAGGGAAGGTTGTTAATAAAGGCAAGTACAATATTACCGATTATGGTTTTATGTATGGCTTTACACCTGATTTAAGTGAATACAATGGCTTGAAGCTTTCTTTAGGCAAGGATGCTCCCGCTGGCGACTTTAGCAAAGAAGTAACCGAACTTAATAATATGTATAACAACTATTATTATGACCGCACACTGTATGCCAGGGCTTATCTGACCAACGAAAGAGGTACAGTATTCGGACAGGTTGCTTCAGTTATGCTTCCGTCGCCAAATGTACAGAGCATTGTACCTGCCAGTGGAAGAGCCGGAGACAGAATTACAATAAACGGGCAATTCTTTGCAAGCAGTCCAGGCGAGGTAAACGTGAAGTTTGCTAATATTTCAGCCAGGGTAGTAGAGGTGAGTTCCTCTAAAATAGTGGTTGAAGTACCTGTTGGAATTACAGACAATTATTATAGCTATAGTTACAACTATAACCAGATCCCTGTAGTGATTACAATGGGTAACCAGAACCTGAATGTCACTTCCAGTTTCCGGTTAATTCCGACAGTAAGAGATTTCGCACCAAAGTCTGGCCCTATCGGAACAACTCTGACTATTTCTGGAGATAACCTGCCCAACTCTTACTACAATTATTACCAAACCCTGCGTGTGTACCTGGGCGATGTAGAGGCATCAGTTTCAAGCTATAATTCATCCGGTAGCTTTCAGGTGGTTGTGCCAAGCACGATCAGCACCAAAACGTTTGCTATATCTGTCCTGATTAATGGTGTAACCACTGTTCTTCCAGGTGAATACACCGTTACCGCGCCTACTATATCCTCTATTTCACCAGCTTCAGGTCTGCCGGGAAGTACGTTTTCGCTTTTCGGCTCCAATTTTCCTTACTACTACTCTTATTACTATAACAACGATCTGAATGTAAAGATAGGAGATATTCCAGCCGCAGTACAATCGGTATCTACCGGACAAATATCTGTTATGGTTCCGCAGGATATGCCTGCCGGTAATTACAAAGTAACTTTAACAGTTGGACCAAACACTGTTGAGGCACCCCAGCAGTATAAAGTTACTTCTCCCTCTGTTACTGGTTTCTCCCCTTCTTCGGGAGGTGTAGGTAAAGAAGTTACTATAAACGGCACTTTCCTGCCGGGTGCTTACTATGATGTGTACTTTGGTACAGTGGCTACAAATGCCTACAGTGTTTCTGCTGGTTCGCTCAAAGCAACAGTGCCAGCCGGAATAAGTGCCGGTAAAGTAAAAATAACAGTACAGCATGGCAGCCAGAAAATAGCAGCTGACGATGATTTTACGGTTTTAGCACCAAGCATTGTGTCCTTCTCGCCAAGTACGGGAGTAGCCGGAACAGCAGTTACCATTAACGTTGCAGGCTTTACACCCTCCACCTACTACTACTATACAACTGTTAAATTCGGAACCACCGAAACCCCGGTTATAAGTGTAGGCGAAAACACGATTCGTGCCATGGTACCTTCCGGTGTAACTGGCTCTATGAAAATAAGCGTGACACACAACGGGCAAACCATTATCAGTGAAGATAACTTTACAGTTACAAACTAACACATAGCACTTGACTGTTTAAAGGAGGGCCATTATCTTTGATAATGGCCCTCCTTTTTTATGGCTGTTTAGAAATGAAGCATAAACGCCCGGTGCCCCTTCTTTGGCAACTGTATACCCAGGCTATTTACTTTCAAACAATAGCGCACGCAGGGCAACCAATCTACTTTTCTCCTACACTTCGGCTACTATATAATAAGTGTTCGCATGCAGACACCAGAATGTACGAAACCGGACACTCTATGCAAACCAAACGCTTATATTACAATTTAATTACCTGATTATCAATTATATAAATTTCATGGCACATTTCTTGGCATCAGGTTTACAGACTATGAAAAATTCGTCATCTACTATGGATCGTGTTATAGAGAAAAAGAGATTTACTCCTAAAAGGATAGCCATTATAGCTGCTGCAGGCGTTACGTTGGTATTTGTGGTGTATAGCCTGCTTTTTGCCGAACACTCCTCCAAGCTGAATGTCGACAGCCAGCGCATTACAGTTGGTGAAGTAAAGAATGGCACCTTTCAAGAGTTTATTGCAATAGATGGTTCTGTAGATCCGCTTAAAACTTTTTACCTTGATATTACAGAAGGCGGAAGAGTAGAGAAAATATTTACGGACGATGGCCGCATGGTAAACAAAGGTGATACGCTTATAAAGCTTTCCAACACCACCCTGCAAATTGATTTCATGACCCGTGAAACGCAGCTGTACGACCTGATGAATGAGCGCCAGAATTCAGAAATAACCATGAAGCAGGCACAGATCAGGCAGCTGAATGAGTTGGCAGAAATTGAATACAACCTGGCACTGGCTGAAAGAAAGTATAATCGAAACAAAATACTGTATGCTGAGAAAGCTATTTCGCAGGAAGAGTTTGAGGCATCGAAAGATGAGTATGAATATCTGAAAAAGCGTAAAACATTAGGCGATCGCTCTATAAAACAGGATGCTCAACTGATTGAAGAGCGCCTTCGCCAGCTAGACGAGTCCATTACCAGAATGAAAGCAAACATTGCCATGGCGCGTAACACGCTTAACAACCTGCACGTGGTGGCACCTGTTTCAGGGCAGCTGTCTACGCTTAAAGCAGAAGTAGGCGAATCGAAAGCTGCAGGCGAGAATATTGGTCAGATAGACGATATGAACGGCTACAAAGTACGCGCCTCTATAGACGAACATTATATTTCCAGAGTATATCCTGGCCTTAGCGGTAACTTTACCTTTAACGGCAATACGCACGAAGTAACTATTGCAAAGGTGTTTCCGGAGGTTCAGAGCGGCACATTTCAGGTAGACATGGAATTCCCGAACGGCAGTCCTGAAGGTATACGCCGTGGACAAACACTGCAGATAAAGCTTAACCTGAACGATGGCGGCAATGCCATGCTCATACCCCGTGGCGGTTTTTACCAGAGCACCGGAGGCAGCTGGATATTTGTTATAGACAAATCAGGTGACTATGCTGTAAAACGCAATATTAAGCTGGGCCGCCAGAACCCGCAGTATTACGAAGTGCTCGAAGGGTTAAAGCCAGGTGAAAAGGTAGTGCTTTCCAGCTACGACAGCTACGGTAACATAGATCGCTTACAACTGAAATAGATGAAATTCGAAGGTTTGTGAATGAGCAAAGACGCTGGAGGATTTGTGATTTCCAATCTATACTTTATAGTTCATCATGTGAACACTGCCCTGCTTTTAGTACAAAATAAAACTATAACGACACTTAAAAAACAGAAACCATGAGCAAAGAAAACCTGATTATTGAGACAAACCAGCTTGAGAAGAAGTACATTACCGATACGGTAGAAACAACCGCCTTAGCCGGAGTTAACCTTCGTATTGCGAAAGGTGAATTTGTAGCCATTATGGGCCCTTCTGGTTGCGGCAAATCCACCTTACTGAACATACTTGGCTTGCTCGACAGCCCTTCCGGAGGTGCTCTTCGTTTCCTGGACCAGGACATTAGCCGGGCTTCTGAGCGCCAGCGTGCCAAACTTCGCAAAGAGAACCTGGGGTTCGTGTTCCAGAGCTTTAATCTGATAGATGAGCTGACGGTAGAAGAAAACATCGGCCTGCCACTTACTTACCTTGGGGTACCGCGTGCCGAAGCCCAGAAGAGAGTGCAGACCGCCATGGAGCGTATGGGCATTGCTCACCGTCGAAACCACTTCCCGCAGCAGTTATCAGGTGGTCAGCAGCAGCGCGCCGCCATTGCACGCGCCACTGTTTCTAACCCGAGCCTGATCCTGGCCGATGAACCAACAGGTAACCTGGATTCTGTACATGGCCGCGAAGTAATGGCGCTGCTTTCGGAGTTAAATGAATCAGGAACTACTGTTGTAATGGTAACACACTCTCCTTCCGATGCCGAATATGCACACCGCATTGTTAATTTGTTTGATGGCCAAATCGTAACAGAAAACATCAACACCAAAAAACATGCTGCGGAACTGCTTTAAAGTTTCTTTATCCGGGCACCTTTTCGCGGTGCTGAACACTGTAGGGCTGGGAATTAGTATTGCAACATGCATTACGCTTTCGCTGGATATCAGAGAAGATGTAAACAACAGATCCTCTGCCTCTTTTAATACAGCTATTCCATCAGGTCAGGCAGCGGCAGTTATTCCGGGTAAATGCCATTTCAGCCAGCACAGCCAGCTTGCCTCTGCCCGTATAGCGGCTCCAAAAAGATACCAGCACTGCGCTTGCTTTGCCTCCTGAACCCAAACGCCTGCGCTTTTTTTAAGCGAGGTTAAATTTTATATGAATTGCTGGCATCAGCAGGCAACCAAAGCAGGAGAAACTGTATCTGTTAATAAAACATCATATTTCACTTAAATCTACCATTATGAAAAAGCCGCTACTCCTGCTCCTGTCTGTTTTGCCGCTTTACCTGCTTGTAGCGCAGTCGAAGCATTCTTTCGAGTATACTTTACCGGCTACAGGCGTTAAACAAAACGAACTGACACTCGAGGTGCCAGCAGGTAAGTTAACCCTGAACTCCGGCACTACTTCACTTGTGACTACCCGCATCGATTACAGCTTGCCGGAATGGAAACCTAAAGTAACAACTTCTAAAAACGGCGAAGTTTCAACGCTGAATATCAAGCAGGAAAATTTCAAAAATAAATCTGGCAAACTGGAGAATAATTGGGATGTCAGCATCAACAAAAATGTGCCTTTGTCTCTCCATATAGCCTTAGGTGCTGGCGATGCGACTATTGACCTTCGAAACAGCTCCCTCAGAAAATTGCAAATGGAAACCGGTGCCGGTTCCTGTAATGTAAATCTGCAAGGCAGTAAAGCCGAGCAAATCGAAATCAACACCGGCGTAGGTGAACTGGACCTGGACCTTTCGGGCAACTGGAACCATAACCTGGCTGTTGAAATAAACGGAGGCATCGGTTCTATGAATGTGAAAGTTCCGAAGGGCACCGGTGTAAGCGTACAAACCAGCGTGTTGGGCAGCAAAAGCCTGAATGGCTTTAAAAAGAGCGGCGGTGTTCACAAAAACAGCGCCTACGGAAAAACCAAAAACACCATTACTATACAGATCAGCGGAGGGCTGGGCAGCATCGATGTAACAGAGGTATAGCACTGCTGTACTTTTGCCGAAAGATGTTACGCCAGGCATGGAGCAATTAATTCAAAAGTATTGTTTTCTGATGCTTAAAAGCTCAAGCACTGTGAATGCTTTGCATGAAAGACCAGGACCTGGCGTAATATCATGCGCAACAAATATGTGAGAGTCAATTAAATAAGACCGGTCGTATGGTACCTGTTGCCAACATATTCCCTATGAAAAAGTTAACCTTTCTGCTGCTTGCAGCTACTTTAACAGCAGTACTTGCACTGGTAACAGAAAAGTACACAGCTGAAACCTTGCGTGCTATCGAAAAAGTGCTTCCAATACAATAGACATTTCTTTTTCCGCATAAACTATCGCGACAGGTAGTATATTTGCAGCTTTTCTTTTATCTTTTGTATAGCATAAGCTTTTGTCTGCTCGTCTTCTTTTGGTATAATCAGTTTAAAAGATATTGCTTCTACTGATTTACAAAATATTGCAGCAAACAAAAGCTTATTTCCGTTCATAAGAGAATAAACTTAACGACGTCCGCTTACACATTTATGATGCTTAAAAAGAAGCTGCTTCTCCTGGCCCTGGGCCTGCAACTCGGCATAGCTGGCTTTGCACAGCAAAAAACGGCTGCACCAACAAAAAACTGCCAGGTTACCATAGACCTCACGCAGGTTAAAAACGATAAAGTAATGGTAACCGTATTGGCTCCAGCCATTATGGAGCAGGAAACCATTTACAACATGCCCAAAATTGTACCGGGCACTTATTCTATTTCAGATTTTGGCAGGTTCGTTTCAGAATTTAAGGCTTTTGATAAGGCCGGGCGTGCATTAGCAGTAGAAAAGCTGGACACAAACCGATGGAAAATTGCAAATGCCGCCACATTGCACCGCATTACCTACTGGGTAGACGACACGTTTGACGCTGCTAAAAAAGGAGATGCTATTTTTGAGCCGGGTGGCACCAATATAGAAGAAGACAAGAACTTCCTGATTAACACCTTTGGCTTTATAGGTTATTTTGAAGGGCTGAAACAGATACCCTATGAACTTACCATTACCAAACCAGAAGGGTTTTACGGTTCTACTCCCCTGCAGGCAGTAAGCACAACTGCTACAGCAGACCGCTATTTAATACAGAACTATGTAGAGCTGGCCGATGCGCCGCTTATGTACAACAGACCCGATACCAGTATCGTGAACATTGGTAAAACCGAAGTCCTGGTTTCGGTTTACTCTCCAAGCAAGCGCGTTACCTCTAAACCCATTGCAGAAAACGTAAAAGGCATTCTGGAAGCACAACGCAGTTACCTGGGAGGAACCCTACCTGTTGATAAATACGCATTTATTATCTATGTACCGGAAAAGGCCGGAAAATCCGGTTCGTACGGTGCCTTGGAACATTCTTACTCTTCGGTATACTTTTTACCGGAGATGCCGGAGCAGCAATTCAGCAGCACCATGCGCGATGTGGCTGCCCACGAGTTTTTCCATATTGTAACTCCGCTTTCAGTCCACTCTGAAGAAATTGCCTATTTCGACTTCATAAACCCCAAAATGTCGAAACACCTCTGGATGTACGAAGGCGTAACAGAGTATTTTGCCTCACACGTGCAACGCTACGAAGGCTTGTTTACCACAAACGACTTCATGCAGAAAATCCGCGATTACATTGCCAATTCCAGAACTTATTACAACGATACCCTGCCATTTACGGTGATGAGCGCCAATGTGCTGGATGAGTATGCAGATCAGTATGGAAATGTATACCAGAAAGGAGCTTTGATAGGCATGGCATTAGACATCAGGCTGAGGGAGCTTTCCAACGGCGAATACGGGCTGCGCAACCTGATGCTCGACCTGTCTAAAACATACGGAAAAGATAAACCCTTTCAGGATGACACCTTGTTCGACACCATCACAGAGTTAACTTTTCCACAGATAAGAGAATTCTTTTCACGCTATGTAGAAGGCTCAGAACCTCTGCCTCTGCAGGAGACTTTTAGTAAAGTGGGTATAAGCTACGAGCCAGTTGCTGTAGAGCGGGTAAATTCCTATGGTGGCTTTATACCGGGCTACGACAGAGAAGCCGATAAAATAACCGTAGCTGAAACACGCGAAATGGATGCTTTTGGAAAAAAAATGGGCTTTAAGATCGATGATCAGCTATTAACGCTGAACGGGCAGGAAATCACGCCGTTAAATGTAAAGGAATTATTCAGTACCGATCTTCAGCGCCTGGAAAGCGGAAGCCCTATTGAAATTGTGGTCGGCAGAAAGAATGCCCGTGGAAAAATAAAAAAGAAAAAGCTGAAAGGCGTAGTGACCACGCAGGAGAAAGAGATACCGCACGTTCTAAAGCCTGCCTCTGACGCTACCGAGCAGCAGCAACGCTTAAGAGCCGCCTGGTTAAACGAAGCCTGACTCTTAAAGGCTCTGAATAGCCAGTAGCACTTTTTGAATGCTTAACATACTAATAGCCATACCAGTACAGGTCTGGCTATTACTTTTTGAACATTCTTGATTTTAGTGCTGTTGAGCTTTATTATAAAGCATCTACCTGTAAAATTTCAGTATATTTAAACACATTACTGATTTTACAAAATTTCAGCATACATGCGCCTTAACCATTGCCTGCTACTATACCTTCTCCTCGTGTTAAGTATAGGTTCGGCTTTTGCTCAAAAAACGGCCACGCTTAGCGGTTTTGTTCGCGATGCGGCCTCCCATGAAGCTCTGGTAGGGGCAACAGTAGCTGTTCCTGACTTAAAGGCTGCTGCCGTTACCGATGCACGGGGCTTTTATCGCCTGAACCTGCCTTCAGACAGTATTACGCTTATTGCTTCTTATGTGGGGTATCAGCCTTCTTTAACCACCATTGCCCTGTCTGCCACTGAAACTAAACTGGATATTCTGCTGAAAAACCGTGATAATGAACTGCACGAGGTAGTGGTAGAAGGCACCAGCCTGCGCCAAAAGCTCAATAATACCCAGATGAGCGTAGAGCAACTAACCACACGTGAGGCAAAACTGTTGCCTGCCTTGTTTGGCGAGGTAGATCTTATTAAAACGCTTCAGTTAAAACCTGGCATACAGTCTGGTGGAGAGGGTACGGCAGGCCTTTATGTGCGTGGCGGTGGCCCCGACCAGAACCTAGTGCTGCTGGATGATGCCGTTGTTTATAATGCTTCTCACTTGTTCGGTTTCTTTAGTGTGTTCAATCCGGATGCCGTTCGAAGTGTGGAACTGTATAAGGGGGGCTTTCCCGCCCAATTCGGAGGTCGCTTATCTTCTGTATTGGATGTTAAGCTGAACGACGGCAATAATGAGAAAATAGGTGTAGCCGGCGGTTTAGGTTTAATTTCTTCGCGTTTAACCATCGACGGCCCGCTAATAAAAGATAAATCTTCGTTTATCATATCCGGCCGCAGAACGTACATCGACATTTTCACCAGACAGCTGAACAAGATAAAAGAAGGCGATAAAGGTTACAGCCCCATTCCGGACTATTACTTTTACGACCTCAATGCCAAGTTTAACTATAAATTAGGCGAGAAAGACGAACTCTTCCTGAGTGGTTACTACGGCAACGATATTTTCACTTTTAACGACGATGATTTCAGATTCGGATTTAACTGGGGCAACACAACTGCTGCCTTACGCTGGAATCATAAATTTAACTCCCGCTTTTTTGCGAACACCACCCTGAGCAGTACCGGCTACCAATATACATTGCGCAACGAAATCGACATCTTTAGTATAGACCTGACTTCTAAAGTACACGACCTTAGCCTGAAAACAGATTTTGATTACATCCTGAACAACAAACATACTTTAAAATTCGGCGCGCAGGTAACCAGGCACGCCTTCACTATCGGGCGCTTTAATTTTGATGCCGAAGACAACAGTTTGAATTTAGGTGCTGGCAACGATTATCAGGCGGTAGAACTAGGAGCCTATATATCAGATGATTTTATCGTTAACGAGCGGCTTTCTCTTAATTATGGGCTACGGCTTTCAGCTTTCAGAAGCGACGGCAAAACATTTACAGGTTTAGAACCCAGAGCCTCTGCTAAATACAATGTCTCAGAAAGTGTTGCCTTAAAAGCCAGCTATGCCAACATGAACCAGTATGTGCACCTGGTGGCTAACTCTGGTGCATCACTGCCAACCGATATCTGGTATCCTTCTACAGACTATGTGCGCCCGCAGCGCTCGCAGCAGGTAGCTTTAGGTATAAGCAAGCTCTTTGGAGGAGGAAAGTATATGCTTACGAATGAGCTGTACTATAAATGGATGAAGCGCCAGATAGATTTCAGAGACGGAGCAAACCTTTTTGTGAATGATAGCCTGGAAAGTGAATTTTTGTTTGGTACAGGCGAGAGCTATGGCAACGAAATTTATTTCGAAAAGACCAAAGGCAGGACTACCGGCTGGATCGGGTATACCCTCTCCTGGACCTACCGCACCTTTCCCGGCATTAACGAGGGACGTACTTTTCCTACACGTTATGACCGCCGCCATGATGTTAGTGCCGTGCTCATTCAGCAGCTTTCGAAAAGAATCAGCGTAACAGGTGCCTGGGTATATGGCTCGGGAAACGCTTTTTCTTTGCCTGTTGCACGGGTTATCCTGCAGGACATCCCAGGGAAGGAGCCTACTGTAGTTCCCATTTACACAGAACGAAACGGTTTCCGCTTAGCTCCTTATCACCGCCTCGACCTGGGCCTGGTACTCAAACTGAATTCAAAGCGCGGCGAGTCTGACCTTACGTTTAACGCCTACAACGCCTATAACCGGCGCAACCCATATTTTGTGTATTTTGAGCAGATACGGGACATTACCGGAAGTGAAACGTTAGCTTTTAAAGCGAAGCAGGTGTCACTTTTCCCTATTATCCCATCCCTTACTTACAACTTTAAATTCTGATGAAAGTAAAGCACTTCCTCTATAGCCTTTTCTGCAGCATCGGTATACTTCTCTCTGCCTGCGACATGGAGCAGGAGATCACCATTAATCTCCCGGCCTACACACCTCAGCTAATGGTGGAATGCTACCTGGAGCCCGGCATACCACTTCGGGCCACTGTACTGGAAAGTATGAGCTATTTTGATGCGCCGCAATCTGAGTTGCTTACCGATGTAGAGGTTTACATTACGCACAATGGCAAAAGGATCAAACTTAATTACAAACCGACATATGTTGCGGTACAGGATAAATACTACACCCATCGTTCCCGTGAAATTATGACGGGTAAGCCCGGTGACGTGTATACGCTGGAAGTTATAGACAGTAAAGGGCGCAAAGTAACAGGCACTACAACCATATTACCTAAAGTACCCATTGATACTGTAGAATGGCGATTTAACAGCAAGGAAGAAGCTTTGCTTCTGGCCTCTTTTCAGGACGATGCGAAAACTCCTAATTTTTATCGTTTTATGGTGCACCGGGATAGTTTAACCAGTGGCTCCGATCGCGACTATGTCACGAACGATAACCTGAATAATGGCACTATGGTGACGTTTGGAACTGCCTATAAATACGCCAAAGGCAATACCCTGCTCGTATCGGTTTATAACATAGAAGAACAATATTATCATTTTCTGAATTCTACGGCTGAAGCCAAAAATGCCAATGGGAATCCCTTTTCGCAGCCTTCTGTCTTAAGATCAACTGTAAAAGGTGGATATGGAGTTTTCACCAACCTCGCCTACGATAGAAAGGTTGTCATTATCAAGTAGCATTTTACAAACAAAGCAGAAGCCCTGACTGATGGTAGCCATCAGTCAGGGCTTCTGCTTGTAAAGCCGCGCATTGAACAGCCGCTATTGCACCCTGATCAACTCTTTTATCAGCATGGTCATACGGGGTTCAGCCTTTGCAGCGGCTTCCAGTATGTCTGCCAGGGCTACTTTTTTAATGCGGTCTGGCGTGCACATATCGGTGATTACAGAAACTGCAAAAACAGGCATATTCATGTGGCGGGCAGCAATCACTTCCGGCACCGTAGACATACCAACGGCATCTGCTCCAATCACAGACAAATAACGGTATTCGGCCTTCGTCTCCAGCATCGGTCCGGGCACGCTTACATAAACACCTTCCCTCAGATCAAAGTCGGCATCTTCTGCTATAACCATTGCCTGCCGTACCATCTCTTCATCATACACTTCGCTCATATCGGGGAAGCGCGGGCCAAGTTCATCTATGTTTTTGCCGATAAGCGGGTTAAAAGGTTGCAGGTTGATATGATCCGTCAGTACCATTAAATCGCTGGTGTTAAACTGTGGGTTTAGTCCTCCGGCAGCATTGGAAACAAACAGCTTCTGTACTCCCAGCAGCTTCATAACCCGCACCGGAAACACTACCTGATCCATGCTGTATCCTTCGTAATAATGGAACCTGCCCTGCATTACGATCACATTTCGACCGGCCAGCTGCCCGAAAATCAGCCTTCCGGAATGGCTTTCTACTGTAGAAACCGGAAAATGCGGAATATCGGCGTAAGAAAGGCTGTGGGCAATATCAATTTCGTTAACAAGCGCACCTAAGCCCGTCCCTAAAATAATACCAAATTCAGGGGCAAAGGCATTTGTAGCCTGCTGTATATAAGAAGCTGATTCCTGTATCTGCTGGATCATAGCCATAGTTTTAAATAAAAGGATGGGTTAAAATCAAAGACCGGGCAAAGATGCAAAAAAATAAGGTGCTTTAAAATGAAAAAGCTCACCCCGCGTGTATGGGTGAGCTTTTTACAAGTTTGCCAGCACACTGTTAAAGCTGTCAGACAAACGTCACTTTAATATCCTGTTACTGAATAGTCATTTCGTAAGGCATACGTGCCTGCACACCTTGCATGTTCTCTACCTTTTTGTACATCTTGTAAAACGGATACAGCTCACCCAGTTCAGCCTTTACAGCCTTCTCTTTCACCTGGGCACCAGCATCGCCAAACATGCTTTCGAAGAAAGATTTTTTGCGGGGCAGCTGCTTTATCCGATAATCTCCGGCTACTCCGGCTTTAGCAGCAGCCAGCTCTATGGCAGTTTCTAAACCGCCGTGCACGTCTACCAGCCCACGCTCTTTTGCTTCTATCCCGGACCATACTCTGCCCGAAGCAAATTCCTTAAGCTTATCCTGGGTCATGTTTCGGCCCTGGGCAGCTTTGCTGGTAAAGATCTCGTAAATCTTGTTGATCTCACGCTGAACAATCTCTTTTTCGGTATCCGTCATGTTACGGGTTACAGAAGGCACATCTGAAAATTTGCCTGTTCCCACACGATCTACAGTAATACCCAATTTGTTATTCAGGAAGCCCTGTATATTCGGTATTATACCAAACACACCGATACTACCTGTTATAGTGTTCGGGTGGGCCACAATGGTATCGCAACCCATCGCCAGGTAATAACCGCCAGAGGCAGCCACATCCGACATAGAGGCAATAATTGGCTTTACTTCTTTGGTTAACTGGATCTCGCGCCAGATCAGGTCTGAGGCTAATGCACTTCCACCGGGCGAAGCAATACGCAGCACCACCGCTTTTACATTTTTATCCAGGCGGGCATCACGAATGGCGTTGGCATAACGTATACTGCCGATTTCATCGTCGTCGCCTTCTCCGTCTACAATATCACCTTCTGCATAAATTACAGCGATGCGGTTAGAAGATGTGCTTTTTTCTACTTTGGATGGCGCATCTTTATACTTGCTTAGTTGCACCAGCTGGATTTTTTTATCCTGTTCAATGCCTGCCCGTTCTTTCATGTAGGTAACGGCCTCATCGTAATAACCCACATCCGTAATCAACCCAAAACGCTTCGCATCTTCCGGCTCACGTACCAGGAAGTTATCTGAAATATTTTTCAGCTCTTCGTAGGTCGTGTTACGGGCTTCAGCTATTCTACGCAGTTGGTAATCGTTGATTGAGTTCAGGAAAGAGTTTACCTGTGTGCGGTTTGCCTCACTCATCTTGTCGAGCAGGAACGGTTCTACAGCGCTTTTAAACTCCCCGACCTTAAACACATTCGCCTTGATGTCAAGCTTTTCCATAAGCCCTTTGAAGAAATAAACTTCAGAATGCATGCCATTAAACTCCAGGCTACCCATGGGGCTCACATAAATCTTATCGGACACCGATGACAGGTAATAGGCTTTCTCTGAGGCAATATCGCTGTAGGAAACAATAAATTTGCCTGACTCTTTAAATTTAATCAGTTCATCCCTGATCTCCTCCAGCTTGCCCATTCCGGCATCCAGATAGCCGAGGTTCAGGAAAATACCCTCAATGTTTTCATCAGCTTTTGCATTTCGTATTGCCGCTTTAATCTGATCCAGTCCGTCGCTGCTGGAGATCATGCCAAAGGCAAGCCCGAGCTCTCCAAACGGATTTTCTTCTGCACGCTCTGCAATGTTTTTATCCAGCTTTAGCTCTAAAACAGAATTTGAAGTAACTTCTACCTCGCTTTTAGAGGCAGTGCTGGCAGCTATACCAACCAGGATCAGGACAGTAATGAAGGAGAATATGAGCAGGCCCAGGATGGTGGCCAACACATATTTCAGAAAGTTTAACATATAGATGTTGCGTTTGTAGAATTAGTTTTCAATCAGGAGCCAATATACTCCTGTATATACAATAAGCAAAATTAGCACTTATAGTTCAATACTTTTACCACTGTTCGCCCACTACTCGACCAACCAAGCCTTTTTATAGACAGAAGCAGATTTAGAGATTTAAAGATTCGAAAACGTGTAAATTCGGTAATGATAAGATTAACCAGCAACATATCTATTATTCAGAATTACCACATCTTCAAATTTCCAAATCTTCACATTTACTTACCCCTCTAGCTCTCAATACTTATACTTCTCGCCCCACTGCCCTTTTAGTTGCTTGCGCATGTCGTTTTCTCGGGCGTTCTGGCCTGGGTTGTAAAGAATAGTGTTTCGCAGGCCCTCAGGCATAAAGTCTTGCTGCACAAAATTGCCTTCGTAGTCGTGGGCATATTTATAGTTGTTCCCGTAGCCAATCTCTTTCATGAGCTTGGTTGGTGCATTGCGTATGTGCAAAGGCACTGGCAGGTTGCCTGTTTGCTGCACCAGGGCCCGCGCATTCTTTATGGCTTTGTATGAGGCATTGCTTTTAGGCGAAGTAGCCAGGTATACGGTTGCCTGCGAAAGAATGATTTCTGCCTCCGGGTAACCAATCATCTGCACCGCCTGAAAGCAGGAAGTGGCCATCAGCAAGGCATTGGAATTAGCCAGCCCAATATCTTCAGAAGCAGCAATAAGCATTCGCCGCGCTATAAATTTAGGATCTTCGCCACCTTCAATCATACGCGCCAGCCAGTAAACGGCCGCATTCGGATCGGAGCCGCGAATCGATTTAATGTAAGCCGAAACCAGGTCGTAGTGCATTTCACCTGATTTATCGTACATCACGATGTTCTGCTGGGCCACCTGCTGTACCAACTCGTTTGTCACCACTACTTCATTGCCCTTCACTCCTTCTGCCACAATTTCGAGCAGGTTCAGCAGCTTACGGGCATCACCGCCTGATATCGTTAAAAGTGCCTCGTATTCCTGCACGCGCACATTACGTTTTCGCATCCACTCATCTTCTGCCAGGGCTTTATCTACCAGTTCTATCAGCTCATCTTTGTTCAGGTGCTTGAGTATATATACCTGGCAGCGCGATAAAAGGGCCGATATCACTTCAAAAGACGGATTTTCGGTGGTTGCACCCACCAGGGTTACTGTTCCCTTTTCCACAGCTCCTAAAAGGGCATCCTGCTGCGATTTGTTAAAGCGGTGAATTTCATCTATAAAGAGGACAGTGCCTTGCCGCTTTTTTGCCTGGTCTATCACCTCCCGAATGTCTTTCACACCAGAATTAATGGCGCTAAGTGCAACAAAAGGCACCTTCATCTGATTGGCAATAATGTTGGCCAACGTAGTTTTTCCAACGCCCGGAGGCCCCCATAAGATCATAGAAGGAATTACACCGCCTTCTATGTAGCGGCGCAAAATACCTGTTGGTCCTACCAAATGCTTTTGTCCGTAATACTGGTCCAGGTTATGTGGCCGCATGCGCTCGGCCAGCGGTATATTCGGATGATTCATTAATTCCATAGCTCTTCCTGTTAATCGTCAGGTAAAGGCAAAGCTACGAATTTGAGAGGAAAGAGATAAGACAGAAATCATGCTGCAAGCGGTAGCACCTCCAATACATAGCCTACTGCTCACCGGTGGGCTCTATATCATTCTCCCGCTCCAGTTGCCGCTTTACCTGATCATCGTCATTTCTCAGAGCCGGCTCCTGCATAGGACTCACTGCTGGTTTTTCGTCTCCAAACAGCACTCCCCATTGCTTAAAGTTTTCGGTGCGGTCGAAAATAATCTTGAATACGGCAATAAGCGGCAGCGACAGGAACATACCAATAATACCGGCTATTTCTCCACCCACTATTACTCCCACAATGGTTGCCAGGGCATTAATTTTAACTTTAGAGCCTACTATACGCGGCATCAGAATATTGTTATCCAGGAACTGCGCACCAGCAATTACGCCCAGTACTGTAATTATGGGCCATAATTCTGACGAAGAGGCAAGCGTTAACAATACACCTATGATATTCCCCAGCAAGGCGCCAACGTATGGAATCAGGTTCAGAAAAGCAAAAATCACCCCTATGAGCAGTGCGTGCTTAATACCAATGATCATCAGGGTGCCCCCCACTAAAACCGTCATGTAGCTAACCTGTATTAGCAAGCCAAAGAGATAACTCTTAATGATCACTTCCATCTCCCGCATAGCATCCTCTACTTTTTTATGGCTGTCCTTTGGAAACCAGAAAAAAACGAAACGCAACAACAGGTTTTTATAAAAAAGCAGCAGAAAGATATAGATTGGCAGCAGCCCCAGGAAAATAAAGATATTAGTTATAGACAAAGCTGCCCCACTTAGCATATTGCCTGCATAGCCCAATACCCTGCCACTTTGCTCACTTATAAAACTGGTCTGTTCTTCGGTAGAGTATGGCGTAATATTTTCTATCCAAACACTGAGCGATTGCAGGTGCTTGGTAACATTTGCCTGAATGGTAGGAAAGTCAGAAACCAGATTGCTTATCTGGTACGAGAAAAACCATACAATCAGGCCCACTACTACTATCAAAGCCATCAAACTGACAGCTATGGAAAGCACATCCGGAAACCTCTTTCTACGGAAAAACCGGTAAAGTGGCAGCAGCATAATGCTCAGGAAAAAAGCCATTAAAAGAGGTGCCAGTAAGTCCTTGGCCAGCACAATAATCCAGCCTAAAAAGAACAAGCCCATTATCTCAATGGATCTTCTGACGGTTAGCGGTAACTTGTTTATCATAAGTGCATATATAGCGTCGTAACTGAGCTATATACGGAAAGGAAAGAAAAGCATTTATCTTTGCCGCATGAATAAAAATGTGCAGGTGCATGCGGCGCTTTTTCTGGTTGCCCTGATTTACGGCAGTAACTATAGTATAGCCAAAGAAGTAATGCCCGCTTATGTGGGGCCATACGGTCTTATAATTTTGCGCGTGGTGTCTGCAGCTATCTTTTTCGGCGTTTTCTCCAGGTTGGTGATCAAAGAAAAGATAAGAGGTTGGGCTGACAACCTGCGCTCTGTTGCCTGTGGTATTACAGGTATTGCGTTTAATCAGCTTTGCTTTTTTGGCGGGCTAAACCTAACAGCCCCTATCAATGCTGCTTTGCTGATGGTTATAAGTCCTGTGGTGGTGCTTCTGTTCTCGGCTTTGCTCCTGAAAGAGCGGGTAGGCTGGAAAAAAATTACAGGCATTGTGGTAGCCTGCCTGGGCGCCCTGTTGCTGATCAGCAGTTCCCATACGGCCTCCGGCACCGGCAACTGGCTCGGCGATGTGCTGATCATTTTAAACGCCACCAGTTTTGGCTTATACCTGGTGCTGGTAAAACCGCTGATGGCCAAGTATAAAGCGGTAACGGTGGTGAGTCGTATTTTTGCTGTAGGAGCAGTTATAGTTGTACCCTTCGGACTTAACCAGTTATTGGCCCCCGATTATAGTGCCTTTCCGCTTACAATCTGGCTCGCCATTGCTTTTATGATTATTGGGGTAACTATTATTACGTACCTGCTTAACACCTGGGCCTTGAAGTATGCAAACCCTACCTTAGTTGCTATTTACATTTACCTGCAACCCGTGTTGGCTATTTTAATTGCTGTCGGGTTTGGCAAGGATTCGTTTACGCTACAGAAAGCACTGTACGCCCTGCTCATTTTTGCAGGGGTATATATGGTTAGCATGACGAAGCAGCAGGTAGCCAAGAGAGCTTAGTTTTATTACTCCTCCAACTCCTCTAAAGCAGCCTTTAACTTTTCCTGTAGCGGCACAAGGTCTTTTTTTAATGCTTCCCGGTTCAGGTAGTAAAGCCCGATAGCCAGAAAAACCATAATAGCATAAGCTGATATTTCATGCGACAACCCTCTTACAATAAAAAGCATACTCACAAATAAAGGTAGTATATACCAATACAGTACATTCTGAAGCAGCTTTGCCTGCTGGTCAACAAATGTTTTCTGCTGTTGCAGATAATCCCTCAAGGAAGTGTCCAAGCCTTTTGGCTCATATTTTCTTGCTCGGTTTAAGCTATAAATAATAAGCAGGCAGGTTAGTACTAACAGTATGGCTCCAATAATTAAAAATATATCGCCCTTAACATAAGCTATAAACCCGAAAGCCGGCACAATGGCAATTGCAGCCACAACTTCCCTTATGTCCCGGTTTCTCAAGCCTTTCTCCATTCGTTTCAGCTCTTTGTTCAGATCATCTAACAACCTGGTTTTATTATACCTTACCACTTCTTCATGGCTCGCTTGCTGCCACAATCTTTTTAATTCATCATCTAACATCGCATATTTGTTTTATACAGGTTGATAATTTGATTTTGATCCGTTTGATCTTCACGGATACATGGTTCTCTGTCAGGCCGGTAATAGCAGCTATTTCTTTGTAAGGTAAATCCTCCAGGAATAGCAGCACGATAGATCTGTCTGTTTCATTAAGTTGCTGTATACAGGCATAAAGGGCTGCAAAAGCTGCTTCCTGCCCCGGCATATCCGGCAGTGGATCCTCTACATTCTCCAGCGTAACGCTATCAAACTGCACATGCTTTTTTTTCCTTTTTTGTAACTTATAGTTGCTTCGCAAGCATACATTTAATGTAATGCGATACACCCAGGTGCGAACATCAGCCAGTCCTTTGAAATCAGGCAGGGCTTTCCAGATTTGCAACACAACTTCCTGAAAAATATCATGTGCATCATCGGCATCACTGGCATAGGTCCGGCAAATGCGGAAGATCCTCTCTTTGTCAGAATCTAATATGTTCAGGAATCTTGTTTCCAGTTCTTGCTGCATGTGGTTTTAAGCGGCCTTTTAGACACTTTATCAGATTAGTTACCAGAGCCGCTAAAATATGACAGTGCAGCCAAACTATTTTTTCAACCTCTATAGTACAGCATTAAGTATTGAAAAAAAGTAATTAATTACTACCTTTCTTAGGATATAAACATAGCAACTATATGCTTCACAGAAAACTGAATCTGCTTTGGCTCTGCCTGGTCCTTAGTGTAAGTACCTTTGCCCAGACAGCCACTAAAACCGCCACTGCTACCTTAAAAGAGGCGAAACCTGAAACGGTTGGTATGAGTGGTGAACGCCTGCAAAATATCGATCGTGCTATGCAGGAGTATGTTGATAAAGGATACATACCAGGCGCTATTGGCCTGATTGCCCGCAATGGTAAAATAGTATACTACAAGGCAGCAGGCTACGACGATGCAGAGGCCCGGTCGCAACTTCAGCGCGACGATATTTTCCGGATAGCTTCGCAAACAAAAGCTATCACCAGCGTGGGAGTTATGATGTTGTATGACGAAGGGAAGCTGAAACTTGAAGATCCGATTTCGAAGTACATACCCAGCTTTAAGAACCCACAGGTGCTGGAAAAGTTTAATGCACAGGACTCAAGCTACACCACAATACCGGCTAAGCGTGAGATCACCATTAAAGATTTGCTTACCCATACCTCAGGTATCGGCTATGCGTCCATTGGGAGTAAAGAGATTGTAGCCATCTACGCTAAAAATAACATCCCGAGTGGCATTGGCACCCCGATGGGAAACTTAGGCAAATCTATTACAGCACTTGGAAAGCTACCCCTCGTACACCAGCCCGGAGCACGGTTTACTTACGGACTGAACACGGATGTGCTAGGCTACCTGATAGAAGTGGTGTCGAAACAATCGCTCGATACTTTCTTCAGGAACCGTATTTTCGGGCCTTTAAATATGAACGACACCTGGTTTTATCTGCCTGTGGAAAAGCAGGAGCGTTTGGTAAAATTATACACCGAAAACCAGAACAAAGAAACTGTACCGATGCCTGCACAAGGCGGGTTAACGCCGGACTATCCGAAGGCTAAAGGTATGTATTACTCAGGTGGTGCCGGCTTATCTTCTACCATCTACGATTATGCCATTTTCCTGCAGATGCTCCTAAACGGCGGTGAATACAATGGCCGTCGTATTCTAAAAGAAAGTACTGTCCGACTGATGACTACCAACCAGATTGGAGAAATCAATAACGGCGACAGTAAATTCGGACTTGGCTTTGGCATTGCCACAGAGAAAGGTGCAGCGAATTCGCCTGTTTCCGTTGGCTCATTCGACTGGGGAGGCATCTTCGGAACTACTTACTGGGTAGATCCCAAAGAAGGTATAGTAGCGCTGTTGTACACGCAAAAGTACCCGAACAGCCACGGCGGCCTGGGCAATGAATTCCGGAAACTGGTTTACCAGGCCATCGTTGACTCCGCAAGCAAAAAATAGTTAAAGAGAAAGGGTTTGGTTCTGATCAAACCCTTTCTCTTTAAAGACAATGCCTGGTATCATCCACCGCTCTCCTTCATAGTTTTTATACCTGCTGAACAGCATTTACTCCTGAACATTCATCCATAACACATGAAAATAACAGCCATTATAACGGGAGCCACTGGTATGGTGGGCGAAGGTGTATTACATGAATGCCTGCATCACCCCGATGTAGAACAGGTGCTGGTAATCAACAGAAGGCCCTGCGGTATCACACACCCTAAACTAAAGGAAATCATTCACCATAACTTTTACAACCTCTCGGCTATAGAAACTCAGCTACAGCCCTACAATGCCTGCTTTTTCTGCCTCGGCACGTCCTCCATCGGGATGAATGAGAAAGACTACCACCGCGTTACCTACGACCTGACCATGCATGTAGCGGAGACGCTGGCAAAGCTGAATCCCGAAATGACTTTTTGCTATGTATCTGGTGCCGGAACCGATGGCACAGAAAAAGGACGCTTGATGTGGGCACGTGTAAAAGGCAAAACAGAAAACCACCTGCGCCAGTTACCTTTCAGACAAGTATATGCTTTTCGACCAGGATTCATGAAGCCTACCCAAGGACTCAAAAATACCTGGAAATTTTATTTTGCAATAAACTGGCTATACTCCCCACTTCGGGCTTTATTTCCAAAGTATGTATCCACACTAAAAGAATTAGGGCTGGCCATGATACAAGTTGTAAACAATGGCTATGAGAAACCTGTTATGGAGGTACAAGACATCGTGATTGCTGCAAAAAGATTGTATAAAAAGCTATAGTTCAATAACATACAAAATATAATATTTTTTTAACCCAGCTTTTATATCAGGATACAACCTGAGATCGTTGGAAAATTAAAATCAGTGAGTTCAAATAAATCAGAACTAGCAAAACTTTACAAATGCCCCCTACACCATTCTTTCAGCGTAAGACTTCCGTACTTATAGCGCATCTTCTTTGCCTGCTGTGTTTTAACCTGCCGGTGCCCGATGCACTGGCGCAAAGCACCAGGTATACCATCAGCGGCGCCATTAAAGACAAAGCCAGCGGCGAAACGCTTATTGGCGCTACTGTGCGTGTGGCTGAACTGAGTGGTACCGGTGCTGCCACCAATGAATTCGGTAATTTCTCGCTTACTCTTCCGGCAGCCACTTATACATTGCTCATAGATTATGTAGGCTATGAACAGCAGCAAAGACAAGTAGAACTGAATAACAATACCCGACTAAACATCCTGCTGGAGCAACAGAGCAGGCAGCTAAACGAAGTAGTCGTTACTTCCTCCCGTGCCGACCAGAATGTGCGGAGTCCGCAGGCCGGTGTTGAAAAGCTGGATATGCGTGAAATCAACCTCCTTCCCGTGCTGATGGGTGAGCGGGATGTGCTGAAATCGGTGCAGCTTACACCAGGCATTAAATCGGCAGGTGATGGTAATGCAGGCTTTTATGTTAGAGGCGGTGGCGCAGACCAGAACCTGATCCTGCTAGACGACGCACCTGTGTATAATGCTTCTCACCTGCTGGGTTTCTTCTCAACGTTTAATTCCGATGCTATTAAAGATGTAACCGTGTACAAAGGCGGTATGCCAGCCGATTACGGTGGCCGGCTCTCTTCGGTGCTGGATATTAAAATGAACGACGGCAGCACCCAAGACTACCATGTAAGTGGCGGCATCGGCCTTATATCGGCAAAGCTTAACCTGGAGGGGCCGATACAAAAAGACAAGTCTTCTTTCCTGATCAGCGCCCGCAGAACCTATGCCGACATGTTTTTAAAGCTTAGCGGTGACGAGGATCTTAAAAGCAGCTCCTTGTATTTCTACGATCTGAATGCAAAGCTTAGCTATACTTTATCTGAGAAAGACAGGCTGTTCGTGTCAGGCTACTTCGGTCGCGACAATCTGGGCTTCCGCGATCAGTTTGGCATTGATTGGGGAAACGCGACCGGCACCTTACGCTGGAGCCATTTGGTAAGCGACCGTTTATTCTCGAATACCTCCCTGATCTTTAGCGACTACAGCTACAAAATTGGGATCAGTACCAATAACAACAATTTTGATATTACCTCCCGCATCCGCGACTTGAACCTGAAACAGGAGTTTGAATTTTTCCCAAACCCCAGGAACTCCATGAAGTTTGGCGTAAATGCCATCTATCATACTGTCGTTCCAGGCGAGATAACGGTTACAGGAGAAGCCAACATTAACTCAAGTGAGTTGCAGCAACGATATTCCCTGGAAAATGCAGCTTATTTTACCAACACCTGGACTGCCACTAACAGGCTTAGCCTGATCTACGGTTTGCGTATTTCAGCCTTCAGCATATTAGGCAAAGGCGACTTTTATACCTTAAACAGTAACCGTGAAGTAACAGACGTTGCCAGCTACGACCGAGGCGAACATGTGCAAACATACCTGAACCTGGAGCCGCGCTTGTCAGGTGCCTATCAGCTGAGCGAGACCTCATCGCTAAAAGCCTCTTATGCCCGCACCACCCAATACCTGCACATGCTGTCTAACTCCACCACCTCCAGCCCAACCGATAGATGGGTCTCAAGCTCAAATAATATCAAGCCGGGTATAGCTGACCAGGTGTCGCTGGGGTACTTCAGAAATTTTTCTGATAACCTGTTCGAGTTCAGCGTGGAAAGCTATTATAAGGCCATGCAGAACCAGATCGATTATAAAGACGGAGCTAATATTACCAACAGCGAAGTGGTTGAAGCAGAGCTGCTCTTTGGTGAAGGCAGAGCCTACGGCATAGAGTTTTTCTTAAAGAAAACAAGCGGCAGGCTCAGCGGCTGGTTAGGCTATACCTTGTCCCGCTCCGAGCGCCTGATCAACGGCATCAACAACAACAGCTGGTACCCTGCCAGGCAGGACCGCACCCACGACATAGCCTTGGTAGGCATTTACCAGCTTACCCCCACCTGGACCCTTTCCGGAAACTGGGTATACAATACGGGCAATGCAGTTACTTTCCCAAGCGGCAAGTATCGCGTAGCCGATCAGGTGGTATTTTACTATACAGAACGTAATGGTTACCGCATGCCCGCTTACCACCGCTTAGACTTAGGCGCTACCAAAAAGCTACAAGACACACCTAAGTTTTCTTCTGAACTGGCTATTAGTATTTACAATGCCTATGGCCGGGAAAATGCCTTCCTCATTAATTTCAGGGAAAACGAAAACGACCCGAGCAGAACAGAAGCATACCAGGTGGCGCTGTTTAAAATGATTCCTTCCGTTTCTTACAACTTCAGATTTTGATTAAGCTACTCACCATGAAACTATACCGGATGCGTTACCTGATCCTGTTGCTTCTGGCTGCCCTGCTTATGCAGCTGTTGAGCGCCTGTGAGCAGGTAATAGAAGTTAACCTGAATGATGCCTCTCCCCGCTATGTGATAGAAGGCAGCATTACAGATGAAGCAGGTCCGTACCAGATTCGGATTACCCGCACTAAAAACTTTGATGAAGACAATACTTTTGAAGGAGTTACCGGTGCTGTTGTTCTTGTTTCGGATAATGCAGGAAATATGGAGACACTACAGGAACATAGCCCGGGCATATATACAGGCTCTATCGTGCCGGGCGTGCCAGGGCGAAGCTACTTTTTAAACGTTCTCATTGGAGAAGAAAGATTTACCGCCACCTCTACCATGCCTGCTCTTGTTCCTTTCGAAGATCTGTATATAGAAGAACAAAGCACCTTCGGAGAAGCCCGCAAAGTGCCCTATGCTGTTTTTACCGATCCTGCCGGTGAACCTAATTATTACCGGTTCCTGCTTACTGTGAGTGGCAGGAGAGTAAACGTGATTTATGCCTACACCGACCAGTATACAGATGGCAGACAGGTGAAAAGATCGTTGCGCTATTTTACCGAAAACGAAGACGACGACATAAAAACCGGAGATCAGATAGAGGTTGAGATGCAGTCTATCGATAGCCCTGTTTATACCTATTTCTATAGTTTAAGCCAAACGATTGGCCAGAATGCTGCAGCTCCGGGTAACCCTGTCAGCAACATTACAGGAGGTGCTTTAGGCTATTTTAGCGCCCATACAGTGCAAAGGAAAAGTATTGCGGTGGAGTAGCACTACTCCACCGCCACTTCTACCCGCCAGCTGAAAGCCTTTAGCCCCTGCTCTTCTGAGGCAGCGTTAATTTCTTTTAACCTGGAAATCAGCTTATCTGCTTTATCATCCGGTGCCACAGAAAGAATGGCATTGTTTAACGCA
The DNA here is from genome assembly GCF_005491705.1 of Pontibacter sp. SGAir0037. Taxonomy (NCBI): domain Bacteria; kingdom Pseudomonadati; phylum Bacteroidota; class Cytophagia; order Cytophagales; family Hymenobacteraceae; genus Pontibacter; species Pontibacter sp. SGAir0037. The sequence goes on along the minus strand of NZ_CP028092.1, from coordinate 493,979 downwards.
GGCCAGGTATGGGTGCCCATGCGGGGTTCTCCTTCCAAAGAGCCCCGCCCCTGCAAATCGTTAAACTTCGTAAAGCCCCTGATCGCCACCTCATCCAGCAGGCTTACAATCTCCTCCGATAAAGCCTGGTTGAATACAATCATGATACCCTTCATTTTTTTCGAATTAGAAATTATGCTTTTACTGCTCCTTCATTACCTAACATCTTTACTCGCTCTTTGCGCTTAATGAACTCAAACACCTCCCACACCATCTTCAAATCTCCATATTTCAAATCTCCTCATCCAATTAGCACATTAGAGAATCAGCACATTAAAACTAGCCTGCCAGCAAACTCACCTTATGCTTGCGTTTGCGGTGGAAAATAGCATACATCACAGGTACAAAAACCAGCGTGATAAGCGTGGAAAAGGTCAAACCTCCGATTACTGCCACGGCCATTGGTTTCCAGGTTTCGGAGCCTTCGCCCTTGCTGATAGCCAGTGGAACCATGGCTAGCAAAGTGGTAAGCGTAGTCATGAGCACAGGGCGCAGCCTGGAAGCACCTGACTCCACTATAGAATCGAACAGCGACAGCCCTCTGCCACGGAGCAACTGAATGTAGTCTACCAATACGATGGCGTTTTTCACCACTATACCCACTAGTATAATGCCTCCCACAAATGCAATCACACTAAGTTTGGTGTTGGTAAATACCAGGGCCAGCATCACACCCGTAAAGGCAAAAGGCAGTGAGAACATAATAATAAAGGGATCTTTCAGCGACTCGAACTGGGCAGCCATTACAATGTATACTAAAATAATACTGAGCCCCAGCAGCAGGAACAAATCCCCGAAGGCATCCTGCTGCTCTTCAATGTCTCCGCCAAACTCAATTTCCACTCCCGAAGGCACATCCAGCTCATTCTGAATAAAGTCTTCCATTTGTGCCGTTACCACGTTTAAAGGTGTTTCCAGCAAATCTGCGGTTACGCCTACAGCACGTTCCCGCCCTATGCGCTCAATATTGGGTGGTGTAAAGATTTCACGCACTTCGCCAAGCGAACCAACTTCTACCAGGTTCCCATCCGGTGTGGTAATGGTCATTCGCCTAACATCCTCTATACTCTGCCTGAAAGGAGCACCGTAACGGACAACCACATCAAACTCCTCGCCTTGCTCCCGGTACTCGGTAGCAGTCTGGCCGGCAATCATACTACGGATGCTCTGTCCTACTGCTCCGGTGTTCAGCCCTAAGGGAGCCAGCCGGTTCCGGTCCAGGTCAATTTGCAGGGCGGGCTGCGGATCGCCACGGTCTACACTGGCATTTCTTACCCCTTCAATCTGCTCCAGCCGGGCAACAATTCTGTCTGCTATTCCGGAAATCTGCTCCAGGTCGTTGCCGATAATATTTATAGCAACAGGCGCTCCGGCACTAGGTCCGCCCTGCGTGCTAACAGAAAAATCGATGATTTCCGGAATATCCCGGAACTTCTCCCGCAGCACTTCCGCAATCTCAAAAACAGTTCTGTCGCGCTGGTCGACTGGCACCAGCGATGCATTAATATCGATGATATTAGAGCCTGTACTTGCACCGCCCATAATACTTCCGCCACCTTGTGTACTGGAACCTATGCCCGAAGAAATTATTTCCAGTTCCGGCACATGCTCCTTAAAGATAGCCTCCACCTTTTCGATAGTTGGCAGTGCGCTCTGCGGGCTGCGGCCCGTTGGTAATTCCAGCGTGATCATGAGCCGGGCGTTATCAGCCTGCGGCATGAACTCTGTTCCGATTCTCGGCACCAGAAGCAGCGACCCCACAAACAAAACAACTGCCAGCACAACAACCAGCGCCTTGTGCGTAAGCGACCATCCTAAAATGTTTTTATAACCTCTGTCCATGCGGCCCAATACATTTTCCACACTCCGGTCGAGTTTGTGCCGGAAACTGTTGCGGAGTTTGTTGTCTTTTTTCTTTTCCTTAAAAAGTTTAGAAGACATCATCGGGATAAGTGTAAGGGCTGCTAGCGTAGAAATAACAATAGTTACCACCACAATGGCACCCAACTGCCCAAACCAGATACCAGTCATACCGGTCAGGAAGGTGAGCGGAAGGAATACAGCAACAACAGTGAGCGTAGTAGCAACCACTGCCACACCTACTTCGTTGGTGCCGTACAAGGCTGCTTCCCTGGGCTTGGTACCTCTTTCAATGTAAGTGGTAATGTTTTCGAGCACCACAATGGCATCGTCTACCACCATGCCCAAAGCTATGGAAAGCGAGGAAAGCGAGATAAGGTTTAACGTATTGCCCGTAATTGAGAGATAGATAAAGGCGCCGATAAGCGAAAAAGGAATGGTAAGCGCCACAATAAAAGTTGCCCGCCATTTCCGAAGAAATATAAATACAACTAGCACCACAAACACAACGGCATAAATCAGCACTTCCGATAAGTTGTTTACAGAATTCACGATGTAGCGGGAAGTATCTACCACCGTCTGTATTTTTACATCAGGCGGAAGCGTACGCTCCAGCTCCGGCAGCCTTGCCAGCACCTGCTTGGCTACCTCCACGGTATTGGCATTGTTCTGCTTCTGCACCGATATGGTAATTGCGTTGCCCCCGTTTACCACTTCCAGGCGATTCTCTTCGTTAATAGCATCGCGTACCTCGGCTACATCCTGCACATAAATAATACCGCCCTGTGGCGTGTTCCTCACCACGATCTGGTTTATCTCCTCCACCGTTTTAAACTCTGCATCTATCCGCACGTTGTACTGCTGCCGACCAACGGTAATATCACCGGCCGGAATAACCAGGTTCTCGTTGCTGAGTGCCTGCGATATCTGGTTTATGTCTACCCCATAAGCACGCATGCGCTGCGGATCTATGTTGATCTGGATTTCGCGGACTGGCCCTCCCTGTATATTTACAGCACCTACTCCCGGAATCCTGTTGAGAGGCGTTACCAGTTGGTTGTCGAGTATCTGCCTCAGGTTAGGATAACTTTCTTTTGCCGTGGCCGCGAGGGTGATAACAGGAATGCTACTGGCATTGAACCGATAAATCACCGGCTCATCTACATCGTCGGGCAGCAGCGGCTGTGCCCTGCTCAAGGCATCCCGAATGTTATTGGAGGCCTCATCCAGGTTTGCGTTCCAGTCAAATTCAATGGTAATGATCGATAAATTATCTACCGAACTGGAGGTGATTTCATCGAGATCGTTCAGCGTACTGAACTGGTCTTCGAGTTGCCGCGTTACGTTCTGCTCCACCTCCAGGGCACCTGCACCCTGGTAAGTTGAAATAACGGTAATAATAGGCGGATCTATTTCCGGAAACAGATCTACAGGCAGATTTAAAGTAGAGTATACGCCAAACACCATCAGGGCCAGAAACACCATAATGGTGGCAACAGGACGGAATATGGCTAATTTAAATATGTTCATGCTGCTAATGCTTACTGTTCAGAAACCTGTCCGGGATTATTCATGATTCTTACCAGGGAGCCTTCGTTCAGCTTACCCATACCTTCCGTTACGATGCGTTGCCCTGCCTCAAGCCCAGACTGTATCTGAATCAGTTCTTCGTAGCGGTTACCTGTCTCCACAGCCGTACGTCGAACACGATCACCCTCCACCACATATACAAACTGGTTGGTCGTACCTTGCTGGTTGACAACAGCAGAGGTCGGAATGTAAATACCTTCTGCTTCTCCCAGGTTTAAGGTTACACGGGCAAACATACCGGGGCGCAACCTCCTGTCTTTGTTATCGATGCGTATTTCCGTCTGAAAAGTGCGGCTGCCTCTGTCGATTGTAGGCGATTTCCGGTATACCTGTCCTGTAAACTCCTGGTCCGGGTACACATCTGAAAGCACGGTTGCCTGCATTCCTTCATTCACTCTTGTAAAATATGCCTCACCTACACGAATGGTTACTTTTACAGGATCAATCTGCATCATAGACAAGATAGCGGGCGCATCGGCAGAGGGCGAAAAGATTTCGCCTGAAGTAAAGTATTTACCTGTTATCACACCGTTAAAGTTGGCCGTAAGGCGGGTATTCTGTGCCAGGTTGTTGTAATTGCTCAGCGCATTCTGATACTCTGTCTGGGCCTGATCAAACTGCTGCCCAGATACAGAGCCAATGCGATATAAAGTATCGAGGCGGGTAACATTTCGCCTTGCCAGATCGAGCTGTGTTTTGGCCTGGTTCAACTGAGTTGAATTCATGGTCGCCAGCACCTGCCCCTTTCTTACCTGGTCTCCCTCCTGCACATGTATTCGGTCTATCCTGACACCTGTTTGGCCTGCAATAAGAGCCTGTTCCCAGGGTTCAATATTTCCTGTATAGCTGATCTGCTGAGGCAGCGTCTGTACCTGTATAACTTGGGCTTCCACCGCAACGGCCTGTTCAGCTTCTGCCTTCTCCTGCGTTTGGGCTTGTTGTTCGTTGCCACCGCAAGCGTTCAGCAAAAGTGCCAGTAGCGCATACCCCGCTAAGCCGCGGTAAATTTTCTTTATTGTTCTCCCTGATACGTTAGTTGCCTGTTCCATTACCTCCGGTTAATTGTTCGAAATCGGCTATTGCATTTAAATATTCATACACCACTTCTAAATAACTCAGCCGCGACTGCGTGAGCGCCAGTTCTGCATCGTTGGCATCGATAAACGTACCAACACCGCTCCTGTAGCTTACCTGCGCAATTTCAAAACCCTTTTGTGCCTGCGCTATATTCTTTTCCTGTGCTGCCAGTGCTGCCCTTGCTCTTTTCACCCTGTTTAATGCGTTTTTGGCCTGAATGGTCAGCGATTTGCTCATGTACTGTTTCTGGATCTGTACCTGCTCCAGGTCCAGTTTGGCCTGCTCTATCTGGCGGGAACGCACGAACCCCTGGAAAACAGGCACACTTAGCTGCAAGCCTACGCCGGATGTTCGCACCCACAGGTACTCCCTGAAGTTGAAATTATTTGCCTGCGACTGATACGCATAGTTACCAAAAGCTGAAACTGACGGAAAATAGCTTGATTGCTGCACCTGTACCTGCTGCTCCTGCAGCATCTCCTGCACATCGAGTTGTTTCAGGCTAGGGTTGTTTTCTACACCAAAGGAGGTAAGCAGTTCTGTATTACTGCTATTCAAAAACTCCTGTAGTGTTTGCACCAGTACAACCGGAATCTCATCGGGTATGTTGGCCAGCAATTTTAGGTTACTGGTGGCCGCTTCCAGGCTGTTTTCTGCCTGCAGAATATCCGGTCTGATATTTTCTACCTGCACCTCCGATCGGATAACATCATACTGCGGCACCAGCTCCTGGGCAAACTGGTTTCGGGTATTTTCAAAATTACGTTGAGCATTCTGCAGGCTTTGCTGCAGCACCTTCAACGATTCCTGCGCCAGTAAAACATCATAATACGCTTTTTTCACCTGCATGCGAATATCATTCCTGCTGATGTCCAGCCCTCGTTCATTTACGTTTACTGCCGTTTTAGCAGCTCTTGAGTTCAGGATCAGCTCCCGGCTATAGATCGGCACATTGGCCTGCGCCGCTAACTGGTACGAGTTATCTGATCCGGCTTCAATAACGGTTACTCCCTCTGAGCCGCCGCCGCCAGCTCCCGGAAAATTACTACCGGCAGGCAGGAAGAAAACAGGCCTCTTCAGGTTCCGGGTATACTGGCCATCAATGCCAACCTGCGGCAGGAAACCGCCATTTACGGCTCTGAGCTGGCTGTTGGCACGCTTTACACTCAGCTGTGCCAGCAGTACATCGGGGTTCCCTGAAATGGCGCTTTCCACTGTTTCTTCTAGGGTAAGCCGGAGTGTATCGCTTATTTGCGCCCTGGCCTGTGCTGTAGCTCCTATCTGCAGCCCAACACTAAGCAAAGCACTACAGATAAGAATAATAAATCGGGACCTGCTAAAAGCATACCTGTGCATTTGTGCAGCAATTTCTGCTACCTTACTTTTCATGTGCATAAATCTGTTTCTATCGCCCAAACTGATTTCTGACCTAATTGTTTAAAAATAGCTTGACGCTATTATTTGAGTTTCCCGCTCTGTGTTCGTTGCCTTGGCAGTTAGAACTATAGCTTAGAGTTACTCAAAAATCAGCTTTGGGTTTTGAAAACTTCAGTTAGTTCTGTTTTTTATGAACTAGAGAAGCTAGAAGATAATAGTATGACACGCCTGTACCCAGCAGAGTAAGGCACAGGATAATGTATTGCCTGGGAAGAGGGAAAGGTTATAGTATTTGCCTGAACAATTGCTTGGGAGTAAGGCTGCTACTGCGCAACAGCTGTAATGTGCTGCATAATTTTAACCGCATGTTCTCTGGAATTTTCTATAAACCACACATGCGTATCCATGCCTCCACACACCACACCTGCCAGGTATACACGTGGCAAGTTCGTTTCCATAGTATCAGGGTTATAAGTCGGGTACAGCTTCTGATCATCCGAAAGTGTAACCCCTGCCTGCTTTAATAATGAAAAGTCAGGCTTATACCCCGTCATAGCCATTACATAATCATTGGCTATGGTTATTATGCCTTCGGGCGTTTGTATATCTACTTCCTGCTCCCTTATTTCGGTGAGGTTAGAATGAAAGTAGGCTTTAATCGAGCCTTCGGCAATACGGTTCTCCAGGTCTGGCTTTGTCCAGTATTTAATGCGCCCCAATTCGGCTTCACGGATAACCATAGTTACTTCAGCTCCTTTACGCCAGGTTTCAAGGGCCACATCGGCAGAAGAATTGTTTGCCCCGATTACAACCACTTTTTGTTTATAGTAAAAGTGTGGGTCGAAATAATAATGCTTTACTTTAGGCAGTTCTTCTCCTTTAATGTTCAGCAGGTTAGGGAGGTCATAAAATCCCGTGGCTATAACGAGGTGCCGCGCCCTGTACTCTGCTTTGCTGGTCCGGATGGTGTACACTTCTTCCCCCTTTCCGCTAATTGCGGTAACTTCTTCAAATAGCCTGATGTGAAGTTCCCTGGCATCGGCTACTCTTCGGTAATACTCCAGCGCTTCCGAACGGTTTGGTTTGGCATGAATCGAAGGAAAAGGATGCCCTCCGATTTCAAGCCGATCGGCTGTAGAAAAGAAAGTCATGTTTAGCGGGTAATTGAAAAGTGAATTCACCAGGCAGCCCTTTTCAATGATTACGTAGCGTAAACCAGCCTTTTGTGCTTCGATGCCACAGGCCAGGCCGATGGGACCTCCGCCAACTATTAGTATATCCAGTTCGGTAGTTATAGTCAATTTAGTTTCCTCTTTTAAAACAGAGATAAAAGTGTTAAGATGCAGCACACCTGGACTTTACCTGTAGCGGTGCCTCTTCCTCAGCAGAAGTATATCACTTTCTGATCTCTCCACTATACGTAAGGTAGTGCAACATTCTTGTACGCACAAAAAAATGTTGCCGGTTTACTTTCCCTTCATTCTCTTTTCAGGATAACAAGAGCTTGAGAACCTCATACTTGTGTACTCTTAACCTTTAGCCAACTTTTACAGAGGTCATGGAAAGTGAGCCCATGAGCAATTTGTCATTCAGGAACGAAACCTGCTCTCCTTCCTCTTTAACACCTAATGTGTAAAGCAGAGGCAGATAATGCTCAGGAGTAGGAATGGCCAGTGCAGCAGCCGAGCCTAACTTTTCGAACTGCTGTAGCGGCCGGTGGTTATCCTGCAGAATCAAATTTTTCACACTTTCATTCACTTCCTCTGCCCAATCGTACCCGCCCTCCTTTTGTTGCCAATTGATGGTACGAAGGTTATGCACAATATTACCGCTCCCTATTATAAGCACTCCTTTTTTGCGCAGCTCCGAGAGTTCCTTTGCCAGCTCATAGTGCCAGACAGCCGGTTTGCTATAGTCGATACTCAGTTGTAGCAAGGGCACATCTGCCTGTGGGTATATATGCCTGATCACACTCCAGGAACCATGGTCGAAGCCCCATTCATGGTCGAGCCCAATCTGTGTTTTCTGAACCAGTTGCTGTGTCAGTTCTGCCACTTCCTTATTACCTGCAGCTGGATACTGCACCTCGAATAGTGCTCTTGGGAAGCCATAAAAATCGTGAATGGTACGCGGGGCTTCCATTGCTGTAACAAAGGTGCCCTTGGTTTCCCAGTGCGCCGAGATACACAAAATAGCTCTTGGTTTTGGCAAGTCCTGCCCTATATGTTGCCAGGTTCGGGTAAATTCATTTTCTTCCAGGGCATTCATAGGGCTCCCGTGACCCAAGAAATAGGCTGGCATTTTGTGCGAGTAAGCTTTTAAGCTATCGGTATATATTTTTAAATCCTGCAAAGAAGGCATGTTGTTCTGAGGTGAGAGTTAACAATCAACAGCTATAAAGCGCGTCGCATTTTTATACCTGCTTCGCCTGTACTTTATACGTTACACAAAAATACATGTATGTACATTAATTCACAAATACAGTATTTTCAAGAAGTTCACCGTTGTTCCCGACGCGACCGGGCTAGTGGCTGTTATGGCTGGTTCTGGCCTGGAAGAAGTGCTTTACTTTCTTCCATATGCCCGGCCCGTTCTTGTTTTCTTTGCTTTCTTTGTTTCCTAGCAAATAGCCAATGGGGTGCAGGCTTTCTACATTATCGGAGATGATTTTGAAAATGGCCAGCAGCGGCACAAACAAAATCATGCCTGCCATTCCCCACACTTGCCCGCCAATTATAACGGCCACAATCACGGCCAGCGGACTTAAGCGGATTTCGGAGCCGATGATAACAGGTTCAAGCACATAGCTCTCAATTAGTTGCACCACAAGCACCACCCCTGCAAAGAGTAGCACCGTGTTAAAGTCGTCGGTAAAAACCAGCATAAGGCAAACCGGTAAAACGCCACTCAGCAGTGGGCCAATGTAAGGTATAATGGTAATGATAGCACCAAACATAGTAAGCAGCACAGCATAAGGGGTACCGAAGGCCCAGAAAGTAATGATATACATGGCAGCCAGCGCCAGCATTACTTTTATCCTGCCCCACAGGTAATGATAAGCGACTTTAGTGCTTTCATCCAGCGTCTTTTTTGCTTTATCCTGCTCCTCGCCGGGCGCGTACATTAACACCACCTCCGCAAATTTGTCTCTGCTAAGCAGAAAAAGGAACAGGTAAATAATAACCAGTAAAAATTTTAAAGAGGCAAAGGCGGTGTTGCTGACAAAGGTGGTCAGATATTCCTGCACCGCTCCGGTTATTTGGTCGGACCGCTCCCGCAGCAACTCTGTTTGTTTACTGGGCGATATGCCTGTTACGCCATAAAAATAGTCCTGTACCTTTTCCAGCAGATCAACAGCGGCCTCCTGCATTTCCGGAATATCTTCCAGAAAACGGCTTAACTGGAAAGACAGCATCACGGCAAAGCCGCTTACAACCACAAACACAACAAAAGTACCTATCAGAGAGGATACCATTCTGCCTGCGCCTTTCTGCTCGAGCCAGTTCGTAAAAGGGACAACCAGCGTTGCCAGGAAAGCCGCGAAGGCAAAGGGTTCCAGAAAGCTTGCGCCGAAGTACAGACCGGCAAATACAGCAAAAAGTGTGATTAATATGGCATTTAATTTCCTGTGCTTGCTGTATCCCATGCTTTGTACTTTCAGAGAATAGAAATGAAACTGCTTTTAAAACCTGACTATTTCTCTATTCATACGAGAAAAACTGTTTAGGTTTTAAAAGCAGCCAGTACAAGGCAGGCTACAGCCTGTTTAAGCAGAAATTCCTGCTTTAGCGTTACACACGAGCCGGTTATACTTTAACTATCAGCAACCAAAGGCGAAACCTATAAAAGGTAGTATTCTTTTTCCAGGGGTTTTAACTTTTCCGGCACATTCTGATCATCAATCATTTGCTTCAGGTTTATCTCAATGGTTCTGGCTATCGCAGTCATTGGTGTATCTGTCGGTTTGTTTTCGAAAGGATCCTGTAAATGAATAGCCATTTTCTCAATCAGGAAGAAAGCCGATGAGATGGCAATAACCATGAGCACTTCCAGTATGCCGAAAATTTCCAGCAAGGCAAACGGCAACAACAGCACAAAGAAGAACAGTGCAAAATGAGTGTATAAGGTATAAGTAACCGGGAAAACCGTATTCTTGATTCGCTCACATTTCCCCATAGAGTCGGTTAACTTGGTGAGGGTAACATCTATTTCTACCTGTTGAAATTTGTTTAGCCAACCTGCCTGCAGCGCAAACCTTAGATCTTTGGCATGCAGTTCCAACAAGGCGTTCGGGATGTTATCGTGTTTCGAGATATAGGCAATTTCAGCCTCCGTCAGATATTTACTTATTTTTTCAATCGACATAGAGTTCCGCAAAGACATTCCAAGGCTGTAACACCAGGCTATCTGCCTGTTGGTAAAACGCTCGATAAACTCTCTTACCTCTACCGAAACATACGGGTCTTCTATAAAGCAGCTGAGTTGCCGGATCAACGACCTGGAATCGTTCACGATAGCTCCCCACACAATGCGGGCCTCCCACCACCTGTCATACGCCTGGTTCGATTTAAATGCCAGAAGCAACGAAAGCACTGTGCCTAATACCATAGGCACACTTAATGGAATTGATATGTTAAAGAAATGGAAAAACTTGTCTTCGAGAGCTATGATAGTGGCGTATATTGTAACAAACAGCACCTCGAACTTAATTTTCCCGAATACATATCCTATAGGAATATTATTTTTTAGCAACATAGGGAATCAGATAAATTTAGTAACTACAAAATGTGCAGTATTACACCTTACTTAAGCGCGAGGTAAGGCACCTTGGAGTGTATGGCTTTCTGACTCAGGCGCCTGTTTTTCCTGATCGGCAGATAATCCAATAAGCTTTTCTTTTTGCAGGTGACCAGCAGATCGACTTCGAACTGATCTATAAATGAAATGACCCCGGTTGTTAAGTTATCTTCCTGTAGCAAATGAATGGAACAGCTCATGGTACTAAACACCTGGCTGGAGTAAACTTTATCAAACACCGGCTTCAGGTTTTCCAGATCGGTGCCGGGTTTAAATACTACCAGAAAAGTAACATGGTAATCGTTTTTGCATAGCAGGCTAACCAGTTTCTTATCTGGCAGAGCACTTTGGTGATCATCTGGATCAACTACAAAAGCGATCTTTTTAAACCTATTTATTTCAAAGAACTCAGGCACGTATAAAACCGGGCAGGATACATCCTGCACCAGGTTATTGAACAACTGCATTGTATCGTCTGCCGACACCTTCCCAATCGGCACCGGACACAACACAAGCTCTACTTTGTTCCTTACAATGAAATTCTGGAGATGCAGAGAGCTGTCACAGTAAACATGGGAAACCCGAATGCTGTTGATTTCGATAGCGTAAGACTTCTGAAGTCGCTCCAAAGCTTTGGTAAAGCTTTCGGTTGGTTTCTCCAGCCTGTTCTCATCGCGGGGGAGCATGAGCAACTCTGTGATAGAATCAGGCAGCGGAATCAGGTGCACCAAAAGGATCTGGCAGGTTTCTCCTTTTAACAGGTGCAAAGCATATTTAATGAGGTTAAGTGAGTGCAGGGTAAGGTCTGTCGGTATTATAATCTTCTTCACAGGCGTCTTCTTTTAGAATGAGTAATGAGACTGTAAGCCACATTACAAAAAAAGGCACCCGAATTAAATACCGATTAACATTACATTAAAAGGTGATTAAATTTAATATTTTATCAAAAATAAAGGTAAAAAATATTAAATTAAAACAAAACCAAAAAGATCCGCTTCCGTAGCCTTGAGGTCATCAGGCTGAGGCAGCTGCCGGAACCAGATAAAACAAATCGCTTCAGATCTGAAGTTTCATCATATACATTCCCCTGTATTCTTCTTTCATCTGGGGCATCTCGAGGTGGTAAGTACCGCATATTTCGAAGCCGTTCTGTATATAGAACCTGAGGGCTTGGTGGCTGCTATCCATTGCTTTTAGCCAGACTACCTTTTTGCCACGCTGTCGGGCATATTCTTTTGTAAAAGCTACTACTTCACTGCCAATGCCTCTGCCCGAAGCCTTCTTCAGCAAATAAATTCGCTCCAGTTCCAGGCTCTCCTGCGCTGTATACCCCTCTAAGGCCTGGTCGATATTAAGTTTTAGGAAGCCAACCAATTCGTCCTCTTTATAAATCAGAAAGAAGGCCGCATTCGGATCTGCATGTTCTTCTGCAAGCCTGTCCTCTCCAAAGCTCTGCTCTATATAATCTTCTCCTCCATCGTACCACAAATAGATGTAGTGGTTTTTATAAGACCTGATCGCGATATCTTTTAATAAGGAAATGTCGGAAAGAGTACAAGGAACAATACGAACGGATGCCATTCAGAGAATTCTAGTATAAGTAAAGTGTTCATTCTAAAAGAGCTGCAATTTATACAATTATCCTGCATTTTGTTAGGTGATGCTCCTGAATTCCAAACATTATACATTACAACAAATCGCACCTTTTTTGCAATAACAGGTACGGCACAAACAGAAGAGGCGGGAATTAATTCCCGCCTCTTCTGTTTGTGCCGTACCTGTCAGGCTTTGGCAGACTTTGGTTTGTTACCCCAACGCCTGTTCTGACCACCGGCATTTGCGCCTCCGGTGGCTGAATTAGGTCTGTTCCCACCGCCGGAACTGCCTTGTGGTGCGTTGACACGGTTTCTGCCTCCACGTCCGCCTCTGCCTTTTTGCTGCTTTACCGTGGTGGCTGCCTCGGCAAAATCTTTGGCTGTAAGCGGGTACGGGTGGTTATCAATCACGGGCACCGATTTGTTAATTAGCTTTTGTATACTTACCAGGTAAGCTGTCTCTTCGGCATCGCAAAAAGACAAAGCTACCCCACTGGCACCTGCACGCCCTGTTCGGCCAATACGGTGTACGTAGGTTTCAGGCTCGTTTGGCAACTCATAGTTGATCACATGCGACAGATCGTCTACATCTATTCCCCTGGCTGCTATATCTGTTGCTACCAGCACACGGGTTTCGCTGCTCTTGAAGTTATTGAGAGCACGAACACGGGCATTCTGGGATTTATTGCCATGAATAGCCTCGGCCTGTACACCGGCTTTTGTCATATCTTTCGCCACCCGGTCAGCCCCATGCTTTGTGCGTGTAAACACAAGGGCACGATCTATGGTCCCATCCTTCAGCAGGTGAATCAGGAGGTTTTTCTTATCCGACTTCTTCACATAATATACTGCCTGCTGAATGGTATTGGCGGTAGACGAAACAGGCGTTACTTCCACTTTAGCAGGATCTACCAGAATGGTATCAGCCAATTTCATGATTTCGGGAGCCATAGTGGCTGAGAAGAACAAAGACTGCTTTTTCTCAGGCAACACTTTAAGCACTTTTTTCACATCATGTATAAAGCCCATGTCCAGCATGCGGTCTGCCTCATCCAGTACAAACAATTCTATATGCTGCAGGTCTATAAACTTCTGCCCCATCAGGTCGAGCAAACGACCAGGTGTGGCAACCAGTATATCGATGCCAGCTCTTAGGGCATCTGTTTGCGGGCGTTGCGGCACACCACCAAAAATAACGGTATGCTTTAAGCCAGTATTGCTACCGTAAGCAGCCATGCTTTCGCCAATCTGTATAGCAAGCTCACGAGTAGGCGTTAAAATAAGAGATTTTATAGTTTTATGTCCTTTCTGCTTTGGCTGATTGTATAGCAACTGCAGAATAGGAATGGAAAAAGCAGCTGTTTTTCCGGTACCGGTCTGAGCGCAGCCCAGCAGGTCTCTTTTCTGAAGTATGTATGGTATCGCCTGCGCCTGAATAGGAGTTGGCTTGGTATAACCTTCAGTTTGCAGAGCCTTTAAAATAGGCTCTATAAGGTTTAAGTTCTCGAATGTCATTAATTGATTTTTCTAAATAAGGCTGCTCTTTTCATTTTACAGAGCAGTTAAGAGATGAGAAAAAGATTGAACAGGAAGATCTGATCTATTCCTGCATTTACTTCCATCTATACCTCTTCAACTGTAAAAGACCAACTATAGTTCTACTACAGCAAAAAGAGTCATATAGCCACAAAGGTAGCGTTAAGTATTTATACATCCTAATATACAGGTGAGTGCTGTCCGGCCAGAGCAATGGCCATATACAGCTAACAGGGGCAGGCCAACCGCAGGAGCAGTTTAAATGATGGCTGCAGGCTTAGCAAGAAAGGCTATATTACCTGGAGTATATGCTCAATATCGGCTTCTTCGATAGGCTTTATAAGAAAGTTAACCACATTGCCGTAAGCAGCTGCACGTTGTTTGTCCAGCTCGCTGGTAGAAGAAGTAAGAACATACACTTTATAGTTCAGGTTCTTTTCCTTCATACTGTTCAGGAACTGCCAACCATCCATTACAGGCATGTTCAGATCCAGAAAAACAACATCCGGACCATAAGCTTCCAACGATGAAAAAGCAGCAACAGGATCAGTGAAGTCCTGAACTACATAAGATGGGGCAAAATTCTCTATCATCCTAAGCATGATAAAGTTAGATATCTCCACATCATCCACAAGCAAAACTTTCTTCATCTTTATATACTTAGGCTTTTAATTCAACCAGGTCTTTCGTTGCTTTGGATATTACATCCTGCAAAGCCAAGTCAAGATCCTGCGATGACTTTCTCAGCCTGGGTAAAACTTCTACTTTAATTTCTTCAACTGATTTATAATACTCCATTACAGAAATAAGCCCCAGAATACGGCTTAAAGGCTCGCGAACATGATGCGCGTTTAAAACAGATATTTCCAGGAGCTTCTCATTTTTAGCCGAAAGTTCCTGTGTCCGCATGCCTATAATTTCTTTCTGCACCTCTATAATGGAGGAAATTTCTTTGTTCTTACTATGAATAGTGGTGAGCGCATCCTGTAGTTTCAGGTTCTTCTCATCCAGTTCTCTGAACAAACATAATTCCAGCAGCTTGGATTCCAGATTTTCAGCCACAAGGGTTAAAAAAGGAATATGTTTTTTTGTGAACTGCTGGCTCTTTCCGGCTAAAAGGGAAACAATTATCTCGCGTTGCTGCCCATGGTTAAAACACCAGCCCCAAAGTTCTGCCTCTTCGGAAGCAGGTACCTGGTATGCCTCCGGTAAGTTAAACACATACGGATCAGGCCAGAACATTGGAATTCCCTTCTCATGCAAAAGCTCCTCATACGCCAGATAATGAAGTTTCTCATCAATTTCTATGGTAGCTCCCTGAGAGGTTACCATAAGGTGTATGCAGGTATTCCCGCGCCGATAACTGGCTCTGAAAGTATGAAAATTAAAAAGGTACTTCAGATTAATTTTAAAGCAGGAAGCCAGCTCATCGAAAGTCTGGCTTTTGATCAGGCAATTTGAAAACTTTGAAAAAGCTTCGTAGGTAATTCTGAAAACTTGATTGTCTGATACTATCACTGCATCTAAAACTATAAAAGGAATAATATTCTAAAACTCTGCTTCGAGCAGCTCATTATCAATTTTTATACCAGATAAAGTTGCAATTGTATTTAACATATTAACTAAGTCAGCCTGAGACATTAATTCTAAAATCTCTTCCTCAGAGAAACCTTCCTTTTCCAAATCCTGGAAATCATTCTCATTTACAGCTTCAGGATGAAGCGCAGCCTTTGTTACCAGTTTTACGGCTACCTTATAGCTGTTTGGCAAAGCAGGCGCATCCAGATTGGCCGTTACCTTAAAGTTTTCATCGTCGCTGATCATGCTGCTCATGCTATCGGCAAATAAGCCGTGGGCATGGGCACAGTAATCGCAGCCTCTTTGTTTGGAGGCATTGTAAATGATCAGTTGTTTCAGAATATTGGGTACCTGTCCTTCAATCAGGGTAGACTTCAGCTTCGTCCAGTTTCCACGCAGTAAGGTAGCATTGCTTCCCTGGCACTTAAACCAATTCAAGACAAAAGGTAACTGTAGCACCCGCATGGTTTCATCATAAATTTCCTTTACTTCTGATGATGCCTCCTCATAAGAAACTACTTTATATCGTGCAGAAACAGTTGCATCTGTATAGCTCATGTATATAACTTTAAAAACAAGTAATGGTATTGTATTGTTGGTTAGAAACCATGGCTAAACCGTTCAAGCTTGAGAATCAAGAATAAAGTATTTCCTTATGATTAATTCTTTTAAAAAAGCTGACATGCAAAAAGCCAGGCCAAACTAAAAATCTGCTACTAAGGTAGTTATTAAATACGAATCTGGCAATATGACTTGCCGGCTCCCTTTCATATGCCTGCCTTTTCTTTTTAATTATACCTTACTCGCATGCACGTAACGCAACATGCGCGGCTGCTTTCCTACACCGTAAATTTTATTAAAATGCCATGATTACCCCAGCAGACCATGCTAATACCCGGACATCGGAAAAGAGCTACTTCTTAATGAACTGTTGCGTTTTTTTCTGTCCCTGTTCATCCTGAAGCACCAACAGGTAAGTGCCCCTGCTGAGCCCGGAAACGTCGAGCACATAGTAGCCTCCCCTTCTGCTAATAGTCTGTGTCATGACCCTGTGCCCTGCCTTGGAAATAACCTGCATCATGTGGCTGGAAGAAGTATGCGGTAACTCCACAGTAAGCCATTCTGACGTGATGGTAGGAAAAAGAATTGCTTTAGGAGCGCTGGGCGCCCACTCTTTAGCTATTATAGAGGAATAAGAAACCTTTTTGTTAAAATCCACCTGCTTTAACCTATAGTATAAGGTACCTGCAACCGGAAGCATATCTTTGAATGTATAATGTATCGTCTGAGATGAATTGCCTGCTCCCATTACTTTGCCGATAGACTGAAAAAAATGGCCATTGAGGCTTCGCTCTACTTCATAAAAGTCATTTTCAGTTTCAGAGGCAGTGTCCCAATCCAGTACAATAAAATCGTCTGCTATGCTGGCTTTAAAGTTCATCAGCTCCACGGGCAGTACAATATAGTCATCTTCAACAGTCCAGCTGACGCTAACATCATCAATAGCCAGCCCATGGTCCATTTCAGGTTCATCGGCATCTTTCCAACGCAACAGCAGGTAATGTTCAGCCGGAATTTCGTCGGGCAGAAAAGTGGCAAGAAAGGATCTGTTAGCTGGTGAATTTCCGTTTAATGCTCCCCCGGCAGTTCTGTTTACGGGGCTTTTGAAATGAAGCGCAGGAACTTCTGTCCAGCCAATATCGGTTTTCGGAGACAGATTTACCGCAGACGGATTATCGGTAATAATATACCAGCAGGAAATATGCTGTACATTGGTCGTAACACTCCCGCTGCGCCACTGCTCGCCATAGTAACTTACTTCGACTGCACTAACAGTAGCGCCTGTTTTGTTCTGTAGAAGCAGGTTATAGGCAAACTCTCCGGCATTAAGAGAAGTTACGGCACCTAAAGCTCTGTCGGAAGAGTTGTTGCTACCATAACTATAGAGACCTCCGGTATTACTTGATCCGTTCCCGGCAGTAAGCTTGTCGTCTGTTGTTACGCTTCTGGTTACACGCCAACCGGGCAAATACTCCTGGCCACTTGCCCAGGCACCTGTTCCCGAAGCAGGCAATTCATCAAAGCTTTGCCTGTAGCTCTTACTGTGCTTCTCCATTTTCACCTGCGCCACAAGTGTTGCAGGCAGGGCTATCAAAACCAAGACAGCTAGAACAAATATACCCTTTCCAAAACCGGTAGATGCTCCCTTCATTTAAAAATAGTTGGCGTGAATATAATTTGCTACACCCAACTCTGCACTTATTCATAAAGTTCATTTGCAACAACTTGATGGCGAAAAAAAGGGAAGTCCCCGCTCTTAACGGAGAGCGGGGACTTCCCTTTTTAACCTGAGTTTATGTTGAATGCTTAAGCGTCTAAACTAAAGAGCATACCAGCTACTGTTGCCGTCATCATACAGGCTAGCGAAGCACCAAGAAGTGCCAGGAAGCCTAACTTAGAAAGATTTCCCTGCTGCCCAGGTGCCATGCTTCCTATACCTCCGATTTGTATGGCTATAGAACTGAAGTTAGAAAAACCGCACAGCGCATACGTAGCCATCACCAGCGATTTAGGGCTTAACGTACCTGCAGCCTTCATATTTGCCAAGTCCAGGTAAGCAACAAATTCGTTTACGGCTGTTTTCTGGCCTAACAAGCTACCCACCTGCAGGGTATCTACCCAAGGCACCCCCATTATAAAAGCAAAAATTCTGAATACCTGCCCCAGTATATACTGAAAGGAAAATCCATCGAACTGCCCATTGGTGCTGCTGATAACCATTTCATTTAAACCGGTTACGCCACCTATTTTAATAAGGATATAGTTTAAAAGCGCTATTACAGCTATAAAAGCCAACAACATACCTCCCACATTGGCTGCCAGCCTTAAGCCATCCGCTGCTCCCCGCGACAAGGCATCTACCAGGTTTACACCAAGCTGCTCCTCGTTTACCTCTAATGCGGTATTTATTTTTTCAGGTTCTGTTTCAGGCACCAACATTTTAGCCAGCACAATGCCGGCAGGGGCATTCATAATAGAAGCCGTTAAGAGGTGCGCTGCAAAGATAGCCTGCTGCGCCGGGTCATCCCCTCCCAGAAAAGCCACATAAGCAGCCAGTACACCACCCGCCAGGGTAGCCATACCACCGGTCATCAGGCACATCAGCTCAGAACGGGTCATATTGCCAATAAAGGGGCGCACCAGTAGCGGGGCCTCCGTCTGCCCTAAAAAGATGTTCCCGGCCGCTGATAAACTTTCGGCACCAGACAGGCGCATGCCTTTAGACATAATCCAGGCAATCCCGAAAACTATTTTCTGCAACACGCCGAGGTAGTATAAACCAGCCGAAACAGTAGAGAAAAAGATAATAGTAGGCAATACTGAAAAGGCGAAAATAAAACCCAATCCACCATTCTGAGCAGGATTTGCCAGGTTTCCGAACAGAAACTCGGCTCCGGCCTGTGAAAAGCTCAAAAGCTTTACAAACAACTTACTTACAAAGGCAAAGGCATCAGCAACAAAGGGCACTTGCGTAACCATAACCCCAAAAAAGAGTTGCAGGAAAACACCGAAGCCTACCAGCTTCCAGTCGATGCGTTTTTTATTTTTGGAAAAAAGAAAAGCGATGGCTAACAAGGCGATCAGACCTATAAACCCTCTGAAGATATCAAGCATACAATGGCAGGAAAATTTGCCAAAAGTACTCCTAAAATATCATAAAACAAAAAGTCCTGCACCTTCTCGGTACAGGACTTTTCAAAGGTCTGTAAATTATACCTAGTTTCGTTTATTCAGTTCGTCCCGGATTTTGGCAGCGCGCTCGTAATCCTCTTTTTCCAGTGCATCGTTCAACAATTTATTTAATTCGTCTACTGACGTCTGACTTAAAGATTCTTTAGAGCTGCTCGTATTGCTGCTAGTGGATGCGGAGGAACTGCTGCTTTTCAGCATTTCACTGCTATCCTCTTCTTCATCTTCCAGGTCGCTTAAGATAATACCCGCTTCCGACAATACACTTTCTACTGTATAGATCGGAACTCCAAAACGAAGACCGATGGCAATTGCATCGGATGGCCTTGCATCCAACTCGAAATCTTTAACGCCATCAGTACACATAATCTTGGAATAGAACACGCCTTCTTTCAGATCGGAAATGAGAATCTCGGTTATGCTCACATTCATTTGTTCGGCAAATGTTTTGAACAAATCGTGTGTGAGCGGCCGGTTCGGGTTAATCTTCTCTATCTGAATAGCGATAGATTGTGCCTCAAACATCCCGATAATAATAGGCAATCTTCTGTTTCCCTCTCTTTCACCTAACACCAGTGCGAACGATCCTGTCTGCGACTGACTGGAAGAAAGGCCGAGTATCTCTAACTGAATTTTTTTCACGTTTTGTTCTTCTATTTCTATTTGTCTAAAGCCTTCGCGGCTTCAATTAATTTAGGAACTACCTCAAAAGCATCCCCAACTATGCCATAATCAGCGGCTTTAAAGAATGGTGCTTCTGCGTCCTTATTAATAACGACAATCACTTTAGAAGAGTTAACCCCCGCCAAGTGCTGAATAGCACCAGAAATGCCTATGGCAATGTATAGGTTAGGGCTTACGGTAATACCAGTCTGGCCAACGTGCTCGTGGTGCGGGCGCCAGTCCATGTCTGATACAGGTTTAGAACAGGCTGTAGCTGCTCCAAGCGCTTTTGCCAGATCTTCTACCAGGTGCCAGTTTTCAGGGCCTTTTAAGCCACGTCCGCCTGATACCACAATTTCTGCTTCCTGCAGCGGCACACTGCCGCCCGTATCCAGCAGAACGGTTTCTTTTGGAGCAGCACCAAAGTCTGCATCACTTACCTCGGCAGAGAATCTTTCTACGCTTGCCGTATTTCCCTCCTGCGAAGTTAACTCAAAAGAATTTTTCTGCACAGCAATTATCTTAACTTCTGCATAAAGATTTACATCGGCAAAGGCTTTTCCTGAAAAAACACTGCGTGTTACTACAAAACTGCCTCCGTCTGTCTTCGGCAGAGAGGTAACATTGGTCGCTAATGAGCCATTCAGGCGTACTGCCAAACGCGAACCAACAGCCGCACCTATGTTAGAATGGGCAAACACCAATACTTTTGCTCCTTCCTGTGCCACGGCTTTTGCGATTACTTTTACATAGGCTTCTGCCACAAACTGCTTCAGGCGCTCATCGGCATCAAACAGAACTTTGCTTATACCTTGTGCACCAAGCTTAGTCAGCGCATCTTCGGTTACATCGCCAATGGCTACTGCCGTAGCAGTCGTTCCTAAGCTCTGGGCTACCTGGCTTCCGTAAAAAGCCGCCTCCAGTGAGGATTTCTTGATCTCTCCATGGAGACCTTCTACAAATACTAATACAGACATATCGTTATAGTACTTTAGCTTCGTTTCTTAACAATGAAATTAATTCTGCCGCATTATCGGCATCGATCATACGTACGCCACCTTTTTTCTCTGGCTTGCTAAAACTTACGTATTCCGATTTGGCCTCACCTCCTGCAGGTTCTACTACTTTCAGGGGCTTGGTACGGGCCGTCATGATACCACGCATATTCGGGATGCGCGGCTCACACATTGGCTGCTGCGCACTGGCCACAAACGGCAGTTTTACTTCAACCACTTCTTTGCCACCCTCAATTTCCTTTTCGAGGCGTGCAGTGCTGTCGTCTACCATATCCAGTTTAAAAGCCGGGGTAACAGATGGAATGCCCAGCATTTCGCCCACCATGTTGTGTACCTGGAATCCGTTATAGTCAATCGACTCACGGCCCATCAGGATCATATCGTAGCCTCCGTCTTTTGCCACAGCCGCTATTTGAGCTGCTACAAAGAAAGCATCCTTCGGATGTGCGTTTACACGGATAGCGTCGTCTGCGCCAATAGCAAGTGCCTTACGTATATTCGGTTCGGCATCTGCCTCCCCTACATTCAGAACAGTAACTGATCCGCCTTTAGCCTCTTTCAATTCTATGGCTCTGGTTAAAGCGTATTCATCCCACGGATTGATGACGAATTGTACGCCGTTCTTATCGAACTCCTTATTATCGCCTGTAAAATTGATTTTAGAGGTAGTATCCGGAACGTTACTGATACAAACTAATATTTTCATGATTAGAAATGTTAGCTTTTAAATTTAAATTTGTGCAAGTTAATTATTTAATAAATATAGCATTTTCGAAATGTCTCAAAACAGATTAGAGCAACTTTTCAGATTCCTGGAGGAAGACCCAAGTGACCCTTTCACTATTTATGCCATCGCAACTGAATATCGCAATACCGATAAGCAGAAAGCAATGGAATATTATGAGAGACTGCTTGCTGAGCACGAAAATTATGTTGGCACTTACTATCACGCTGCTAAACTGTACGAAGAGTTTGGACAGAACGATGTAGCAGAGCGCATTTATAAGAAAGGAATGCAGATAAGCCGCCAGGAAGGCAACATGCACGCTTTCTCAGAACTGCAGCAGGCTTACAATAAAATGATGGGCCTCGACTACGAAGACGAATAGAGTTTCACCCAATTATGAATTAGAAATGTATGAATGTTTGCACTACTGCCGTGGCGCCTGCTTATTAAATAGGTTGAATCAAATTCAGCTCAACTCCCACTAGCCATGCTTACTTTTCTTAAAGCGTTAGCTCATTCATAATTTATAATTCATAATTAAGCGAAGTTATAGCTTCGCCCGTAGTAAGGACTCACTCAAAAATAGTATGCATGCAGCATATTTACAAATAAAAACGAAAAGCCAGCCAAATTGTTTTGAGCTTTCTGGTAAGTTCAAAATAATTTGGCTGGCTTTTTACGGCTTATTTTATTGATTTATTCGCAGATATGCTCGAATCGTTTAATCTGAACACTTCCAGGCACCAGCTTTAGTCCTTTCGGAATTCCTTTATGCACATCGTGGTACATATGACTTTTGTACCATACATTAAAGCTTTCTTCATCGGTCCAGTAGGTCATCAACCAGATCTCGTTCGGATTCTCCTGCGGGCTTATTACCTGCAGCTTTATAAATCCTTCCGCATTATCGACTAGGTGTGGTCTTTGCCTGAAAGCTTCTTTCACCTCAGGAGCCATATCATTTGCAACTATAAAACTGCTAATGGAAATAAACATACATTTTGCTCATTTAAAATGAAAAATACCCTCCTCACCTTCCAACACGATGCAAATACACAGAAATAAAGCCACATTATCAAATTAAGATGATTGAACCTTAGTTCTGTACTTGTTGTATACTGCTTCGTAACTTATCAAAAGCAGGAATGGCAGCTATTGGTCTGTTACCTGCCGCACTCTCTACAGACATTGGTTCAGACCATTGCCGATGGTGGTAATCGGCGGACTGATGAGCGGGACTGTACTTACACTGCTCATTTTCCTGCTGCTTTTTGACAGTGTTTACAAACGCATCCTGCACCGCAAATCGCAAAGAAATCTTACAGACATATACAAACACCACCTGCTGCCACTTTTATTTTTCTACGCCTTACCTCTTAAAGCTGATACTAAACGTGGTGCCTACACCCAGCTCTGAGGTAAAACGCATGTTTCCGTTGTGTAGCCTGATGATCTTGTCTGTCAGCGACAGACCAATGCCTGTACCGCTGTGACCACGGGCATTCTGCGCCCTATAAAAGGTCTGGAAAACATGTGCCTGTTCGTTGGCAGGTATACCCATTCCCTTATCCTGCACCACCACCGTTACCTGTGCATCTGTCAGCCGAAGCCATACATGTACCTCCTGATTACCAGAAAATTTACTGGCATTATCCATCACATTGCCCAAAGCTATCTTCAGCAGACTTACGTTTCCCTTTATCCGAAGCAGATCAGGATCTTCGGGCATCTCCTCCAGGTGCAGCAGCACCCTGGCCAGTTGGTTTGCCCGCTGCTGTTCGTCGATGCACTCCAGCAGCAGTTCATCTAAGCGCACATCCTCCTGCCGCATGTCTACTTCATCAAAACCGGTTTGCGTAAGCCGCAGCAGATCGCTGGTGAGCTTTTGCAAACGATCCGTCTCCTTTTGCAGTATCTCCAGCGAAGCCATGTACTCCTCCGGTTCCCGCTTGCGTAACAGGGCAACTTCAATTTCGCCGCTAATGGCTGTTATGGGATTACGAAGCTCATGTGAGGCATTGGAAATGAAGTTTTTCTGCATCTCGAATGCCATCTCCAGCCTATCGAGCATCTGGTTAAATGTTTTGGTAAGATAACCAATCTCATCTTTCACATTGCGCTCCTTTACACGCAAGTGCAGGTTAGAGGCCCTTATTTCATTGACCTCATGCACAATGCCACTGATAGGCTGCAGCACTTGCCTGGTAAAAAAGCGTGCGCAGATCACCACCAGTACCAGGCTCACCAGGAAAGAGATCAGCAATACCTCCTGCAGGTTTCGCAGCTTGCTTTGCCCGTACAGATCCTGCGCCGACACCAGCACATAAAACCTTCCCTGGTTGTCGTCGAACAACCTTCCTACCCACTGGCGCTCATTGTTCATAAAGTGAATGGAAAGCTCCCTATTCAGTCTGTCGAACACCTGCTCCAGGTTGGGTAGATCAATACTATCAGACTCAAAAGCAGGTGTACGGTTCAGGTGATACAGGTGCACCTCCTCCTCGGGTAGTGATTTAGTGAACTGTACCCTTACGCGCTGCATCATTCTGGGGCTTAATTCATCTTCATCGAGGTATAGTTGCGCCGTAACGTGCGCCCTGTCCTGCAGCCGCTCCCGGAACTCCTGCCTGGTATAGCGTTCTGAGAAAAAGTAAACTGTAATACCCATAATACAGAAGATGGCCACAAACAGAAAGGTAAACGACAGGGTGAGTTTGGTGCTAAAGGTCATAGAAAAAATTACTGCACTTTAAAAACGTAGCCCGTTCCGGGTACTGTATGAATTAGCTTCACCTCAAAGCTCTTGTCTATTTTATTTCGGAGATAATTTACATATACCTCTACCACACTGGAGCTCAAATCGAAGTTCAGCCCCCACACATTCTCCAGCAGGTCTAATCGCGATAAGACTTTGCCCTTGTTACGTATAAAGTATTCGAGCAACAGAAATTCTTTAGCAGTTAACTTAATCTCTTTCCCGCTGCGCACCGCCGACTTTGTAGCCAGGTTTACTTCCAGATCGGCAAGAGTAAGTATATCGCTTGCCCTAGCTAAATTCTTTCGCCTTTTAAGAGCCCTCACCCGGGCCAACAGCTCTTTAAATTTGAATGGTTTGGTCAGGTAGTCATCCGCCCCGGCATCCAGGCCTTTTACCACATCGTCGGTGGTTCCCAAAGCAGTAAGCATCAGGATGGGCACATGAGCATTTTGCTTCCGGATATCACTGCATAGCTGAATTCCGTTGCTATTCGGAAGAATAACATCCAGTATAATGAGCGAGTAATCTTTCTGGCGCGCCAGGCTCAGCCCTGTTTGCCCGTCGTACGCCACATCTACCTCATACGACTGTTCCTGTAAGCCTTTCTTCACGAAAGCTACCACATTAGGCTCGTCTTCCACTACTAGTATGTTCATAGCACATATTGTAACTACTAAGTTAAGCAGGATCAGCGAAAATGTTTCAGGCCAGAACAAAATCAACTTTTTCCGGTTTAGCTTTCGTAAACAGTGCTGCCGCACCTGCCCGGCACTACTCCTGAAGTTAATTTACCAGCTGCTTTGAAAAAGATTACCCTTTTCTGGTTTCGCCGCGACCTGCGCCTGCACGACAATACCGGCTTTCACCGTGCCTTAACAAGTGGAACGCCTGTACTCCCACTCTTCATTTTTGATAAGGATATACTGGACAAACTTTCCGACAAGACAGATGCACGGGTAAACTTTATCCACCAAACCGTTGCCGCGCTACAAGAGCAACTGCATGCAATGGGCAGTACGCTGCTGGTACAATACGGGCTGCCTGAAGAAATCCTGAGCTCTCTTTGCCGGCAGTACAACATTACAGCAGTGTATACCAACCGCGACTACGAACCTTATGCACGCACCAGGGATACCGCTGTAGAAGACCTGCTCTCCGCTAAAGGAGTCGGTTTCTATACGTTTAAGGATCAGGTAATATTTGAGCAGGAAGAGATTCTTTCCAAAACAGGTAGCCCGTACAAAATTTATACTCCTTATAAAAAGGCCTGGCTGCAACGCTTTGCCGCAGACCTGGTAGCTCCCATTCCGAGCAAAGATAACCTGCACCAACTGCTGCCGCATACTGCAACGGCACTTCCTTCGCTTTCAGAAATGGGTTTTGCTCCGTCTGCTATGCAAGTGCCTGCCCCTCGCCTATCAGCCGATGTGCTGCGCGCCTACGAAGATACCCGGAATATACCCGCTCTGGATGCCACCTCCCGCATCAGCCCATACCTACGCTTTGGTTTGATTAGTGTGCGCGATGCTGTTGTAAAGGCTATAGCACACAACCAGGTGTGGCTACAGGAACTGATCTGGCGGGAATTCTTTATGCAGTTATTGTACCACTTCCCGATTACTGCCACCGAAAGCTTTTATCCTAAGTTCAGGGCCATAGAATGGCGCAATAACGAAGAAGAGTTTGAAAGATGGTGCAACGGCACAACGGGCTTCCCCCTGGTTGACGCAGGCATGCGCGAGTTAAATGCCACTGGCTTTATGCACAACCGCGTGCGCATGGTTGTAGCTAGCTTTCTGATAAAAGACCTGCTGATTGACTGGCGTTGGGGCGAAGCCTATTTTGCAGAGAAACTACTTGACTATGAGTTAGCCAGTAATGCAGGTAACTGGCAATGGGCAGCAGGTACGGGAGCCGATGCGCAGCCCTACTTCAGGATATTTAACCCTGACAGCCAGGTAACAAAGTTCGACAAAGACTATACTTATATTAAGCGCTGGGTTCCGGAATATGGCACAGCCGCTTACCCGAAGCCAATGCTGCAACACAAGGAGGCGAGCTCCAGAGCATTGGAAGCTTACAAAAAATCTATAGCGGCTATGGCTCCTTAATGCATATAACGCCTGTTCTTTCGGCTGCCCGGCTCATAGATCAGGCGCACGAAAGAGCTCAGCCGCTCGTTCTCTCTTGAGATAGGTATACCTGACACGATCCCTACCATCAGGTTCTCGTGGATCACGAGGCGCATTTGCGGCCGCATGACCATATCGAAACGGCCATGCACAAACTCCTTGTTAAACTCTATACCTACGAAATTGCGGGAATGCGGAATCATGTAGTGGAAGCTGGTATTAATTTCATACTCTGTTTCTATACCGCTGTGCCCGAAGTGCCTGAACAACCTGGGCCCTGTGTATATCAACGTATGAAAATCGGAGCCCCAACGTTTGGCTGCTACAAAAAACGGATTAAACAGGATTCCCTTAAACAGCCTATCCTCACGTATCTTATCTATATCGGTAAACTCAAACTCCGTGATTTTACCGAGTGCTAAGGACGTGTTGATTTGTGGTGCCACCAGAAAGGTATACTGCGCCGCCAGTTTCAGCGACTCAATCCGGTCGGATGGCTGGTTCGTAGCTGGATTCCTGTCTTTCACATTCCGGCTGTACAAGGAAAAAGGCACCTCAATCTCCAGCCCCAGCCTGTCGATGGGCGCCCACTCATACTCCACCAGGAAATTGTACCGGTCGTAGGTCAGGTTATCGGTCATACCAGCTCCTATGTTCCACTCCTTCTCCCCCTTATGCGCCCCCAGATCCCGGATTAAATCAATGTAAAGCGGTTCGGCGTGCTCCAGTTTAACAGGTCTGTCTGTGCGCGTAGAATCGGGTGTGTGATGTTGGGCAGTTGTAGTAAAACAAGCAAGTGCTGCAACAATAAATAATAAGTATTTCATGTATAGCTTCCCTTCAGAATCATTCGAAGGTAGAGCGGCTACATTAAAAGTAGATTAAAGACATATTAAATCTGTCTAAGAATCATTTTCTGCACCTCTTACAATAGCTATACCTGGAACATATGCCTGCAATAGCTGGTTTACTTTATGACAGAAGCTGATTTTGGAGATTCAGCCCATTTATATAATATTGCAAATGCCTTTTTTAAAGTATCTTTCTGCAGTTTTACTTTGCTGCTTTGTTCTATTACGGTTGCCAGGTTTTTGCAATGTTCCTATTCCTGCTGATACACTAACCTTAGAAGAGAATTCTGTGAACAAGCCACGCCTCTTAGCAATGGGCAGTGGATTGGCAGTAGGGTACACAGCCACACTCGTTGCCTTAAATGAGGCATGGTATAAAGAACAGCGTAATGCCGGTTTTCACTTCTTCAACGATAACAAAGACTGGTTGCAGCAAGACAAGGCCGGGCATTTTTACAGTTCGTTTCATTTTGGCCGCACTGGTATAGAAATATTACGTGGCGCAGGGGTTCCGGAAAAGAAGGCCGTTCTGTATGGAGGTTTATTGGGCATAGTGCTACAAGCACCAATCGAGTTTTTTGATGGGTTTCAGGCTGAATACGGCGCTTCTGCCGGTGATCTGATAGCTAATTCTTTAGGAGCAGCAGCCGTTATATCACAGGAACTAGCCTGGGGTGAAATACGGATTATGCCTAAATTCTCCTTTAATACTACCGGCTACGCTGCTTTACGCCCCAAGGTATTAGGCACAAACCTGCCCGAGCAAGTACTTAAAGATTATAATGGGCAAACTTACTGGGCTTCTGTTAATGTAGGTTCCTTTTTGAAGAATGCCAGCTCCTACCCAAAGTGGTTGAATGTAGCTGTTGGTTATGGAGTAGAAGAAATAGTTTACAATGAAAAACCTCTTAACCAGGAACTAGGCTTACAGGCTTACCGCCAGTTTTACCTGAGCCCTGACATAAACCTGATGCATTTTAAGGGCAAAAACAAAGTTATAAACACAATGCTGTATTTCCTGAGCATTGTTAAAGTACCTGCCCCGACTCTGGAGTATAGCAACCGCAAAGGCTTTCGTTTCCATTCTGTCTATTTTTAATATCGGCTGCGGCTACATAAGCGGTGTTATTGCCGTTTTATATCCTTTGAATACTTGTACCTTTGCCTATGGCTTTACCTGATACCTGGCTGAGCTCCGATAAAGTTTCAGAGGCTTAGAACGTATTTCACAACAGGTAATGTTGTAATCAGAATGAACTTCAGCTCCATTAAAGCTGACTTACCTAAACATAAAAGATAATTATGAACGTAGGAGATCGCGTGCGCCTGATGTCAGGACGCGAAGAAGGCATTATCACCAGGATACTGGATAACAATATTGTAGAAGTAGCCATCGACAATGACTTTACTATTCCGGTGGCCCGGCGGGAAGTGGTGGTAATAGCTCCTGAAGAAGCAAAGTTTTTGCGTAACGATGCACCGCAGCCTGCTGCCAGAAAAGAACCGGCAGCACCTGTACTGGCCACAAAGGGAATCTACCTGGCGCTGGTACACCAGTCTGAAGAACTTTTAGCAGTCACCGTAGTCAACAACACTGATTATGATGTATTGTTTACATCGGGTGAAGACCGCAACAATATTTATCGCGGCCTACAAAATGATAAACTGGCCCCGAAAGCAACCCGGGTTATAACGCATTATCACCTGAAGGATTTTGAAAAATGGCCCAGTATTGTCGTGCAGTTCCTGCAACACAGAAATGGTGCTCCCTCACTTTTTGAGCCTGTAACCAAAAAGGTGCAATTTAAAGCTGCCTCTTTTTATAAAAGTAAAAAAACAGCGCCCATCTTAAACAAAGAGGCGTACCTGTTCCAGCTGGACACGAAACCTACGGTAGTTGACACAGATAAGATAAAGGAGCAATTAGCTGAAACAGCAGCCCCAAAAGATAATTATAAACTTCAGGCTCCGGAACATGAAGTAGACCTGCATATAGAAAAACTAACAGAAGACTACCAGGGCATGAGCAACAGCGCCATGCTGAAAAAGCAGCTGGAGCATTTCCAGGATGCTTTGGACAGAGCTATGGCATCCAATATGCATGAGATTGTGTTTATACATGGCACAGGCAACGGTGTACTTCGTAAAGAGATTCAGAAAATTCTCAGCAAAACCGTTGGTATCAAATATTTCGAAGACGCCAAAAAAGAAAAATTTGGCTACGGAGCCACCCTGGTAAGGCTAAGGTAGTGGAGTTAGGGAGAGACGAGTTAAAGAGGTTAGAGGGTTGTATTTAACCTATTAAACCCATTTTGTTTTAACTCTTAACTAAACCTCCTATTTTTGCATTGAAATAGATTAACAGCAGGCCGTCTTATCGCTGCTCTTTCGGGAGGAGAGGAAAGTCCGGGCAACGCAGAGCATCCTACTTCCTAACGGGAAGGGGCTGTTTTGGCGACGAAACAGCTACAGCTAGTGCCACAGAAAATTACCGCCACTTGCAAAAGTGGTAAGGGTGAAAAGGTGCGGTAAGAGCGCACCAGTGGGCGGGTGACCGTTCCAGCTGGGTAAACCTTAGGAGTTGAAAGACCAAATAGGCTGTCAGCGCCTTGCTTCGGCAGGGCTAAGGGCTGCTCGTCCGATGTCAGTGGGTAGGTCGATGGAGCCTGTGCGTGAGTGCAGGCCTAGATAAATGATAAGACGTGTAGCTTCGGCTATGCGACAGAACCCGGCTTACAGGCTTGCTGCTAATTTATTTTAACCTCTACTATGCCTTTTTTTGTACTGGCACTGCCAGGTTCTGATGTGAAGCAGACAGCTGCTTCAATTAATTCTTTGCCAGAAATTTAGTACCTCCCAGGTATACACAAAAGAAGCCGTTTTGGAGCTGCTTTCAGAAAACAACTCCAAAACGAACTCTGCAAGCAGCATTTCTCTGCTCAGCTAAAAAAGCCTCTTTACTTCTTTAATAAATCTTACCCGTTGTTCACAAACCCCGGATAAAGTGTCATGCCGCCGTCAACGTAAATAGTTGTACCTGTCACATAATCACTATCCGGAGAAGCCAGCCAAACAGCTACTTTGGCAACATCTTCCGGCTTACCGATACGCTTGTACGGAATCAGTTTTAACAATTCTTTGCGCTTTTCCTCATCGTTCCAGACGTCTTCGTTGATATCTGTGGCAATGGCTCCCGGCGAAATGGCATTGATGCGTATCTTCTTAGGAGCTACCTCCAGCGCCAACGACTTCATCAGCATTAGAATACCGCCTTTAGAGGAAGCATAGTTCACATGACCGGCCCACGGAATAATGTCATGCACTGAACTCATGAATATGATGTTGCCCTTGGCTTTGTCGTCCGGGCCTGCTTCTCCTTTCTGATTGAAAATTTTGATGGCCTCGCGGGCGCATAAAAAATAGCCGGTGAGGTTGGTATTCATCACCTTGTTCCATTGATCCAGCGTCATCTCGGCAAAGGCACTGTCTTGCTGGATTCCGGCGTTGCTCACCAGCACATCTACAGTTCCGTAAGCCTCCAGTGCTGCCTGAAACATACGGGCCACATCTTCCTCTTTGCTCACATCGGCCTTGCAGATAAAGCCTTTTCCGCCCCCTTTTTCAATTTCATCCAGGGTCTGACGGGCTCCATCTTCATCGCTGTGGTAATTTACAATTACATTGGCCTCTTTCTGCCCAAAGGCGATGGCAATGCCTTGCCCTATACCGGAGCTGGCACCAGTGACCAGTACTGTTTGATTTGCTGTTTGTGTTGACATGCAGATATATTTTATATGATAGGTTATTAATAGTTGACGTTTTTATTACGGCTGTCGTTGAGTTGTTTGTTCAGGTTATAGGCAGCACTGATCAGGCCCAGGTGCGTGAAGGCCTGCGGAAAGTTCCCCAGGTGCTCCCCCTGGAACCCCAACTGCTCTGCATACAGCCCCAGATGGTTGGCATACCCAAGCATTTTTTCAAAGTAAAACCGCGCCTTCTCCAGCTGTCCAGACCTGGACAAGCATTCAACATACCAGAAGGAGCACATGGAGAAGGTGCCCTCATGGCTTACAAATCCGTCTGGGGCAGCCATATCCAGGCGGTAGCGGTACACCAGCGAATCAGAGACCAATTCCTCTTCAATCCTTTTGAGGGTAGAGAGCCAGCGAGGATCTTTGGGGCTGATAAACCGAACCAGTGGCATAAGCAGCGTAGAGGCATCTACGGTCAGAGCACCCGGATATTGCATAAACGCCTGCTTTTCATCATCCCAGAATTCAGTGAAAATGCTGTTAAAGATCTTGTCCCGCTCTTCCCGCCACCTCTTGTTTAACGGAAACGACCGGGTTTCTGCAATTTTGATAGCGCGATCGAAGGCTACCCAGCACAGAAGGCGGGAATAAAGAAAATTTTTGCGTCCACCGCGCACTTCCCAAATCCCCTCATCGGGTTGCTGCCAATTATCTGTCAGCCAGTTAATCTGTTTTTCAAGGTCTTTCCAGAAGTCATAGGAAATAGGCTCACCATACTTATCATAGAGGTATACAGAATCCAACAGTTCCCCGTAAATATCAAGCTGCAATTGCCCGTAGGCATCGTTCCCAATCCTGACCGGCGATGATTGCTTATATCCCTCAAAATGCGTCAGCTCCTTTTCCTCCAACTGCCTGTGCCCGTCAATGGAGTACATGATACCCAATCGGTTCTGTCCTTTTATATCCTGGCACAGCCTTTCCACCCAGTGCATAAAGGCCCCGGCTTCTTTGGCATATCCCAGCCGGATCAAGGCATACATAGAAAAAGAGGCGTCTCTGATCCAGGTGAAGCGGTAGTCAAAATTACGGGCGGCACCAATGCTCTCCGGCAGGCTGAAGGTGGGCGCCGCTAAAATAGAGCCGTAGTTGTGCGAGGTCAGCAGCTTTAGAACCAGCGCCGACCGGTTTACCATGTCCAGCCAACGGCCGGTGTAGGTAGATTGCCCAATCCAGTTCTTCCAGTAGTTTACTGTTTCAAAAAGGCTCTGGGTTATGTAGGCTTCAAAATCTCTTTCCTGTATATGCCCCTTTTTAACATGCTCCAGCAGAAAGTCGGCGGTTTGGGTGGGGCTCAGCGTAAATTCGGCCACTACATCAGCTCCATCCACCTGTAAAGGCACTGAACTCATCAAACGCAGTACAGTGGAGTCGCCGGTGCAGGTAAAGATTACTTCTGTTTCAGAAATCTGCTCCACGGTATGAGTGCTTCTGCCATAGTCGAAGCGTGGCTTGCACCTCATCCGGTAAGTCACTTCGCCCCGTATAGAGGTTACCCGTCTGATAAGTTCTTTGCCACTGTACAGTTCCTCTACCGGCATAAAATCGGTGATCTCTCCCACGCCATCTGGTGAAAGGAACCGGGTGAGCAGCACGTTAGTATCCGGCAGATACAGCTGCTTGGTCTTCTGCTCTTCAAACAAGGGGTTTAGCTGAAAGCTGCCGCCTTTCTCCACGTCTAGCAAAGCGGCAAAGATGCTGGGGGAATCAAAGTTGGGGAAACACATGAAATCAATGGAACCATTCAACCCTACCAACGCCACTGTATTCAAGTCACCGATAATTCCGTAATTCTCTATGGGCTGATATCGCATGCATCGTTTTATAAAGTCGTTTAAATCGAAAGTTTGGCTATAAGCCACCTCAACGGACAACTATAGAAAAACCTGTTCTATGGTACCCGTTCATTTATTAACTGATGTTACGCAAAGAGAAATGAAAAGGTGAGTAGCTTTATCCACGATTTCATAATTTGAATCTGGATAGCGTACAAAGCCAGGGTCAGAACTTCTGAAATAAATGGCTAAAATCTGAGGCAGCCTACAGGAGCCTCTCTGCTGCATTTTATTAGGCGCCTTGAATGTTTTTTCTCTTATTCAAATGCATCTCACTTCAACTTTGCTTTCTGTACCTGCTGAAAAAAGATACTTAGTAAAAGTAAAACAGGTATAGCAAACCAGCCTGTTGTTTTTATAAACCCTACTTCGCTTTTCCTTCTTCTTATACCCATCTTTAGCTGCAGTCTTATTTTTTGATTCTTGCTACAGTGCTCATATTATAGTTTAGCACGCGCACAAAGCGTTCGTGCATGAGACGCATAAGACAGGCTTTTACACCTTCTTGGAAGTAGAGCCAATGGTAAAACAATTGCTGGATGGGAGAAGGTAAAAGGCATCTTATCTGTTTTTCAATTTAATTAACTTTAATGTGCTTATGAAATTTTGCAATTGAAAAGCGTCAGCTTCAAGTAACCACAAAAGCAAAATAGCGATCTAAAGTTGAACACTTTAGCTCCCGTCAAAATTTTATAAACACACTGTTAGCCGCTTCCGCCGACAGAAAAGTCCGCATGTCTTTGAATCCCTCCAGAATCAGCGAGTGTTGTGTCAGAAAGAGGCTTAACTCATCATCGTCAATCAGAAATATTTTCAAGAGGTGTTACTGCAAATAGATTGAAAACTTGGTGCCTATGTTCTCCTGACTGCTTACCTCAATATGCCCACCCATCGCTTCAACATGAGATTTAACCAGAAACAGCCCGATCCCCCTCCCTTCAACAGTCCTGTGGAACCTCTTATAAAGCTTAAAGACGTTTTCGCCTGCTTTCTCCATGTTGAATCCCGATCCATTATCAGAAAAGGTAAGGACAACATTTTGGCTAGCGTCGCAAGCGTACTTGATGTTAATTTTCAAGGCACGTTCTGGAGAGCGGTATTTAATGGCATTAGACAGAAGATTATAGAAAATACTATAAAAATAAGCTTTATTGCCTGGCAGGAGGGTCTCTTTTCCTATATTTAAGAAAACTTCGCCACCACACGCCTGCAACGATTCCTGAAGACTGTCCACTGCCTGCTGGCATATAAGCCTGATGTTGATTTTCTCTTTCTCAATGGTGTCTTTGTTATCCCGGATAGATAAAATCTGGTTCAGGTCTTTTAAAACCATATCCAAATTGATAATACTGGTTTTCAGGTTTTTTAGAGATATGTCATATAACTCGGAATTGTTGTCTACCCTGAATAGCAGTTGTGTATATCCTAGTGCGTTTGCAACAGGTGCACGGAGGTTATGAGAGACAATATAGGTGAACTGCTGCAGGTCCCGGTATTGCTTGTCAAGGTCTTTGGTTAACTCTAACTGCGCCTCCTCAGCCTCTCTTCGGGCCGTCACATCATTTTGAATAACAATGTACCGACTCACCTGACCCGTATCATCCAGCACAGGGGTGATATTTTTAGAAACCCATATCCTCTCTCCCGACTTTTTATAGCTCAGAACTTCTTCTTCAAAGGGCTCCCTTTGCTTAATTTTTTCTAAGATACGCCTCGCCAAAGCTTTGTCTGTGCCGGGCTCTTGCATAAATGAACTACACCTTTTGCCTTTCACTTCGGGAAGAATATAGCCTGTGAGCCTGGTGAAGCCCTCGTTTACCCACTCAACAAAACCTTGGGCATCAGTTATATAAATACCGTTGGTAGTTTTACTTGCCACCAGCGATAGCTTTTCGAGCTCCTGCTTTGACCTTACCTTCTCCGTTACGTCACTAAAATAAACCGACAGGCCCTCTGTGGAGGGAAAGGCCTTTACTTCCAGCCATACATCCTTTCTTTCAAGGTAAGCTTCAAAATGGACGGACTTTCCCGTTTCAACGGCATAATGGTACTGCTGGTAAAAGGTTTTAAATATCTCTTCATCATACACTTCCCATATGTTCTTGCCCAGCAGCTTTTCCCGATTCGTTTCTAATATCCTGTCATACTCGCTGTTGATGTAGGTGAAGTGCCAATCCCTACTTAGGGTAAAGAACGCATCGGTGATGCTCTCAAAAATGGTGTTTAGCTTCTTGGCCTGCTCCACTACCGTGTTGTGATACTGAGTAATGGCGGTAATATCCTTCACAAGAGTGTATACTCCTGTTATCTTACCGTTCACATGAATCGGGACTTTCAGAATGTCATAAACTTTATAAGACTGGCTGAGACAAGCTATCTCTAACTTAAATCGGCATGTTTTACCGCTTAGCGTATCCAGATGGTGCTTCATGCTGACAGTTACCGCTTCGGTAGGGAGAAATTCCGAAAAATGGCGGTTGAGGATCTTCTCCCTTGGGATTCCCTCGAAAACACCTCCGGCAGCGTTTATATCCAGGATCACGCCTTCCCGGTCCTCGACCAGGATCATGTCCGGGTTGTTGTCAAAGAGGGAGCGGAAGCGTTGCTCGCTTTCCACCAACTGCAGTTCGCTGATTTTACGCTCGGTAATATTACGGGCGTTAACGACCATTGCCCGGATGGCAGGGTTGCTGAGTTGGTTGCTGACAATGGTCTCAAACCATATCCAGTTTCCGTCGGCCTTTCTGAAGCGGTAATCCGATATCTGAACATGGTCTTTTGAACCCAGTTCTAACCAGGACTCCTTTACCTTTGGCAGATCCTCCGGGTGAACCCCGTCAAATGCATTCTTACCCATGACTTCTTCAGGTGCAAAACCGAGCGTTTTCCGGATAGAGTTGCATAAGTAGAGGTAGTTGCCTGCCTCATCCAGTAAGGCAATGGTGTCGGAGCTGTGCTCCACCAAGGCCTGGTGCTGCTCCTCTCTCAGCCTTTGCCCTACCGCAGGATGCTCCGGGGCCACCCGTACGACGCAGAGGGCCGCCTCGTCCTCTTCCGACCAGGTAGCCGACCATAGCAGGTGCAACGGGTGCCCGCTTTTGTGGATAAAGCGGTATTTAAAATTGACGGTTGTCTCTCCCTGAGGAAGATCTTTAAGGACACTGGAGATTTTGGAGCGGTCTTCAGGATGTACAAAATCTATAACCGGCAGTCCCACCAGCTCCCTGTTTTCATAGCCCATTATATCCTTGCAGGCGTTACTTACAAATAAGAAACATCCCTGCCGGTCGAAGGAACAGATCATATCGGGCGATAGCTGAACCAACTTCTCAAAAAAGCCTTTTTTCACTTAAACCTCCAGCTGTTACTCGAAAGAACAAAAATATAAGAAATGTAGTATAGATATTGAATAATTTCAATTTATCTATCAATCATACATAGGCAATTTATGATTATGAAATTATGAATAAATATGGACAATGTACCTGAGGACAAGTAAATTATTTTTAGTTGTGTTGGGGTAGTAACAGCTTTCCCGGAGCAGAGAAGCTCAGGCTTTATTATAACAATCTCCATGCTATCGGATGTGCAGGAATCTTTCATGTAAGCCTTCAGTTTTAAAGGAATTATCATGTTCTAGGTTCATTTTCACCAGGAGCTTCTGGCACTACTCACAGACAAGGGGTACTTGTCTCTTAAATTTATAAGGATATATCAGCTCAAGTACAATGTACAGCCTCAAAATACGGCTGTACAAAAAACGTACTTATTATATTAATATTAAATAATGTTTTAATTTTCTCTTAAATAATCAATAAGGTAGGGCTGGGATTGATTTAAAAAAATTATTTATTGAACATACTTTATTAAAACCGGGTAAAGTGCCAGAGAATGTTGTGTATTAAGTGGCAGGCAACTTCATCCGGTAAATGGCATAAGGTGTTGTTCTTTTATTTTCGCCTTCATTGTATTCGGGTTGCTTATTGATTTGGGAGCAGCTGATGTATAAATAATCATCCTCCGAAATGGAATAACTATCCGGCCAGATCAGCCTTTCGTCTGCCACTATATCTTCCTGCTTATGCGAAGGCGTTATTTTTACCATTTTGTAGTTAGGGTAATCTCCCTGATACAGGTTGCCTCTTTTGTCAAAGATCATCCCATCAGTAACCGAAAAACTTCCCAGATCTTCTACCGCAGCCTCCCGCTCATCTTCAGGCAATACTTCATCACGCAGAAATTCTGTTCGAATGCGGTACAGTTTATTATCGGTGAGCGGTTTGTAATACAGCCACTCGCCATCCGGTGTTAAAGCAATACCATCTGATTGGAGATGTACCGGTTTACCATCCTTTTTAAATTCTTTCCCATCCACTATCAGTTTAAAGGAAGGGTCGTGTTTTACCGAATGATGATCGCGCAGTAACTCCCTGCTTTTTCCCGTTTCAAGATTAACCACCACGATTCCCCCTTCATTGGAGTTCGATAAATAAGCTACTCTTCTACGGGTATCGACCCGCACATCGTTGATATAGCTTTTGTTGCTTAATACGCCATCAAACCTGTACACTTCTTCTATGCTATTGGTAGCCAGGTTGAACTTTACCAGCTTAAAACTATTATCATAAACTTGTTCCATCTTAGGGCAGGCAGGGTCCACCACCCACAGGTAATTCTCCTCATCTACATACACCGCCTGCACACAAACCCACTTATTCTTTCCGTCGTCACCTTCCTTCCAATTGTTCCACTCTTCATCCGGGTAAGGCCTTGATTCATTAGGTCCAATAACTTCAACAACATCCCACTTGTGCGGACCTGGCCATAGCGGGTAACACGTAAATACACGTCCATCTTTTGATACTGCCACACCCGTTATTTGGTAGGTGTCGTCTATAAAAACTTGTTCAAGTTGATTGCTGCTGGTACTCATAATTGGATAATTTTAAATGTACAACTCACTTGGTAAATTTGCCTGTAACGGGAAGGTTAAAAAATTAATCCAAGCGGTTAAGATAAAAATGGTAACGCAACACTTTTATCTTACCCACTTGGAGATTAGATCGCTTAAACTTTGAATTCCTCAATTTAATTATCCGGCCGGAGCAAATACCGAACGCATATTATTATTTGCTTTTTCTTTGAACATCATATACCCTTCCTGTCCCTTATCCAAAGATAATTTGTGAGTGAGCAAATAGGCTGGGTCTACTTCTCCGCGGGCTACAATATCCAGTAGTGTAGGAATGTATCGTTGGCCGAATTGCTGGCCCATCCGGAAAGTCAGGCCCTTATTCATGGCCGGTCCCATTGGGAATTTATCAATAAGTCCACCGTATACTCCAATAATTGATACCGTTCCGCCTTTGCGGCACGCCATAATGGCCTGCCGGAGTACGGCAGGTCTATCACTCTGCAAGCGGGCATATTGCTTGGCGTAATCATACACCTTTTCAACTCCGGTGCTGTTGGCTTCCATGCCCACGCAATCAATACAGCGGTCCGGACCACGACCACCGGTCATTTCTTTCAAGGCTTCCAATACATCTACTTCTCTAAAGTTCAGTACTTCGGCCTTTGCCCTGGTGCGAGCTTGCTCCAGCCGGTACGGATATTGGTCAATAGCGATTACCCGGCCGGCTCCCAGCAACCAGGCGCTATGCATAGCCATTAGGCCAACCCCGCCACAGCCCCACACCACCACGGTATCGCCCGGTTCAATGCCTGCAAAATCGGCGGCCATATACCCGGTAGGAAAAGCATCGGAGGTAAATAAGGCAGATTCGTTACTTATCCCGTCCGGCACCTTAAAACAAGTATTTTCGGCAAAGGGAACACGGGTATATTCGGCATGGCTGCCGGCATAACCTCCCAAAGCGTGTGAATAGCCAAAAATGCCTGCTACCGGGTAGCCATAAGCTTTCTCAGTCCATTCGGGTTCAGCATTCGAGTTATCGCACAACGAGTACTCCTCCCGGTGACAGAACTCACATCCGCCACAAGCTAAAACAGAGCACACCACCACCCGGTCACCTTTCTTCAGTTTTTTTACTTCCGGCCCAACTTCTACTATTTCGCCCATAAACTCGTGCCCTATAATATCGCCGGAACGCATGGCGGGTATATAGCCACCCAGCAGGTGCAAATCAGAGCCGCAAACCGACGATAAAAAAACGCGCACAATTGCGTCACGAGGGTTTAATATAGTAGGATCGGGCACGCGCTCAGTACTCACTTTGTTAATTCCTTCCCAGCAGATTGCTTTCATAGCTTAGTATTTAATATTAGAAAATATATTTTTAGTAGTTCTCATTTTTGCGACCAGAGGGTTGGCCAATAATGGTCGGAATTTCTCCTGCTTCCAGCAGACGCTTAAAACGGCGAAGGTCTTGTTTTACCAATTCCTTAAATGCCGGATTCAGCAATTTGGCGGCTAGCTTCCCGGCAGCTCCTGCCGGCGGATGGTACGCAATGGTAGCTTGCACCACGGTACCCCGGTTTGCGGGAGCATCCGTAAAACGGACTTCACCGGAATTTTCAATTTCAGAACCAGGCAGGGAGCGCCAGGCTATCAGGCTATTTTCTTCCTCCCGGTCTATTTCGGCATCCCACTCCACGGTGCTGAGTTTCTCTTTGGAGATAATATTTTTGGGAACCTTGGCTACCCAGTGCGAGCGCCTGTGACCTGTCTGCCTCACATCTTCCAGGTATTGCATAAACTTGGGCAAGTTTTCGAGCTTGCGCCAGAATTGATATACCTCCTGACGAGGCTTAAGTATGGTAACGCTTGAAGTGACTTCAAACCCTTCGGTCTTAGAATGAGCCGTATCTATGTGCAGGGCCTCATTAACCGGGCAGAAACCAGAAGCTCCCCGTAGCACCAGGTAACCGCCCGCTGTGGTTAAGCTTTTTCCGAGAGGGGATTGTTTTCTGCTCCATCCGTAATATGCCAAAGCCGCACCACCCAAAACAGATAATACTCTGCCAGTCGTCCCTATATTGGTAAAGCCTTTTGCTTGCCTCTGCCTGCCAGATTTCTTTGGATTAGGAGGAATGAAAGTTTTAAATGCGTTAGCCATAGTGTTTTAAATTTAGTTTGACTTAAAATCTGTGAGAAGGTGATAAAAAAGAAGGGCCAGTAATTAGTGATTTATGCAACGCTGAAATTTTCTCATCCTTCGGAGGCACGCTGTTTCGTGCTGGCAGGTATGCTCCACAAGCAAAAAATTAATGCGGCTAGGCCCAGCGCCTTTTCCCGGCATAATTCTCCTGTTTTAATGCCTGGCTCTCCTTTAAAATAGATGGTAGCATAAAATGTATCAACTAAAATAGATGGTAGCATAAAATGTATCAACCCAAAAGTTGTTCGGCCTTTGCCGCCTCTTGGGTTGATACATTTTATGCTACCATTCTCTTGAATGTTGCTTACTGCTGTTTTTCTTTGACAGCAGCATGATACCGGCAGTTATAAGCAAAGCCGTAGTAGCTGCCTTCCCGATAAAAGCCGAGCGGTTATACTTCCATTCAGCATTCCAGCCCCGCTCTACCCAGGGATTAGGGAGAACGCCGTGTTTTAGATCATTGAGTTTTCCCTGGATCACATCTACCCGGTCAGCCAATATGAGCGTCATCCAGTGCGTAGCGGTGGCTTCGCTGTACTTATAGGCATAGCGGCGGATAGCGCCACTCAGGCCTGCAGGCGGTGTAGAAGTACCAAATACACGGGTAACACCGGGTCGCTCTATGGAATGAAAGACCTCCATGTCCAGCGGCTGCTGGGGGGGCTTTTCGTAATCGAAACGCTGGTGGTCCGCACCATTGGTATGTTTCATGGGGTAAGCAGGATCGTTTTCCGGATCTGCATCCATGCCCCAGCCGGGTATATCTTTGGCGCGTGCCATATTGCGTTTGGCAATTACCCGATCCTGGAACTCCTCTATTCTGTTTTCTAATGCATCTTTCATGATAAAAAGGTTTTAAGCGTTGGCTCTTGGTGGGATTAATAATGGTTTGATGATGTTGTCCATTTTTTTGGAAAACATGCGGTAGGCATCCGGTATTTCTTCCAGTGGAAAACGGTGTGTAATGATTTCCTTTGGATTGATCCTGCCGCTCATGATGTGATCTATCATTTTGGGCAACAGCCGTTTTACCGAGGCCTGGTTGCCCCTTATGGTAATGCCTTTATTCATGATACTGCCGAGGGGAACGAGGTTCCAGGGCGGACCATATACACCAATGATGGACACGATACCGCCTTTTTTAACGGAGTTAACAGCCCAGTGAAAGGCGGTGGCATTGCCAGCCTGCAGCAGCAGTCCCTTACCGGTAATGTTTTGAAAGGCACTGCCGGTGGCATCGCAGCCCACCGCATCAATACACACGTCAGCCCCAAAATAATCGGTGGCCTTTTTCAAGAATACCACCGGGTCATCCATTTCCCTGAAGTTATAAGCCTCGGCAAAAGCAAACTTGCGGGCAAACTCCAGGCGGTATTCTAATTCATCAATTACGATGACTCTTCCGGCGCCGAAAAACCAGGAAAAGCGGGCTGCCAAAAGACCAACCGGGCCGGCGCCAAACACTACTACGGTATCACCTTTCTGGATGCCACCCTGCTCTGCAGCCTGGTAGCCGGTGGGCACCACATCAGTCAGGAGCACGGCGTTTTCCGGATCCATACCTTCCGGGATTACGGTGGGGCTCACATCGGCGTAGGGTACCCGAACGTATTCTGCCTGTCCCCCATCATAGCCTCCCCCCGTGTGGGCATAGCCAAAAAAGCCACCGACGGCCGTGGCTTCAGCATTTGCCTCATGGCAGTTGCCATAAAGTTCCTGCTTGCAATGCGGACAGGAACCGCAGGCAATGTTGAAGGGCACCAGTACATGGTCGCCTACCTTCAGTTTTTTTACCCCGGATCCAACTTCTTCTACTATACCTGTAAATTCATGGCCAAAGGTCATGCCCACACGGGTGTCCGGCACCAAGCCATGGTACAGGTGCAGGTCCGATCCACAGATCAAGGATCGGGTGACCCGGACAATGGCATCCATGGGATGCTTGATTTCCGGCTCCGGCCGGTTACGGTCTGCCCTGATTTGATAGGGCCCGCGAAAGTTCATTGCTAACATAGGCGTGTTATTAAAATGAAACAAACAAGTAAATAGCATCAAGCAGGAGGGTTTTTAAGCCTTCGCTTAATAAAAGTTTAAGGGTGGGTTGAACAAGAAAGGGTGATCTGGATGGGTCAAACAAGAGGAAAAACTCCAAAAGCACACCGGCTTTATTTTGGACAAGTTCTGGTTGCTTGAACGTGGTTCTTAAACACAGCAGTAAAATAAATGATATCCTTTACGATACCTTCCTAATTTTTTACGTTCCTACAAAAGGTATGGGCTACATATTAAGCAATATTTCGCTTGCGGTAAATACTTAATTGCTGTTGATGTTCATATGGTTAGGAAATAAGTTTTCTGTCAGAACACGTTGCGTGCAGGAAAGTGAAACCAGTATTAGTTTATAAAAAGGATAAAATAAAGAAAGTAATAAGGAGGATTTTTTTAGTACTTTTTTGTTACTTAAGAAACAAAAAAGTACTATTTTGCTGAAATAAGCGGGTTCTTAAGGTTTTAATTTAGATCAAAAAACTACATAACCGAACCTACTCCAAAGAGGTTTAGCTGCTATGGGATCATGCTTTAAGAATGGGGGGAGACAGGTCAGAAATCCTTATTACATTTATTAATAAGTATAATCAGCAATGTTTTTAGATCTTTAATCAGATTTATTGGGATGATGGATAATCTATGGTAAGCTTTTAAATCAACCTAGCAAAAATTGCCACTCTTTTTAGTAGAAACAAACGTCACTCACGTCTAAAGCTAATTTTCATCTTACTATCGCCGTTTATTAATACTAGTGATTAAATTAACATAAGGGTATAACTTGAGCTAGTTAACAAAAGTGAGTTAGTACTCCGCCTGCAATTTTAAATTTCTTGAAACTAACATTGTATAGCTAACTAAAGAAGCGAAATGCAATCAATGCCCCAGAAGCTATCAATAAATAGTCCATTCACCTTTGATGCTGCACTGCCAGAGGCATAAAATTATAGCGATTGGAAATAATATTAAAATTATAATAGCTTCATAAGGTAACCCTGGCTTTAGTTTAATCAGTTTACCTCTTTTCATCAATTATTATTTCCCACAACAGATTTGTGTAGCCGAAGCTCAAAGCATAGCGAGGGTTAAGAATACCGTGTTAGGCGAAGTTTTGTTAGTACATTTTTCTTTTGTTCCAATCAAACTTGCTTTTATTTAACTTATTCTTCTGTGCAATTTTGGATAGGTTCTTATCAATGTTTGCTTTGCTAAACCATTTGCCATTGATAAACACGCCTGCAATATTCTTCGTGTTTCTGATATCTACCAATGGGTTTGCATTAAGTAATATCAAGTCTGCAAACTTTCCAGTTTCAACAGTTCCTATCTTGTCCTCAATTTCAAGCCATGTAGCTGGCAAACGCGTCGCAGATGCCAATGCTTCCTCAGGAGTGAGACCCGCATTTACCAATAACGCTAGTTCATCATGCAGCGCAAAGCCCCAAATTACCCCAGAGGTACCTGCATCCGTTCCGGCGACAATAGGAACGCCCTCTGCTTTAAAAGCTTTCACAAGCATATTGTTAAAGTTTACCAATCGGTCAAAATATGCAATTCTTTCGGGGCTGCTTTCCCTGTTATATGCATTATAACTGAGCCACTTGCTTTGCATTAAAGGGAGTACATATTGTAGGCTTGACAGGCTTCGTAAGCTATCTAGGGAACGGGTTTGTTTTGCAATCCATGACATTGTAATTAATGTGGGAGAAAACCATGTATTGTTTTGTTTAGCAAGCTTCGCAAAGTACACAGCATCTTCATAATTGTAATTTTTGCTAAGCCTTGCAAATTCCTCCGCATGAGCCACCATATCATAATGAGGAATAAAAGCTTCCTGAACTCTTCCTTCAAAGGAAAGTGGGATGTGGCCA
Source organism: Pontibacter sp. SGAir0037 (assembly GCF_005491705.1). Taxonomy (NCBI): domain Bacteria; kingdom Pseudomonadati; phylum Bacteroidota; class Cytophagia; order Cytophagales; family Hymenobacteraceae; genus Pontibacter; species Pontibacter sp. SGAir0037. Next base: position 449,948 of record NZ_CP028092.1, on the reverse strand, counting down.
ATGACTTTCATTCTTTGTTTTAGCGCTTCATCGACAATTGCTTTAAAAGTTTCTACATTCAAATGACCATAAACTTTGATAAACTCATAACCTTGTACCTTTGCTATTCGAACTGTCTGTCGACCTTCTTCAGCATTGTTAGCTATATTGCCAGATCCTTCACCGCCGTCAATTAATGTGGCTAAAGCTATTCGGGGTCCTGCAACAGTACCTTTTATTATTTCATTTCTCTGCCCAAAGTGTTCAACTCTGGCACTTAATTCAAATGCAGTGGTTACGCCATTAGCCACATACAGCATCATAAAATCTTGTGTGTCTGTGAAAATTGTGGCACCTTTTGTTGGATAGCTGTTGCTAAAGTTTACATCAGCGAGATTGTGCACATGCATATCTACAAGGCCAGGTATTAACCATTTACCAGTACCATCAATAACTTTTGCTTTGTTTGGCATCTTGCCGTTGATGGATATTATTTTGTTGTTACTGATTACAACCTTTGCATTACTGATGACTGTATTTTCTATAGTCATCGGGATGATGTTCACATTTTTAATGATATATGTTTCCCTATTATCAGCCTGGAGTCGGTTGCTGTTTTGTATCGACTGAGGCTTCGCTTTATCGGCGTATAATAGAGTGATAAAAAACGTTACAATTAAAACATACTTTGATTTCATAAGTTTGAGGACAAAATTCGCCTAACATCTAGCTAAACGGAAGTTTAATCGGCTTATCTGCATTATATCTGGTAATATTCCTCCTGCACGCCTCAATAGCCGGAAATTATTAACCTGAAACACAAGCGCAAGCTAATATAGCTAAATTACTGAATTTCAATATAATATCAGCACATTCAAACACTGCTTTCAACAGCTTTATTTTATATTCCAGCAGTATATAATTAAAGCTGAATCAAACGAATGGGAACAGGCATTATCCTATAATACAATATACAAATGCTGCGGAAGCTTATCAGGAGAAATTGTCGGAACTCATCGGTAAAAAAAGCTAAGCCCCACCTGGTTTTCACCAGGCAGGGCTTTCACTCAAAACTAAACTAAACTACTTAACTAAACTAATAGGTTCAGGAAGTCTTGTTTACCGTTCAGATACTCGTAAGTAAAACCTTCTTCCGACATGCGGGCTTTAATGGCCTCTACATCGTGGGGCTGCTTTACTTCCACACCTATAAAAACAGGACCTTTTTCTTTGTTGTTCTTTTTGATGTACTGGAAATGAATAATGTCATCGTCGGGGTGCAACACCTTGTTTACAAAAGTTCTGAGCGCACCAGGCTTTTGACTAAACGTTACCATAAAGTAGTGCTTAAGCCCCTGGTGCTGCATAGCCCGCTCCTTTATATCCTCCATTCGGGTGATATCGTTGTTGCTGCCACTTACCACACACACTATATTTTTTCCTGCAATCTGCTCGGCATAAGCTTTCAGCGCAGAAATACTCAGCGTACCGGCAGGCTCCAATACCACACCTTCTTCGTTGTACATCTTCAGGATATCTTCGCATATCTGCCCTTCGGGCACCAGTACAATATCATCCAGAAGCTCTTTGCATATTTCGAAGGTTAGCTCCCCCGGAGACTTTACCGCTGCGCCATCTACAAAGCTATCAATTGTTTCCAGCACCTGCCTCTTATTCTCTTTAATTGATTTGTACATAGAAGGTGCCCCTAAGGGCTGCACACCTATCAGCTTTGTTTGAGGACTTATCTGTTTAAATATGCTGGATACACCAGCTGCTAAACCACCGCCTCCAATCGGCATAAACAGGTAATCAATAGAAAAAGAAGCATCGCGTAATATCTCCAGCCCAACGGTAGCCTGTCCTTCTACAATGGCCATATCGTCGAAAGGCGGAATAAAAGTACTGCCACGCTCGTCGCAGAAAGTTTTGGCGGCTTTAAAGGTATCGTCGTAGGTAGCGCCTGTGAGCACAATCTCTACCTTGTCTTTGCCAAACATGCGCACCTTGTTTACCTTTTGGGCAGGTGTATTGGCTGGCATAAAGATATAGCCTTTAATACCGAGTAACTGGCATGCATAAGCCACACCCTGTGCATGATTTCCGGCACTGGAGCATACAATCTCCTTTTCGCTCTCCTCCGGAGTAAGCGTTGAAATCTTATTGTAGGCTCCCCGAATCTTATAAGAACGCACCACCTGCAGGTCTTCCCGCTTCAGGTACACATCGGCATTATAAGTTTGCGAAAGCCACAGGTTCTGCAGCAGAGGGGTTTTAGAGATAACGCCTCGCAGGTTTCTTGCCGCCCGCTCTACATTGCCTACCGAAACTACCGTATCCAGCACTATATCTTTATCCATTGAATTTATTACTTAGAGCGGAGCTTTCTCACAACAGCTCCTGTTTGCCATAATTCTGAATCACGTACCTCTTTCAGCTCTGCTTCCAGTTCCTGGCGGTAACCAGGTGTAGAACCTCTCTGGATGGTACGCTCTGCTTCTTTTCCGGAAGCAACGCTATCGTATAGCTCGTTTAGTACCGGCAGTGTAGCTTCTCTGAACTTCCCTTTCCAATCCAGGGCACCGCGCTGTGCTGTTACAGAGCAGTTGGAGAACATCCAGTCCATGCCGTTTTCACCTACCAGTGGCACCAGGCTTTGTGTCAGTTCTTCTACTGTTTCGTTAAATGCCTCTGAAGGAGAATGGCCACGCTGACGTAATACCTGGTACTGTGCCTCGATAATACCTGCCAGCGCACCCATTAATACACCGCGCTCACCAGTTAAGTCGCTGTATACTTCTTTTTTGAAATCGGTTTCGAACAGGTAACCGGAGCCCACACCTATTCCCATAGCTACAGCCTTTTCGAATGCTTTACCGGACGCATCCTGGAAAACAGCAAACGAGGAGTTAAGTCCGCCTCCAGCCAAAAATAACCTGCGCAAGCTGGTACCGCTGCCTTTTGGCGCCACCAGAATCACATCCACATCCGCTGGCGGTATAATATTGGTTTGCTCTTTAAAGGTGATGCCGAAGCCATGAGAAAAATAAAGCGTTTTGCCAGGTGTAAGCTTTTCTTTCAGCGTTGGCCAAACCGCAATCTGACCGGCATCCGAAAGCAGGTTACAGATGATGGTGCCACGCTCAGCCGCTTCCTCTATCGAGAATAATGTTTCACCTTCTACAAAGCCATCACTTATAGCTCTCTCCCACGATGGAGAATCTTTACGCTGTCCAACTATCACATTAAATCCATTGTCTCGCATGTTAAGGGCTTGTCCAGGGCCTTGCACACCATAACCAATTACTGCGATTACTTCATCTTTAAGGACTTCACGTGCTTTAGAAAGAGGAAATTCGTCACGGGTGATTACTGTTTCGTCTACTCCTCCAAAATTGATAGTTGCCATTTTGTTTTAGCTAGTTTTATGGTTAAAAGATTATTTTTTTATAGACTGAGGATATCAGACAAAAGGCTTTTTTATTTCTGCCATTTACTAAGTGTTTAAAGTAAGTCTTATACCCTGCGTCTTGTTTTACATCGTAAACACTTTATCCCGATTATTCAGGAATTCGTTTTCTACTACTTCGTGGCCAGGTTCTTTTTTCTCAAACTCACGCAGCTTTCTGTTAAAGCCTTCGCTGTCTTTAATAATGGCGATGCGGGCACTTCTTACAAACTCGATCAGGCCGAACGGCTGCAGTACTTTAATCAGGTTATCGGTTTCTTCGCGGTGACCAGTGGTTTCAAACACCGTATAGTCTTTGCGGATCACCACAGCCCGGGCTCCGTTCTCACGCAACAGGCGTTCTACAACAGCTTTTTCAGCAATTACATCGGTTGGCACCTTATAGAGCGCCATTTCCTGCCAGATCACATCCTCATTGGTATGGTAGTAAACCTTTAATACCTCTACCTGCTTCTCAATCTGCCCGGCAATTTTGCGCACCACTTCTTCTGTCTCGTGTATCACGATGTTAAAGCGATGAATACCCTCTATTTCGGATGGGGAGGAATTGAAGCTCTCGATATTCAGCTTCCTCCTGGAGAAAATGATAGCGATTCGGTTCAGCAGTCCAACCTGGTTCTCGGTATATACCGTGATGTTGTACTCCTGTTTTTCTACCGGTTTCTGATCTGTCATAATTTTATCTTGTTCTTCTAAGGAAGATTACTTTAATCTGATTTCACTCACGCTACAGCCTTGCGGCACCATCGGGAACACATTGTTTTCTTTGGTTACCATTACTTCCAGCAAGAAAGAGCCTTTGTGGTTCAGCATTTGCTCCAGCGCGCCTTTCAGATCGTCTCGTTCGGAAATGCTTCTGCCTGCAATGCCATAGCCACTTGCCACCGTTACAAAGTTCGGGCTGGTGATATCTACAAAGGAGTAGCGCCTTTCGTGGAAAAGCTCCTGCCACTGCCGCACCATGCCCAGAAACTGGTTATTAAGAATCAGGATCTTCACATCTACTCCACTCTGCATGATTGTACCTAACTCCTGTAGTGTCATCTGGAAACCGCCATCGCCGATAACAGCAACCACGGTTCTGTCCTGAGCCCCGAACTTGGCACCTATAGCAGCCGGAAGCGCAAAGCCCATTGTTCCCAGGCCTCCGCTGGTAATGTTGCTGCGGGTATGGTTCAGTTTGGCATAGCGGCAGGCGACCATCTGGTGCTGGCCAACATCCGTTACTATAATGGCCTCACCTTGGGTAAGCTCATTCAGCTGCTGGATTACCTCTCCCATCGTCAGTTCGCCGGAAGCCGGGAATAGCTCATCCTGTATGACAGCCTCTACCTCCTTCTGCTCGTACTCATTAAATTTCTCCAGCCACTCGGTATGTTTTTTCTCTTCTACCAGTGCGGTTAGCAATGGCAGCGTTTCTTTGCAGTCGCCCCACACAGGCACAGTTGCCGTTACGTTCTTGCTAATCTCCGAAGGGTCGATATCCAGGTGAATTACCTTGGCTTGCTTGGCATACTTATCCAGCCTGCCGGTTACCCGGTCGTCGAAGCGCATACCAATGGCAATCAGCACATCACACTCGTTGGTCATGACATTCGGGCCATAGTTGCCGTGCATGCCCAGCATACCAACATTCTGCGGATGATCACTTGGCAAGGCACCAGCTCCCATAATGGTCCAGGCAGCAGGTATACCTGTTTTTTCGATAAAGGCTTTGAACTCCTTTTCTGCTGCGCCCAGTATAACACCCTGTCCCCATAGCACAAATGGCTTCTGTGCCTGGTTAATCAGGTCTGCTGCCTGTTCAATATATTCTTTGCGCACGATCGGTTTCGGGCGATAGCTCCTGATATGATCACAGCAGGTATAGCCTTTAAAATCAAATTTCTGGAGCTGTGCGTTTTTCGTAATATCAATCAAAACCGGACCAGGCCTGCCGCTTCTGGCAATATGAAAAGCTTTGGCTAAAGTATCACATATCTCGCTGGCATCGGTAACCTGGTGGTTCCATTTCGTAACAGGTGTGGTGATACTGATTACATCCGCTTCCTGAAAAGCATCTGTTCCCAATAAATGAGCGAATACCTGGCCTGTAATACATACCAAAGGTGTGCTATCTATCAGCGCATCCGCTAAACCCGTAATCAGGTTTGTGGCACCCGGTCCGCTGGTGGCAAATACCACGCCTACCTTACCAGATGAGCGTGCATACCCCTGCCCGGCATGGATACCACCTTGCTCATGGCGCACCAGCACATGGTTAAGCTTTTCACGATAATCGTAAAGAGCATCGTAAATCGGCATGATGGCACCACCGGGATAGCCAAAAATGGTATCAACCCCTTCTTCCAGCAAACCCATTATCAGTGCCTCGGCACCTGTTATTGGTTTTGTTTCCTCAAGCAATTCTGGAGCTTGTTTCTCTTTCGTTAACATGAGTCTCGTCTAAATCAGTTATACATCCGTTACTCGCATCGCTTACCGTTCTGAGATATTTTAGCAGGACTCCCTGCTGTACGTTCGGCTTAGGCTTTACCCATTTGTCGGCACGCAGGCTAAGCAACGCATCATCTACCTTAACCTCAATTTTATTATTGATTGCATCCAGCGAGATAATATCACCATCCTCTACCAGGGCAATCGGGCCGCCATCATAGGCCTCCGGGCAAACGTGGCCAATTACAAAGCCGTGGGTGCCACCAGAGAAGCGTCCATCGGTAATCAAAGCCACCTTATCGCCCAGCCCGGCACCCATAATGGCTGAAGTCGGTTTTAACATCTCCGGCATACCTGGTCCGCCTTTCGGACCTACATAACGGATTACGACCACATTCCCGGGTTTGATTTTATGCTGGGCAATGCCCTCGTTCAATTCTTCTTCGGAATTGAAGACAATAGCAGGTCCTTCGAACTTTAATCCTTCTTTACCTGAAATTTTAGCAACTGCGCCCTTTGGTGCGAGGTTACCGTATAATGTCTGGATATGACCGTCAGCTTTAATCGGGTTAGACAGCGGCCTCAGCAGGTCCTGCTCTTCCCCCAGCGGTTCCACATCTATTAGGTTCTCCGCTACTGTTTTTCCAGTAACCGTCAGTAAATCTCCATTAATTAAACCTTCGTTCAGCAGCATTTTCATCACACTCGGAATACCGCCCATTGCAGAAAGATCTTCCATCAGGTACTTACCACTTGGTTTCAGGTCGGCCAGCACAGGTGTTCTGTTGCTCACCGCCTGAAAGTCATCCATGGTTAACTTTACTCCTGCTGCATGCGCAATCGCTATCAGGTGAATCACAGCATTGGTAGATCCACCCAATACCGTAATCAGCACCAGGGCATTTTCGAATGCTTCGCGGGTTAAAATATCTCTTGGTTTGATGTCTTTCTCGAGCAGGTGCAGCAGGTAGTGGCCCGTGCTCAGGCATTCATCACGCTTCGCCTGGCTTACCGCAATAGAAGAAGAAGAGAATGGAATAGACATACCCAGTGCCTCTGCCGCTGCCGCCATGGTATTGGCAGTATACATGCCCCCACAGGCACCCGGCCCTGGGCATGCATTGTTAATGATGCCCCGGTAATCTTCGTCTGAAATCTGGTTATTGAGCTTCTTACCGTATGCTTCGAAGCAGGAAACAATGTTCAGCTTCTCCCCTTTAAATTCTCCACCTTTGATAGTACCACCATAAACCATGAGCGACGGCCTGTTCAGGCGGGCCATGGCTATGAGCGTACCGGGCATATTTTTGTCACAACCCACCACACATGCCAGGGCATCGTAATAATGGGCACCAGTAATGGTCTCTATCGAGTCTGCAATTATTTCCCTGGACACCAGTGAGTAGCGCATGCCTGCATTACCGTTTGTGATCCCATCGCTTACACCAATGGTATTAAACCGCAGCCCTACCATTCCTAACTGGTTTACACCTTTTTTCACTTCATCGGCTAAACCGTTCAGGTGCATGTTGCAGGTGTTCCCGTCGAACCCGGTTGAACAGATCCCGACAAAAGGTTTTCTTAAATCTTCTTCAGAAAGACCAGAACCTATTAGCATGGCTTGAGCAGCAGGAAAGCTATCGTCTCTTGTATAAAGACCGCTGTATTTATTAAGTGACATTCGTTTTGTTAAGTTTATTTAACGCTTAAAGCAGGCATTCAAATAATATGGTTACAAATACACAGAATTACTTACTCCTATAAAATTCATATTTGCAAAACCCTACTATTTCTAAAATTGCCTTATATTTCATTAATGTATTAATTTTCAATACCTTATACTAGTACCCAATACAATATCAAAACAAGTAAGGTATGCTTAAATTTGCTGTAGCTAAGTACTTTTACTCATACCTGGTTATTGTTAGCGGTAGCGTTTCTTTTTAAAAGCCAAGGGTATAAAAACAAAAAAGCCATCTGTTTCGAGATGGCTGCCTGGCTAAATGTAAGCTTCGGTTGTTAAATTTATTATGCAAGCCATCTCCTTCCCTTCGTGATAATAACCACAAGGCGAATAATGCTGCTAATAATGTTTTGAAGCTGTTTTTTCATATTATAAAAGCAATATCTTTAATTTATTATTTAAATACAAATAAAATTTAATTTTTATTGCGAATCTAAAAATAAGACCGGGTAAACTATTCATCTACCCGGCCACTTTCTGTATGTTTTTGTTATTGCTTAGCCTTGCTTTACAAGCTGCACTTCGGCATTTAGGCGAATCTCATCGCTTACGACTACACTGCCTGCTTCGGTTACCGCATTCCAGCTTAAACCGAATTCCTTGCGGTTTATCTTGCCTGTTATGGTAAAGCCTGCTTTTGTCTGGCCATACGGGTCAACCACTACACCGCCAAACTCTACATTAACTGTTACTGGCTTGGTCGTTCCTCTTATAGTCAGTTCACCGTGCAATTTGTAGTCATCTCCACTGGCATGCTCATACTTATTGCCCACAAATTTTACCTGTGAGTGATTCTCTGCGTCAAAGAAATCAGCTGATTTCAGGTGTGTGTCGCGCTGCTCATTGTTCGTGCTGATCGAATCAACATCGGCAGTGAACACAATGGTGGATGCTTTTGTAAAATCATCTCTTTCGGTTTCTACTTCCACATTAAATTTGCCAAAGTAACCCGTTACCGTTGTAATCATGAGGTGCTTTACCTTAAACTGAATTTCGGAGTGGGTTGGGTCAGAGGTCCATCTTGTATTTGCCATTTCCTGTTTTGTTTACTGTTAAAAGATATGTTTAACTCTTATTTCCAGAACTTACTTAAGCTACTGCAGATACTTTTTTCCACACCTCACAGTTAGCCAGAACAATTTATCCTACGCACTCCTTCCCATGATGCTCAGCAATGCAACAGGCTTTATCTGCTAAAGTAAATCTTCTACCTGCCAATAATTCTTGTGTGATACTTAACTAACACACCTGGTGTAAGGTATAATAAACATTTCAATCTCGTAGATAAAGAAATTTTAATAGCTTACGAGTACTGTTGCTTATTGATTGTATATACTTCTTTTGTTTATACTCGTTACAAATTATTTCTTTTTCTGACAAATCACAAATACGAACATTTCATGTCACAGCTTTTTAGTCCTTTAAAAATCAAAGAGATCGAGTTTAAAAACAGGATAGCTGTTTCTCCTATGTGCCAGTATTCTGCTAAAGATGGCTTTGCGAATGACTGGCATCTGGTGCACCTGGGAAGCAGGGCTGTAGGTGGAGCAGGACTTATCATACTCGAAGCCACTGCTGTATCGCCGGAAGGGAGAATTACGCCCGATGACCTGGGAATATGGCAGGATGCGCACCTTTCTAACTTGAAGCGCATTGTTGCCTTTATAAAGGAGTATGGTACAGTAGCCGGTATACAGCTGGCGCATGCAGGTAGAAAGGCAAGCCACAGAAGCCCATGGAAAGGCGGAACTGCCATTGCTCCGGAAGAAGAACACGGCTGGCAAACGGTTGCGCCCAGTGCTGTGCCATTTACTGCATCCGAACCGGCTCCACTGGCTCTGGACGAAGCTGGGATTCAGAAAGTAATAACCGATTTTAGAGCAGCAACTGCCCGGGCTGCAGAAGCTGGCTTTGAGATTATCGAAATACATGCTGCACATGGATACCTGTTTCACGAGTTTCTTTCGCCGCTCAGCAATAAAAGAACCGATACCTACGGTGGCTCTTTCGAAAACAGAATCCGCTTCTTATTGGAAACAATTGAAGCTGTAAAAGAGGTATGGCCAGCACAATATCCGTTGTTTGTCAGGATTTCGGCTACCGACTGGACTGAAGGCGGCTGGACAGGCGAAGATTCTATAGCCCTGGCAACCATACTAAAGGAAAAAGGGGTAGACCTGATTGACTGTTCTACGGGAGGCAATGTACCCAAAGCACCAATACCTGTCGGCCCAGGTTACCAGGTGGAATTTGCTGAAAGTATCAGGAAAGAGACAGGCATTTTAACTGGTGCCGTAGGCATGATAACAAATGCAAGCCAGGCAGAAGCCATTATTGCTGATGGCCAGGCAGACATAGTGCTTTTAGCCAGAGAGATGCTCCGCGATCCTTACTTCCCGCTACATGCAGCACACGAGTTAGGGGCAGATATTAAATGGCCGGACCAGTACGAAAGAGCCAAACCAAGAAAAGCTTAATGTGCTGATGGCAATAAGGACTCCTGTGCGAAGGCATCAATTTCTTCGCACAGGAGCCTACAACTCAACTTTCTTAATAAATTGCGACCACACCTGTCGTTCCGGCACATCAAGAGCCTGTAAACTCTGATAACTCTTGCAGATCCACAGGATTGTATTGCAGGCCTAGGCTTGCAGAATCTTCTCAATGGCCTCCAGTTCATCCGGGCGAAAGGCTGTATGCTGCAGGCACTGAAGCGAGTCAGTCAACTGTTCGGCAGAGCTGGCTCCAATCAACACAGACGTAACACGTTCATCTTTCAGTAACCAGGCAAGAGCCATTTGTGCCAGCGACTGGTTGCGCTGCTGTGCCAGGTTATTTAACGCCCGTACTTTAGCTACTTTTTCTTCTGTAATATCGTTTTCCTGCAAATGCCCGTGGACTTTTGCGGCACGCGAACCGGCAGGTATACCCTTCAGATACTTACTGGTTAAAAGCCCCTGTGCCAGCGGTGAGAAAGGAATGCAGCCTACGCCCTGCTCGTGGAGCAGTTCGAGCAGCCCCTCCTCTTCTACCCAACGCACAAACATAGAATACTTCGGCTGGTGAATCAGGCATGGCGTGCCCAGGTCTTTTAAAATAGAAAACGCTTTTGCCGCCTCTGCCGGGTGGTAGTTAGAAATACCCACATACAGGGCTTTTCCCTGCCGCACCAGAAGATTGAGCGCTGCCATGGTTTCTTCTAAAGGAGTTTCCGGGTCAGGGCGGTGGTGGTAGAAAATGTCAACATAGTCCAGCCCCATACGTTTCAGGCTCTGGTCGAGGCTGGCAACCAAATATTTCTTAGACCCCCAGTCGCCGTAGGGTCCTTCCCACATTCCATAACCCGCTTTGGTGGATATAATTATTTCATCCCGATAGCCGCTGAAATCCTGCCGTAGTATCTTCCCAAAATTCTCTTCGGCTGAACCGGCAGGAGGCCCATAGTTATTGGCCAGGTCAAAGTGGGTAATGCCTGAGTCAAAAGCCAGTCGCAAAATCCGGCGCGAATTTTCCAGCACATCTACATGCCCGAAATTGTGCCACAGGCCAAGCGACAAAGCCGATAACTTTAAGCCGCTCTTACCACACCGGCGGTATTCCATGTGCTGATAGCGTGCAGGATTGGGAGTATAAGACATGACTACGGGTTTCGGTTAAGTAAGCGGGAAAATAAAGCTAAAATAACGTAACTCCAATTTTAGATCGTACAAACAGCAGTCGGCGTTAGTTAATAAAAAGTTTACTATATTCACTCCTGCATCACAAACGATACGTTACTGGCTGATTGCAGACAACTATAGCAACTTATATATGAAAAGCATTGCGTTAATCGCTCACAACAACAAGAAAACTGAACTTCTGAACTGGGTAAAAGAAAACCAGGAATCCCTGAAAGGCCACACACTGATTGGCACCAGTAATACATCGGCTCTGATCAATGACATACTTGGTTTGAATGTGCAGCCATTCGGCCACGGCCCAAGCGGAGGAGATATTCTTTTAGCCGCTAAAATTTTACAGGGTGAAGTAGAAAAGATAATTTTCTTCATAGATGCAGAAACTCCCCATGGCCATGAGCACGATATCCAGACGTTGATCCGTACGGCAGTACTGAACAACATTCCGATCGCTCTTAACCGTGCCTCGGCTGATCTGATTGTACTGGAAAGGTAAGCTACAGTTAAGAAAGAAGTACGGAGCTATTTAGCTGTTATCTTGGCAGGTAAATAGCTCCTGTTTTATTTCTGCAGGCAAGGTTACAGGAAGGCCTGTACCAGTTGCTTCCACTCATCCTCCAGGCTTACAGACGGCCTGCTATTGTCTGCCCTTCTGTACCAATAATCAGCATTCCAGATATCTCCCTCTTTCCTGTGCAGAAAAGCATGAATCCAGGCAGCATTTTTATCAGGTAAATCCTGGATCAGCTCATGTGCATTTTCCCAGTCGCCTTTCCCATCATACCACAAAGCCTTTAAATAAACAGAGGCTTCTGCTGGAGGCTTATTGGCCGAAAGTGTTTCTTTAAAGTCAGTATAGATCATTGTCTGTAATTAAGTTTTGTTTTAATAATAGAAAGAGCAGGCATATTACCATTCACTACGGTAACCTAAACGTATGGTTAATATGCAGAGAGCAGCCATAAACATAACCTGTTGCAGCCTTCGCAGAAAACCTGCTAAACACAAAAGCCGCACCTGCTATGCATAAGCAGATGCGGCTTTTGCCAGAACCAAAGTCCCAGGTTGTACCTGAGCTTATTCAGCCTTCCAAAGTTCTCTTACCTGGTCGCCGATCAGCACCACAAAGCGCGCAGGGTTTGCGATAAGTAACAGGCGCATATCCACACCCGAAAACTGATCCGACTCTACCCAAACACCCTCTTTCTCTCCGTTGCTGTTAATGTAGTTTCCGTTAAGTGAGTTGGCTACATAGGCCGTTGGCAACAGAATATCTGTATCAGATTTTAATTTATCGTGCACATCTTCCAGTACATCTTCCAGGTAATCACCGTATTCTTCGTTAAAATCGTCTTCCAGGTCGTGTAGCTCTTCTTCTATATCATCGTAGCGCGAATCGTTATAATCAAGCGCATTCAGTTCTTCTTTCTTCTGGATAATGGCAACCAACAAAGTGTTCAGGGCTTCTGCATTCATAGCTATAGCTTAATTCCGTTTTTTACAAAGTTTAAACTATGCATTAGTAATTGCAAATATTCCCTGCAAAAATTCCCAAAACCACCCACATTTTGAAGATTGAAGAAAAATCTTACATTTACATAAAACTAATCTTATAAAAACTATGACTACAGATATTTTACCGCTGAATGGCACCGACCACATAGAGTTCTATGTGGGCAACGCCAAGCAGGCAGCTCATTTTTACCAAACTGCGTTCGGTTTTAAACTGGTAGCCTACGCCGGACCTGAAACAGGCCTGCGCGACCGTGCTTCTTATGTGCTGGTACAGGATAAGATTCGTTTTGTTTTTACCACTTCTCTTCACCCAGACTCAGCTATTTCAAAGCATGTATACCTGCATGGCGACGGGGTAAAGGTGCTGGCACTTTGGGTGGATGATGCTGAAAAATCATACTACGACACCCTGGCACGTGGGGCAAAACCGGCCAGCGAGCTGCAAACGCTTAGCGATGAGTTCGGAGAAGTAAAAACGGCTTCGATTCATACCTACGGCGACACCATTCATACCTTTGTTGAGCGCCGTAACTACAGTGGCCCATTTTTGCCGGGTTATGTAGCCCGCTCCTCGCAGCTCCAGGTGGAGCCGGTGGGCCTTAAGTATGTAGACCATTGCGTTGGAAACGTAGAACTAGGTAAGATGAATGAGTGGGTATCGTTTTATGAAAAAGTAATGGGCTTTAGCCTGCTCATTACATTCGACGATAAAGACATCAGCACTGAATATACAGCCCTGATGTCAAAAGTGGTTTCCAATGGAAATGGCTATGTAAAATTCCCCATCAATGAGCCGGCGAAGGGCAAAAAGAAATCCCAGATTGACGAGTACCTGGATTTTTACCATGGGGCAGGCGTACAACACATCGCCATCGCCACAGACAATATACTGCATACAGTCGCTGAGCTGCGAAGCCGTGGCGTAGACTTCTTATATGTGCCCGAGACGTACTACGAAGATCTTTTCGAACGGGTAGGTACAATAGATGAAGAAATGGAAGAGCTTAAGAAGCAAAACATTCTGGTTGATAGAGATGAAGAAGGCTACCTGCTCCAGATCTTTACCAAGCCTGTAGAAGATCGGCCTACAGTGTTTTACGAAATTATTCAGCGGAAAGGGGCCAAATCGTTTGGCAAAGGCAACTTTAAAGCTTTATTCGAAGCAATTGAGCGGGAACAGGAGCTGAGAGGTAACCTTTAATATAAAAATAATGTACAGTCCGATTAAAAATACGTATAGAATTTATTTATTTTGATATTTATATATTACACTCCGGCAGCTATAGCTTTCCTTTCTGACTGCAGCAGCTGGCGAAATTGCACCATATCTAATTAACCTAAAACCGAAATGATAGAAGCAGGAATACACGAAAAGATTGACCAATGGCTTACTGGCAACTACGACGAGGCTACAAAAGCAGAAATTCAGGACTTACTGGACCGCAATGAAGAAGATGCGCTGAATGATGCCTTTTATAAAAACCTGGAGTTTGGCACAGGTGGTTTACGGGGAATCATGGGTGCAGGAAGCAACCGCATGAACCGCTATACCCTGGGTATGGCCACGCAAGGCCTTTGCAACTACTTAAAACAAAGCTTCCCGAACCAGCAGATCAGCGTTGCCATTGCACACGACAGCCGCAACAATTCCGATAAATTTGCCCGTGTTACAGCCGATATTTTTTCGGCCAACGACATTAAGGTGTACCTCTTCGAGGCACTTCGCCCTACACCAGAATTGTCGTTTGCAATCCGCCACCTGGGCTGCCAGAGCGGTGTAGTTATCACGGCATCTCACAACCCTAAAGAATATAACGGTTATAAAGCCTACTGGAACGACGGAGGTCAGGTAGTAGCGCCTCACGATAAAAACATTATTGCCGAAGTAAACAAAATCACGTCTGTTGATGAGGTGAAATTTGAGGCAAAACCAGAGAACATTGAGATGATCGGTTCTCAGGTAGACGAAGCTTACATCGAAAAAGTACTTGGCTTGTCTATCTCACAGGAAGCCATTAAACGCCAGCACGACCTTAAAATCGTGTATACACCTATTCATGGCACAGGCATTACGCTGGTACCTAAGGTGCTGGAGCGCTTTGGCTTTACGAACGTGCATGTGGTAGAAGAACAATCAGAGCCAAACGGCAACTTTCCAACGGTAGTTTATCCGAACCCGGAGGAAAAAGAAGCCATGACACTGGCGATGAAAAAGGCAGCCGAAATCGATGCCGACTTGGTATTAGCTACCGATCCTGACTCTGACCGTGTAGGAATTGCTGTAAAGAATCTTAACGGCGAGTTTGTTTTAGTTAACGGTAACCAAACAGGCTCTCTCCTGATCAACTACCTGCTGCAGGCCTGGAAAAAGGCCGATAAATTAACGGGAAAGGAGTTTGTTGTTAAGACGATTGTAACCACCGACCTGATCAGGAAAATTTCCGATAGCTATAACGTTACCATGTATGAAACCTTAACAGGCTTTAAATACATTGCAGAGGTAATCCGTGAGCTGGAAGGCAAAGAAACCTATATAGGCGGTGGCGAGGAAAGCTATGGCTACCTGGCCGGAGACTTTGTGCGCGATAAAGACGCTATCTCCTCCTGTGCACTTATTGCTGAAATGGCCGCTGTGGCCAAAGATAACGGACAGTCTTTATTTGAAATGATGATTGAGATGTATACGAACTACGGCTTCTACAAAGAAGAACTCATCTCCATCACGAAAAAAGGAATGCGCGGTGCCGAAGAAATTCAGCAAATGATGCAGGACATGCGCAGCAACCCTCCTAAAACAATTGCAGGTTCTCCTGTTGTAACAGTAAGCGATTATAAATTCAGTACGGTTAAAAACCTTCAGACCGGGGAAGAAAGCAAGCTGAACCAGGAAAGTTCTAACGTGTTACAGTACCTGACCGAAGATGGCAGTAAAATATCGGCTCGCCCTTCTGGTACCGAACCTAAAATTAAATTCTACTTTAGCGTAAATGAGCCTTTAGCCTCTAAAGAGGAATTTGATGCTACTGCGGAGAAGCTGGATCAGAAAATCGAGCAGATACAGCTGGATCTAAAATTAAAATAACGCAGGTTAACTTATATTTCCAAAGCCTGAGCAGCTGGTTTGCTCAGGCTTTTTTATGTGTCTTCCATTTATCCTGGTTTTTTTCTTGTCTTAAAGCACTTCCTTCTTAATTTTACCTCCCCACATTACAAAAAAACAGTATAGCTGTTTTAAAACAGGGACTTATATCAGCTCATGACTAAAATAGAGCTTACAAAAGCTAATGGAGATATATTTCTGGTACTGGAGCGGGAAGAGAACAACCAATTTATCTGCGCTCGCTGGACAGGTGTCCAAAGCCTGGAGACAGTACAGAAGGGAGGCACTGCTTATCTGGATATGATTCGCCAGCAACCATGCCCCAAATTATTAAATAGCCATAGGGAGTTAATCGGCCCCTGGGACATTGCCAACGATTGGATTACCAGCTACTGGACTCCAACTGCTGTTTCGCTGGGCTTGCAATACATGGCGCAGGTGCTTGCCCCGGGCGTATACGGCAAAATGTCTTTTCATCAGCTACACCAGCGCATCGATAACTTTATGGAGATAAAGATGTTTGAGGAAGAAGAGCCAGCCCACCAATGGCTGCTTACCATCAAGTAGCTTTTTCTTACATGAAGCTCCACCCTTACTTAAAACGATAATTTGTAAAATGGATATAGCATTTTCAACGATCAGCGAGGTAATTAAAACCCGAAGAACAGTAAAGCCTCCTCAGATGAATGGCAACCGGATTCCGGATGAGCAGGTAAGCCAATTGCTAAGCCTGGCCGATT
Source organism: Pontibacter sp. SGAir0037 (assembly GCF_005491705.1). Classification (NCBI taxonomy): domain Bacteria; kingdom Pseudomonadati; phylum Bacteroidota; class Cytophagia; order Cytophagales; family Hymenobacteraceae; genus Pontibacter; species Pontibacter sp. SGAir0037. The sequence continues at coordinate 433,288 of NZ_CP028092.1, read as the reverse complement.
GGGCACCGACACACGGCTATACTGAGCCCTGGCGCTTTAAAGTATATGCTGGTGAAAAAGTAAAGTCGTTTTGTGCCGACCATGCCGAACTGTATAAGCAGCATATAGGCGCAGAAAACTTTCTGGAAGTAAAGTACGAGCAGATCAAACACATGGGTGACCAGGCTTCTCATATCGTTATTGCTGTGATGCAGCGCGGCAACTTACCTAAAATACCTGCCCTGGAAGAAATTGCGGCGGCATCCTGCGCTGTGCAAAACTTTTTATTAGGCGCAACAGCTGCTGGTATTGCCAGTTACTGGGGCTCGGGCGGGATGGCCTACCATCCTGTTATGAAAGAATACCTCCAGCTAAAAGAGGAAGACCTGGTGCTGGGAATCCTATATATAGGCTACACCGACAAACCGGTTCCGAAGGGCAAAAGAACTATACCTCTCGACGAGAAGGTGGAGTGGATGTAAAGCAAATAACAAGAAAAGCCGCTGGCTCATCAGAAGAACGCAGCGGCTTTTCACACTTTTGGCTAAAAGTGAATAAATTTATAGGAACTCATTCGTTAGATTCTTATTAAAAGAGCATAAAACTGCTCTAACTCACTTCCGAGGTTCTCTAAGCTTTAAAACGGCGGTTCTTCATCAAAATTAGAAGTCGGGAAACCTCCGCCGCCGCCAGAAGAACCATCATTCATGCGGCTGCCTAACCTTATAGAACCCGGAGAGTCGGTATCGAAGGTAGAATTAGGCAGCGCGTTAAATCCACCCATGCTATCGCCTCCGAAGTCATTATCAAGGTTAGTAAATTTGGTATACTTACCGATAAACTTCAACTGCACGTTTTCCAGGGAACCGTTACGATGCTTGGCAATAATAACCTCTCCTACTCCGGCAGTAGGGTTGCCCATTTCGTCTTCGGTAATGCCATAGTATTCGGGGCGGTACAGGAAGAGCACCATGTCGGCATCCTGCTCTATGGAACCGGATTCACGAAGGTCGGAAAGTTGCGGACGCTTATCGCCACCCCGGGTTTCAACGGCACGGCTCAGCTGCGACAGAGCGATTACCGGCACGTTCAGCTCTTTGGCCAGCATTTTCATGGCCCGTGAAATAGACGCAATTTCCTGTTCGCGGTTCCCTCCACCCTTGCCTTCAGCGTTCCCGCTCATCAACTGCAGGTAGTCAATAATAACCATCTGTATATCGTACTGCGCTTTTAGGCGGCGGCACTTGGTACGAAGCTCACGAATAGATAAGCCCGGTGTATCGTCAATAAAAATAGGCGCCTCTGTTAGCTTGGAGATCTTATGGTTAAGCTGTGCCCACTCATAATCTTCCAGGCTTCCTTTTTTGATCTTTTCAGAATCCAGTTCGGCCTCAGAAGAGATAAGACGATTAACCAGCTGCAGCGACGACATCTCCAGCGAGAAGATAGCTACGCCTTTCTTAAAATCAACTGCCGCATTCCGCAGGCAGGAAAGCACAAACGCTGTTTTACCCATTGCAGGGCGGGCAGCCAGGATAATCAGGTCGGAAGGTTGCCAGCCGGAGGTAACGCGGTCCAGAGCAGTCATGCCACTTGGCACACCTGTAAGGCCATCTGTTTGCTTACGCTTCTCCTCCAGTTCCTTAATGGCCTGGTGCATGAGCGAACGCATGTCATCGAAGTTCTTACGAATGTTCGATTCGGATACCTCGTAGAGCTTGGCCTCCGTTTTATCGAGCAGGTCGAATACATCGGTTGTATCTTCAAAAGCACTCGAAAGCACCTCAGAAGATATGGAAATCAGATCGCGTTTAATGGAGTTTTCAGTGATAATACGCGCGTGGTACTCGATGTTGGCCGCCGAGTTAACCCTGGAGGTCAGCTGCGTTACATAGTAAGCGCCTCCTGCCAGTTCAAGCTCTCCATGCTCCCGCAATTCTTGGGTTACCGTTAATATATCAATTGGTTCTGACTTGTCGAAGAGAGCCAGAATAGCTTTAAAAATACGCTGATGCGCCTCTTTATAAAAACTTTGAGGCCTTAAGATATCAATAACCGTCGTAAGCGCATCTTTCTCTAACATCAGAGCACCTAATACGGCCTCTTCCAAATCCAGTGCCTGCGGCGGTTTTTTACCCAACTCAGAAACAGCAGGTGCTTTTTTGCTCCACCCGTTACGGTTGCCAACGGGCCGCACGTTCATTTTCATCTCCTCCATAGTTACAAATTTAAAAAGAAAGGCTTCCGAGTAATCCACAATTGCGAAAGAGTAATCCACAATTCAGTACAAGATATCAACATATTAGTTTATAGCTATTTTATTTTAGCTAATGAATTTTAAATTTGTAGGTTAGCGAACATATTTAGCGTGGCTATGGAGAAGAAGGAACAACAGCACATACACCTGATTGCCATTGGTGGCAGTATTATGCACAACCTGGCGTTGGCATTGCACGATAAAGGCCTGAAAATAACAGGATCTGACGATGAAATTTTTGAACCTGCCAAGAGCAGATTAGCTTCTGCCGGACTGCTGCCTGCACAGGAAGGCTGGTTTCCGGAGAAGCTTGATACAAGACCAGATGCCATTATACTGGGAATGCATGCCCGAGCCGATAATCCAGAGCTGCTAAAAGCACAGGAGTTAAACATTCCGGTATACTCCTTCCCAGAATTTATTTATGAACAGTCGAAAGACAAGCAGCGCATCGTAATTGGAGGCAGCCATGGCAAAACTTCCATTACATCTATTATCATGCATGTGCTGAAACAGCAGAACCGCCTGTTCGATTATGCTGTGGGTGCCCAGTTAGAAGGCTTCGACCGAATGGTGAAGTTAACTGACGATGCTCCTGTTATCATCATTGAGGGAGACGAATACCTGTCAGACCCGATCAAGCGTGTTCCGAAATTCCATTTATACAACCACCACATCGGCGTTATCAGCGGCATTAGCTGGGACCATATCAATGTTTTTCCAGATCCTAAAGTATACCGCGATCAGTTCCGCATTTTTGCCGAAATGACTCCAAAGGCCGGTACCCTCATTTATAACCAGGACGATGAGCAGGTGCTTTTGGCAGCCGTGCCACGCAACCCGGCTGATATTGCCTATATCGGGTATGGCGTACACGACCATGCTATAAAAAATGGCAAAACAATTCTGCATACTAAAAAGGAAGGTGACATTGAAATTCAGCTTTTCGGAGAGCATAACCTCCGTAATATTAGTGCCGCCAAGGAAGTTTGTAAGAAAATTGGCATAAAAGCACATGATTTCTACCAGGCGCTTCGCACATTTAAAGGGGCCGCCAAAAGACTGGAGAAATTAGGTGAAAGTAATTCTACCGTACTCTTCCGCGACTTTGCCCATGCCCCCTCTAAAGTGAAAGCAACCACGGAGGCTGTAAAAGCCCAGTACCCGGAGCGTCGTCTGGTAGCCTGCCTGGAGCTGCATACCTTCAGCAGCCTGAACAAAAGCTTTATTCCTCAGTATGCAGGAGCCTTGGCAAAAGCCGACGATCCTATTGTATACTTCAACCCGAAAACGTTGGAGCACAAACGCATGGAAATGCTATCGGAGGAAGAGCTAAAAGCCGCCTTTCAGAATCCTGCACTGAGAGTATTCACCGATTCAGCCGCCCTGGAGCAGCACCTGCTCAGCCAGAACTGGCAACATGCGAGTCTGCTGCTTATGAGCTCGGGTAACTACAACAATATTAACATGGAGGCGCTCACCAAAGCGGTTCTGTAACCTATAAAGTACAGCCAAATGAAACTGAACCTGAAACGCCCCATTGTATTCTTCGACCTTGAAACAACAGGCACAGATATATGCAAAGACCGGATTGTAGAAATAAGTGTGCTGAAGATAATGCCGGATGGTGAAGAAATCTTAAGAACCAGGAAGATCAATCCTACCATACCCATTCCGTTGGAGTCGAGCCTTATCCATAAAATATACGACGAGGATGTAAAAGACTGCCCTACCTTTAAAATGATAGCCAAAGATCTGGATGGTTTTCTGAAAGGCTGTGACCTGGGCGGGTATAATTTAGTGCGCTTTGACATCCCGCTTCTGGCCGAAGAATTCCTGCGCGTAGGGATAGACTTTGACATTGAGAACAGGAATGTAGTGGATGCCTGCCGTATATTTCACATGATGGAGAAACGTACTTTATCTGCCGCCTACCAGTATTACTGCAACAAAACACTGGAGAATGCACACAGTGCAGAGGCCGATACTGTTGCCACCTACCATATTCTGATGGCCCAGCTCGACCGTTACCAGACAACTCCTCTGGAAATTACAGAAGGTGTAGAGGAATTCCCGATCCAGAACGATATGTCTATACTGCATAAGTTCACTTTCGAAAAAACAGCCGACTTATCAGGAAGAATTGCCTACAACAATACCGGGCAGGAAGTATTTAACTTCGGCAAATATAAAAACGTGCCTGTAGAAGAGGTATTACAAAAAGAGCCAAGCTATTATGATTGGATGATGAAAAGCGAATTCCCTCTGTATACCAAGAAAATACTAACCCGCATCAGGCTGCGCAGCATGCAAAGCAGTATTTCCTAAGTGGAATTATATAGCAAAAAAGAGGCTGCCATAAAATGGCAGCCTCTTTTTTGATGGTATTTCTATCGTGGCGAGCTTATTTTCATCTCATCTAACAAGGTATTACGCTCCTCCACATTATAACGGCATTCGCTGCCAGCATTTCTTTTAGAACACTCGCAACCAATTATTTTGTTGCCAGAAAACGTGAAGTAGCAGAAGTCGCAATCGAGGCTGGCGCTACACATGTGCTTTACACTCGCGCTACTCAGGTACAAGCTGTTATCAGCCCCCAATTCCAACTCCAGTGCCATCGATCTGAAAGCTCCGTTTCGGATGCCCAGACCTACCAGGTAATAGATCGGCTCCACATCATCACTTTCCTGCACCTTTCGGATCATGGTTTTATCCACCACTGTTCCATCGCCAAACTCTTTGATAAAAGGCTGCATAAATTCCTGCTTAGGCACCACATACCTGATCTCACCTTCTGAGCTGACCTGTGCCAGTATCTGCCCCCTTACTACTTCAGCCTCTGCCTGCTCTACAACCACATCATCAACTACTTCTGGAAACTGCTGCTGCCTGCAGCCAGCAGCTATTGTCCAAAGCAACAGGCAAAGCGCTAAACTGTACCATTTCCCTTTCAAAACTGATAGTTTATACACTACCTTCACACGGGTACTTTCTGCCACAAAATGCAATCTATTATTTAACCTTAATTTCCTTTATAGTACTTTAACGCCTCCGGCATCCATTGCTGCAGATCCTTTTGGCGGGTACCTGAGCTAGGGTGCGTTGACAGGAACTCCGGGGTTCCCGCACCACCGGCCTGTTGCTCCATACGCTGCCAGAAAGGCACTGCTGCCTGCGGGTTGTACCCTGCCATTGCCATAAAAATAAGCCCCAAATGATCGGCCTCCGACTCCTGGTTACGGCCATACTTTAACAGGCCTAACTGTGAGCCAACGCCATAGACAGCCATCATCAGGTTTTGAGTAGTCCCTGGCTGGCTACCCGCAAGGGCAGAAAGTGTTGCACCTCCAAACTGCTGAGCCAACTGCTGGCTCGCCCGCTCGTTACTGTGCTTGGCAATAGCATGCGCAATCTCATGCCCCATTACGACAGCAAGACCGGTTTCGTTTTGTGCAATCGGCAAAATACCTGTATAAACTGCTGTTTTACCACCTGCCATTGCCCAGGCATTGATCTGATCATCTTCTATCAGGTTAAACTCCCACTGATAGCCCTTTAACTCATTGGAAAGATTATTCTGGGCCATATACTGCTCTACTGCTTTCTGCACGCGTTGTCCCACACGTTTTACCATGGCCGTCGCCTGTGCATCGCGGGATAACTTGCTTTCGCTGATTACCTGCTGATATGCGGCATAACTCTGTTGTTGCATTTCAGCATCAGAAACTAAGTTGAATTGTCTGCGACCTGTGATAGGCACCGTTGTACATGAAACCATCATGACAACAGCTAACGAAAAAGCTACAATCTTTTTATACATGATTTTTTGACTTTAATGCTTGTAAAATTTTAGAATTCAAATTTTGAACCAAATTTTTAAAATCCGGCAATACTACCGGAAAAACAATATTAAACAATTTACTTTCTGCAATACCTTGAAAAGCGTTTCCGGAGGCTTACCAAAGCAAAAGTACTATCGTTCTGCTCAAGTATACGTTTTACACGATACAATTTGTTTTAGAGTACCTGCACCTTTATTGTTGCTCCGGCTTGCCTGCAGAGCGGCATAATTTTCTTTAGAAGAAACGGCTATGTTTTCCTTATGCTCGAATGGGCACAGCTGAAAAGGTTAGAAAAAAGGGTGCTACCATGTACGTGCATTTCTTTAAAAACTTCTAACCAGCTGGCAGCCTTACCTGTCTCTTTGGCTATTAAATGAAACTCAACACTGCTAAATATTTAGTAAATTCTCTCGTTTAATGCACGCATGATATAATAAGAAAGCCTATTTTTGAAAATAGAATATAAGAAACCCTTTATGAAAATTTTAGCCATTGGCCGTAATTACGCAGAACACATAGCCGAACTTAAAAACGAAGTACCCGACGAGCCTGTTATTTTTTTTAAACCCGATACCGCCATTCTTCGCAACAACGAACCTTTCTATTACCCTGAGTACAGCCAGGATATTCACCACGAGATAGAACTGATCCTGCGCATCAGCAGAGAAGGCAAAAACATCGATGCAAAGTTTGCCAGCAAGTATTACGACTCAATTGGCCTTGGCATCGACTTTACAGCCCGCGACCTACAATCAAAAGCAAAAGCGAAAGGGTTGCCCTGGACGCTAGCCAAAGGATTTAACGGATCAGCTCCTGTTTCAGAATTCTTACCTCTAACCGATTTCCCGGATCTGCACAATATTAATTTCAGGCTGGATGTAAACGGAAGCACAAAGCAGGAAGGCAATTCCAAAATGATGCTGAATACCTTCGATGCCATTATTGCCTACATATCGCGCTTTATTACATTAAAAACAGGAGACATTGTTTTTACAGGCACACCAGCAGGTGTTGGGCCAGTTAAAATAGGAGACAGATTAGAAGGGTATGTTGAAGATAAAAAACTGTTGGATTTTGAAGTTAAATAAGCACCTGGCATTTCTTGCTGTATTATTTTTTACTGGTTTGAGTGTAGCGGCACAGCCTACTCCTGAACCAGGCTATTTTATATTTCCCATCAAGCCGGGGCAACGAAACTATTTATCGGGCACGATGGGTGAGATTCGCTCAAACCACTTTCATGGCGGCCTCGATATAAAAACCGACCAGCGCGAAGGCTTGGAGGTGTATGCCGCCGCTGACGGCTATATTTCACGGGTAAAGCAATCGACCTATGGCTATGGCAATATTATATACATCACCCATCCGAATGGCCTGGTAACTACCTATGCGCACCTGCTTTCCTACTACAAGCCTCTGGCAGATCACATGCTCCAGAAGCAGTATGAAAAGCAAACCTTTGAGTTGGAACTGTTTCCTGAGAAGGGACAATTCCCGGTAAAGAAAGGTGACATTATAGGCTTATCAGGAAATACAGGCGGCTCCGGCGGACCACACCTGCACTTCGAAATACGCGATACAGAAGATAAGCTTTACAACCCTTTGCTCTGGGGCTTTAAAGAAATTATCGATACAACTCCACCTGAAATCTATAGCCTGGGCATACAAACACTCGATATTTATGGGAGGGTAAACCAGGAGTTTGGCAGAGCAGAATTCCGCACGAAGAAAACCGGTACAGACTATATACTACCAGACACCGTTTTTGCTCATGGCTTACTGGGGTTAGAAATACAAACCAACGATATGCTCGATGGTGCTACCAATAAGAATGGGACCCAGGAAGTAGCGCTTTTTGTAAACGATAAACAGGTGTATAGCCACTATATAAACAAAGTGCCTTTTGAGCTTTCACGGCAAGTATCGCAGCACATTAACTACAACATGTATAAAATGTTCGGCCGCACCTTTCAGAAAAGCTTTGTAGACCATGGCAACGACCTGCCGCTTTACAATGCCAACGAGAGAGGCGGCAGAGTTTCGGTGCAGGCCGATTCGGTTTACAGAATCCGTCTGGTAGCTAAAGACTCTTACAACAACGCCACCACTTTAAGCTTTATTCTGAAAGGGCAGAAACCGGCTTTTAGCAAAACACTGGCAAAAAATGTAAAGCAGCCGGAACTGGTTTATGAAGTTATAGGCAATATTTTAAAAGTGGTAGCCACCGATACTTCTGCCACACCGCGCAATGTGGAATTGTACCGGGGGAATAAGCGCATGGAACTGGTGCCAAGCTATACCAAAAACTCTGCCTCTGTTTGCCTCTATGACCTGCGGGCGGGAATTCCCGAACAGATCAGTTTCTGCGGCATTTCAGCCAGCCTGGTAAATCAGAAAATCATTCCTCCTGCACAGGAAGTGAACTACGAAAATAAATTTGTAAAAATAGCTTTCGGAGAAAAATCGCTTTACGACACCTTATACCTCGACACGAGGCTGGAGGGAGATGTGTATACGATTGGCGATTTCTTTACACCTTTGCACCAAGCCATCAAGGTTACCATCACACCCCCAAAGCCATTCGCTGACAAAACAAAGGCTGCTGTATACTTTTTGGGGACAGGCAGAAGCAGAGGCCTGGAAGGCGGAACCTGGAACGGCAACTCCATTACCTTTACTACCCGCAACATGGGTAAGTTTAAAGTTATGGAAGATGTGAAACCACCTGCCATAAAGCTTCTGGGGAAAAGCAATGTGCAGATCAGGTTCAAGATATCAGACGATTTGTCCGGCATAAACTCTTTCAGGGCAGAAATAAACGGCCAGTGGCTCCTGATGAAGTACGAACATAAAACAGCCACCATTTACTCTGAAAAGTTAGATAAAAGTATACCTTTGTCAGGGGAAGTGGTTCTGAAAGTGAGAGATAACGCTGGCAATGAAGCCATTTACAAAACAACAATTTAATAATGGAACTCCAAATAGGCGATAAAGCCCCGGCCTTCGAAGGCGTAGATCAAAACGGAAACACAGTAAAACTAAGCGACTTTAGCGGCAAAAAAGTAGTGCTCTACTTTTACCCGAAAGATAATACCCCCGGCTGCACGGCGCAGGCATGCAACCTGCGCGACAATTACCAGGAACTTAAACAGGCAGGCTTTGAAATTCTGGGAGTAAGTGTGGATAGTGAAAAATCGCACCAGAACTTTATCACGAAGTTTGAACTGCCTTTCTCACTTATAGCAGACACCGATAAAAAGATTGTAGAACAATATGGTGTGTGGCAGGAAAAATCGATGTATGGCCGCAAATACATGGGCACTATGCGCTATACCTTTGTAATTGACGAAGAAGGAATTATCCGAAATATCATTACAAAAGTAAAAACTGCTGATCACGCAAAACAAATAATTTAAAAATGTAACTTTAACACTTAATATTTATTAAGTTTAAATTCTTACATTTAGTCATATTTATTCATTCAAACTTATCAAAACTGTGAATCCACACAACAAGAGCATTGACGAACTAAAGCAGGTAGCCGCACAGGTACGCCGCGACATTGTGCGTATGGTCCACGCTGTAAATTCAGGGCATCCGGGAGGCTCTTTGGGCTGTACAGATTATTTCGTTTCGCTTTACTTCCGCGTTATGAACTACAGCACAGATTTTAAAATGGATGGTACCGGCGAAGACTTATTCTTCCTGTCGAACGGCCACATCTCCCCGGTATGGTATAGCACGCTGGCGCGCGCAGGCTTCTTTGAGGTAAAAGAGCTGGCTACATTCCGTAAGCTGAACTCCAGGCTACAGGGTCACCCTGCCACAGAAGAAGGTCTGCCAGGCATTCGGGTAGCATCGGGCTCACTTGGACAGGGATTATCTGTTGCCATTGGTGCTGCTCAGGCTAAAAAACTCAACAAAGACAACAGCCTGGTATACGTGCTGATGGGCGACGGTGAGTTAGAAGAAGGCCAGATATGGGAAGCCGCCATGTATGCTCCTCATAACAAAGTAGACAACCTGATTGCCACCGTAGACAGAAACGGCCAGCAAATCGACGGCTCCACTGAAGAGGTGCTTTCGTTGGGTGATTTGCGTGCCAAGTTCGAAGCTTTTGGATGGCATGTTTTGGAAGCAGATGGAAACAGCTTTGAAACCCTATTACCAGCACTGGACGAAGCAAAAGCAGCAACCGGTAAAGGAAAACCCGTGATGATCCTGATGGATACCCAAATGGGCTTTGGTGTAGACTTTATGATGGGGTCGCACAAATGGCATGGCGTAGCTCCGAACGATGAGCAGCTGAACAAAGCACTGCAGCAATTAGCTGTAAACGAGGCGGCCGACTACTAGTACGTATTTAACCGTTTTCTGCCGTTAAACAGAAAGCACTTGGTTTACCTGGTTCAATTGATAAGCTGTGGCAAACTGGCATAAACTCTCTTTCCTGCTTTTTAGCTTGCTGCTTTTTACAGCAGGCGGGAGGCTTTATGCCCAGGAGAAAAAGCCGGTGCCGACTACCCGTATCCTCTTTTTACTGGATGCTTCCGGCAGTATGCTGGCCAAATGGGAAAACAGCGACCGGATGCAGATTGCCAAAAACATGCTGGCCAACCTGGTGGATTCACTGGAGCAACACGAGCATGTGGAGGTAGCACTCAGGGTATACGGACATCAGTTTGGGCGCGAACGCAACGATTGCAAAGATACAAAGCTGGAGGTGCCATTTGCCGGTAAGAATGCTGCAACCATTAAAAAGAAGTTACAGCAGATCATACCCAGGGGCAATACCCCCATCACATTTTCGCTGGAGCAATCGGCCAATGATTTTCCGAACGATCCCAGATCCAGGAATGTATTAATCCTGATTACAGACGGCCTGGAATCCTGCGGAGGCGACCCCTGTGCCACCTCTATAGCGCTGCAGAAGAAACGTATTTTTCTAAGGCCTTTTATTATAGGGATTGGCATAGAGGAACAGTTCGCGCCTCAGTTAAGCTGTATCGGTCAGTATTTTAATGCGGCTAATGTGGAAACATTCCAGCAGGTGCTGGCCCAAATAGTTACCCAAACGCTAAGTGAAACTACTGTAAGTGTAGAGCTGCTAGACGAGCAAAACAGGCCTGTTGAGACGAACGTGAACATGACCTTTGTAAACGCTTTAACAGGTACTACAGAGTACAACTTTGTGCACTACATGGATGGCAGCAGAAAGCCTGACGTACTGGCCATAGATGCGCTGCAACCTTACAGCTTAATCGTAAACACGGTTCCGGCAGTGGTACAGCAAAATGTACCTATTGTGCCGGGGCAGCATAACATTATAAAAGTAAAGGCACCGCAAGGCGAACTGAACCTTCGCCAGGATGGCCCCTCCCCTTACGGCCAGCTAGAAGCTATCGTAAAGAAAACGGGAACAAACCAGACCTTGCATGTTCAGCAATTTGGCACAAGGCACAAATACCTGGCGGGTGTATACGACCTGGAACTGCTCACACTACCACGCATCTATTTAAAAGATGTGGAAGTAAAGCAGGGGCAGTTGCAAACAATTAACTTTCCTGCGCCAGGCCAACTGAACATTCCTTCAGAACTGCAAGGTTACGGAAGTATTTACACATTAGCCGACGATGGTACCCAGCAATGGGTGTACAACCTTTCGGAACAAAACAGCAGGGTAATTCTGGCTATGCAGCCCGGCAATTACCGCTTAGTTTACAGAATGAAATCAGCCCAGTCGAGTAAGTTTACCGACGTTCAGGATTTTACAATTAGGTCTGGGGCAACTACAACCGTTAAAATATTCAACAGATAATGAAAGAGTACACTTACACAGAAAAAAAAGACACACGCTCAGGCTTTGGCGCTGGCTTATTAGAGCTTGGCCGCACTAACCCGAATGTAGTAGCCCTATGCGCCGACCTGGTAGGCTCTCTTAAAATGGGTGACTTTATCAAAGAAAACCCAGACCGTTTTTTCCAGATTGGTATTGCCGAGGCAAACATGATGGGCATTGCAGCTGGTTTAACAATAGGAGGCAAAATACCTTTTACAGGTACTTTCGCCAACTTCTCCACTGGCCGTGTTTACGACCAGATCCGCCAGTCTATCGCTTATTCGGGCAAAAACGTGAAGATATGCGCTTCACACGCCGGTCTTACACTAGGAGAAGACGGTGCCACCCACCAGATACTGGAAGATGTGGGTATGATGAAAATGCTGCCTCACATGACGGTTATTAACCCTTGCGACTATAACCAGACAAAGGCTGCCACCATTGCTATAGCCGATTACGAAGGCCCTGTTTACCTGCGCTTTGGCCGCCCGGTAATTCCAAACTTTACTCCTGCCGATCAGAAGTTCGAAATTGGGAAAGCTGTCATGCTGAACGAAGGTACAGATGTAAGTATTTTTGCAACCGGCCACCTTGTCTGGAAAGCAATCCTGGCAGGCCATTTACTGGCTGAAAAAGGAATCAATGCCGAAATTATCAATATCCACACTATCAAGCCTCTGGATGAAGAAGCCATCCTGACCTCTGTAGCCAAAACCAAGTGTGTGGTTACAGCAGAGGAGCACCAGATGAATGGTGGCCTGGGAGACAGCGTGGCGCAACTTTTGGCCCGTAAAATGCCATTGCCTCTCGAAATGGTTGCCGTTAACGACTCTTTCGGAGAAAGTGGTACACCAGAGGAACTAATGGATAAATACGGCCTGAACGAGCACAACATAGTAGATGCAGTAGAACGTGTAATAGCCAGAAAGTAGCTTTTACAAAAAATTCGGCCTGTAACATATTTCTTATCAAAAGAGAGGCGGTTCTTCTTTGGGACTCCCTCTCTTTTTTGTTTATTTGAATTCAGATTCAACTTAATTCCTACTTCCTGAAATTACTTTTACCTGACTTGTGGAAGACAAAGAGCTGTTAGAGAAATTTGCCCAACCTGAAAGCCGCCACCTGGCTTTTAACCAGCTCATCAGGAAGTATCAGCAGAAAATTTACTGGCATATCCGCAAAATGGTGGTAGACCATGATGATGCAGACGACCTGACACAGGAGGTTTTTCTAAAGGTGTGGAAAGGGCTGGAAAATTTCAGGCAGGATGCACAGCTTTATACCTGGATTTACCGTATCGCCACCAATGAATGCCTTACCTTCCTTTCCAGCAAAAGAAGGAAATTCTTTTTACCACTTCATGATGTTGCGGCCGAACTTACCGAAAAGCTGGATTCCTCCCCTCATATCAGCGGTGATGAGGTACAGCTAAAACTGCAAAAGGCGCTGCTAAAGCTTCCTGACAAGCAGAGGCTTGTTTTTAACATGCGGTACTACGACGACCTGAAATACGAAGAGATTTCTGAGATTTTAGGCACATCTGTTGGAGCGCTGAAAGCTTCTTACCATCATGCTGTAAAAAAAATAGAAGAATTTATAAAGCTGCATTAAACTTTAGCTAAAGATCTGTATCTAATAGGTAAGATTATGAAGGAATTGAATAAAGATTTTAGATTAAGTGATCTCCCAAAGCACAACGTTTACCAGGTGCCGGAAAAATATTTCGATCGCCTGCCAATGCGTGTTATGGAGAGAACGGCTGGTGCTACCGCGCCACAGCAAAGCTGGCTTAGTGGGTTCTGGCAGCCCATGCGTTACGCCGTTGCGCCGCTTATGCTGCTTTTGATTTTTGTGGCTGTATTTGTATTTAATACCCAGGCTCCGGAAAGAACGGCGCCACACGATTTATCAGATATAGCTGATAAAGAAATAGTAGAGTACCTCAACAACGATGTTCTTTTAGAGACAGCTGATTTTGCAGATTTAGCTATAGCCGATCAAAACCTAGCACCTGATTTTCTTAATATCAGTTCTGCTTCGGCAGAAAGAGAATTAGAGTATTACCAGCTAAACGAATTTACTTATTAATTATCCATGAAAAACAGTATTTATACTGCACTGCTATTTGTCCTGTTTATGTTGGTTGGCATCACCACCCATGCCCAAAGTAACCGTGAGAAAATAGAAAGTGCTAAAGTTGCTTTTTTAACTGACAAACTTGCCCTTACACCGGATCAGGCACAGAAGTTTTGGCCGCTCTACAAAGAATATGAAGGAAAGCGCAGAGAAATAGTATATGCCCGCTTAAACAAAGGCAAAGACCTGGAAAATCTCAGCGACCAGGACCTCCGGGCTATGGTTGACAATATGTTTGACCGCAGGCAGAAAGAGTTGAACCTGGAGCAGGAGTATGCTGCCAAATTCCAACGGGTGCTGTCGGCCAAACAAATGGTGCTTCTTTACCGCGGAGAACATGAATTCACAAAACTCCTGCTTCAGAAGCTGGATAACAGGCAAAGCCAATAGTTCTGGCCGAGGCCAACTAAAAAAGGCACTGCGTAAGCAGTGCCTTTTTTAGTTGAAAAGATATAAATCTTCCTTCAAGAAAGTCTTAAACAGCCTCCATGATAAAATTGATATCATCAGATGGTTTAAACTCCATTGGCTTCTGGCCCTGCAGGAAAATACGCGCAGGCAGGTCTCCTTTAAGCGTAACACGATCTCCTTTAACGTGCAGCATGCTTCCTTCACGCAAGCCGACAACAGGCTGGGAATTGTGCACATGAAACTCAAAAATACGCATTTCGCGTGTCTCTCCCATATGTGTGGAATGTTCGATGGGGTCCTGGTAGTGAGGGTTAATATTAAAAGGCACCAGTTGCAGAGCTTTGAAAGTTTTTGGGAAAACAATAGGCATATCATTTGTTGTACCAATGGATTTGCCTGCTACGTTGGTTCCTGCGCTTGTTCCTACGTAAGGCATCCCCTTCTGCACCCTCTCCAGCAAGGGCTTTACAAGCTGCTGCTGGTATAATTGTTTCAGCAACAAAAAAGTGTTTCCGCCACCTATAAAAACCGCTTCTGCTTCATTTACCGCCTTAACCGGGTCTTTAGCTTCATGTATGCCGGTTAAGCTGATGTCCATCCGGGCAAAGGCTTCTTTTGCCTTTAAAGTATAATTGGCATGCGAAATACCTCCCGGCCTTGCATAAGGTATAAACAATATGCTCCTCTTTTCTTCCAGCAATAGCCGGATTTCATCTTCGCAATGCTCGAGGTAGCCCGTTCCGTGTGTTGTAGAGGTGCTTATTAAAAGTAAATTTCTGCTCATGTTGTGCTGTTTTGCTCAAAAATAACAAAAACAGCCGGAAATGAAGGCATACTTATGCGTTGATGTTACTTTGCATAATCTCTACCTGCTTCTGCTGCAAGGTTAGGTTTTTACCTTCAGTTTGATGGTTTCGAGGTATGGCTCCAGCGAAGCATTGTTGGTGAGGGCCCGCACAAGGCCGATTGTTTTTAAATCGTACAGGAACCAGAGCTCTACATAAAAATCGAAAAGCCAGTATAAATCTATTTTGCACCAGCCTTTGATGCGATGGTGCAGGTAATGTCCTTTTTCCAGGGCCAGTTGGGCCTGTACATGTGGTGGCAAATTATTAAACTCCTCAGCACTAATCATTTCCCAAAACTTATTTTAAACGTATGCTGCATTAAAAAAGGCTGCCGCAGCAGCCTTTAAGGGTTTAACGAAAATTATGACATCGAAGGTTTAGTTCAGGTGTAAAGTATACAGCTCAAAACGATGTGAGGCAAAGCTCCAGTGTGAAGAAGAAGGATGTATCTCCACTCCATCTTCATCCATAATGGTAATAGCAAACCCATCACCCTGGTTCATAGGCTCTGTGAAGTGTTTCACCGGGTATATCTTACCTTCCTGTATCCATTCTTCTGGCTCGAATGCCGGCATGGAGGCATCTACGCATTTCGCGTAAACAGCCATATAGCTTGGGGGTACAAATAAGTTTACCATATCTATTTAACTTTTTTTAAATATAAAAAATTCCTCTAAACCAGGAAATAAATTGGGTGCTTTTTTTGCAAACCTTCCTTGTGAGATTCAATCAGACAGCAAGATTATCCATATTCCTGCTAAAGCCCATGCCTGCACTATAGCCCACGGGCTTAGAGAAGAATCTACTATTCGCTGTAGCCACTTTCCAAATTAGCTCGTAAGCTAGAAATCAGACGGGTATCAGGGAAACTGTAACATGAATGAAAAATATTTATGGAGGAAACAATTAACAACAATACAAAAGCGAAACATACATTTGCTGTAGCACCGGGTGTTTGGGGCGTAAAAACTGTTTTGGTTAATCTTTACCTGGTTGGCGACCCCGCCGGCTCATGGGTACTGATTGACGCAGGCGTTTACGGTGCCTATAGTAAAATAAAGAAAGCTGTTGCAGAAGTTTTTGGTAAAAACAGCCGCCCAAAAGCTATTTTATTAACACACGGCCATTTCGATCATATCGGGGCGGTAAAAGAACTGGCAGAAGAATGGGAAGTTCCTGTTTATGCCCACCCTCTGGAGATGCCTTATTTAACAGGTCAATCCAGTTATCCACCACCAGACCCAAGTGTAGGAGGTGGCGGGATGGCCTATATGTCTTTCCTCTATCCTAAGAAGCCAATCAATATTATTAACCATGTAGAATTGCTTCCGGAAGATGGTTCTGTACCAGTACTTCCGGATTGGCAGTGGATACACACCCCAGGCCATACCGCCGGTCACGTTTCGTTTTACAGGGAAAGCGATAAAGTGTTGATTGCAGGTGATGCATTTGTAACCCGACATGGAGAATCGGCTATAGCTGTTATGATGCAGAAACGGGAAGTGCATGGCCCGCCTATGTACTATACATCTGATTGGGTATCGGCGCACCATTCTGTGCGGAACCTGGCCAGCCTGCAAATTGATGTAGCTGCCACTGGGCATGGTTTGCCAATGAGAGGAGCAGAACTAAGAACGCAGCTAGACCAGCTGGTGCAGGATTTCTGGGCAGTGGCAGTACCATCTAAAGGACGTTATACCAACGAGCCAGCCATTACCGATGAACAGGGAGTTATCTCTGTTCCACCCCCCGTAAGCTCCCCTGTCACCACTGTTCTGCTTGCTGCCGGCGCTATTGCTATAGCCGGAACCGCGTATGCAGTGCTTTCCAGGAACAAAAGAGCCAAACGGCAGCACATGAACAACAAGAGAACCACCTTCTCACATAACCGGGTGGCAGAGGGAATACCTCCCACAATAGATCCCGATTTCGACGATCCGACCGTACACACCAATAATTACCCATAATAAATCTGAAAGCCTGAAGGCATAATGCCTTCAGGCTTTCAGATTTATTATGGGACCTCAGCTTTTACCGCGCCCGGAACCGCTCTTCTTCCCGCCGCCATCCTGCTTGTTTACAGTAGCCCAGGCTCTTTTCTCTGCTTCCTTGTGGCTTACGCCTCTATCTTCATAGCTATCTTCTATGTGTTGTGCTTTTCTCTTTTGCTTATCAGTATAAGCTGATTTATCTCCTTGTGACATACCTCTGTTCTTTAACGTAATCATTCATACAAGCCTATGTGTAAAGGCCTCTCCTATTTTACGAAAACCACAAAAATTGGTAAAGGTCCTGGCTCCGCTACGAGCATTGAACCATAGAACGCCTTACTTCGCTTCAGATTCTGAAATGTATGCCCTACATTTGCCATTCACATTAAAGACTATACACATTGCGCAGCATTTTTAACTGGAGCGGGGGCAAAGATTCAGCCCTGTGCCTGCACCATGTCCTGCAGGACAAATCATGCCAGGTAGAGGCTTTACTTACTACCTTTAGTGGCTCTACCAATCGGGTTACCATGCATGGTGTGCGGCAGGAGCTACTAGTTCGGCAAGCAGCCAGTATCGACATACCATTAACTAAAGTCAGTCTGCCGGAAGGAGTAGGAATGGAAGGTTACAATCAGTTGATGCAGGAAGCCTGGCTACCATTTCAGAAGCGAGGTATTACCCATGCTATTTTTGGCGATATTAACCTGGAAGACCTGCGGCAGTACCGGGAGAATCAGCTGGCAAAGGTGGGAATAAAGGCTCACTTCCCGCTCTGGGGAATTCCTACTGCTACATTAGTTCACGATTTTATTTCAACAGGCTTTAAAGCAGTAGTAGTTTGCGTAAACGAACGTTTACTCGACGGATCTTTTGCAGGCAGAATGCTGGACGAAAAGTTTCTGCAGGATTTACCGGCTGGAGTAGATCCCTGTGGAGAGAACGGTGAGTTTCATACCTTCGTTTTCGATGGCCCTATTTTTAAAGAACCCGTTGCATTTCAGTTGGGAGAACGGGTACGCAAAACCTATGGCCCTCCAGCCAATGCAGATGACAGTTGCTACGATAAAGACAAAGCTCCTGATTATGATACCGGCTTTTGGTTTTGCGACCTGCTACCAGCTTAAACCATCGGCAAAATAGCCAATCTAATTCACACACCGGCTATAAATTGTTTACATAACAACTTAACAGTTGTTTAAGAGTATAAATTAGTCTTCATTTCTATACCTGAAATTTAAGATAATGAAAGTCCGCCTTTCCAAAATAAGATTCTGCTTTGTAAGTAAAGTAAAAAGGCTGGCATTCCTGTGGCTGTTCCTGGCTGGCCTTTGCTGTACCTCAAGCTGTAATCGTACTTCAGAAGGAAACCAGCAGGGAGAACTTTCTGACAGTGTTGCAGTAAACCCGCCCATTTCACCTGATTATTCTATTGCTTCCGGCGACACCTCCACCGATTCAGGCTCCATACAAAATAACTTTAGCGATTGCGTCAGAGGTTTTCCTGTTCCAACCATAGATAAGGTATTGCACCCTGATGCCACCTTTAGCATTAACAAGGATAGCACGGCGGCCATAGAAACAGTAGTGTTCCGAACAGAAGACAAACTTACCATCAAACACTGGGGGTGCGAATACTTTCTTCTGACTTACCTGTTTGAGACATCCCGTTTCCAGGGAAGTTCCTCGGACACGAATTACTGGTATGAAAAAGCGGCCAACCTGCTCGAAGAAGCAAGCGAGGCTATGCTGAGGCAGCAAAGCTCGTCTGATATATTAATGAACAGCATTACAGCACTTCGCCAGCATAGTTCTGATACCAACACTCCTGCTTTTGGAGAGGAAATTGACTTTGGGCATGATGCCATACGCAATTTTGTAGTTCTGAACCGGGTGCAAAAGCTGAAGAACAAGCGATTTTTGGTAGAGGTAACTACGGCAGTCGGTCCGCTATAGTCTGAGTTCCATAAAAACAAGTAAAACCATTGCCTCATACGAGCCTCATACGCAAGTTACCTGCCAGCTATAAATTAGTGACAATAGTTATACCTGATATTTTCTTCTCCAAAGAATTACATCAATTAAGCGTGCTAGCCCAACGCTCTGTAACTGCACCTGCCTAACTACTCGTACTATAGTTTAAAATCTGGAAACAACTTATGAAACTACTATATTATAGTTCTTTATCGCTACTGCTGCTATTGTTGAATTGCTCCCCGAAAAATGATGAAGCAACAGCGGAGAACATGAATACCGACCAGCTAGACGAGGTAGCTGACTCAGCAACCAACACCCGCAGGGATATTGTGGCAAGACCAGGCACAGAAGAAGATTTGGACCCGCTGCCGCTTCCGCAACCCGTTCTGCAGCTGCTCGAAAAGCACTACAGTGGCTGGAAACAACCTGCACTGGCAGAGGGCGTAGAAAAAAATTCCCGTAGCCACGAGCAAGGCCCTTACTCGGTGAGCGGAGACTTTAACGGAGACGGACAGCAGGATTATGCCGTGCAGATACAGCAGGATGAACATGTAGTTATGTTGGCTTTCCTGCAAAGCGCCGATAGCTGGCAGGTACAGGAACTGAAGAAAGATATTCTTTTTAACGACAGGGGAAATCTGAAAACTCCTTACTATCTCTACCTGACAGAAGCTGGACAGGAAATCCGGAACCAGCAAAATAACCAGGAAATTACCACACCTTATGATGCCGTTACTGTAGCTCTGAATAACAATGCAGAAATCTACGTTCTGGAAAACGGCAGGTTTATCAGGTACAACTCTTCTAATTAGGGAAGGCTAAAGCATGTAAAAAGCCATGTAGGCCAAAGCAAGCACAACGAAACCGGTTACTCCTGTACCAAGTACCAGTTTGCATATTTTTACCGAATAATAACGGTCTGCCATGTGCAGGCGAAGAAAATTTAGCTTCAGATTAAAAATAAAGAAAATAAGCGTAAGCATAAAGCTCAGAATCCAGAACACGATAAAGCGGGCTATAAAAACACCTGGCAACTGGAAGGTGAGGCGATGCAAAACAGGCTCCTGGTGCAGCAACAGGTATAATCCCATGGCTAAGAGCACACTGGTGTACACAACAAAGATCAAGCTGCTATAAAGCCGTACCTGCCTCATTCAGAAAAAAAATTAATTGTTAAATATTGATTGTGCTTCCTGCCTGATAAATTCACGGGTATAGCCATCTTTTACACCCATTGATATCTTATTCACCAGCACTCCTACTATACTTTTACTATAGCCAAGCCGGGAGGCCATGTGAATACAAAACTTCATTTCACTTTCGTCAACAATACCGTCTGCCAGCATCATTTCCACCAGATCGTATATCTGATCGAAACGCTCTAAATCGTTGGAAGGTACCTGGGGATTAACATGCGTGGAATCTGAAAGTAAAGCACGTACTTCGCTTTCGCTCATACCGTGTTTCTGCCCGATCGAGATAATGAAGCTGATCTCGTTCGGGTCTACATGCCCATCTGCTTTGGCAAGTGCGCCCAGGTTAGTAATGTGGCTCTTCACCTTTTTTGTTTCTTCGCTTTCAAAAAAACCAAACATACATTGCCTCTGTTTACTATAATTTATTATTTCGCCTTTAGAAGTAATAGTATATACGCATAAAGTAGATTTTAGCTTTAGCAAATAACACAGATAGTATAAAGTACAATTTTATTTACCATATACGAAAACTAAAGTGTAATTTTGATGTGTTAATACGGCTTTTCCTATATAAAGGAATATTCTTTATGGAAATTTTTTGAAAAAATTTCAAAAAATCCACATTAACATTTTATAACAGATTTAATAACAACTTTTAATAATCAGTAATGGATTTACCGGCATGCCAGCCGGGTAAAACCAGGAAAACAAATCAGACTCTACTCATGAAAAAAATAGGTGTATTTACTTCAGGAGGCGACGCTCCGGGTATGAATGCATGTATCAGAGCGGTTGTCCGTGCCTCCATATACCATGGGCTGGAGATTTACGGAATACAGCGCGGATACAACGGTATGATAAACGGAGAAATTTTCCAGATGCAGTCAACCTCTGTTAGTAACATCATCCAGAAAGGCGGCACTATACTTAAGTCTGCCAGAAGCAAAGAGTTTATGACCAAAGAAGGTCGCAAACAGGCCTATGAACAGTTACAAAAACATGGTATAGAAGGCCTGGTTGCCATTGGCGGTAATGGTACTTTTACAGGTGCCAGCATTTTTTACGAAGAATACGGAATTCCTACCTTAGGTGCTCCGGGCACTATTGATAACGACCTGTACGGAACCGACTATACCATTGGCTACGATACAGCAGTAAACACAGCCCTGGACGCGATTGACAAAATACGGGACACAGCAGACAGCCATGAGCGCTTGTTTTTTGTAGAGGTAATGGGCCGCGACTCAGGCTATATAGCTATACCTTGTGCAATTGGCGGTGGCGCTGAAATTGTTATGATACCGGAAGCCCTTACTTCTATCGAGGCCGTAACAGCCAGCCTCACCCAGGGCCGCAACAAGAACAAAACTTCATTTGTGATTGTAATTGCTGAAGGTGAAAAAGAAGGTAACTCTACAGTTATAGCACGCCAGGTATCAGAAGTTTTACCACACCTGGACAGCCGGGTAACTATTCTTGGGCACGTACAACGCGGAGGCAAGCCAACAGCCTCTGACCGTATGTTGGCCAGCCAGTTAGGCATTGCCTGTGTGGAAGGATTAATGGCGGGCCGCACAAACGAAATGGCTGGTATCGTAAACTCTGAACTTGTATTTACACCGTTTATAGATACCATTACCAAAAAGAAAATGATCAATCCGAACTACACCAGGATGGTAGACATTCTTTCGGTTTAACCAGTTATACCTCACCAGTGAGCTAGTAAGGCATATCTGATATCCTTGCTAGCTCATTTTTTTATCTGCTCATCTATAAAAGCTACTATCTCGTCCCATTGCTCCGGGTGAAACCAGGTATAATCTGTATGTTTGTTAAACCAGGTTAGTTGCCTTTTGGCATACCTGCGGCTGTTGCGTTTCAGTAACCGCACAGCTTCCTCCCATTCATAGGCATTCTCCAGGTAATCGAAAATTTCTTTGTATCCGACAGTTTGCAAGGCATTATGAGCCCGGTACGGATACAGCTGCTTTGCCTCTTCCAGCAGCCCCCGCGATAGCATCAGGTCCATTCGTTTATCGATGCGCCCGTATAGCTCAGCTCTCTCCCGGTTTAACCCAATCTTGATAACTTGGAAAGGCCGTTGCTGCTTTTTGCTTTTTCGGAAAGATGAATAGGGCTGCCCGCTGGATACACACACCTCCAAAGCCCTTACAACCCGTTGCGGATTGGCTTTATCTACCTGTTCATAATACACCGGATCGAGCTGCTGCAACTGATCCAGAAGCGGCGCCAGCCCATCTTGCTCCAGCCTTTGCGTAAGCTGTTCTCTAACCTGGGCATCTGTTTCAGGCATTTCGTCCATGCCTTCGCACACAGCACGAATATATAAACCGGAGCCGCCCGTAAGTAAAACAACATCCTTTCGGGTAAACAGCTCTTGCAGCAGTTGCAGCACATCTTGCTCAAAAGCCCCGGCATTATATTCTTCCATTATATGATGGGAGTCTACAAAATGATGTACAACCCCCTGCTGCTCTTCTGCCGTTGGCTTTGCTGTTCCGATCTGCATCTCTTTATAAAACTGCCTGGAATCTGCTGAAATTATCTCAGCATGATAGTGCTTTGCCAGCTGCACACACAGGTCTGTCTTTCCAACAGCAGTCGGCCCTGCTATTACCACCAGATACTTCATCTTGTTTGTTTGCTCCATAGTTCCCTTTCTTGCCCAGGCTTTTGCTTTACCTGCTGCTTTTGCACTGCTGCCTGCTTTTAAAGTTAGGGCGCAATTTAATTCTTAGGCCTGATGAAGCAAATTGCTCCACTTTTTTGTTAGATAACAGTAATAAACAATTTTAGAGATAGTTTAAGGAATATATCATACTCTTTCAGGTTATTTTTACTAATTTATCATTTATTCGTAATCCCCTTTTCGGAGTAGAAGAACCGAATAGGTTTACTTAATATTTTAGCATAAAGCATAATGCCATCCATAACCAACAGGCAAAATACTGAAGAAATTATTTCTCAGGCGCAAACCCTTTTACATTTATCAACTCAACTGGCCAAACCATCCATCGGTTTACTGGTAGCTTTAACCAACGGTAAGATAGTTGCTGCAAACAAAGCTGCACAGGATTTCTGCCCGAGCCATCAGGATCTAACCTCGTCAGAGCTGGCAGTTGTTTTAGGAAAGACCGCAGCAGAACTGGATGAAGCATTGGACAGCTTAAAAACAGAGCTGAAGCTGAGCGGTATAGCCCGGATTCCTGATAACGAGGTCGTACCTCAACTCTTTACCTATACCTTTACACTAATAGAGTTTGGCGGTTCCCATTTTATATGTGTTGAGCTCATGCCGTCTGGTTCGCCTCAGGTATCCTTACCCAAAGACCAGGACAACTACCACAGTGTTTTTGAAAACAGCACAGAACCGCTCTTTATACTGGACAGGGAAGGACGTTTTATAGATATCAACAGAACAGCGCTTGCCCTTGTAAATCAGCAGAAAGAGGAAATTATCGGTAAATCTATCTTTAAGCATTTTGATCTGAACCTTTTTGAGCGCATCGCTTTGAAAGGGCAGATACAGCAGGCACTTGAGGGAACCCCGCAAAAGTTTGAGTGGTGGCTGCACGAGAAAACACATGAGTTGCTACCGGTAGAAATATCTTTACTAAAAGGTACTTTTAAAGGGGAGCCTGTGATTTTCGGTTCAGCCAGAAACCTGATCGAAATAGTTGGAGCAGAACAAAGTGTCAGGTTCAGAAACCACCAGCTGGAATTTGTGAATAACCTCATCACCAACCTTTCAGCAGCTGGCAATAAGCAGGAAATCTTAAAAACAACGGTAGATGAATTGCTTGAAAAAAGCGATGTTACCGCGGGTTGTGTATATACTTATTCCAAAACCGAAGGAAAGGTTTTGCTAGCCTATTCAGCAGGTGAAATCAATCAGATAGAGCTGCCTTCGGAGCTGGAAGTAAGCCAGGAACTTGTGCAGCGATTGCATGGGTACGAAAAGCGCCGTGCGACCAGCGAAGTAAACGAGTTGTTCGAGCAATACATCCACCAGAAGCTTACCGTATTATCTATCAGCACCGATACTGCTTTTGAGGCGTTTATTGTTGTCTGGACAGACGACGAAAAGAAAATTACGCAGAGCTTTACTTCTCTGCTCGATTTCATCAATACCGCCATCAGTAACTACATTGCAAGGCATGAGCTGCAGCTGCAGTTGTCAAACTCAGAAGATAAGTACAAAATGCTTTTTGAGTCTTCTTACGATGCTATCCTTCTTTTCAGAGATGGCAAAGTAGTAGACTGCAATGAAAAGGCTTTGCAGTTTTTCCGCTGTAAGTACGAAGACATTGTTGGCCACACACCTATAGATTTCTCGCCACCATACCAGCCCGATGGATCGCATTCGAAAGAGAAAACAGCTCAGCTGATGCAAGAGGTACTTACAACGGGTAATCCGATGACATTCGAATGGAAGAATCTTCGGAAGGATGGCACCATGTTCGACTCTGAAATCAATATCAACCGCATTATGATAGACGGCAAGTATCATGTGCAGGCCTTTAAGAGAGACATTACGCAACGGAAAACGGTGCAGCTTGCCAAACGCCGCGAGGAAGTGATGAAGGAATCGATGATGCAGTTCAGAGACTTTCTCGAAAAAGTAAACCTTATCTACTATAGCTTGGATAAAAATGGCATTATAACCCATGCCAACGACTATTTTATTAAATACACCGAGTATACTGAAGAAGAACTGATCGGGCAGAACTTCTTCCTGCTGCTTGTGCCGGAGCAAGACAGGCTGGCACGCAGGCATGAATTAGCCAGGGCCATGCAGTCCCGCAAGATGAATACTTATTATGAACGGGATATTGTTACAAAATCGGGGCAGTTAAAGACGTACCGCTGGAACTCTATGCTGGAGTACGACCCGGACGGCGAGCCAATCGGCATTACAAATGTGGGCAAAGACATGACCGACAAACGTATTGCCATGGAAGCCCTGAAAGACAATAAAGTGAGGCTGCAGGACCTGTTCGACAATGCCCATGACCTTATTCAGAACCTTTCGATAGACAATAAATTTATTTTTGTAAACAAGGCCTGGAGAGATCGCCTTGGCTACAGCGACGAAGACATTGAGTCGCTGACGCTAAACGATATTGTGCACCCTTATTACAAGGCAAAGCTCTTGTACCAGTTGCGCAATCTCTACAAAGGAGAGAGTGTAAACAAGGTGGAAACCGTATTCCTTACCAAAGCCGGAAAGCCTGTTCACCTGATTGGCAGTATCACCTGCAGCTGGCAGGATGGTGCGCCTGTTGCTACGCGAGCCATTTTGCACGACATAACAGATCGCATAAAATCCGAACGCCTGCAAAAGGTTTATTACAGCATTGCAAACCTGGCTATCAGCAGTAAAGACAACTATTCGCTTTACAGCGCTATCCACCGGGAGCTTAGCAAAATTATAGAAACACGGAATATCTACATTGCCCTCTGTGATAAGGAAAGGCGCCACCTTCAGTTTGTGTACCTGATCGATCAGTTCATCGACAAGTCTTCTAATGCCCAGATCAGGAGGCCGTTCTC
This sequence comes from Pontibacter sp. SGAir0037, assembly GCF_005491705.1. Lineage (NCBI taxonomy): Bacteria > Pseudomonadati > Bacteroidota > Cytophagia > Cytophagales > Hymenobacteraceae > Pontibacter > Pontibacter sp. SGAir0037. The sequence continues at coordinate 407,235 of NZ_CP028092.1, read as the reverse complement.
GAATGGTTTATCCGAGTATATTATCCAGACAGGTAAACCGCTCTACATGCAGAAGCAGGAATTACTGGAGTTGTCTAAAAAAGAAGGCTTTACAGTAATGGGCGCTATACCGGAAGTGATACTCTGCTCGCCGCTGTCTATTGGCGACCGCATTATTGGTGTTATCGCGCTGCAAGACTATCAGAATGCCGATGCTTATGTGCCTGCCGATATTGAAATACTGCACTTTATTTCGAACCAGGTAGCCCTTGCGATTGAAAGAAAACGCAACGAAGAACAGATTAATACTCAGAATGCGAAGTTGAACGCCATTTTTGAAAGTGGTTCGCATCATATGTGGTCTGTTAACCGTGATTTTGAACTGACATCTTTTAACCGCAACTTCTTTAATGAATTTAAGAAGCGTAGCGGCAACGAAATACAGCTTTACACACGCCTGAACGATAACAAGCTGCTGGATTTCCACGAAAACTCTTTCGACTACTGGAAAGAAAAGTATGAAAAAGCATTTGAAGGAGAACCTCAGCTCTTCGAAGTGCGCCTTAAAGAATCCGATACCTGGCGCGAAGTATACCTGAACCCTATTTACCTGGAGGATGGCTCTTTTGAAGAAGTATCGGCTATTGCGCTGGATATCACCGAAAAGAAAGGCTCGCAGCTGGCTCTTGCAGAAAACGAGAAAAAATTCCGCCGTATTTTCGAGTCGTTCCAGGATGTGTACTACAGAGTTTCCATGGAAGGCATTGTGGAACTGGTTAGCCCATCGGTTTACCACCTGATTGGCTTTACCGAGCAGGAGATACTGGGCCAGAGCGCATCTAAAGTTTTTGTAAACGAGGAGGATATTACCTCTACCAAAAACCTTCTGCTCGACAAAGAAAGCATCCGGGATGTTGAGCTGGATATTTACTGCAAAAACGGTGCTACCAAAACGATACTCATGGACTCCAGGCTGATCTACGATTCAGAAGGTGTTCCTATCGCAACAGAAGGTGTCATCAGGGATGTGTCGGAGTTGAAGAAAACCCAGATCGCACTTTTAAAATCCAAAGAAGAAGCCGAAAACCTGCTCAAGGTGAAAACGCAGTTCCTGGCAAACATGAGCCACGAATTACGCACGCCCATGAACGGTATTATTGGTATGATTGATCTGCTCAGCCAGATTAACACCGATGAAGAGCAGCAGGAGTATATCGATACCCTTCGCAAATCTTCGGATGCCTTGCTGGCTATATTAAATGATATTCTGGATCTCTCGAAAATGCAGGCAGGCAAGCTGGTAATCAGTGAATCCGCCATCGATTTGCACGATACATTAGGAAAAATACACTCCTTATTTGCCAATCGTGCGCAGCAAAAAGATCTCAATTTTACATACCAGATATCGGAACAAACGCCACGTTATATCTTCACAGACGAAACCCGTTTCCTGCAGATACTGTCAAACCTGACTTCCAACGCCATTAAATTTACCAACGAAGGCGAAGTTAACATCAGCGTAAGCAGTAAGTCCCTTAAAAAAGAAACCTTTATGCTGCATGTCCGGGTGAAAGATTCAGGTATAGGCATTTCTGAAGAAGATCAGCAGTTGTTGTTTACAGACTTCACACAGCTAGACAATTCTTCTACCAAAACATTTGGCGGCACAGGCCTGGGGCTGGCTATTTCTAAACAGATAACACAACTTCTGGGAGGAGATATCGGAGTTGAATCTGACGGACAGAACGGCAGCACCTTTTGGTTTGATATCAAAATAAGAAAGGCTGATTATGAGGAAGTGGAAAGCCAGCTGAAATTAATGCAAATGCAGCAGGCGGAAGTGGAAGTTCTGCAGGACAGCCCGTACATTCTGCTTGTTGATGATAACCAGATTAACCAGAAAGTAGCAGAAAAGCTCCTGGAACGGTTAGGCTGCAGGATTGATGTGGCATCGAATGGCTTTGAGGCAATAGAACTGGCTACCACGAATACCTATAACATTATTCTGATGGATATCCAGATGCCGGAGATGGATGGCGTTACGGCAACAAAGCATCTGAAAGAACAGCTGAAAGAGGCTTGTCCGCCTGTTATTGCCATGACAGCCTATTCAATGAAAGACGATGCCGAGAAGTTTTTAAACCAGGGCATGGACGATTATATTTCCAAACCGGTAAAAAGCAGTGCTTTACACACCGTCATATCTAAATGGCAAGCCAGAGCCGGTGCAGAGGGTAACCACGAGGGTACTGATTCATTTGCAAAACCTGTAACTTTGCCTGAAGAACCAGTAGCGGAGCAGAACATAATTGACACAACAATTGTGGAACAGCTCATACTAATGGGTGGTGAAGAATTTACCATGCAATTGTACAGCGAATTTGAGGAAGAAGCAGCCGAATTACTTGAAACAGCCAAAAAAGATTTGGCAGCACAACATTACAATAGTATTTTGAGTACATTGCATCAACTAAAAGGCACTGGTTTTACGCTGGGCATAAATTCTTTTGCTGAACTTGCTAAGCAACTGGAGCACGATATTAAAGGTGAGAAATTTGAGCATGTAGCCGAAAATTTCTCTAAGTTGCTGGAACAATATGATTTCTACCGAAAAGCGTACAAGAATATAATTATTTAATTCACTCTTATGGCAGACAAAACCATTCTGATTGCAGAAGATAGTTCTGTGATCCTTAACCTGACAAAAAAGATTTTAGAGCTTCAAAACTACAAGATACTAACTGCTAAGAACGGTGGCGAAGTAATCAAACAAGTAGAGAGCAATAAAATTGATGCGATTTTAATGGACCTGAACATTCCGATTAAAAACGGCATGGACTGTACCCGTGAAATCCGTGCACATGAAAACAAAGACATTGCTAAAATTCCTATTATTGCGGTAACAGGAAATGCCAACAACTACACTATGGAGGATTTTAAAGAAGCCGGCATTAACGCTTACCTGCCTAAGCCTCTCGATTTCGACATGTTGGTGCAAACTGTAAAACAGCATACAGAACAATAAATGGAATTAAAGTATACGCGGCCTTTTTTAAACAAACTGGAGGATATTTTTGCAGAGTCGGACTTTGTGCTGCGCTACGAAAAAGGAAATTTTAAGGCAGGCTACTGTGTGCTGAAAGATATGAAAGTGGCTGTCGTAAATAAATATTACAGTTTGGAGGGTAAAATAAACTGCCTTTACGACATCCTTCGCACCATCGCTGTAGACGAAAATCTGCTCAGCGAAAAAAACAAGCAGCTCTACCTGGAAATTAAAAAACAGGAATTAGCCAATTGAAAGTTACATTCTTAGGTACAGGCACCTCGCAGGGCGTACCCGTTATCGGGTGCTCTTGCGAGGTGTGCCGTTCTGTAGACTACCGTGATAAGCGCCTTCGCGTTTCCATTCACCTACAGGTAAACGACAAAAGTATTATCATAGATACCGGCCCTGATTTTCGTCAGCAGGTATTGCGTGAGCGCATTAAAACATTGGATGCGCTTGTGTTTACACACGAACACAAAGACCATACGGCCGGTCTGGATGATATACGTGCCTATAACTTTTTACAAAACAAAGATATGCCTGTATATGGGGAAGAGCGCGTGCTTCGCCAGCTGAAACAGGAGTTTTCTTACATCTTTGCCGACTTCAAGTACCCTGGCATTCCAAGGGTTGAACTATACCCGGTTACAGAAACACCTTTCGAAGTAGAAGGCGTTACGTTTACACCTATCCGTGTAATGCATTACAAGCTCCCTATATTTGGGTATCGGATCGGCGATTTTACGTATATCACAGACGCCAACTATATTTCAGAAAATGAAAAAGAGAAGATAAGAGGCTCTAAAGTAATTGTGCTGAATGCGCTGCGCCATGAACCTCATATTTCACATTTTTCGCTACAGGAGGCTATCAAAGTACTGGATGAGTTACAGCCGGAACAAGCTTACCTTACCCATATCAGCCATTTACTGGGCCAGCACCGCCACATAGAGCAGGAACTACCCGAGAACATTCATTTAGCTTATGATGGTTTACAGATAGAAGTTTAGTACGTGCATCAGAATTATTACTTTTTACAACAACTCACCAAAGCATTACGGCCCAAACTCATCGGGCTGCAGATCTTTACCTGTTTCAGCCAAAATAAAGATGAGCTTATTATTGGACTGACGGATACGGCACAGGAGTTTTACATCCGGGCACTGCTTACCTCCCACTTTTCTTCTCTTTCTTTTCCGGCCCAGTTTAACAGAGCCCGTGCCAACACCATCGAGCTGTTCCGAGGCGCCCTGGGTACTACTGTAACAGATCTTGTACAGCATCTGAATGAGCGAAGCTTTTACTTACAGTTAAGCAACGGCATGCAGCTTCTTTTTAAACTTTTTGGAAATCGCTCCAACATCGTTCTTTTCCAGGAAGAAGAAGCTGTAGAACTGTTTCATAAGAAATTTGAAGCAGACGCTGACTTAAACCCATTTCAGATGGACAGGCTCCTTCAGCAGAACTTTGAAGCCTTTAAAGCTGCAGATGGAAATTTAAAAAAGGTTTACCCCACTTTTGGCGAACTGCCTGCTCTTTACCTGGAGCAACAGCAGTATGCGGCACAGCCTTTAGAAGAAAAATGGGAACTGGTACAGGCTCTGCTGGAACAACTAGAAAACCCTGAGAGCTACTACCTAAGCAGGATAAACGGCAAAATCCGCTTATCGCTGCTGGAAGTAGGGCAGGTAGAGCATACTTATCCTGATCCGATAGAAGCAGCAAATGCTTTTACGCGCACGTATCTTTCCGAAACCGGTTTTGAGCAACAGTATGAGCAGGCGAGCCAACAACTCACCAGAAGGTTAAGCGGCACACAGCAGGTGCTTCAGCAAGTGGAGGCAAAGCTTAAAGAACTCCGCCACGACAAATCGTATGGGCAAACAGCCGATGTGATTATGGCCAACCTTACAAATATCCCTCCCAAAGCTGACGAAGTAGAACTATACGACTTTTATACTGACCAGGTAAAAACCTACAAATTACGCGTAACCGAAACTCCTCAGAAATTTGCGGAACGGCTTTACCGGAAAGCCAAGGGCCAGCATGTTGAAGTAAGGCAGCTGGAAGAGAAACTGGAGCGTAAACTGGAAGAGGTTCTGATTCTGGAAGATGCCTTGCAGGCTTTGGCAGACGTTCGGAATTACAAGCAACTAAAAGTATTTTTAAAGGAATACCCGCATCTGCTAAAAAGCAAGCAGCAAACACAGCAGGAAATACCTTTTCGCCTGTTCGAAACCGAAGGTTTTAAAATACTGGTAGGCAAGAGCGCCAAAAACAATGATGAGCTAACGCAACGCCATACTTTTAAAGAGGATATCTGGCTACATGCCAAAGATGTGTCAGGTTCGCATGTTATCATCAAGCACCAGGCTGGCAAAACCGTGCCCGCTACTGTACTGGAAAAAGCCGCACAACTGGCAGCATACTACTCTAAACGAAAGAACGATTCCCTCTGCCCTGTTATCTATACACCTAAAAAATGGGTTAGAAAGCCGAAAGGAGCCGCTCCGGGTGCTGTTATTGTGGAGCGCGAAAAGGTACTGCTGGTAAAGCCGGAGAATCCGTTTGAGAGGAAATTATAAGCAATTTCTGCCGCAGCCGTTGTAGATTTCTTTAACGTAAGGACTTGCTAAGCTTATACTTTTAAAGTATTTTGCTTTAAATTATGGTTAACAGTTTATCAGTCACATTCAATAGAATTCATATTCCTGAAATAAGTCAGATCTGCTGTTTTACAAGAATTTCTAAGGCTAAATCGTTTTATTTAGATTAACTGATGAGCAATATACCTATAAAATGAAAAAACTACTTTTAGTCCCCTTGGCTTCACTCCTATCCCTGCCCATGTTTGCACAGAAGCAGGCAGCACCTAACCTGGTAAAATACGCCAAACCCATGATTGGTACCGCCAAAATGGGACACACCTATCCGGGTGCTACTGTTCCCTTTGGTATGGTGCAACTCAGCCCTGATACAGATACCATACCCTATGCTGTAAATGGCACTTACAATCCGGATGTATATAAGTACTGTGCCGGCTACCAGTACGACGACAAAACCATTGTTGGCTTCAGCCACACGCATTTTAGCGGCACCGGCCATTCTGATTTGGGCGATTTCCTGATTATGCCGACAACTGGCAAACTGCAGCTCAACCCAGGCACGGCAGACAGGCCTCAAAGCGGCTACCGCTCTGCTTTTTCGCATGCCAACGAAGTTGCTGAACCGGCTTATTACAAGGTAAAGCTCGACGACCACAACATCACGGCAGAACTCACGGCCACTAACAGAGTGGGCATGCACCAGTATACCTTCCCGAAATCAGATGAGGCCCATATTATCCTCGACCTGATGGCGGGCATTTATAACTACGACGACAAAAATACCTGGACATTTGTACGGGTAGAGAACGATACCCTAATTACCGGTTATCGCCAGACCAACGGTTGGGCCCGAACCCGAACGGTTTATTTTGCCATGGCTTTCGATAAGCCATTCCACCAGTACGGCACTAAAAACTACGACAACAACGTGTACAAAGGCTTCTGGCGCAAATTCGACCAGGAACACAATTTCCCGGAAGTAGCAGGCAAAAAGCTAAAGATGTACTTCGACTTTAAAACCGGAGAAGGCGATAAAGTGAAGATAAAGTTTGCCATTTCACCGGTAAGCACACAAGGAGCCTTAGCCAATATGCAAGCTGAAATCCCGCACTGGGATTTTAACCGTGTAAAGCAGGAAGGCCAGGCGCTATGGAATAAAGAACTGAGTAAAGTCGTAGTAGATGCCGGTAGCGAAGGAGAAATGATCAACTTCTACACGGCCATGTACCATGCTTTCTTAGGCCCTACGACCTATATGGATACCGATGGCTCTTACAAAGGTCTGGATATGAACGTGCACCAGGCAAAAGACTTTACCAATTATACCAGTTTCTCGCTCTGGGATACTTACCGTACGTTGCACCCGCTCTTTAACGTGCTGCAGCCGAAACGCAACACCGATATGATTAAATCGATGATGGCACATTACAACCAGAGCGTGCACAAAATGCTTCCGGTGTGGTCGCATTACGCCAACGAGAACTGGTGCATGATCGGCTATCACAGCGTACCGGTTATTGCCGATGCCGTGATAAAAGGCAATGCTAACTTTGATGTGAATAAAGCCCTGGAAGCCTGTGTTACAACGGCCCGCAACAACTACTACGATGGTTTGAACTATTACATGGAAATGGGGTATGTACCCGAAGATAAAAACGGCTCTTCTGTTTCAAAAACCCTGGAGTATGCCTACGACGACTGGTGTATTGCCCAAATGGCCAAGAAACTGGGCCGCCAGGATATTTATGAGGAATTCAGCAAGCGTGCCACCAACTATAAAAATGTGTATGATGCTAAAATAGGGTTTATGCGCCCGAAGCTGAGCGATGGCACCTGGAAAAAAGAGTTTGACCCGCTGGACACGCACGGACAAGGCTTTATTGAGGGCAACTCCTGGAACTATAGCCTTTACATACCGCATGCTCCTGCTGATATGATCGCCATGATGGGCGGTAAAACGAAATTTGCCTCTCACCTGGATTCCCTGTTCACGATGGATCTTCCTGATAAGTATTTTGAGAACACTGAAGACATTTCACGCGACGGCATCATCGGCAACTATGTGCATGGTAACGAACCTTCGCACCACGTAGCCTACCTGTTTAACTGGACCGACCAGCCTTGGAAAACGCAGGAGAAAATCAGGATGGTGTTAAAAGCCATGTATAAACCAACCATAGACGGCTTAGGCGGCAACGACGATTTTGGCCAGATGAGTGCCTGGTATATTTTCAGTGCCTTGGGCTTTTACCCTGTTGCTCCTGCTTCAGACCAGTATGCCATTGGCAGCCCATCGGTTAAATCGGCTACTTTAAACCTGGAAAACGGGAAAACTTTTGCAGTAGATGTTAAAAAGCAGAGTGACAAAAATGTATATGTAGAGAAAATGGAGCTGAATGGAAAGCCGCTCAACCGCCTCTACCTGACGCACGACGAGATCATGAATGGAGGCAAACTTACTTTTTATATGAGCTCGAAGCCAAATAAGAAGTTAGTTGCTCTGGCTGCTCAGTAATGAACAGGCGGAGGCGAGGCAGCAGACATAAGTTATAGATTGGCTGTTGCTGCGCCAGATTAAAAATTACAACTCATGAACTGGATACAGCGGCTTAATTGCTTCGAGTGGCTCATAAATACCAAAGAGCGGTTATCATAAGTATATTTTGCTGCAGTTTATAGCTCTAAAACAACAGAGGCAGGCCAGTTAACTGGCCTGCCTCTGTTGTTTTAGAGCCTCTGGTTTATTTTTATTATAGCTTAGTTAGCGGATTAAAATCTATAGCAGAAGGCGGCACGGCGTTTTCTCCTGTCCCCCACTTCTTGTTGGGCAGGCTGCCCATCTCCAGCTCCAGCGTTCCTCCGCTCACCAGGTCCTCATGCGTGAACCAGGGCTTGTCCCATACCCTGCCGTTGAGCCGGGCGCGCTGGATGTACTTGTTTTCAGGGGAGTTATTCCTGGCTACCACCGTAAAGGTCTTGCCATTATCCAGCTTTACGCTCACCTTTTCGAAAGAAGGGCTGCCGATGTTGTAGGCAGGAATGCCCGGAGTCACCGGGTAGAAACCCATCATCGAGAACACCACGAACGAGGTCATTCCTCCCCCGTCCTCGTCGCCCGGGATGCCGAACAGGTTGTCGGTGTACCAGGTGTCGAGCAGCATCCGGATCCGCTTCTGCGTCTTCCAGGGCGAGCCCAGGTAGTTGTAGAGATAGGGCACATGGAAGCTCGGCTCATTGCCCATCACGAACTGCCCCACCAGGCCGGTGGCGTCGGGGAAGGTACCCCACAGCTCGTACTTGGAGCGGCCCAGCCCCTCCCGGAACAGCTCGTCCAGCTTCGCTTCGGCTGCCGCCTTGCCGCCCATCATCCCGAAGAGCCCCTGCAGGTCGTGCTTCACGTCCCAATTGTAGGTGTAGGCGTTGTTCTCGGTAAAATAGTCGCGCCCGCCCATGCCGCCGGAGAACTTCGGGTCAAAGGGCTCAATCCAGCGGCCCTCGCTATCCTTGGGCCACATGAAGCCTTTCTCCTGCCGGAACACGTTCCGGTAGTTGGCAGACTTTTTCAGGAACAACTCCGCTTCCTGCGGCTTTCGCAGCTCGCGCGCCAGCTGGGCCAGGCACCAGTCGTCGTAGCTGTGCTGCAGCGTAACGGCCACCGCCTGCCTGCGCTCGAAGCCGTGCACCTCCTTCACCGTCTCCTTCTCTCCGGGCCGGAGGGCCGGAAAGTAGTTGTTCTGGTGGTAGAAGGAGTCCACGCTGCTCATCGGCCCGTAGCGCCAGGGCAACAGGGTGCCCTCCAAGGCGTTCTTCCGCAGCCCTTCGTAGGCTTTGGGCAGGTCGAAGTCACGCACTCCCTTAGCCCAGACATCGGCCACCCAGGCGGCGGCGTGGTTGCCCGTCATGCAGGCGTGCTCCCCCCACAGCACGGCAAACGAGGGCAGCCAGCCCGACTGCTCGTACATGCGCACGTAGGAGGCGATCTTGTCGGCCTCCATCTTCGGGTTCAGGATCGTGTGCAGGGGCTCCAGGGACAGGTAGGTGTCCCAGATCCAGTTGTCGGTGTAGAAGGGCCTCTCCGCCCGGTGCACCTGGTGGTCGAAGGCGCTGTAATAGCGGCCCTGCTCGGTGATGTTGACCATGCGCTCATAGCTGCGGTAGAGTGAGGTGTAGAAAGTGCGTCGCTGCGCTTCTGTGCCACCCTCCAGCTGCACCTGGTCCAACACTTGGTTCCAGCTCCTGGTGGCTTTAGCCAATACCTCCTCCCTTTTCCAGGAAGGAATCTCCTCCCGCAGGTTCTTTTTGGCCTGTTCGCTGCTGATAAAGGAGACTGCGTAGCGGAACAGGATCTCACGCCTACCCGTTTTGGCGGCAGCGTAGCGCTGCACGCCTTTCTCGTCGGCAACCAGCTCAGGACTCACCGGCTCGCTGAACTCGCCGTAGAACCAGGCGCTCATGCCCGTAAAGTCCTCCTGTCCGCTGAGGGCTTTCTTTCCCTCAAAGGCTAAGCTCCCTTTGTGGCGCAGGGCAAAGAGCACCTGGTTCTCCTTGCCCTCCGGGTAAGTGAACACGAAGAGGCCCGCCTTGCCGGAGGGAATGAACTCGATCCCGATGCCGCTCTCCTCCAGGCGCACCTGGTAGCGGTGCGGGGCCGCCTTCTCCTGGTCGTAGGCATACTTCCGCTCAAAGGCCGCCCGGTCTACGGAACCGCTGTGGGGCAGGATACCGAAGAGCTCGCCCAGGCGGTGCGAGATGATCGTCAGCGGAAAGAAACCCAGCTGGTCGTCAAGCTGGTCCCGCTTGGCCGGGTACACCCGCACCATGCTGTTGGGCAGGTGCGCCGTCGGGCGAGTGGGCTCCAGAATGTGCCCCACCCCGCCGATCGTCGGATCAACGTACTCCAGGTTCGTTTTTGAGTTCTGGGCAACTCCTTTTAACGCTGTGGTCAGTAAAAATAGAAGGCAGATATATCTTAGCATGCTTCAGTAATTTCAGGAAAAGTTTTAGATTTAAACTTACGAAGTACAGGTCTAAAATCAAATGCCGGTGCAGCCTGATTTACACTCTTCACTGGCTATTCTTTTTACTTACCGGCAAGCTCTTTAATTAAAGCTGTTTCCTGAGGCTGGTAAGGTGTACCATCTTTCCTGAAAATATCATGAAACCATGTTTCAGGCTCCGCTGTGTACTGCTTCACCCAGCTATCCCAGGCATACTTTGTCTGGGTTTTTCCATCAACCAAGCCCCAGTTGAACATGGCCACCCGGTTCTTTTTTGCAATTGGTAAAAAAGCTTCGAACGTACTACCATTAGGCCGTGCCATGTATTCGGTGCAGAGTAACGGTCGGTTATAGCGTTGTAGCCAGCCAATTCTTTTCTCAAACTCTTCAGGCCCATCATAATTATGAAAAGAAATGACATCCGATTGCTCCAGCTGCACTTTCTGTATCGGGGATAGTTTAGCATGCGCAGACCAGTCTCCCAGCCATACGCCAGAAGTAAGCGGTTGCGAAGGATTAGCAGATCTTGCCCATACAAACGCCTGCTCAAGTAAAGGCAACACATAATCAGTTTTGTTCGGCAGTTCTACCGCTTTGTAAGAAGGGCCGGTATCATTATCGGGTTCATTCCAGATGTCCCAGCCCAGAATCCTGCTATCATCGGCGAAATGCTTTACCACTCCCTTCACATAACGCTCCAGACGCGGATACTGTGACGAGTCTTTTAAAGCTTCGGCTCCGGGGCTCTGTACCCACCCCGAATTATGCACATGCGGCTTTGGCTCCCGTTGCCTGCCTGGTTTAGGAAAAGGGTCCCAGCAAGAATCGAAGAAAACCAGCAAAGGCTTTATCTGATGCCGGTCTGCTATACTTAAAAAAGTGTCTATCCTGTTTAAGAAAGCAGCAGAATCCTGTTGATAAGGCAGGTCATGCAGGTATACACGAGCGGTGTTCATTCCAATGGAAGCAGCCCAGCCTAATTCTTTGCTAATTGTAGCAGTATCGAAAGACTCTGCCTGCCACATCTCCAGCTGATTAATAGCGTTGCTTGGAATAAAATTGCTCCCAACAAGCCAGTCTTGCTCCTGATACCAGTTGTTTGCCTTTTCGGCAGACCATATCTCTCGTGCTGCAACAGCTTCCGTATTGTTGCGGTTTTCTTTCTCACTCGAGGGCTTACAGTGTAGCAGAAAGAAACAGATTAATAAAGATAGCGGAATAATTTTCTTTACTGATTTCATCCAGTGCATGTTAAAATTTAAAGATTTTGAGCTGTGTAGTTTTACCCTGTTCTGAGAAAACAACACAGCTAAATAAACAAAAAGCAGCTAGATGATTGAGTACATACTTTTCAGTATTTCAACATTTGTGGTTTATTCACTATATTGAATGCAGATTGACACGATAGGTAGAGACCTGAAATAATTTGTAGAGGTTTTCTTCTTAAATTTAGTCTTAAACCTATAAGCTATGATTAATAAACTTACGCTAATTGTTGCTTTTCTTCTTTTCTTCCCACTCCTGCTTATTGGGCAACCTTATTATTTTAAGCATTACCAGGCCGAACAGGGGCTTTCTAATAATTCTATTACTTCCTCATTACAAGACAAAGAAGGCTTTTTGTGGTTTGGCACCAAAGACGGGCTCAACCGCTTCGATGGCTATAACTTTAAAGCTTATTATTATAATCCGAAAGACCTCAACAGTATAGGAAGTAACCATATAAATCGCTTGTATGAAGACAGCAAAGGACACCTATGGGTAGGTACAGGCAAGGGTTTATACCGCTACAACTCTAAAACAGAAAGCTTCACTTTATTAAAACCGACAGCCAACAACGAGATTAATGATGTGTGCCAGGACAAAGAAGGTAAGTTTTGGTTTATTGCTGGTATGAACCTTTACAAGTATGATCCACGGTCTGAAGAGTTGCAATCTTATAGTTCCAAAGAGAATTTCTCAGCTACTTCTATCTGTATAACATCAGACGGATCTCTGTGGGTATCTTCTCAGGACGGCTTCATCCTGAAGTATGAGCAGAAACAGGATCATTTTATACGGTTCGACGTTTTTTCCCATTCCAAAACACCTCCCACCAAATGGATAAAAAGGATTACCGATACAGGTAAAAACACTATTCTGATTGGCACTACCTCTCAAGGAGTAAAGCTCTTCGATGTTAAGACTTCTACTTACAAAGACGTCTTAACATACGACCAGAATAAAACAGAGATTTATGTCCGGGATTTTATGAAGAACTCTGAAAACGAGTATTGGATAGCGACTGAATCGGGTTTGTTTATCTATAACCTGGAAAGCGGTACTGCTACTAACCTGCAAAAGAACTATAATAATCCTTACTCCCTCTCCGACAATGCCCTTTATACCTTGTGCAAAGACAGAGAAGGCGGCATTTGGATCGGCACTTATTTTGGCGGGCTTAACTATCACCCCAACCTGCCCATCAAATTTGAAAAGAAGTTCCCGATAAATGGCGAAAACTCCATAAGCGGAAATGCTGTGCGTGAAATCTGCCAGGATAAGTATGGCAACTTCTGGATTGGAACCGAGGACTCAGGCTTAAACAAATACAACCCAGCAACAGGCCGGTTCGAACAAATTAATTCAAATAAAATTTCTCACTATAACATCCATGGTTTAGCTGTGCTGGACGACGAACTCTGGATTGGAACGTTTGAACATGGTTTAGATGTAATGGATGTTAGAACCGGGGAGATATTAAACCACTATGAGGTTGGGGCTAATGCCGATAATTTAAAAAGCAACTTTATAGTAACTATTGCCAAAACCAGAAACAACGATTTCCTTTTAACCACTACTGTCGGTTTATACCTGTTTCAACAGAAAACCAAAACTTTTAACCTTATTCCGGGCTTACCTATACACCCATTCTACTTATCTGGTATTGAAGACTCGAAAGGAATAATCTGGGGAGGCACTTATAACGAAGGGCTGCATTATTACGATCCTACTACAGGTAAGAATGTTTCTTTTAAACACGAGCCTGGCAACAAAAACAGCCTCAGCGGGAACAATGCACACGATATATTCGAAGACAGCCGCAAAAATCTCTGGGTAACAACTGAAAGAGGCCTCTCCAGGTATAATCCGAGTCAAAAAAACTTTACCAACTATACGACTGAAAATGGCTTACCGAGCAATATTACCTATAGTATACTCGAAGACCAAGAGCAGAACCTGTGGATAAGCACTTCAAAAGGACTGGTTTTCCTGAACCCGATTACAGAAGAATTTAAGACCTATACAACTGCTCATGGCTTGTTAAGCGATCAGTTTAACTATAGCTCTGCTTATAAGGATGCACAAGGCAGGATGTACTTTGGTAGTGTAAAAGGAATGATCAGCTTTAACCCTGCTGAGTTCATAAAAACAAATTACATACCGCCTGTTTTTATAACCGGCTTCCAGATAAACAACAAAGAACTTGCTATCCGGCAAAACAACTCTCCTCTGCAGGAATCTATTACCTACACCAAAGAAATAACACTAGATCATAATCAATCTTCTTTCAGCATTGATTTTGCGGCTTTAAGCTATACTGTTCCTGAAATGACAGAATACGCCTATAAACTGGAAGGGCTGGATAAAGACTGGAACTACCTGACGTCGAACCGTAAAGTATATTTTACACAGCTTCCGCCCGGCAGCTACACGTTTATGGTAAAGGCGGCCAACAGCAGTGGCATCTGGAATGAAAAAGCAACACAGCTGACCATTAAGATTCTGCCCCCTTTCTGGGCCAGCAGCTGGGCATACTTTATTTATTTTACTATTGGTGGCATTATCCTCTACTTGCTTATACGCAACTATCATAAGCAAACGGAAAATAAAAACAGAAGAAAGATTGAGGTACTGGAGAATGAAAAAGAGAAAGAAATTTACCAGGCTAAAATTGAATTCTTTACTTATGTGACACACGAAATCAGAACGCCGCTTACACTTATAAAAGGTCCTTTGGAGAGCTTGATGAGAAAAGCAGTCAACATGCCTGATATAGCAAGCTGCCTGGTTATCATGGAAAAGAACACTAACCGTTTGCTAAACCTCACCAACCAGTTACTGGATTTCAGAAAAACAGAAACCAACGGCTTCAGCCTAAGCTTTGTAAAAACCGATATATCTGCCTTACTGCTAGAGTTGGTGGATAACTTCCGGCCTATAGCTGAGCAAAAAAACCTGAGCTATAAGTTAAACCTCCCTGATGCTCCGCTCTATGCTTTTGTAGACCGGGAGGCCATACTTAAAATTATCAGCAACTTACTAAGCAATGCTACCAAATATGCTGAAGCACGTGTCCAAGTTATACTTCACAAACCATCCAACCAGTCCTTTACAATCGAGATATGGAATGACGGTTTCCTGATACCGTCAGAAAGTAAAGAAAGAATATTTGAGCCGTTTTACCGGATAGACGAAAATAAAAATGCAAGAGGAACCGGTATCGGCTTGCCGCTTGCCCGCTCACTTGCAGAATTGCACAATGGCAGCCTTGAGCTAAGGCCATCGCAAAACGACCTAAATATTTTCACACTTACATTACCCATACACCAGGAAAACGAGTTCGACCTGTACGAGGAGAGCGCACCAGGCAGCACCCATACAGAGCTTATACCCGAACACATAGACTCCGGCAAGTTTGTAGTGCTGCTGGTGGAAGACCAGGTAGATATCCTTGAGTTCATAAAACATGAGTTATCAGACAGTTATACTGTTCTGGCTGTTACAAATGGGAAGAAAGCACTGGAAGTACTAAAAGCGCAAACGGTGCACCTGGTTATCAGCGATGTGATGATGCCTGTTATGGATGGGTATGAACTTTGTCGCCAGATTAAAGCTGACCTCGACTACAGCCATATACCTGTTATTTTGCTTACAGCCAAAAATACATTAAAGTCCAAAATTGAAGGTCTGGAGTCCGGGGCAGATGCTTACATAGAGAAGCCATTCTCTACTGAACATTTACATGTGCAGATAGAAACACTACTATCTAACCGTAATAAAATTAAAGAATACTTCTCTTCTTCCCCTTTGGTGCATCTGAAAAGCATAGCTTACTCTAAAGCAGACGAAAACTTTTTGGAAAAGCTAAACAGTATTATCAGCAGGAACATCGCTGATACAGACCTGAACGTAGATCAGCTGGCGGATATTATGAACATGAGCCGCCCAACGTTATACCGAAAAATAAAGGCGCTTTCTAACCTGTCTCCTAACGAACTGATTAACATAGCCAGGTTGAAAAAGGCAGCAGAATTATTAGCGGAAGGCAAATATAAAATAAATGAAGTGGCCAGCATTGTAGGTTATAGTTCTCATACCAGCTTCGGAAGAAGCTTTGTGAAGCAGTTCGGTATGACACCTTCTGAATATGCCAATTCAAAAATTTTAGATCCAAAGGAATAATCAGTCATTCATAGGAGGTGCAACAGGTAAGCATAAACCGTAGTGGATGCTATACTTCAGGCAGAACACCGGGAAGAGGAAAGCTATGGATGTCTTCTTCCCGGTGTTCTGTTATCTGCGAATGACAGGAAATTGCATAATTCTCAATGTAGTACATCCATAAGGAATCAACATAATTTCCTCTTCCTCTGCGCCGCTGGTTTCCAGATCTGATTCTGGTTTGTCGATCTGTCTGTACTTAATAAGCATAGCGAAGCTACTCCATCCATACAAATTGTGTAAAAGCTCCGTTAGCAGCTACGTCCCATACTTCAACCCTTACCCATTTTTTACCTTTAAGATTTGGAGTGAACTTAAACAATTGCTTTCCGAACGGTTTGGTCTGATCTAAATTAATTCGCTCCCGGTGTACCTGTTGGCCGTCTCCGGAGATAATCTCAGCAAAGTTTAACGGAAATGTCCAGTCCACTTCAAGTTCCATTGCTGCTTTACCGTTGGCAGCCAGTTGTATTGTTTCACCGGAACTTTTCCCGTTTACCCTGAAAACAGGGAGCAGGACTTCTCCTGTTGTTACAAAGAATTTCCCCTGCTCCATTGCATCGAGCACAGGCTGCCAGCCATCTTTAAATTTGGGGAGTTTATCGAGCTGCAGGTAATTGATGTTCATGTGCCCATAAAGCTCATAATCTGGCTCCAGTTTAAATAAGTCGGCTTCTCCTATCGCATATTTTTTATGCCCCCAGTTTGCCATGTCATCCATCAGGTCCAGCACTCTTTTGCCCAACCTCGGTTGCGACAGATCAGCTGGTATAGACTTCCAGGCTGCACCGAAAAAACGGTCAGATTTATAAAAACTTTCTTCCCGGTATTTGTCCGGAAAACCTGTGGAGCCCTTGGTGCGGGCATGGGCAGTCCAGGCAAGGCCTTTCTCCAGTTCCAGCAGTTTTAGCAACTCTTCTTTGTTACCTACGCGATATACTTTGCCGTATGTTGGATCGTCCTCCACAAAAGGCTGGTCTTTCTCTCTGGACATGATCCAGTAAACAGGCTTTGGAAATATATTCATCCAGTGCCCGCCAAAGTGGCTGTTGGGTTCCTCCCCCGGCAGCATCAGAAAGTCACCATCCGAAAGCCTGGCACATTCTTCAAACATCAGCTTGAATTCCGGCAGTCTGCGTGGTCCGTTATCCCAGGGGTTTCCTGCCAAATGAAACTCCCCCAGGTGCATGATATTCACACCCAGGTTTCGCAGCGCTTTTACATGTCCCGGAATTTCTGGTATAGGTTTATGTGTCAGCACATCGTCTATATGCTCGGTATGAAAGTGGCTCGCCATTGTATTATACCCGGCAAGCGGCTTGTAAGAATCGCTGTGAGTATAGCGCTTTACGTCTTCCAATACTTTTCCATCTTTCTGTGTACTGAGCAGGCAAAAGAAATTTAGCCGCTGTTGTGTGCCCGGAGGTGCATTAAACCAGGGTACATGACGCCTGTCACCCATCAGGTCGTGCCGAATACCAATGCCATAGCCCGAAAACATGTTCCGATAGTTACTGCCATGCCAGACATACTTGAGGTTATAGGCATTATCCAAAGGATAGAAATACTGGTGGGGGGGAGGAAAAACAGCTACGCTCCCTCCTGTGCTTTCACCAATAATAGTACGGTATTTTACGGCCAGGTTCTGACTACCAGCAGACTGGTCGGCTGAAGTGCTCTGTAAATAATTGTCGGTATCAGCCCAGAATAGCTCCTTCCAAGCTGGCTGCTTGCTTACCAGGCCGGCATCGTAAATAATGGCAACAGAGTCTTTTTGAGTAGCAACTACAGCTGCTATGTTCAGCAAAGGGCTGCCATTATACATTGTAATTTCCAGCGTACCCGAAAACTCACCCGCTGTAATATCAGACAAGGCCACCATTGTTCTCGATCCTGCACTTACAACCTTCGCACTTCTTTTGGTTACATTTACTGGATAGGCTTTGTAAGGCAGGTAAGCTGTCCTGTCAAAAAAGATATTCCAGCCACTTTCTTTAGACAAATCTCTCTTGCCTACAGTCAGAATAAAAGCTGGATCTAAGTCTTTGGCCACCTCCTTTACAGTTCCTCCCTGGCTTAACTGTATCTGCTGGAAAAGCGGCTTACCGGCTTCCAGATTGAAGGCGACTGTTCCTTTTTCCTGGTCACTTACTGGCCAGGAAATATGCAATACATTTCCTTGTACGGTTGCTGTAACACCACTCTTCCTGTTATACCCCTGCAGGTCGACTGGTACCTGTGCATGCATCATTGTATGCACCATTAGAAATGCAATAATTAATAAGCATTTACTCATTCCAAATTATTTATATGCTTCGCTGATTTGTTTTACTTACCGGAATTAAATTACTGTAAGTTTTCCTGAGAAGGCATCATTCGTTTAACCTTTCTTCCTCAAGTATAACTACCGGTTTATACCCGCCTTTAGACCTGTAATAGAACATCAGCCCCAGGTATACCACAAACATAAGTGCCGGTAACAAGGCAACGGTACGAAGCGCATCTTTTTTGGCTTCATCTTGTGCAGCAGCTATAGTCTGCAGCGTTTCCGGGGAAGCATTTTCAAGTTTATCAGCATCAAGTGCTTTATACTCGCCAAAGAGGCCTGTTTTTTCTTCCGTTATGTAGTTCATGTGTAGCTCTGTCTGATGCTGCCGGTCATAAACAGCCAGGTTCTGATCCAGCTCTTTATCCTGAATAGCCCCCAGAAATACAGCCCCTATAACTCCTACTCCTACCTGTCCGACTGCGCCCGTAAAATTTAAGGCCAATGCGCCCCCTTTTGGAAACTGCTCTGACACCACCCCCAGCATAGTACCCCAGAAAAATGTTTTGCCCAGCGCATAAATGGTTGCCGCCACAATAATAACGATGCCCGCTGAATAAGACAGTAACTGCAGCCCGGCAGCAGCAACAAAGGCACTGACTGCCAGCAAGCCCAGCGGTGAAAATTTATGCACAATCGGCCCGGAGTAAAACCGCAGTACAGCCATGATAACTGATGTATAAACAAGTACCCATCCTCCCTGAAAGCCTACTTTTGCCATTTCAGGTGTCATCAGATCGGTTATCCAGCTGTCAGTTCCTAGTTCGGTGGTAGCCAGCGGAATCATGAGCAACAACAGCATAATAAAGAGTGGCCTGCCCAGCGACCGGACAAAGAACCCAAAAACACCTACTATAGCTGCTGTTATAAGTCCGCTTACAGTATGCGACCAGCCAAACAGACTGCCTAACTGAAAAGCACATAAAGCTACAATTATTAAGATGCCCAGCACCCCCACTTCCTTCAGCATTTCCAGATAACTAATACCAGCTTTTACACGCTCATTTACCGGAAAATTTCGGTTCATGATTAACCAGCCGTAAACGATCACGGGAAGCAAAATAAAGCCGATTATAATTTCCCATCTCAATTCGAGGTGAATCATACCGATGCCTAATAAACCTGCCAGTACCATACCGGTAGGCCAACCTGCATGCAGTATGTTAAGCCATTTGGTTTTGTCCTTGGCAAACATCGTAGCCACTACGGGGTTTACCACAGCCTCGGCTGCTCCATTACCCAGCGCAAAAAGAAGCGTGCCAACATAGAGCATCCAATAGCCGTTAGCCATTATGGTAAGCACAACCGATGCAATGTGGCATACAAAGGCAAAAATCATTGATTTTTTATAGCCCACTTTATCTATGATAAAGCTGAAAAGCACTATACTGATACCAAAAGGCCAGAAACTTACCCCGAAAATCTCTCCCTGCTGCGTTTTGCTAAGCCCAAACTGCACGCCCCACTGTGCCATCAGGAAAGACCTGAAAACAAACCCGAAAGCCGATGCTACCAAAACGATAAAGCATCCCCAGAAGAGTTTCTGCCTTGATTTTCTATCGGTATGAAGTGTATCCCCTTGATGCACCTCTACTAACTCACCTGAGCCGACTGTAGTTGTATTCATATTATTTGGAATGCTTTGTTGTTTTTCAGTTATAAAAGCCATGCAATGGCACGGTTAGGTTTCAGGAAAAGGAAACTACCTGGCGGATAGACAGCCTAGCCTGCAATTGCCTCTGCTGAACGGGTGAACTGCTTTTTGAAAAAAGCTAAGCCTTCACTCGCCAGTTCGTCGGCACTGTTGGCTAAGGGGCGCCAGATAGAGGCTGCTCTGGCTAGTTCTTTTGAAGGGGCTCCGAAAGTTTCTATCACAAGGGCACCTTCATATCCAATGTCTGCCAACGCATCGCTGATACCTTGCCAGTCTAAATGTCCTGTGCCCGGAGTACCTCTGTCGCTTTCGTTGCCTTGTATGTGGCACAACAAGTCTTTGCCTACCTTTCGGATGGTAGCCGGTATGTTTTTTTCTTCGATGTTACAATGGAAGGTATCCAGTAGAATTTTTACAAAAGGGCTGTCTACTTCTCGGATCAGTTCAATGGCCTGGTCTGCGGTGTTAATCATATCTGTTTCGAACCGGTTGAGCGGCTCCACCCCTATTACTACTCCCGCTTCCCGGGCAATCAGGCCTGCTTTTACCAGGTTCTCAACGCACCAGTTTCTCTCCTGCTGCTTCTGCTCTGCAGATACAATTCTGGTTTTACCCACAGCGGAGTAAACAGGCCCGCCAAATACAGGGCTTCCCATGTCTGCCGCAATAGCAATACAGTCTTTTATATACTGCAGCCCTTGTGCCCGCACAGTTGCATCTGTACTGGAAATGTCGCGGTCGGGGCCAAATGCGCCACTTATCGTTACTTTTAAGCCTGTATCCTTTACTATCTTCTTCAGTTTTGCCCAATCTATCAGGTCTTTGTCTTCAACGGCTACTTCTATAATATCATAGCCCATGTCTTTTACTTTGTAAACCAGGTCAAAGGTCTCTGTCCGGAATGGGGACGCCCAGATAAAAGTACTTGCTCCAAATTGCATCGTATATCTTTTGTTTTAAGTCTGAAATAAAAAGAGGATAAGCGCATCCGCCTATCCTCTTTACTTGTAAAGCTTTAAGAGACCACTTCTTCAGAAGGAACAGCCTTAAGTTCAAAATCCGGTATCATAACTCTTTTTCCGTTGTTCATAGCCGACTCGTGTGCACAAATACCGGCACAGGTATAATTAGCCGCTACATCGGCATCTACAGCCGAATCTCTGCCTTCTATAATGGCAGCTACAAATTCCTGAACCAGGTGCGGGTGCGAACCGCCATGTCCGGCTCCCTGCAGAAACGAAACGTGGTTCGGATCGTCGATCTTCTCTCTTTTGGTGAAATGAGCGATTTCTTCTATTAAAAGCGCATCTGTATCGGGCACATCGATTCTTCTGGCACTCTCACCACCTTCGAAAATGGCATGATGTTCGTCCTGCAACTGCTCCCACTCAAAAGACATTTTATCGCCATACACATCATAGCTTTCACGGTATTGGCGCACCACGTCGAATAAAGAGCGGGTAGCCTCTGCCACCACATCAGAATTTTTCAGGGTAAATGTTGCCGTTTCTACTGCAAAAGGTGAGCCGTATCGCTTCGCCAGATCTTCGCTCAATCTGCCGGAGCCATGGCATACCACCGACTCAGCTTTGGTATTGTTAATTCTCAAGAGAGGAGAAATAGCATGAGTGCCGTTTAGCATCGGTGGGAATCCTTTCCAATATTCAGCCCAGCCTTCCATGCTCATATCCTGAATATGCGAACCTCTAACAAACTGTATACGCCCAAGCTTGCCGCTCTCGGCTAATTCCAAACCATACAGGAATTCTCTCGTGTACAAGGCTGTTTCCATCATCATATACACTTTGTTGGCTTTGCGCTTCGCTTCTACTATAGCCTTGCAGTCTTCCACTGTCATAGCCATTGGAATAGTGCAGGCTGTGTGCTTATTGGCGTTCAGCGATGCAAGCGTCATTCTGGCATGTTCCGGAACCGGCGTAACAATGTGAATGGCATCCACATCTTCTCTCTTAGGCACATCCTCAAAATGCTCGAAACAGAGGTTGCGGTCGAGGTTAAACTTAGTGGCAAGTTCTTCCAAGGTTGCTTTGTTCCTGGTGCAGATACCTACTGCCTTAATATTTGGATGGCTTTGATAAATAGGGATAAACTCCTTGCCAAATCCCATACCTACAATAACTACCGTAATTTTTTTCTCGCTCATACTTTTGTGTAATTAGTGTGATGTAAAAAATTCCTATAAAGCTGATTACTTTTTTGCAGCCCATTTAACTGCATTCCGCAACAGGGTTTGGTAAGCAGGCAACTGATGCGAGGCTTCATCGTGCCCCAGGGCTATACCTACTACTCTGGACTGGCCATGATTTACTACAAACACAGAAGGATATACTTTATCAGATCCGTCGGCACTTGCAGTAGCCAATACCTCTACGCCCGGTCCTGAATTGTCCTGCTGGTAATAGTAAAGCTCATCCTGTAATGAAAATTTTGGTGTTACACCCTTTGTTACGGGATGCTTTGTGTTGGTAACATTTACATGAAAACTACCATAAGGATCGTGCCCTCTGGAGCCTCCGCTTACTAACTGCTGGTTGTATTCCGGCCAGTCCCTCCAGTTGTACCACAAGGCGGCATGTCCCATTACCAGGCCTTTGCCAGCTCCAACAAAATCCATGATAGCTTTGCGTACCAGCGGGTCTTTTATAGGCTGGTTATTTGTCAGGTAAAGCACATCCACATCAGGCAGGTAGTAAGCAATAGAATCTGTGTTATCGGTATACCTGACAGAGGCCAGGCCGTCTTTTCTTAAAGTTTCGGCATCGGCCTGCTTATACCATTTATCAAAGTCGTGCGAAGAACCGCCACCAACAATTAAGGTTCTGATCGCCTTTGTACGCTTACCAGCAGCCTTTGTGCTTTGCGCATGGCTGGTGAACATTAAACTACTAATAAGCAGGATCACCGGCAGAAGCAGTATTTTCTTACCCGATAAGTTAAATACAGGTTCAGGATTAGATTTCATACAATGCGTTTAAGGTTGATACTTATTTAACAACTTTCATAATTCCCTTCATCATTCTCCAATGGCCCGGAAACGTACAAACAAAGGGATAGTCGCCGGGTTGTGCCGGAGCGGTGAAGGTAAGCGTTACGACCTCTTCCGGGTTCAGGAGTTTGGTAGCAAATAGCACCTCTGGCATTTTAGGCACATAGTGTTGCTGGGCTCCTTTGGGGTCACGGGCCATGGCATCTGCAGCTGCCCCTACTTTATCGAGTGTACCAGGCTTTACAATAACCAGGTTATGCTGCATACCATCAGGGTTCTCTAACTCCAGGGTTACCTTTTGCCCTGCCTTTACTGTAATCAGCTCTTTATCGAACTGCATTCTGTCAGGCACAATACCAATAATGATAGTTTTTGATTGTGATTGCCCTTGCTGCTCCATGGCTCCGGCAACCGGTTCAGGTATATGTATAACTTCTCTGGCCGGTTTAACCTCATGTGCTGGCCACACAATCTCATACACTTTGGCTATGGCACTGCTGCATGCGATACTAGCTACAAGGCAACCGGATACTATAATTCTTTTCTTCATGTTTAAGCTTAAATTCTAATAATGCTAGGGTGTATTGTGTTATGCAGGAGCTTTATAAACTCGCTTTGCTTATTTTGTTTGCTTTCTTCAATTCTAAAGAGATAGCCTGCAATCCTCCTTCAAACGGAAAGGCTCCTTCGTAATCTCCAATTCTGCTGTTACTGAAATCTTCTCCCGATCGGAGGTTTCCGAGAATCTGCTTTGAGAATAAGGCTGGTGCTTTTGCTGTAGCAACCTGTTTTCCATCTACTGCAATTGTCATCTGCCCGTTTTTCTCCAGCCGCGCAATTACATCGAACTTTTCTGGCAATGGTTTAGAAGTAACGGCTTTGTAGGCTTTGCCATTCTGGTTTACAACCAGATTCAATTTGCCATCCTGTATAAACAGGCCATAACCATCTGTTTTACTTCCCTGGGCCAGAATCACGCCCGCTAAATCGCTGGAAGCACGCTTCGAAACAGAGGCTTTCATAGTAATTTCCTTCTCCGACACATCTGTAGGAAACTGTAAACTACCGCGTCTTCCCAAAGTATAAACTTCGTTGCCAACTGCCTGTACCATCCGGTGTGTTAAGCTGTTTGCTGCGGTAGCATTTTTATTTGCCTCTGCCAGAAAGCCATCTTCATGGGCAATGGCAGCAGCAAACAGTGCTTTTGCAATCCAGTCATCCTGAGCATTCTCCGGTACCAGGCTGGCTTCGTAAATAAGTTTACCTAATGCCACATCAGCAGGGAAGGCAACCATCGCCAGAAACGCCGCTTTGCGGGTGTTCAGGTTTTTATCTTTTGTAATTCCGCTTTTTTGGATGGCAGTTACTCCTTGTTCAGTTTTAGGCAATACCTGAACAGCCGCTTTTCTAACTCCGGCAGCCGGATGCGACAGGGCCTGAACTGCTACATTTATAGCTTCAGTGTTAGCTCCGTTTAGAGCACCCAGCCCATGTAGTGCCCAGAGGGCATGCACAGCAGGACTATTCAGGCCGATTTCATCTACTTTCTGATTGCCTATGATTTTATAGAGTCCGGGTAAAGCCTCCATGTTCTTCGACTCTACCAACAAGCGCTGTGCTGTCATGCGCCAGAACATGTTGTCGTTTTCTAAAGCAGCCAGTAGCCCTTTTGTATCGTTAACAGATAGTTTCAAAGGTTTATAAGGCTTCGCTTTTTTGTAGACAACCCTGTAAATTCTGCCATGGTTGGTATCCCGGATAGGGCTAACCATCGCATTTCCCTGTCCCCGCTCCTGTGGTTGCACTGTATTAGGCAACACCAGCTTTACAGGCGACTGGCGTTCTACAA
Source organism: Pontibacter sp. SGAir0037 (assembly GCF_005491705.1). Lineage (NCBI taxonomy): Bacteria > Pseudomonadati > Bacteroidota > Cytophagia > Cytophagales > Hymenobacteraceae > Pontibacter > Pontibacter sp. SGAir0037. The sequence continues at coordinate 382,284 of NZ_CP028092.1, read as the reverse complement.
AGTCGTTGTGCTGAATAATAAAATTGTACCAGTCTGCCACCCACACCGCACCGTCTGGCCCAACTTCGGCATGCACCGGACCAAACCATTCGTCTGAACTTGCCATAAAATTCCAGCCGTCTTTTTCGGCAAAGCCAGCGCCATCCGGCTCAATTATAGCGTTATGTGTAAGCCTTACGGTTGGCTCTGTTACAAAAGCAATGCGGTTCCAGTATTCTTTCGGATAATTTCTGGCCGTATAGAGGTGATGTCCTGCTGCTGCTGTAAAGCCTCCAATTACATCTACCTGGCGCAGGTTGGGAGTCATGGCATGTACCTCGTAGTGGCCATCAATTTTCTGAACAGGCTCTACAGAGTTCTGAGCAGCGGGCTGACCACCTTCGGCCTGAGCCGTTAGTTCAGGCAATTTTCGCATGGTGTATTTGCCTGGCATAGAATAATAGGCGCTGTGCGTATTATTGGCAGTAGAGATAAACACGTTGTTATCTTCCGAAAAGCCCAGCCCCCAGGTATTGTTACTGGTGTTAGCTAAGAACTCAAAATCCTGCCCATCAGGTTTAAAATTGTAAACTGCGTTTCCAAACCGTAATGGATTGCCGTTAACTGTGCCGTTAAAACCTGAGTATCCGACTACACCCCAAATTTTGTTATCGAAGCCATACTGTAAGTTAGAGGGACCTGCATGGGTATCATTTTTCCCCCATCCTGTAAGTACCTTTTCAAACACATCAGCTTTATCGTCACCGTCTGTATCTTTCATAAATACAAAATCGGGGGCCATAGAAACTATAATTCCGCCGTTAGCAAACACTATACTCGTTGGTATGTTCAGATCATCGGCAAACACTGTAAACTTATCTGCTCTTCCGTCTCCGTTTGTATCTTCGCAAATTTTAATTCTATCGTTCGCCTCACCGTCTGTTTCTTTAAATGTATTCGGATAATCTACCGATTCTACTACCCACAGGCGGCCCCGCTCATCCCACGCCATGGCTATAGGATTCATAATATCCGGTTCAGCAGCAAATAACTGGAGTTCAAAATCGGCTGGCACCTGTATTAGTTTGTGAGCCTCTGCCGCCGGTACTGCTTCCTGTAACCGGGGAACTTCGTATCGTTTTGTATAGTCTGAAATATTAAGTGTGCTGTAGATATCAAAATCAGGAATGTTATATTTTGCCACCAAACCTTGCACCCGATCCCCTACAGCCCAGAAGATGCCGTTTTCAACCAACTTCAGGAAATCCCGGTTGGTCCAGGTGCTGTCGTTATGACCGTAGGCTGTGTAAAAAATACGCCCTTTGCCCTGCTTGCGCACCCAGGTATAAGGCTCACGTGTATTTCCCTCCACACGCTCCATCAGCACCGTCATGTCCTGGTTGATGTTCTGGTGCACGTATGTTTCATCCCATGTTATGAACTCGGATAAACCTTGCATGACAGGATGTGATGCATTGGTTATATTGGCTGTAAAGGTGCCTTCGCCATGTGATTTAAACTGCCCGCCTATGGTTTTAAGGTACCATTCAGAATTCTTAAAGCAGCCGGCAGCAGAATGCAAGGGAATAAGGCCCTTGCCTCCTTCTACAAACTTTTGCAGTGCTTTCTCCTGTGCAGGTGAAATGTTATCATGGTTAGCGTAAATCACTAAACCATCGTATTTACTCAGGTTGTCTTCGTTAATGTCTTCTAAGCTTTGGGTATAGGTTAAATTTATACCGCTGTTAAAAAGCGCTGTAGCAAGCCAGGGAGCATATTTACCGGAATCATGGTGCTTGCTATCATGCCCTAAAAAAAGAATTTCAGCTCTTCTGGGAGTATTATCCTTTTTGTCGGCTAAAGAATCGCTTTCATTAACACGCGCTCGATCGGTGCATGCATAAAATAATAAACCTATAAAAAGGCATAATAACGTTATCTTCTTCATTACAAGTGCTGCTAGTAATTTAACTGGAAAGATTCGCCTACTTGAAAAGGGCTACAACTGGTGCTCTGAAACTAATTGGGGAGGATAAATAGGGAAGCTTTTACCAAGGATAAAAGCCTCCCGTTGAACTTAATAATTAATTAAAAACAAGATTTTTATAGTTCTAACTGTTGAACTGGAGAGTAGATCAGAGGTTCAATTCCAACTAGTTTTACGCCAATGCGGGCATAAACAAAACTTTGAGGCCTTATTATCTTATCTTCCGGCACATCAACATTTAAACTAATACTACCCATATTAGCGATATCTCCACCTGCAATTGTACTACTAGCCAGATTATAGTTTGGTCTAGCATCCACAAATTGAGTTCGGTTAAGATATAATGAAACCCTCTCTATGTTTTTAGCATCTACACCCGTAATAATCTGCTCTAAACCTAAAGTAGCATTTATCTTATCCCCGTTTTTTGCAATCTGCGGATTATTAATGATATAGTATGGTTCTACTTCAATGTCCAAATTTGTATTCCCATTAACATTCACTAAAATAGTATCGGAAGCTGTTGCTGTATTATACTTCATCCGGAAAGGAGCTTGATTAGGGCGGAACACGAGCTTGTAATTCGCATTGAACAAGTTGGCAGAGTAAGTTCCTTCCTGTGCTAGAATTACATTAATTGGAGCTTTCAACTGCCAGCCTGGTTCCCAAAGTTCGAAGTTAACTTGGCCATTGGCTACATTTAATGGTTGATTATTGTACATAATCCGGCCTTGAAACATAGCATTGGGTTCATCATAATTATCATACTCACAGGAAGTAAAAGCAAATAAACCCAAGCAAAAAATTAAAATATTATAGACTGATTTCATGATATTACTTCTTAAGGTTTATTGATTAGGATTTCTTACTATAGATGGGTTTCTATTCCTGATATCATCGTTGATAAAGGAGTAATAATTACCAATTCGGAACCAGTCAGTACCTGTTACTCTGTCGGGCCTTACAATATCAAATACCCAATGTCCATTGTTGGCACCACCCGGATTGTAGATTTTATATGGCCACAAACCAAATACTTGTGTTCTGGTTTTATCAGCTTTTCCGATATTCTGTGTAAGAGAATTAACATCCATAATCTGTCCATTCAAGACTATATGAGCTAGTCTCCAGCGCTTCATATCCCACAATTCATGTCCTTCATATGCTAACTCCACTCTTCTCTCATGCACAATTCTGTCAAAAGTAATTTCACTTGATGCGAGATCAGTAGTAAATCCTGCTCTTCTGCGTACTTGATTGATATATTCTGCTGCTAAAGTTGAGTTACCTAACTCAAAGGCAGCTTCAGCAGCATTAAGCAGTACTTCTCCATAACGATATCGGATATACCATGTATCACTTTGAGTACCAATTTGTCCTGCTCCTACTGTAGGATCCATATACTTGCGTATATAAAATCCGGTTTGAGCTGTACCATCAAACCCATTCACAGGGCCGTCAAAACCGACTACTTGTGTTTCAGGAACATTATCTGGATCAGGAACAAGATCTGCCATGTCACCAGGTCTGCCTGATGTAACCATTGTGCCTGTACCAGGCCGATACAGTCCTCTCCATATATCCACAGTTGTACTCCCTCCTGGTCTGTATACAGAGCCTGGAAGCATGACTGTAGCATAGAGCCGTGCGTCTCTTCCAGCAAAGATATCTAACTGATTCTCGTACTCAATATATTTACCAGATGCATCACGATTTCGTAGGGGTGCAAACGTGTTACCTTCAATTAGCTCAAAAGACTGAACCAGATTAAGCGAAGCATTTAACCTTCCTCCAGTAGTGCCCTCTTCTGATAATGATCGAGGCTGATTTTCAAGAGTCCAATTATTAATTTTACCACTTTTTAGTTTATAATCATTCACAAAAATTGCTTCAGGATTATTATTCTTGTCCCTAAAAAGACTAGCAAAATTTGCTGACAAATCGGTTTGGTTGTTTAAATATAGTGCGTAAGCTCCTACATTGCCGTTGATAATCTCCTGTGCCGCCTGTAGTGCAGTGGTATAATAAGTATTAGCCATACTAGCAGGAATCCCCACTTCGCCTCCTGGTAGAGTTACTTGCGGAGTCCTGATAGCACCATATTTAGCAATGGAAGCGGCATATAAAGCGGCTCTGCTCTTTAAAGCCATTGCTAAACCTTTTGTAGCTCTATCTTTGACTTTTGCATCACCTGGGAGAACAGACTTAACCGCATCCATTTCTTGAATCACAAAATCGTAAATTTCATGCTCTTTAGCTCTTGGTCTTTGCAGATAAGTAGGATCTCCGCTAAAATCGTAATTCATGGACTCTAATATTAAAGGCACTCCCCCTACACGCTTAACGGCATTAAAATAAACCGCGGCACGCAGCCACCTTACTTCCGCTATAAATCTTTCTCTGGCTGGTGCTGTCAGTTGGCTTGCAGCTTCTAATTTTTCAAGTGTCAAATTCAAATCTCTTATAAAGCCATAGTCCCACCAGCCCCAATCACCATAGCCGAATTCTGAATTGCCATGACGTCCATAATCTCTCGAAGCAAAGGCTTCATTGAAATCTGCATGTTGATTTGCATCACCACCTATTGCCTGATAATCTGGGTAACGGGCATACAGATCTACCACAACTGCTAAGGCAAGGCTTTCTGTTGTAAAGACCTGTTCTTCAGAAAGAATATTCCTAGGTTCCCTATTAAGAAATTCATCGTCTTCGCATGCTGTGCAAGTAAGCAGCAGAGCCGCTATTAAATAAGTATACTTTTTCATGTAAATATCTTTTGAATCTTAAAAGGAAAGATTAGTACCTATGTTAATTATCCTATGCTGCGGATACTGCAAACCATTTGTATCTCTGATTTCAGGATCTAAGCCTACAGAACGGAGTGGGTCGATCGAGAAAAGATTATAACTATTAATAAACAACCTTGCTCTCTGTATTTTTACTTTATTTACAAATCTTTCTGGTATGCTATAGCCAACTTCCAGAGTTCTCAAACGCAGGTATGCCATGTTCTGTAGCCAAAAAGTTGAATTTTTATTATTGTTGCTATGCCCACTGTCGTTCCATCTTAAAGCTGGGTACTTACCAGGTATCCAAGGGCTATCCAAGTTAAAAGGATCTTCTCTATGCCATCTGTCATCATACAAATCCTGTAACAGGTTACCAGTGTTCTGGAATGCATTACGCATCTCCCATTCACGATTGTAGGCATACATTGTACCACCAGAGAAATCAGCAGTGATATCAAATCCTTTCCAGGATGCAGACAGGTTAAGACCAAAGTTTACCCAAGGAGTACCTCCGAGTTTATGACCAATTGGCCTTTCATCCATTCCATCAATTCTACCATCGCCATTAACATCTTTGTAAATGAAGTCGCCGGGAAGTAAAGTTCTGTTACCTTGTCCATCAATATCAATAGGATAATTATTGATTTGATCCTGTGACTCGAATTGACCAACTACTTCATAACCCCATGTTGTACCAGACCACCTGTTTTCAGATGAGAAGCGGTAATGGTCCCATGAGCTAGACCAGCGTGGTTTATAGGATTCAACATTTTTGTGGCGTGCATACGAAATATTTGTTCCAACAGAGAAATTTAATTCACCAATCTGATGATTGTATGCAATGGATGCCTCACCTCCTACAACAGCGTCTGATCTGACGTTTTCCTGAGGTAAGCTATATCCAATCTCTGCAGGAGTTAATATATCCCATTTGTCACCTAGCAAACCCTCACGTTTTCTTTTAAAATAGTCTATACTACCACTAATTCTACCATTCAAGAAGGCATAGTCAAGACCAACGTCTAGTATATTGCTTGTAAACCATGAAATATTTGTAATTGGCACTCCATTCCTCTGGATTCTGGCTCCTCTTATTAAGTTGCCATTAATAATCATATTTGAAGTACCATAATTATAACCGGTCTTCCAATCAAATGGTCCAATACCCACATCGTCATCTCCTAAAATACCATAAGAAGCTCTTAATTTTAAATCACTCAAAAAGTTACCACCTACCAGATTCCTAAAGAATTCTTCATTGGTTATTCTCCAGCCAATGGATGCAGAAGGGAAGAAGCCCCATCTCTTATCTGGTGCAAATTTCCAGGAAGCATCATAACGTGCAGATACGTCAAAGTAATATTTGTCAGCAAAGCTGTAGTTAACTTGCCCAACATACCCAATCCTGGCTTGCTCATCATCCCAGTCATTGTAGGTATCCATGTCAGCAAATTGTAGCAAAGGCAGCTCATTATTAGTAGGAACAGAATGTACCCAAGCACCAACATTTCTGTTCTGAATTCTCTCATATACAAAGTTGGCGCCTACAGTATGTTTATCAGCAAACGTATTATTATAGCTTAACTGAGCCTGCAAAACGTTATTAAAGACTTTTCGAGTCTCTCTTTCACGCCAAGGATTTTGTGCCCCAGCTGTACGTCTATATTCTTCAGGAGAATCTGCAGTTGCTGGATAATAAGTGTACACATCATAAGTGTACTCGTGCCCGTTCATTAAGCGATCGGCCAGGTAATAAGAGTACATACCTCTGGCTTTAAGTCCTTTGATAGGTAATTCATAATCCAAACTGAAATTTGACTGAAGCACGCGCCAATCTTCCCTCCAGTAACCTGCAGTCTCTTTGTTGGCATACGCCCAGTTAGCATCTACCTGACTGATATGGGCAATATAATCGGGGTTATCATTTGCATAAGGCCGCTCATAAGGAAGGTTTCTGAATAATGCAAAGCGTGGCAACCAGTAATCATCTGTTCCTGGTATACCTGGCTGATCTCTTGTTTCTATCCTACCATTAATCTGCACTCCCACTTTCAGTTTATCTGTAATATTTGCATCTAAGTTCGATTGCATATTAGTACGCTCGAATATAAACTCCCTTCCAAGCACAGAACTTTGATCTAACCTGGTAAGAGAGATATAATAGTTTACTCTTTCAGACCCTCCCTGTGTATTTACACTAATTTGAGTTTGTGGAGCATAGTCTTGTATAATGAAGTCATACCAGTCAAATGTTTGATAACCTCGTTCTGTTCCCTGTCTCCACTTTTCCAGTTCAGCGGGTGTAATATCTGTTTTAGGATCTTGAAAACGATTCATTTCTGCTTCTGCTTTTCCTCGCTGCCACTCGTAGGCATTCACAGTCTCTGGAAACCTAGTCCAGCTTTGCACACCATAATAGGCGTTTAAATTCAGCGTAGGCTTCTGCCCACGCTTGCCTCTTTTGGTAGTTACAATTACAACTCCATTAGCAGCTCTTGAGCCATAAATTGATGCAGCTGCATCTTTGAGCACAGTTATACTTTCAATATCTTGTGGAGAAATATTGTTAAACTGTCCCTGGTCCTGCTGTATGCCATCAATCACAAACAGAGGGTTCCCTCCCATGTTACGAACTTGAATTTCAGCACCTGAACCCGGACGCCCCTCTGCCATTCTGAAGGCGACACCAGGAAGTTTACCTGCCAGCGTCGCACTTACTGTAGAGGCAGCTACTTTTTCGATATCTTTAGCCTGTACAGATGAAACAGCACTTGTGATGGACTCTTTTGTTCTTGTACCATAACCTACTACAAGCACCTCCTGTAACGATTTAGCATCAGGTTGTAATTGAACATTTACAACACTCCTTCCAGCTATGTTTACCTCTTGTGTGGTGTAGCCTACGAAGCGAAACATAAGCACACCATTCTCCTGTCCCTCAGGTACGGATATAGTGTATTCACCATCAGCATTGGATGGCGCCCCTATCTCAGTACCTTTTAATACGACAGTTACTCCTGGTATCCCCGAGCCTGTTTCATCCGTAATTTTTCCTGTTACCTGCCTACGGCCTGCATCCTGTGCTACAACAGCGTGCATAGCAACAAAATAGAATACCAGCATTAAACATAGCCTAGCTTCTTTCAACCTTGTTGAAATGAAGTGTTCAGCATAATACTTCATAAAATTAGTACACATTTGAACCATACATTTACCATAAAAAATTTTAAATTATATTTATAAAAGGAGAATGAAATAAAGCGTTATTACAAACTCTGTACTTTGCCTTTCCGATAGCTGACTCTATCCAAGTAGATAGTTGTTCTGTTAATTCATAATTGCTGTTAGCTGTGATTTAGAACTATCAATCAAATGATTTACTGAGCAGCTATATCTTTATATAGAAATAGCTTCTACAAATGAAATATTTAATAGATAATTAAGTGAGTATATACTCATCAAATTATCTACATTTTGTATCAGACACCTGATACAGGTGATTAATTAATCACTTTAATACAAAATGTAGAATAATGATATAGTTTGAAGAAGATTTTATTAATTCACAACTCACTCACAATCTGAGCAATAGCCATAAAACATGAAGAAATTAGGATTGATAGATGAAAAAACCTTACTAAGAGTAAGCCTGATTGAAAGTGATGCAAGAATACATACACTTTGCTCGGAAACAGCTGAATTATTTAGCTAAGTAGCTACCTGAAATGAATTAGATTGTCAAGAAAAGACAAGGTTATAAGCAGGAAGTAAATAGAATGTATGTATCAGAAAGCTGTCTGAAGATTCTATCAAAATAAAGCTGCCGGTTTAGAAGAAAATTTCTTCATAAACCGGCAGCTTTCAATAAAAGAACGGAATGTTATTGCTTTCCTCTACAGCAGGAAGCTCATTTTACTAGTATCACTCTCTGATTCAACATGGAAATCTGAATCAGGTTGTCTCATTAGAAAACAGGTTTATTGTAACTCTCTTCTTCTGTTTCTAATACTAACTTCATAATTAAAGTGCAGCACCAGCCAGCACCGGAGATGCTATGTTATAGACAGCATTCTGAACTTTGTGCAGGTAGTTCTCAGCTCGCGCATTATATGCCACGGATCGTAAGTTAGATTTACCTGAAAACTACTTCACCTTCTGCTGGGCCACACCTTCCATGGTAATTTTTACAGGTTTTATCATTCCATTCGCATCAAATTTCATTTCGTCGATACATGTAACACGATGGTCTCTGGAGGGATTTTCTAATGGCTTTCTATGGTACACAATGTACCATAGGTCTTTTGCCTTGTTATGCATAACCGAATGATGGCCTGCTCCTGTCGCCACCTCCGGGTCTTGCTGCAGAATAGTATCGATGCGCTTGAAAGGACCTAGTGGAGAATCGGCCATAGCATAGGCCACCCTGTAATTTGGTCCACCCCAGCCGCCTTCTGACCACATAAAGTAATATTTACCCCCTCGCATAAACATAAAGGGTCCTTCCACATAACCTTCCGGGGTAACTTCCTTGAAAGTGGTTCCATCCTCAAAAGGTATAAATCCTGTGAAATCGTTATTTAACTTCGCCACGTTACAATGTCTCCAGCCACCATAGTACATATAGTACTGCCCATCTTTGTCTTTGAAAACAAACTGATCAATGGGTTGAGCACCATTATGAAATTTATCAATCAAAGGCTTTCCCAGGTGGTCTTCAAATGGCCCGGATGGTTTATCAGAAACAGCCACTCCTATTCCACCCAACTCGTTATCGCTCTGAATATCGTTAGCTCCGAAAAAAAGATAGTATTTTTTATCTTTTTCAACAATAGAAGGAGCCCACATGGCACGATTTGCCCACTTTACACTAGTAGTATCTAATATTCGCTCATGCTTTTGCCAGTTTGTCAGATCTGTAGAAGAAAAAGCGTCCAGAAAGACCTGCTTTTCATAAGGCGCAGAATAAGTTGGGTAAATCCAGTAATTCTTCCCGAAAATTACTCCCTCCGGATCAGCATACCATCCAGGGAAAACAGGGTTTCCAGACGTTTTCTTTTGCTGCTCACTGGCCATCGTTGCAGATGCACCCTGCTGTGGCGTTTCTTTCTGTGCACAGGAAGCTAGAACAGCAACCTGGAGTATCATGCAAAACAAAGCTTTGCTCTTCATAAGCGATATAGTATGGTTTTAAGCTTTTTAAATTCATTTCTAACTTAACAGGATTATGATGAATTCTTATACTTCTAAAGCAATGTGGCTTTTTAATAAACCGTTTTAGTATAAGTCCATCTTTACCCTGTTCCGTACCTGTAATCTACTAACAATAAAAGAGAATTAAATCAGAATTGCAATCTATTCTACATAAACTGAATCTAATGATAGCAACATGATAAACTGAACCTTGATTGGCTTCTACACAATCTGCCATAGAAGCCAATCAAGATTTATCTTTGGCTAAAATCAGGGTTAAACAACACATTATTGTTTCTTGCACACATCCGGCAAAAGCTCCTCATGCTTTTGGGAAGAGGGTATGCCGCATGTATTACTTATTTAGTTTCGCATCGAGCAGCTTTATAAAGTATCCGCCCACTACGGAGCGGGCACGGAAATTCAATACATTGGCATCAGTCGTTTCATGCCAGTCACTGATCGGAACCCTGCTCTGTGTCTCATTGGCATAATCCCAAACAGGCTCTACCAAAGCTTTAAAATCGGCATCATTATCAGCCAGTGTTGCGGTCCAGAGTATCCAGTCGGATTTGGTGTAGGTTTTACGGCTATCCAATGGCAAACCGAACTTATGCTGTTTCGTCAGGTAAAATGCCATCTCTTTTTTTCTTACAGACTCCGGGAAAATATGAAGGTTCAAAATTTTATCCCAAACCAGGTTATACTTCTGGCTCCAGGTACCTTTTTGCTCGAAAGCAAGCGTATAGTGATCGCCGTCAGCTGCCAGTGGCATCCACTTCTGGGCCATGTCTTTTGCCAAAGCAATATACTGTTTCTCTACATCACCTTTACCTAATGCGCCAGCTAACTTTCCATAACAAGCCAGTGCCACAATTGCTTTTACAGAGAGGTTTGCATTACGTGCCAGGTGGCCTGCAAAATCATCGGTTGATAATTGATTTGCCGGATCGAAGCCGCTTTGTTTCAGGTACTCTGCCCAGGTAGTTAAGGTTTCCCAGTGCTTATTGGCATAGGCTGCATTTCCTTCTGCTGCTGCAATGGCCTGTGTCAGGATAATCATGTTACCTGCTTCCTCCACGGGCATATCTTCTCCATAAGTCTGACCGTTTGCAACCGGGTAAGTACCCAGGTCGTGTGCAGGGAAAGGCTTTTTCCACTGTCCGCTTTCGCTGTAGTAGAATATCCCATTCAGCATGCCTTTCATCAGATCAGGGTTATAAACAAGAAAAAGCGGTGCAGAAGGATACGTTACATCCACGGTATTGATGGAGCCATTGCTGAAATTCTCTTTCGACAGAAACAGTATTTCTCCCTGCGGACTCTCCACCAGCGTATGCGCCGCTATGGCCTGACGATAAGCCAGTGCACAAAGATCGGCATAGGCTTTTCCGCCGGCTTTCAGCGCATCCTGGTACATTTGCTTATCAAAGTCTTCACATTGCTTTATTACTTTTTTGTAGTCGGCTGCAGCCTTTGCCAATTCTTTCTCTATTGTAGCCCCTTCACCTTTCTTCCACCAGGGTTTCAGGTTCTGGCGGAAATACTGCACCGAGAACAGTTCATCATAGCCAAGCAGCATCACCTGCTCCACCGCTTTACTTCCTACTTTACCTAAAGGAACAATGGTGTTCAGCATCAGGCTTTGCCCCTGCTTTACTTCTGGCACAGTAACCTTAGCGGATGCTGTAAATGGTGCCAGCGCATTGGCAACCGGTGCAATATACTGCAAAGATTTAGCTGCAGTTGGAACAGCCACATACATATAGCCCCAGTCGATGCGAACGTTGTCTCCTTTTTTCTGTAGTAAAGGCTGTTCCTGGGTACCTGCTTTCAGAATAGAAAGATTATTGGCTGTATACTTTTCTGTAGTTACTTTTTGCTCTGGAGAATTAACTGCTATGTCTGTTGAGGCTCCCAGGTAAAGCTGCACATCATGCGTTGCCTTATCATTAGATTTAGCCTGAACGGAAACATAAGAAACGGGGCGGGCCAGCAGGTCGAGGTTCTGCATCAGCAGCGGCGATGTAAACGTAGCTGTTACATCTACCGCACCACAGGTAAACTGGTAAATAGTTTGGGTAGCATTCAGCTTAACGGCTGTTTGTTTGGCAGCAAGAATAGCAGCTTGTTCTTTTGATTTCTCGATTGTTGCCAGACCAGCATCCAGCCAAGAGCCGCCTGCTGTATTTGCTACATGTATCGCCAGTACATTTTTCCCTTTCTTTAGCTTCTTTGCAAAAGCATCTTTCAACGGAATGTGCTGTAGTTTATCTGTCCAGCCGGTGTGGCGGTAAACTTCTTCTCCGTTTAAGTATACCTCTACATTATCATCATAGTTAATTTTTAACACCAGCTTATCTAAATTGGGATCATCCAAGGTGAATGTTCTCCTGGCCCAGAGATTATTGCTGTCCCAGTTCGTCTTTACAGGTCCTTTGTCATGCCCAAAGGGAGCAGCGCCTGTTTTCCACTTGCTGTCATCAAAAGCAGGATTCATCCATCCTGCTGCCGGCTCAGATTCGGTATAACTGAAATTATAGCTTACTTCATCCGAAGCGGGCAACACAGTTTTATATGAAACCGCCTCCTGTCCCAGAAAACGATAAACTTTTCCGTCCACTTTTACCATGCCGATCAGTGCATGATCTGTACCTGTCCAGTGTTTGGTGTTTGATTCGTTCAGTTTATCACCGAAAGACCAAATGCTCAGGTATGGGTTATGTGTGATAATAGGGTAAGCTGGCGCCCGTAGCTCCTGTGCCTGGAGTGTTATGTTTAAAAGCAGGCACACTGCGAGCAGGGAAAAAAATTTCTTCATGTGTAGTAGCATAAATATGAAAGGTATTAATTACTTATTTGATCGGCTTTGAAAGCGAAAAGGGCTTATCCTCCTCCTGCTGGCCTCTGTCCAGGGCAGGTTTATTACCCATGACAAAGCGTAAAATGCCTCCGTTCACTATATCTGCATGGCTGATCCAGTTGCGGGTATAGGGTTTTCCATTCAGGGTTGCTGATTGGATGTAGACATTATCCTTGCTATTATTTACAGCTTCCACCGTAAATTTTTTTCCGTTTTCCAGCGTAACAGTTGCTTTGCCAAAAACAGGGCTGCCAAACACATACTGGTCTGTGCCCGGTGTTACACTATAAAAGCCTAGGGCACTCAGCACATACCAGGAGGAAGTCTGCCCCTGGTCCTCATCACCCGGGTAGCCATCTTCTGTTGAACTATACAATTTATCCATCACGGTGCGTGCCCATTTCTGCGCTTTCCAGGGCTCACGTGCATAGTTGTAGAGGTAAATCATGTGCTGGATAGGCTGGTTCCCGTGCGCATACTGCCCCATATCTGCCATTACCATTTCTGTCATTTCATGGATCATGCGGCCGTAGGTGCCTACTTTTACGGTATTCGGAACGGTAAATACAGAGTCAAGCTTTGCCGTGAAGTTCTTCTCTCCCTCCATTAGGTTAATCAGCCCCTGCACATCCTGAAAAACAGACCAGTGGTAGTGCCAGGCATTGCCCTCTGTATAAGGACCACCCCATTCTACGGGATCGAAATTTTCCACCCATGCTCCGTCCGCCTTTTTACCTCTCATAAACCTTGTGGCAGGGTCGTACAGGTTCCTGTAATTATACATCTGCTTACCAAATACATTTTCGTAGAAGGCATTATCTGTTACCTTAGCCAGTTGGTATCCGCAGAAATCATCGTACGCATATTCCAGTGTTTTTGCGGTTGCTTCTCTTACCTGTGGGTATGGCACGAAGCCCAGCGTGAAATATTCTTTCCAGCCCTCACGTCCGTTAGCTGGTCCCCAGGGGCCTTTGTTGGTTGCTTCATGATAGTATGCGTCCAGTGCTTTTCCCGGATCAAAGGTGCGGATACCTTTTACCCAGGCATCTGCAAAAAGCGAAATAGCATGGTTCCCCACCATACTACCGGCCTCTCCGGGGAAGGACCAGGACGGCAACCAACCACACTGCTCCTGTGCATCCAGCATAGCGCTTACATACTGCCCGTGCATGGTTGGGTGCAAAATGGTGTTCAGCGGGAACTGTGCTCTGAATGTATCCCAGAAGCCGGTGTCGGTATACATATAGCCTCTGTAAATTCTGCCGTCGTAGGGGCTAAAGTAGTATGGTTCACCTTTTCTGTCATACTCGAAGAACTTGCGCGAGAACAGGCTCGCCCTGAAAAAGCAAGAATAGAAAGTGGCTTTCTCCTCTTCGGTTCCTCCCTCTACCATCACCCTTGCCAGGTGTGTATTCCAGGTATTCGCAGCAGCAGTTTTTGTGTCTTCCAGCTTTTTATGTTTGCCAAGTTCCTTTTCCAGGTTCAGTTCTGCCTGCTCCTGGCTGATGTAGGAAGATGCAATTCTGGCCTGCACTGCTTCACCGTTCCGGAATTGTATAAAAGCACCAACTCCTCTTCCCTCATCCTCTAGTTTATCCTGGGAGATTTCTTTGTTCCTGTTTTTCCAGGTGCCCTGCGCAACAAACGGTTTATCAAATACAATAACAAAGTAGTTTTTGAAATTCTTCTGCAAGCCTCTTCCGTTGTGCACATAACCTGTTATTTTTCTTTCCTTCGGGCAGATCTGCACCTGGCTCATACCGGTATAGCCATCCAGCACTACATAAGCAGCATCTTTGTTTTTGGGGAAAGTAAACCGAATATGAACGCCCCGCTCTGTAGGCGACATTTCGGTGGTGATGTTGTTCTCCAGTTTTACTTTGTAATAGTGTGGCTTGGCAGTTTCGTTTTCATGTTTAAATGCAGCCGCTCTGCTATACTGGTCCACAGCAAGCTGGCCAGTAACAGGCATCAAAGAAAAAACGGCATAGTCGTTGGTCCAGGAGCTGCACTGATGGGCTTGCTGAAATCCTCTGATGGAATCTTTGTGGTACTGGTACTTCCAGCCGTCCCCGTTCACGCCTGTTTGCGGAGTCCAGGTATGCATGGCAAAGGGCAGTGCAGTTGTAGGATAAGTATTGCCCCTTGTTAAGTCGAAAGTAGAATTGGTGCCTTGTAATGTATTCACATACTGTACAAGATCAGGTGTAGCAGCTGACAGCCACCTGCTACAAAGCAAAAAGAGCAGGAGAAAGATGAGATTTTTCGTCATACGCTTTATATTCTTCAGGTTATAATATGCTTCGAATGAATCCTGATCTGGTTGAATTTCAGAACATGATCACTTGTTAGCAGTTCCGGCAAAAAAGGCAGTAGTACATCGTCGCACAAGCCGGACGATGCACCACTACCTGCTTTAATTCAAAAACAGCTTATTTGATTAATACTTTCTTCTTATATACTACACCGTTTGCCCCGCCAATATGCAGGATATAGAAACCAGGTTTAAACGAAGTTGTATTAATAGCAGCAGCGCCTCCTTCCATTCTTCCTGTATAGATCTTGCTTCCCGTGATGGTATAGATATCTACTGTGTTCACTTCATCCCTTACAGGCATTAAAATATTCAGTTTTCCGTTAGCAGGATTAGGCCATACCTCTACCTGCATTCCAGCTGCTTTTTCTACTTTGGCGCTAACCGTCGTGGTTGCCTGTACCTGCCCCGGCTCGGCATATGTAAACGGGAAATCTACCTGGGCCTGCCTGAACTGAAACTCCCATTCTTCTGGCCAGCCAAAGGCTATCGTTGCCTGTTGCTTTAAATTTACACCGGCTGCACCACTCCAGAAGTGTATAAACTCTCCCCAGTTCAGGGCACGTGTATAAGCGCCATTGTATTGCGGGAAGTACTCTGAAAGCAGCTGGTAATAGTTGTTTAATACCTCGCTTTCACCATACTGATTATAGATCGGGTAAAACCAGTTCTTGAACCACTGTGTACCTGCTCTCGGGAAATTGTCTGTTGCATTCATACAAGTGTTAAACCAGCGTTCTTTCTCGGTGGTCAGCTCCAGGGCTTTGTATACATCGTACTGGAAAATCTCACACCACTTGCTGTCGCCCCACAAACCGAATGCAGGTGATTCTTTCACACCTTTCGAAGATCCTTCTACAATGTGGCCGATTTCATGCACCAGTATATCCAGGTTCCAGCCTGTAGGTCCCTGGGACCAGGTGCCGCTCTGTCCCATATCAATTACGTTACGGTAATCGTGTGAGGGATCAAATACTGTAGCAGGATGGCCTCCGGAATAGCTGTTCAGGTGCATGACAGCATAAAGCTTCGGATCACTGTAGCCGCCATAGGTTTCGCGGGTATACTTCCATACATCTGTAAACGTGGTTTTCATCCACTCTGCCGAGTTGTCCATGTTTTCATCGAAATAAAGGTTCAGATCCGGGTTTTCGTAAACAAGCGATACCACCTTGTTATGATCGAACCAATGTTCCTGCCAGGTTGCAGGTGCCGTAGCCGATGGAGTTGTGGCAGAAACAACAGCCGTAAAGTCAGAATTACCTTGCACGCCCTCTGCCCTTAACCGATAATAATAGGTTGTATTACCTGCCAGCGAGAAGGAATGGTAGCGGGTATTATTGGCATCTATTGCGGTATGCCAGTCCCAGTTACTCCCATCTGCAGACCTCTCCAGCCGATAACCGGTTTCATTCAAGGAGTTGTCGTTCCAGGTGATGATAATCTGGTTATCGGTTACTGCTGTAGCTGTAAAATTAGCAGGCACACCAGGTGCTTCAGTGCTTGGGCTTCCTGCTCCCGTACCAAACAACTGTAGCTCTGCTACCTGCACTATACTGGCACCTCTGTTAGCCGTAACATGTAAGCGGTAGTAGGTATAAGCTGTTGAATTTTCGAAACCGTAAGTCAGCGTTCTATGTCTGCTTGGAAATAGCTGGTTACGCAACTCATGTAGTGTTGTCCAGTTAGCACCATCGTTAGAGCCTTCCAGCCTCCAGGCTGTGGGGTCGCGCTCAGGAGCATCGTTTGCCGAAGTAAGTGCATATTGAGAAACAACGGCTCCTTCGGGCACATAAAATTGCATCCAGGTGGTGCGGTTAAAAGTCAGGTATTTCGTGTATAGGTTATTGTCCGTGAGTTTCGCTATCCCTTCAGCACCAGCTGTATTGTACTGGTCGGAAATCACACCGCCTTCAAAATCGGTGATATCAGCCAATGTTTGCAGTGGTTGCGTGGTAACGACAGGAGAGCTGGCGTAGTTAAGCCCACCGGCATTTATGGCATAAATCCTATAAGAATAGGTAGTGCCGGCACTTAAGTTCTGATCCGTAAAAGAGGTTTGATTTGCCCCTCCTGTAGCCACAGTAAAGAAGGTAGCTCCGTCAGCAGAACGACTTATCCTAAAGCTTTCTTCGTCATCAGAATTATCTGCCCAGGTTAGCTTTACCTGTCTGTCAGAAAGGGCAGTTGCCGTTACATTTCCCGGAGCTGCAGGCGGCTGCTGACTGGATTTTTTACCCCATAACACCCACTCAGCAAACTGGCTGTCTACCGAGCCGTTGTTAGCTGTAATGTTTAGCCGGTAATACATGTAAGCCGCAGTGGTACTGAGGGGATAGGTTTTTGTTTCGAAGCGGCTGGCAAAGCTTTGGTTGCTCTGGGTGTCCAGCGTGATCCAGTTTTCTCCATCTATCGAACCCTGTAAGTTCCAGCTTCTGGGATCGCGATCAGGAGAATCGTTAGCTGAAGTAATGGCATAATACTCCAGCACAGCGGCATAAGCTGATTGGTACTGAACCCACAGCGCTTTCTGGCCATTCTGGAAATATTTTGTATTCACATTATCGTCTATCAGCTTATCGTAATTTTCTGAAGCAACTCTGCTGCTATACTGGGAGGATATGACACCGCCGTTGTTGGTTATATCTTCCGGTATGGCTTCAGTTGCCGCTTTGGCCACATTAGAAAAGTTTGAGTTGCCGGTTGCACCTATTGCTCTTACCTTAAAATAATAGGTTGTTCCGGGAGAGAGCTTTTCCTGCAGATAAGTGGTTACGCCTGCCCCTACTGTAGCTACAGGAGAGTAAGAAATTCCGTCAGCCGACAAGTTGATTTCGAAACCTGCCTCATCAGCTGAAGCATCGCCCCAGGCTAAAGAAATGGCTTCGGTCGATTGTGCTTCGGCGGTTAAATTTGCAGGAGCCTCAGGTACCGCTACGCCCCATAGCTCCCATTCTGCCAGTTGTATAGAGTTATCGCCATTGTTTGCGGTTATGTTTAATCGGTAGTATTTGTAAGCGATTGTAGTACCAAGACTAAATGTTCTGGTCTGTGTACGTTTTGCAAATGTTTGGTTCTGCTGTGTATCCAGCATAGTCCAGTCGGTGCCGTTCAGAGAGCCTTCCAATAACCAGTTCTTCGGATCACGACCTGCATTATCGGTTGCGGAGGTAAGCGTATAGCTGCTTAAAAGAGTGGGAGTAACAGGTTGATAAATAATCCAGGCCTTTTGCTGCTTTTTAATGTAGTATTTGGTGTGGATGTTATTATCAATAAGTTTTTGAAAGTTTTCAGAGCTGTTGTTAAGTTCATGCTGTACGGAAAGTTTTCCGCCATCATTGGTAATATCGGTAATTTGTGCTGCTGACTTTTGGTAGCAGCAAAGGAATAGCGCAAGCGCTATAGCGTATTTTAGAAGTGTATTCATATAATTCCTGATTTTAAATTTTAATTTATTTATGTGTGTATTATATGAGTTACCCGGAAACGCTAAGGCCCTCTTACATCTTTATTTGCGACATTTTTCATAAGCTGATTTATTTAATAATTGATTGTGTAAATATTTTTATACTGGACTATGCCATCATATCAACAACAGTATCTTTATTTGATACTAAAACGGTTTACTAATAACTTATAAAATTACTTTTCTAATACCTTTACAAGACTCCGTTCCTGCATAGCATTCAATTTTTTCCTTTATTTCTCTATGTCTGATACCCACCTGTTTTCCACGCCCCACTTTATATTTGGTGTGGCAGAAGCAGTAATAACTAATTTGCCCCCTCCGGCGATCTCCTGATGCGTCAGCCAGTTTCTGCCGAGGTCCTTCCCATTTAAAGTTGCTGATGCAACATAAAAATTCTTGTCGCTGAAGTTCTCTACCTGCACTGTAAACGCTTTCCCACCTGGCAACTTAATCTCCACCGACTCAAACAGCGGCACGTGCAGGTAATATACCGCCCAGCCCGGGCAGGCCGGATGCAGCCCTATGGCAGCAAAAGCAAACCACGACGACATAGCTCCGGCATCATCGTCCATGGTTCTGATATAAGCCTTCGGTTCATTCTTAAATATGACGTCTACAAAGGAGCCAATCCCTCTGCTGTTGTCGTTAAAATAATGCTGCACCACCGTATCTACCGCTAAATGATGCATCAGCGCCTGCGATTTCCAGGGTTCAGAAGAGGCATTGTACATAGAAGGTACTTGCAAATCAGGCTCGTTGGCGCGGTTATGGTAGTCGTTCCCAAAGAACTCATCCAGTTGGCTGATATAGGCCTGCTCGCCCCCAGTCAGCCCGATAAGTCCTTTCACATCGAAAGGCACCGACCAGCGGTACTGCCAGATCGTGCCCTGGTACATGCCACGAGCCGACATTCTGTTTACATCGTTCCGGCTAAGGTCTTTAAAATCTTTGTTCCAATGCTGCTTGTATTCAAGTGCCTTTTGCCTGTACTTTTCACTTAAGTCAGGCTTCTTCAGTTCTGCCAGAATTTGAGACAAAGCCCAGGCATCGTAAGAAGATTCCAGGGCCCGGTCGGGTTTAGAATAATCCAGGTTGTCTACTTCCCCGATCAGTTTATCTAATATGTGCTCAAAATCAATCTGGTAACCTTTCCGATGCGCATCTAACAAGGCAACAATGGCATGTTCTGTTCTGACGGTATTGGAAGGTTCATGTGCCGTAGCAAAATCCTTCTTTCCATAAGGGTAAAGATTCGCAATGGAGGCGGCAATATCCTGGAACTGTTCCGGGTAAGCAATGGACAAAAGAGGCAGTTGTGTTTTATAGTTATCCCAAATGGCCCAGCCGTTATAAACAGTTGCCTTTGTAGTTTGCAAAGAGCCGTCGATGGCGCGGTATTTACCATCTTCTTCCGAAACCACATAAGGCGATTGAAGTGCTCTGTACAGTAAAGAATAAAACAGTTTTTCCCTTTCAGTGTCTCCTTTTACCTGGATGTTGCCAAGATGCTGATTCCAGTCGGCTGAGCTGTACTGCCTTAACTGATCAAATGAACCTGCTCCGAGAGCAGCTTGGGCATGCGCGACATCGACAGAGGAGAAAGCTATCTCCAGTTCTACTACCTGCTGATCGGTGTCAGGCATGGCGATTAATTTATGTTCGCTTATCCTTGCCCATTTCACAGGCTGATCAAACTTTATACTATAGTACAGCCTGTAGGTACCGGCACTGCAGGTGGTTTTAGAATCGATCCAGCCACTCAGCATAGCACCCTCAGTGGTATGTTCTTCTGCAACAAAACGGTTTACAAAAGCATGGCCAAGATCTATGGAAAGGCCTTTTTTACCTGCCGGGAAACGATAGCGATGCCTCCCATTGCGTTTGTAAACCGTAAATTCGGCTTTTATATGATTGGAGAAGCCAACGCCATAGTAACCCGGGCCGGCCGATTCTTCTGTTTTCAGCAACTCTGTCTGCTCTGGCGAATCACCCAGGAATGGCTTCACCAGAATATTACCGCCACTGCCTTCACATCCCACCCCCTCAAAACGATTATGGGTAAAACCCAAAAACTTTTTAGCCAGGTACTCATACCCCATGTGTGTGGTAGGATAGGTTTGAGGACCGATGCTCATCATGCTAAATGGATAAGAGGCTGCCGGAGAAAGCTGCCCGTGGTCACCGGAAGAGCCTAGAAACACATTTACCAGGTCTGCGGGTTGTTGCGCAGCAGGCAAGCTACCTGTTGGCTTTACAGAAGTACAGGAAAAAGCAAAGAATACGAATATGACAAGAGAACTGTATTTCATTTGTTAAGCTTTGTGAAAGCCTAGTTAGCTTTTGTAATACGTGCTACCCAACCACCACCTTTTGCCATTTTAGCAACCAGGTTGGTGTTTTTATCTACTGTAAAAGATTCCATTTTAAAATCCTGTGCATTGCGGTCAGCATTGATGCCATCGCGCCAGACCTGCATTTTAT
The DNA here is from genome assembly GCF_005491705.1 of Pontibacter sp. SGAir0037. Lineage (NCBI taxonomy): Bacteria > Pseudomonadati > Bacteroidota > Cytophagia > Cytophagales > Hymenobacteraceae > Pontibacter > Pontibacter sp. SGAir0037. The sequence continues at coordinate 361,212 of NZ_CP028092.1, read as the reverse complement.
ACTCCCCTTCACCCAGGAAAGAAAGGTTTACCTTTACTTCTCTGGCTGTCCAGTCCGTCATGCCGCCAACATACCAATCGCCGCTTTTAGCTCTGCGGGCAACCAGAACATAGTCTCCCACCTGTGCCTCTAGCGGAACTGTTGCCTCCCACTCCGACGGCACCGGCCCCAGCAGTTCCATTGCCTCAGGCTCTTTATAGTAATGCGAAGGATTATCGGCAAGCATCTGCAGCGGACTCTCATATACTACAAACATAGCCAGCTGATGACAGCGGGTCCCCATGCTCATGGGCTTCGACCACACAGGTTTGTAAGCATCTTTCTGAGCATTGAGCATGGCACCTGGCGTATAATCCATTGGTCCGGCCACCATTCGAATAAAAGGAATTGTTACATTATGCTCCGGATCTACGCTGCCGCCTTTCGACTGCTCCAGCCCAAACACACCTTCATAAGAAAGTACATTCGGATAAGTGCGCGACAAGCCTGTGGGTTTATAAGCGCCATGAAAATCGACCAGCATGCTGCGCTTTGCCGCAGCCTCCGCTACACGCACGTAATAGTTAACCATGGGCTGGTCGTCGCGCTGCATAAAATCAACTTTAATGCCTTTCACATGCCATTTCATAAACTGATCCAGTACCGTTTCCAGGTTCTGGTCCAGTGGCAGCCAGCTAGCCCATAGTACAATTCCTACATTTTTGCTCCTGGCATAAGCTGTAAGCTCAGGAACATTAATATCCGGGTTCACCTTTAAAAGATCACGTGTATCGCTCCACCCCTCGTCTAAGATCACATATTCTATTCCATATCTGGATGCAAAATCGATGTAATACTTATAGGTATCGTTGTTGATACCAGCCCTGAAATCTACGCCGGTAATGTTGTTATCATTCCACCAGTCCCAAGATACTTTACCTGGCCTCACCCAACTATAGTCGCCTTTCGATGGAGTGGCCAGCTGATACACCAACTGGTTTGCGAGCAGTTCTTTATCATCTCTTGCCACCATCAGCACGCGCCATGGCAGCGCCTGTGCAGCGCCAAAGCTGGCGATATAGTTTTCCCGCTCGCTCACAATTTCATTTCGGTCGCCTCTGAGTTCTTTTTTCTTTGGATAGTAAGGAAAGACGCCTTTCACTCCTCCTTTGCTGTTCCCCCGCAACCACATACCGGCATAGTTCAGCAAATCAGATTCGGTAAGCAGCACCTTCATTCCCTGCACCTGGAAAAGAGCAGGCAGACTGGCTAATTGCTTCCCGCCAATGCTATCCAGTGGCAACTGACGGTACAGCCGCTCATTATGTGAGAAGAAGCCATCTTCCAGCGGATACCAGGCTTTTCCTCCCTTTGCAAAATTAACGTTAGCTGTCTCGGCACTTATTTTACTGTTTCCTTTTTTGCTGCTAATCCAGCGCCAGGCAACCCCATTGTTAAAAGCCCGCCATTCAAGCGAAAGGTTATTTTTAAAGTCGAGGCGGAGCTCGTTATAATTATCTTCTATTTCATTTGTTTTCTGCCATACCACAGGCTTCAGGCTCTGATTAACAGAACGTCTCTTTTCTTTCGCTACTTTCCAGGAGTTGTCTTTTACATAATCGGCACTTATGCCAATAGCCGATGAGTTAATGAGTTGTTTGGCATCGGCCAGCACTTCGTAATACACACTATCGGACACTGATAAGCGGACTTCTGTTTTCTTATCAGGAGACAGAAGTGTATAGTTCTGTTGTGCCTGTACGGTAAAAGCAAAGAGGAAAAAGAAAGCTGAAGAAAGATATCCGGGTTTCATAGCTAAGCCTGGGGTATGGTGAAAGCAGAAAAATTTATTACAGTGGCCTGATCTTGATATTCTTGAACCATACTTTATCACCGTGGTCCTGCAGCGCAATATGTCCTTTTTTGTATCGGCCATAATCTGGCATACTGGCAAATTTGCTGCCTTTTACCATGCTTTCCCACTCCGGGCTCCAAAGCGTATAGTCTACTACTTTTTTTCCATTCAAATAATGTTCTACATGGCCGTCTTTCACGATTAAACGCACTGTGTTATATTCTCCTACCGGATTTACAGCTGGCGTTGTAAGCGGGTGCATATCGTAGTTAGTACCGGCCTGGCGATTGTTGTCCTTTCCCTGCTTAGCATCCGGGTGGCGCTCATCGTCGATAATCTGCATTTCCGGACCAGTTTGCCAGGTATAGCGGAACTTAGGATCTTCCGAAACATTGAAGAAAATTCCACTGTTACCGCCTTCGGATATTTTCCAGTCCAGCATCAGTTCAAAGTTCTCGTACTCGTTCTTTGTCAGGATATCACCGCCCCCTTTCCCGGACAGTACAATAGCGCCATCTTCCACCTGCCAGGCAGCGGGCACCTCGTCTTTTTTAAATCCTTTCCAGTTTTCCATGCTCTGCCCATCGAATAGCAGCACCCAGCCTTCTTTCTGTTCTTTCTTTGTGAGTGCGTTTTCTGCCTTCGCAGTTGAATTGCCACTTTTAGAGGCACAGCCGAAAGTCATCCATACGGTAGCAGCCATAGCCACTAATGTTGTTATTTTTCTCATGTAAAGATTAAGTCGTTAAAACGTTTTAAAACAAATACCTGTCGGGTACTTAAAAGAAAATAGCAGCGGCAGAATCAGCAGAAACTGATTTTACCGCTGCTATCTTCTTTGATAAACACATGTTTATTTAGCCAAAGAATTTATCCACCTTGCAATTTTAAGTGCATCGGCATCGGGCACCTGTGGCATTGGCGGCATCTCTGTTGCATAGTCAGGCCAGTTTTCAGGCTTCGGATTATGAATCAGTTCTACAATTTTTTTGTCAGAATATTTGCGCTTGGCAACATCTACATAAGCCGGCCCGATCTGCTTTTTATTCTCGCTATGGCAGGCAAGGCAGGTATACTTAGATAACAGGCCTTTTACCTCTGCATAGGTAGGGGCTTTAGCAGAAGCTGCCGTGCTTTTAGTTGCGGCAGGCTTTGCAGCAGTTGTGGTGGTTTTCGCAGGGGCAGCAGACTGGCTCGCTTTAGCAGTAGTTGCTTTTGCTGGCGCTCCTTTTGCTGTCGGTGCAGCCGAGTTGGTAGTGCTTACCTCGCTCATCGAAAGTTTCTGACCTGTAGGAATATTGTTGAGCGTATAGTATGCCGTAGGGTGAACAAGTGAATAAGATCCTTCACGATCACGCACGCCTTCCAACGTAATGTTGTGGATGTGGTAACGACGTAAGTTGTCTACAATAATGCGGGCTTTCATACCATCGGCTGATACTTTCACTCCTTTGATAGGATTCTCCTCTGAGCTTACAGGAGGACTTCCATATACCGGATGATATTTGTAGATAAAGCTGGAGACAGAATAAGACGCAATGTCCTGCGCAGACTTCATATCAACAGGCTTTGTGAACTCAATCTCGAAACCATCAGGCATGGCACGTACAGCGCGCATTTCGAAAGGCACGTTGTTGTTCCAGATCAGGCGCTGCAGCCCCTGGTTCTCATCACCAGCCGAGCCCCAGCCACGGTTTGTCTCACCTACAAACAGAGAACCGTCTTTAGCCCAGGCCATGCGAAGCACACCTGACTGGAAACCGCTTCTGAAAAGGAAAGAAGCTCCCTGGTACTCCCCGTTCACTTTCTCCAGGAACACACGGGATATAAGGCTCATGCCCTGGTCACCTACCAGCACCTGCCCCTCAAAAGGCCCAAAACTGCCTTCCGGAATCATGATTGGTTCAGAGTTCGACACGCCAAGTATACCATGGGGTAACCATACAGCCGGCAATTTCAGCTCCGGAATCTTTTCTTTTGCCTCGAAAAGAGTAACAAACTTTTCGTTAACAATGTTTTCCGGTTTAATGTAGCGGCCTTCTTCGTTCTTGATCTCACGGCCATCTACCACCGCATTCTGCTGATCTTTAGTTAGCTTGAGCGGTGAGTTTGGCAGGTTTGTCCAGCGCAGCCCGGCAGGGTGGCCCATAAAAGACCCTTTGGTTACATGCCATAAACCACCTGAGCCAATCCAGTCGCCCTGGTTATCGGTATAGAAAAGCTGCCCATCTATGATGCCCAAACCGGCAGGAGAACGTACTCCGGTTGCAAATGGCTGCAGCTGACCGGCTTCGTTAATGTTCATCACCCAACCTCTCCACGGCACGCGGCTTTCGCCACGGTACCATTGTTCATCGCCAAAGGCCACGTTACCAGACACAAAGAATGTTCCGTCAGGGGCTATTTTAGGACCAAAGCTATACTCGTGGTAGTGGCCTGAAAGCGGCCAGTTATGTACGGTCTCGTACACATCGGCTTTTCCATCTTTATCGGTATCAACCAGCTTGGTTAACTCTCCACGCTGTGCACAGTACAGAGCGCCGTCTTTGTAAGCCAGACCCAATATCTCGTGCAGTCCGCTGGCAAATTTCCTGAAATAAGGTCTTGCACTGGTAGGGTTTTCAACAATGAAAACATCGCCTCTACGTGTAGAAATGGCAAGTTCTCCATTCGGCATAATGGTCATGCCACCTACTTCCAGCAATACGTTTTCGGGTGTGCTAACCCCGGTAATCCTGAAAAAGTCTTCTTCTTTGGGTGACTCCTGTGCCACTGCAGCTGCTCCCGAACCTGCCAGTATAGCAGAGGCAAGCAACACACGCAGCGCAGCACCAGAGATATATTTTTTAAATGTGTATTTCATTACTAAAAAGATCAAAGGTTAGAAAAGAATAGAATAGCTTAGCTTGCCCTTTACCGGTACAATCAGCTCTTTCTTGCCATTGGAATCACGCACCACTGGCTTTGCGCCTCCGGCATCGTCTACACGCAGGTAATATGATTTACCGTCGATCACATACATTTCTTTGGAAACAGCCTCTATGGTATTACCTTCGGCCAGTTTGGCGTAAAGGTCACCTGAAGGATTCTGAACCGCTATGGATCGGCGGATTCCCTGGCCGTTCTCCAGCACTCTTACCTGATCTTCAACCGAAGTGCCATACACTAAATACTTAAAGGTTGGCTGATCCTGCTGATCCAGCACATAGCCTTTCGGACGGAAGCCTGTACCTGCTGTATCGGCTACCCAGGCAGCATTACCGGAACTTAGTTTTGCAATGGTGAAAGATGGTTTGCCCAGATATTGTACTGTGCCGAGCGGACGGGAAGTACCGTTACCACGGTTGTACCACATAGGTGTTGCATCCAGAAAACCGCCACGCCATACCTGTACAAGGTTGCCATTATCCTGGTCGTAGGTATAGTGCACCTGCTCCGGACTACCTACCGATACAGCATGCACTACCTTGGCAGAAGGCCCGTTACCAGTAGGAGCAGGAAGGTCCATAAAGCTGCGCAGAATTGTATTAGCTGGTGCATCTACCAAAATAGGACCGGCTGGTGTATTTCCGTTGGCACTGGCATCTATGGCATCGCCCAGAATAAAGGCACGAATACCCGGACCCATAATGTTAATGCCAAAGGCAGGCTTGCCCCACTCTACCATTTTCTGGTATACCATTTCGAAAGGATAGTCGCCTGCAGCCAAAGTAGCTCTTCCCATGGCGTTGCGGCCTCCCATCGGAAGATTCACTTTATCCCCGATTTTCATCTGGCCTCTTCCGTTAGCCGTATTCAGGTTGAAATAATAATCGCCTGGCTCCCGCACTTTTAAAGTTCCGGTATAGCGGATAATGTAATCCTTCGGCAGGTTTTCTATTCCGCCGGTCAGCATTGTCATTGGTCCTTTTGCCTCTGGTGGCAAGCTATTATAGTCCGGCTCTTTTTCGAACTTACCTTTAAAAACAGCATAGTTCAGGTTCACCAGTTCAGGACGGGGTTTGTTAAATTCGCTTACTATGATGTTGCGGAAAGCCACTGCGCCGTGGTCTCCCTGGAAACGCAGCGGTCCTGTTGGTTTTTCATCGTTTGCAATTGCGCCGCGGGTTGGCCCGGTTAGCTCTACGTTCTCATGTATGGTAACGCCATTCAGTTCAGCGCGGAGGATTTTGGCATTTTCTATTTTTTTACCGCTGGCATCGAAACGTGGTGCCTGAAACGAAATGCGCAGGTGCTGCCATAAACCAGGCGCACGGCTCACATTCTGGCGTGGCGCATAGCCCTCATAACCTTGCTGTCCGTTAGGTCTTTTGTCGTCCCAACGCTGATAAATGCCACCGTTGCTACCGTAAGTAGCTTTCTTGTTTTCCCAACTGTCTTCCAGTTGAATTTCATAACGTCCCTGCAGGTAAACACCAGAGTTAGCGCCTTTGGCCATCATAAAATCAAGCTCCAGGTCTACATCGCCATACTCCTGCACTGTGAGCAGGTCTGCACCTTTGTTCTTTTTAGTAGGGTTATTCACCAGCACACCTGATCCGCCGGAGGTACTTATTACGTTTGTTTTCTCCAGGTTTGCGGTTACATCGCCTGCTACACTCCAGCTTTTGCCCGGGTCTCTGAACTGAGACAGGTCGTTCAGCGGAAGCGGCTTCGACTGGCTTGCACTAACTTGTGCAAAGGCCGAACTTGCTCCACATACCCAGGCTAAGGCCAGTGCAATAGGAAAAAGTCTTGTTTTTAACATACTGCGTTTTTATAATTAGAAAGTTGAATAGGTTCTTATTTTATACTATAAAGCCGGATTCTGCGCATACACCTGCCACAGTTCGTCTACTGTTTTACCAGTTAGTTTTACCCATGTTTCCGGTGTATAAGTACCTGATCTCATAGCAGAGTCGAGGTTGTCCACAATCTTTGCGTTAATGTTTTTCTCCAGCCAGGCCAGGAAACGGCCTGTTATGCGGTAGCTGTTTGTGTAACTATGCTCCGGCTTCAGTTCCGGCAAAGACCAGTTGGCCCCTGCGTTATCTACACCATATTTATACCTTACATAATCGGTTATACCTTCTGTTAACCACCCCGGACCGGCACCTCCTTTATAAGCCTGCACAATATGAAAAGCCTCATGCGTTACCACATCAATATCGCCCGGGTGTTCCAGCATCCATTTAGGGCTATACCGGATAATGCCTGAACTGGCAGCAGCAACTCCCTGGTATCCGGGATCTATTACAAAAGTAACTTTTCGGGCTGTGTTAGGATTAAAGCGCTTGGCTTCCTGTGGATATACAGTAAAGAAAGCATCTATCATCTTTTTCTTGATGTCGGCTCCGTTCTGGTGAAACAGAGAATCCTTGTTAATAAAGACCAGCGTGTAAGGCCCTCGGGTAACAGAGTCTTTGCTGATATAGTCTCCTATATAAGTCCATCTGTTTTCCCTGCTCTGCTTCCTGTCCTGTGCCTGTCCGTGGGTAATCACTCCCAAGGCTAATATCATCAGATAGAAAGCCGATGTAATTGTTTTTTTCATACATGTAAAAATCTAAGCAGCTTCTTTAGTCATTATGAATGCTATGGGTATAGCTTCAGGCATGGACCAACTAATCATGCTACAGTTTTAATTAATTGTTTATCAACTGATTGAAAAATCATTATTAAATATAGCAATTAAAATTTATTATGCCTTTAAAACAATGTTAAAACTCCGAATTTGAGCATTTATGACAGTGCCAGGAGCTTATCAGGTAAGAAGTAAGCATTTCTCCCGGAGGAGAAATGCTGTACCTCTCTACTCACCTAATCTAACTTTAAAAAAACACAATAAAAAACTCTTCCTTTTCAGATAAACGCTTGTTAAATAATAAACCGTTTTAGCTCAAGCGCGTCATAAATTATTTATGAAGATAATACCTTGTTTCGAATCCAGCTACTGGCTGCTCCAACTAAAGGTGCTTCTTCCCCTAATTCGGCAATTCGGATCGGAACGAATATTCCCGCCTGTGTAAGGTAGCTTTCCATAGCCGGGAAAAATAGACTGTGCGCCTTCGAAATATTGCCGCCTAACACGACTAACTCAGGATTCTCCCTCTGAATAAACAACGTTAGAAAGGCACCCATATTTTCTCCGAATTCAGCAAAAACCTGTTGCAGGGCAGGACTAACAGTTACTGCTTCTGAAATTTCTTTTACACCTGCAAAATGCTTCCCTGTCAGTTCTGTACTTCTTCTTAAAAACCACCTGGTAGACAAATAATCTTCAGCAATTCCATCTTTAAAAGGTGTATTCCAGAGATCGGCATCCTCTACTATACCATCGTCACTTTTAGCCGATCCAAGACCTGTACCCAGTGTTAACCCCAGTACTTTTTTGTAGCCACGCGCTATGCCGCATACCACTTCTCCCTGTAAGAATGACTCAGCATCATTAGAGAAACTAATGTTTTCAGAACTGATAGCCAGCTTCTCAGAAAGCAGCTCTTTTACATTAAGTTTATATAAAGCATCATACTTGTTCTGGCCATTGATAAGCGATATGCCTGCTTTATAATCGAAAGGCCCCGGCATGGCAATACCGATTTTACCACAAAATGATGCGTTGTTTTCTATAACTTTTCGAATTACCTCACACCAATCGTTTATAATATCGGCTGCTTTACCCCCTGTATTTATTTCTTTTCTTTCACAACTTTCTTCCAGAAGTGAATATGTATTTAAGTTTACCAGAGCCGCTGTTATATGTGAACCTCCAATATCTATACCCAACACTGTTGAATCGCGCATAAATTCTTCCTTATTTATTACTAATCTTAAAATAATCTGCTTTAAAGTTATAACCTTAATCTAAGTTTAAAGCATTATTATTGCCTCTTTTATTATATTTCTTTTAAAAAGACAGCTCTACCATAACGGGAAAATGATCTGATGGCATTTTGGCTTCATATTTATGCAAGGCAACTTCATTCGGGAAATTACCTGAATCTTCACGCTTTGCCTCCTGGCCCGGTTTTGCCTCTCCCCTATAGCTGTCGGTTAATATTCCGTATCTTTTTACTTTAAACTTGTTACTAACAAAAATATGATCTATGCGACTTTCTGTTTTTGTATTTGCATTAAATCCGTTAAAAGTGCCTGTGGAAGCATATCGCACAGGTGTAATTTCATAAGCATCTTCTAACAGATCTGAGTTCTGCAGTAGCTTATACCCTTCATTGTTCTGGTCTATATTAAAATCACCTGTCAAAATCACTGGCGAAGTACCTGCCATCGTTTTGATTTTTTCCAGTATCAGCTTAGCACTTTCGCTGCGTGCTTTTACACCTCTGTGATCGAAATGGGTGTTGAACAGGAAAAATGTAAGTCCGGATTTTACATCCTGAAATTGCCCCCAGGTACAAACTCTTGGTAAAGCAGCGTCCCAACCTTTGTTCGGGCGGTCTGTTACTTCGGAAAGCCAGAAGGTGCCTTGTTTTAGTAGTTTAAATTTGTCTTTCTTATAAAAAATCGGCGAAAACTCACCTGCAGCTTTACCATCATCTCTTCCTACACCTATATAACCGTAAGCTGGTAAGCTTTTAGCAAGATCCTGTAACTGATTAGCCAGCACTTCCTGTGCACCGAAAATATCGAAATCATGAAATTGAATGAGGTTCTCTATCACGGGCAAGCGCTGCTTCCACAAATTGCCTTCATCTCCGGGGTTGTCGTACCTGATATTATAGGTTGCCACTCTTAACTGCTGCCCCGCCACTTTAAAGCCTGACAGGATCACCATAAGCACAACACTAAGAACTACAAATATCTTACTCATACACTGGTTCTGCTTCGGCAGATTTTAATTATTTACAAGTTAAACCAAGCTTATTCGCTCGGTGATTTTAAAGCAATAGGCAGTAACAGTAAGCTGCTGCTATTTTGAAGCAGCTTACTGTTACAGTTTTATTTTGACTCCTGGTTTGAGAATGAGTATGGGAAAGCATCTTTCTCAGTACCACGTTTCGTATTCGGCTCAGCACCCATATCAAACTGTATTTTCGCACCTTTCATTAAGTTTTCATGCGAAAGCCAGTTCTTTTCATACTTCTTTCCATTCACACGCATGCTTTGCACGTACAGGTTTTGGTCGCTATTCTTGGGAGCTTCTATCTCTAGCTTTTTACCATTCTCCAGTGTGAGCGTTACCTTCTTAAATAAAGGTGCTCCTACCACATATTGGTCGGTAGCCGGGCAAACCGGGTAAAAACCTAATGCCGAGAACACATACCAGGCAGAAGTCTGCCCGTTGTCTTCGTCTCCACAGTAGCCATCCGGAGTAGGCTTATACATGCGGTTCATGGTCTCTCTTACCCAATACTGCGTTTTCCAAGGCTCACCGGCAAAGTTATACAAGTAGATCATGTGCTGAATCGGCTGGTTGCCGTGCGCATACTGCCCCATGTTCGCAATCTGCATCTCACGAATTTCATGTATCACGCCGCCGTAGTAGCTGTCATCGAAAACAGGAGGCAACGTAAATACAGAATCCAGTTTAGCTACAAAGTTTTTACTTCCACCCATCAGATCTACAAGGCCCTGCACATCATGAAATACAGACCAGCTATAGTGCCAGCTGTTCCCTTCTGTAAAAGCATCGCCCCACTTAAATGGGTTAAACGGAGATTGGAATTTACCATCCTGGTTTTTGCCACGCATTAACCCTGTGGAAGGATCGAACAGGTTGCGGTAGTTCTGACTTCTCTTGGCATATAAATCGATTTCAGCCTGAGGCTTGTTCAAAGCTTTTGCCAGCTGGTAAATAGCAAAGTCATCGTAGGCATATTCCAGGGTACGGGCTGCATTCTCGTTAATTTTTACATCATAAGGCACATAGCCTAACTTGTTATAGTATTCAACTCCCTTACGCCCGATGGCTGTGATTGGGCCTTCATTATTGGCGCCGTGAACTAAAGCTTCATAAAGCTTTTCAATATCATAGCCCCTCAATCCTTTTACATAAGCATCGGCCACAACAGAAGCAGAGTTATTTCCCACCATAATATCGGCATAACCAGGGCTGGACCACTCAGGCAACCAGCCACCTTCTTTGTAGTCGTTGATTAGCCCCTCCTGCATCTCTTTATTAATAGAAGGAAATGCCAGGTTCAGGAATGGGTATAGCGCTCTGAAAGTGTCCCAGAAACCAGTACCGGCAAACCGATAGCCTGGCAGTGTTTCACCGGTATATGGGCTGTAGTGTACAATCTTATTGTTGGCATCCAGTTCATACATCTTATGCGGGAAGAACAGGGTACGGTATAAGCAGGAATAAAAAGTGCGAATCTGTTCCTCGGTACCTCCTTCCACAGCTATTCTGCTAAGGGTTTTGTTCCAGATGTCTTTGGCTTTACGTTGTGTGGTGTTAAAATCATCGGAAGCCAGTTCTCTCTTAAGGTTCAGCTCTGCCTGCTCCAGGCTGATAAAAGAAGACGCAACACGCAGATGCACCTGCTCCCCTTTTTTGGTTTTAAAGCCAACGATGGCACCAGCATGGTCGGCATTCATCTCCTGCTTGCCTTTTTCCAGCTTGTTACCACTCCAGGTATGAGAGAGGGTAAAAGGTTTATCAATATAAATCACAAAGTGATTCTTGAAGTTCTTTGGGTTGCTGCGGGCATTTTTGGTAGTGTATCCTACAATTTTATTTTGACCAGGTATAACCTTTACATAAGATCCTTTATCAAGAGCATCGATTACGATAAAAGAGCTATCATTTTGAGGAAAAGTAAATCTGAATTGCGCTGCACGTTCTGTAGGTGTAATTTCTGTTGTTACATCATGATCGGCCAGGTATACACTATAATAATACGGTTTAGCTATTTCAGCTTTATGCGAAAACCAACTCGCCCGGTCGTCCTGGTTAAATTTGATCTTACCAGTAACAGGCATGATCACAAACTGACCATAGTCGTTCATCCAGGGAGAAGGTTGATGTGTCTGTTTAAAGCCTCTGATCTTATCAGAAGCATAGGTATAAGCCCAACCATTCCCCATGGTGCCTGTTTGCGGCATCCAGAAGTTCATGCCCCAAGGCAATGCGATGGTGGGATATGTATTACCGTTTGAAAGGCTCGGCTTTGAGTCTGTTCCCATTAAAGGGTTAATCCATTCAACAGGATCGGTTACCTTACCAACTATATTAGTTTGAGCAGATACCGCAGAAGAAAGTAGCAAGAAAATATAAATGAACGTTTTTTTCATTTACCTGGAGTAGAAAGATGAAGTAATATATTTTGTAGTAATAATATTAATTACCTGTAAACTTACAAAAGGTACTGTTATGAAAGCTTGGTTATGTAATGATAAAAGCTAAAAAAAATACTTGTTTAGCTTTTATAAAAAAACCTACAACTCCAAAAGATTTTAGAGTTGTAGGTTAATAAGCTATTAATTATAACCTGGATTCTGTTTCAGGTTAGGGTTAAGCGAAGTTTGACGTCTTGGGATTGGGAACAACTCCTTTGTTGGATCCGATGGCTGGTGATCCCACCATGAAGCAGTAGTAAACTTCCCAAATCGAATCAGGTCCTGACGACGGAATCCCTCAAATATAAACTCTCTACCTCTTTCAGCTAATAATTCATCTAAAGTAAGGGTTGCAGTTGTATACTTTTCATTCTCCCAATCAGCTGGATCAAAAGCTCTCTGCTTTACCTGATTAATTAATTCGACAGCCTCTGCAGTAGCGGCCCCTCCATTCTTTCTCATAAGAGCTTCAGCTTTAGCAAAATACACCCAAGACAATCTATAAATTGCCCAGTCAGTACTATTATATTTTGGATCTGTAGAAGCTCCTAATTTATATTTATTGAATCTTACACCACTGTTTTCTTCACCTTGCGTCATATCTGATGGAAGTAACTCAGGATCTGTTCCATTCTGCTCTGCTACTCGGTTTCTTCTGATGTTATCAACAAAAACAAGTGGCTGATTATGATATTCGTTTCCACCTTGAGCAATAACAGGCTTAGTTGGATCATCGTAACGCATTTGAGGCCCAATTAAGAGCCACTCTTTTTTCCTCTTATCATTGTCTTTAAATTTATCATAAACTCCAGGAATCACAACTACGCCATCATTACCATTTCTAGCCCCTCCATAGATGTGTCTTTGATCGAAGTGATAGAAGTCTCCAGGCCATGAAGGTTGAAAGTTAGCTACTTGAAATTCATAGGCAATTGAGAACAAAATTTCCTTCGATAAGTTATTTGTTGGTTTATAAGTATCTAGGATATTATCATCAAGAGACGCCGCTCCTGTTTGTCCGCCAGCTTCGCCAGAGATAAGCTTATTTGCAGCAGAAATGGCATCGTCCCAACGTGGAGTTCCAGTCCATTTTTCTGCGTTTAAATATAATTCCACTAGCATGGCATAAGCACCCGCCTGAGACATACGACCTACCATAGCAGAAGATAATTTAGGCGCTTTATTTATATTCTCTAAAATCTCCTGCTCAATAAATTTGAACACCTCTGCTCTTGGCTGTGTAGGTGGACTTATTGGTTCCCCTACTTTTGTAACGATAGGAATATTACCATAAAGATCCATTAGTTTTAAATAGTGGAAAGCTCTCAGTAGTCTTAACTCGGCAACAAAGGCGTCTTTCTCAACTTGTGTAAGGCCCATTTCAGCGATACTCCTTTTCTCAAGGTTTTCGATTGGATCTGTACAGAGGCCTAAGCCCCACCACATCAACCTCCAAGGATTCCAAGATGAATCATCATCGGGTGTTGTAGTATGATAATGTAGGCGAATCCACTCACCTCCATCTTGCCCATGTCGTCCTTTTACAGGCCAAGCTAGTTGATCCGCAGAAAGTTCACTTACTCGCCACCAACCGTTCTGCCCCGGGGTAGACCAAGCGTTTGCATGGGTGTAAGGTCTCAGAACAGCAGAAATTACTTCATTTTTATTGTTATAGAAGTTATTAGTAGTTAAGCTACTATACACATTTTCTTCTAAATCAGTGCAAGCATTTATTGCAAAAAGAGGCACTGCTAGTACTGCTATTTTAAAAAATTTATTTATTCGCTTCATTATATTAGTTTTTAAAATCCTACGTTTAGACCGACTAATATGGACCTTGTATTTGGATAAGGATCACGAGTATCCATACCAGGAGCTAATCCTGTATCACTTACAAAGTCAGGATCATTTCCTGTATATTTAGTAAATGTAGCCAAATTTGCTCCTGTAGCATATAATCTAAGATTTCTGATATAGGATGTATTCAATTTAAAATTATAACTCAAAGTTACTTCATCCAGCTTCACATGATCTCCTGGTTCTAGATAGTAATCAGAATACTGATATGTATCATTTAATTGAGCATGTCTGGTGAAGGCACTATTTAATAGGTTGTTAGGTAAGGCAGTCTTATTACCGTAAGCCATTTCTCTTCTATTCAAAATATCGTAATCGAAACGGCCTCTCAAAAATACCCTTAGCCCCCAGTTTTTATAGCCAAAATCGTGAGTCATCGAGGCAAGGTATTTAGGCATTCCGTTTCCTATAATAGCAAGATCAGACACATTTGGATCAATTGATCTATTTAATTGACTGAATGGAACTTGTGAACCATCACGTTTATAAAATAACCATTTGCCATTTTCATCAAAACCTGCAAAACGAGCGCCATAAAAATTACCAACTGCTCCCCCCTCATCAAGTCTTATTGCGTTACCCAAAGCTCCATATCCACCAATATCACCTGTCATGATTTGCTGCTGCTTATAGATATCATTAGAGAAAGTTACAAACTTGTTACTCACTGTACTTGCAGTTGCATCTATATTCCATCTAAAATCGTTCTTCTTGATTGCAACAGCACTTAATCCTATTTCAATACCTTTATTGGCAATTTCACCTACGTTAGTAGTTATTGTCTCTCTGATAAATGGAGGCAACTGTGAGGTGTAATTATAAACTAAATCTGTTGTATTTCTTTTAAATACATCAATCGTACCACTTAGTCTATTATTTAGTACACTAAAATCAATACCTGCATTAAATTCTCCTTTTCTTTCCCACTTTAAATCTGGGTTGGGGTTTTTATCAGGTCCATAGGTTTGCCGCCAAACACCATCCGGATTGATGTATAAACCGCCACCGCCTAACGTTACAAGTGAAACATAATTACTGAATCCCTGATTTCCAGTCACACCAAAGCCAGCTCTAAGTTTTAAGTTGTTCACAAAAGTGACACTTTCCATAAAGCTCTCCTTGCTAATATTCCAACCGGCAGAAACAGCCGGGAAATCGCCCCACTTATTGTTTGCTCCAAATCTTGATGACCCTTCCCTCCTGTATATTAAGGACAACATATATTTATCCATGAAAGAATAGTTGAATCGACCAAAGAACGCAATTAGAGTATTATCAGCTTTACTACTACCCATACCTGCTTTACCTAAACCAAGTTGGTTTCCTGTACCTATGTTATTTTCCCTGAAAACATCATTTACAAAACCAAGGTTAAAAGCATTAAAACTCTCAGAAACTGCATATTGGTAACTATAACCACCTACAGCGTTAATATGATGATTGTTAGCCAGAATTCTATCAAACTGAATAGTTGGTTCGAATACATAGTCGACTCCTAAAAAGGTATTTCTAGAAGCATATCCACCACCTCTAAAAATATCATTCTCTAAAGAGTATTCTGAAGCGAGTTCTCTGTACGCACCGTCTATATAGCTGTTGCGTTGTACACCTGCAAACATTGAAGCTTTTAAACCTTTCATAAGTTCTAAACCTACGGATGCACTTGCAGCAGTAGTTTGTTGCTGTCTTCTGTTAGTTTCTTGTTCTAATCTGGCAACTTCGTTTGTACTTGTTTGCTCAAAATAAAAAGATCCATCAGGGTTATAAACTGATTGGGTAGGATTTCTAATTAGAGAACCTTCCCAGCCGCCGCCACCTAATAAATTTGCATTATTAAAGTTTGTCGACAAAATTAGCTGTGCAGTTAAGCGATCATTTAATCCACTGTGATTTAAGTTGATTCTTCCGCCATATTGCTTCCTTCCATTCTCTTTAGCAATACCTTGCAAATCCTGATAATAAACACTCGCGCTATAGTTTGTATTATCACCACCACCTGATAATTGCATATTATGGTACTGACTTAGATTACTTTTATTTATCAACAAATCATAAAAATCTGTTGAATGCCCATAATCATTTGTTGCACTTATTAGGCCTTCTGCAATTTTTTGGCGATACTGATCTGCGTTCATGAAGTCAGCTCGGTCTCTTACATACTCTCTTCTAAAGTAAGTATTGTAATCAAACCTAGCCTGACCGGGTTTTCCTTTTTTAGTTGTAACTAAAATCACACCCCCATTAGCACGCGTACCGTAAATAGCAGCAGCAGACCCATCACGTAATACACTAATCGATTCTATGTCATCCTGCTGCAACAGATCTAAGTTACCTCCTGGTATACCATCAATTACGATCAGAGGAGCAGTACTAGCACTTACAGAACCAGCTCCCCTTAGTTGTATATTTACACCTGAGTTTGGATTTGAGCCACCCGTTCTGGTAATAGCTAAACCAGGAATCTTACCCTGCACTAAATCTAAGGCATTTCTAGCCCCAGATTGTCTAAAATCCTCTTGCGTTACATTACTTACAGCCGAAGTAATTTCCTCTCTTCTTTGCGAACCATAACCAACCACCACAACTTCACTTAAAGCGGCTGCATCTTCAGCAAGCACAACATTAATAGAAGCCCTTGAATTAACAGGAACCTCCTGTGTTATAAAGCCTATATAAGAGATTACCAGAACACTAGTGTTACTTGGAACACTAATTGTATACTCTCCATTAGCATTTGTAACTGTACCTGTAGTAGTACCTTTTACACTGACAGAAGCTCCAGGCAGAGGCCCACCTGTTTTATCTGTAATACGGCCTTTCACTTCCATCTCCTGCCGCTTCACAGCACCATCAGGCAATGACGTGTAAGCTGAAATCAGAGAGTTATCCCCTGAATTCTCTCCTCTGGCTGCAGAAGCCGGGGAGGATAAACCTGTACACAGTGACAGAGAAAGCGCGCTAATACCGAGTATCCGCCCTTTCCCCTTCACACTGCCCAGCAGGTTTTCAATTAGTAGTCCTCGTTTCATATAAAAAATTAATTATTAAGTTTCATAAATATCACCCTAAACCTCTTGCTAAATCAAAGATATCTTCAACTAATTCAACAAGCTGCCTATGATAAAACTGCCCTGGATCTTTCGTCTAAATTTTTTAAAACGATTTAGCAAGCTTTCAACAACAATCCAGAAGATTTATTTAAGTATTTACAGTCTGGCAAAAACTATTTTATAAGCAGCAGTACCAGACACAGTACATTTCAATTTTGATAAAAACGATTTAGCAAAAAACCCTGATTATTAATGCCAAATTTCTATTTTTCTATTAAAAATTGAATCTGCATAAGTAACTTATACATTAAATTTATTCTAATAATAAACAAAGTGCTTCATCAATATTAAAAATAACTTCTCTATTTTCCAAGTAATATTCTTAATATTAAATGTTTTGCAACAAGTAATTTTTTAATGTGAGCAATTACTTATTTCCGACCTAAATATATATATTGATTTTTAAATTTCAATAGTTCTTTCTTTTTTTTGTTAGCATTTAATCATTCAAGAACAATTTCATATCACCACATCCAAATCAGTTCTGCTCAAGCTTGAGCCTCGCACAATAAGTTTTGCGGGTAGTGTAATCGTCTCAACGGCTTTTGCTTTGGAGGAATCTTCTAACTGATCAAGCACCATTTTAATAACGGCTTGCGAAATTTCTTCTACGGGCTGTGCTACAGCTGTAATAGGAGGATTATAGAGTTTAAAAATATCATGGTCATCGAAAGAGGCTAACCCATATCTGCCTTTACCTTTCGTATCCAGGTTCTGAATAGCCTCAATTCCCCAGGTACCAATATAGTTTGTTGCCGTAAATATGGCGTCTACTTCAGATTGCTTTTTAAGGTAGGAGGCAATCTGCTGTACATTCTTTTCTTTAGACTCATCAAAGGCAAGCCTTTTAACATAGGGCTTCAGCTTGTGGTCTGCCAACGCTTTTTTGTAGCCTCTCAAGCGCTCTTCCATTTGTGACTGGCGTGAATCTAAGGTAATGAAAGCGATATCTTTATAACCTTGTTCAATCAAGTGCGTGATGGCCCGATAGGTGCTTTCATAATTATCAATCACCACATAATTTGTCTTTAAATTAGTGTAGTAACGGTCAAATAAAATCACAGGATAATTGTCGCTGATTAACGACTGGATTTCATCTTCGATACCTGCCGGTGGTGTAATAATGTAGCCATCTATGTTCCAGTCCCGGAACATGTTTATAAGCTCTCTTGCTTTTTCAGGGTTATTCTCAGTACTACAGTAGATAATTTTGTAGCCTTTTTTATGGGCATTTTCTTCTATCAGGCGGGCAACGTTAGAAAAAAAGACATTGGAAATATCTTCCACCATCAGGCCAATAATTTTGGTCTTGCCTGTGCGCAAGCTCTGGGCAATCTGGTTTGGCTTATAACCAACTTCCTTTACCAGGTTCAGCACCTTGTTGGTCAGGTCTTCACTAATCCGCTTCTCCTTGGCTTTGCCATTCAGAATAAAGGATACTGTTGTAATTGAAATATTTAATTGACTGGCAATATCGCGGATAGAAAGCTTCTTCTTTTTCATTTGTACCTGTTTATGAAGCTAAAATTCAAGGTGCAACGTCTTTTTTACACTTTTGAAAGAACTTCGGAGCTAAACTTAAACTGGGGAGTCTATTTACAGCACAATATAATAAAAAAGCCCTGTTATTTAAAACAGGGCTTTTAAGGAAATGTGCGCACGGGGAGATTCGAACTCCCACACCCGAAGGCACCACCCCCTCAAGATGGCGTGTCTACCAATTTCACCACGTGCGCAGATTGAATTGGTGGATGCAAAAGTAGCAAGCGGTTATGACATTTGCAATGCAGCAAACCTGCTTTACAGTGCATTTTTTCATTCAATTATCACTATCTCTGTTAATCAGCATTTTAACCGTTTCTAGTTAAGCAAAGTATACCTCAAACCCATAAATAACCTCCTGCCCTGTAAAGGAGCGTAATTATACTCTGTATCGAAACTATAGTTATAGGGGTTATTTACCTCCACCTCTTTATCAAAAGGATCAAAGGGGCGCATCAGGGGGTGCTTCGGCATAAAATTAAAAATGTTCTTTATACCTCCATATACCTCAACGCCATTGCCAAGCAGTTTTGTGAGCTGCACATGCTGCAATGTAAACCAGGGCGACTTGGCAGGCCTGAAATCATTTTCCTGCACAGGCAAGCGCATCGGCCCTCTGATACTCCCGGTATAATCTACCGAAAGGCCAGCTCCTTTCAGCTCGTAGGAAGCTGCAAATGTAGCTGATACAGCAGGAGCATGTAGCTGAGGTATTCTTTCTTTTGCCTTTACCTCCGATGCCTGCACCTGGTACACATCCATTAAGGTAAGACCGGCATTTAACCGGAAAGGGAAATTAAACCTCATTTCTGCATCTAACGCGACACCCTTGGAAATGGCATAGCCGCTTAAGTTATCATACAATATAAGATTATTGTCTGTCAGAAAATCTGCCACAATCTTATTAGTAAAATAAGTATAAAAGACACTTGCCTGCAGCTGCATATAACCCGCTGCCATATTAATAAAGTGTTGATAGTTTACATTTGCATTATAAGACCGCTCTGGTTTTAGCTCCTCCTTTACAACCACTTCTCTTGCACCGGTGAGCGCCGCATGATCTTCTGTAAAAAGATTAACCACTCTGTACCCATTGCCTAAACTGAAACGCCAGCTGCTTTGCTGGTTGGGGCTCCATTTCAGGTTGATTCTGGGCGTAAAAATGCTGCCATGCTCTGAGTTATAGTCATACCGCAGTCCCGTAAGCAGTGTGGTGGCAGCAGAAACATTCCATTCGTCCTGCAGAAAAAGGCCAGGCAGCAGGGTGTGCACTGGCTCGTTCTCCGGCTGGTGCGCAACAGCTGATTGGGTTGCCGGTGTATTATCATCGTAAAAGGTATAGCGGAGGGCAGTACCTGCTAAAAAGTTATGCCTATCTCCGATAGCTTTACTCCAGACCAACTGCCCGAAAAGAACCTTTTGTCTTGCCTTAAATGCTTCTGCACCATAAGCGGCATTCTGGTCATGATCGTTAAAGGAATAGTTCAGCATTACATGCTCGGCTCCGGGCATCTGGTAAGCACCCAGTACTTCAAGGCGTCTTGTATAAACAGATTCACCATACACCTCATCTCCTCCCCTGTGGGCCGGAGTCCATTGCAGTTCACCCCCAAACCTGTCTTCGTAGTAATAGCGTACAGCCAGACTGGCCACTTTATTACCTGGCCTGTTCAAACTCCATTTATTAAAAAGAGAAATACGATGCTGCAAAGGCACATCCGTAAAGTTATCGCCGTTTACATCCCTCCTATCCGAAAAGCGGTAATAATTCGCACTCACCAGAGAAGAAGCTTTTGTAAACCGTTTACTAAAACCAATATCTGCAGATAATTCTTGGTGAGATGTATAGAACACATCCGCCGTAGCTACAGGAGCAGTTAAAGGGCTTTTGGTAATTATGTTAATAAGCCCTGCTACCGCTTCAGAACCATACAAAGTCGAAGCCGGGCCTTTTACCACTTCCACCCTCTCCACCAGGCTGTTAGGAATACCACTTAAACCATAAACTGTTGACAGAGCACTTACAATGGGCATGCCATCGATCAATACCATTGTATAGGCTCCTTCCATTCCATTGATATGTATGTCGCCAGTGCCACAAACATTACAGTTTAGCTGGGGCTGCACGCCATTCACTATTTCCAACGCATTAAAAAGGGAGGGTGTAGGATTCTTTAAAAAGTATTTTGGAGTATACACCTCAACAGGAACCGTTGACTCAGACAGGAACGTCTCACGCATTGTACCCGAAACTACTACTTCCTGCAGTTCCGTAAGACTCTCCGGCAACACCACCTGCACTTCCGTCACCTCCCCCGCTTTAACTTGTACTTCCAGTTCTTTAAAACGAGGCGATCCCATTGCCTTTACTTTTAAGGTATGAGTGCCCTCCGGAACTTGATCGATTGTGAATTTTCCTGCTCTATCAGTACTTGCGCCTAACGTTGTATTTGATAGCCCAACATTTGCATAAGCCACAGCACCCTTTGCAGTTGTAACTGTCCCCTGCAAGCGCCCGTGCTGGGCACTCAAAACAATCGGGTAAACCAGCATTATTATAAGTAGATAATATTGTTTCATACGCATCGAATTAGCTGCACCTAAACAAGGTACGAAACAACATTAATAATATGTTTTAAATATTTAAAATTTATTTTTAGACTAACCTAAATACAATAACCCTTTATGACTTTAGTCAGCTTGTGTCTCATTTATCTTTTAATACATTCATAATAAAGCGGTTATAAAACTTATCAGCTAAGCAGAAACCTTCTGTACAGGCTTTGATGTTGCTCTTCTTATAGCTTGAAGCTTTTAAAAAAGAACAAAAAGAAAGAATAGACTGAATATATTTTAGCTTCTCCTGTTAGGACTTTCCAAAGCTAAAGCTTAACTTTATTATCGGAATACAATTCTTGATCAAGCAATACACCTCAGGAATATATAACTATATGGGTATACAAATAAAAGGTTTAACCAAAACATTTGGTAAGAAGAAAGTTCTCCAGGAACTTGATATCAACATTGAAAAAGGCCAATGTTACTGCCTGTTAGGTAAAAACGGAGTGGGTAAAAGCACTTTTTTAAATTGTATTCTTGATCTAATTAAACCGGATGCAGGCTCAATTCGATTATTAGGAAAAGACTATATTTCTGATAACATAACTATAAAGCAGGACTTAGGCGCTTTATGCGAAGACAATCCGCTGATAGAAGAGTTTTCAGGTTTAGAGTATCTTAATTTTGTGGCCAAATTATACCACTTGCCTCAGCCTGAAGCCGAACAGCGTATTTCCAGCCTTACAAGATATTTTTTCTCTGAAACGGAGTCTCTGCATAAGAACATTGCAGGCTATTCTACCGGCATGAAAAAGAAGGTAGGTATTGCGGCTGCCATGCTGCATAAACCTAGCATTCTTATTCTTGACGAACCTTTTACAGGCTTAGACCCTATTGCCGCCCAACTCCTGGTGCAGCTTATCCGCAACTATCAGAACCCGAACAGGGTTATACTTATCTCCTCTCATGACCTGAACTACGTTGAGAAAGTTGCCACGCATATAGGCGTGCTTAACGACGGGCAGCTGATGTACCACGGCTCAGTACAGGAGTTTACGATGAACGGCGAAAACCTGATCGACCAGGCCCTGTTCCAGCTATTGCTACCACACCATAATACAGAAGCAGACATAGACTGGATGCTGAACTAGTTTTACTGGCTGAGGGTTTAGGTAGAAACGCTTCACTTACTACTTTACTATGGAATTAGTATTATATTCCTGCAAAGCAAAGCTGAGCAGTTACTTTCGGCAGAAGAGATTACAACGGTCACTTCTGCTAGGATTAGGCATTATAGCCTCAGGTTTTTACAGTTGGCTTTTTTCTTTTCTGCTTTTACAGGCTCAGCAAGGGGACATAGATTTAACAGCAGCTAAAGTAATCAGCTACGCAAACCTGCTTATACTGGCTATTACCATACTGCGCGGTTTTTTCCCGGCTTATATACCTAAAACTGAATTTATTCATAGGTTATACCCCGTAAAAGCATTTCAGAAATTCTGGGTTGAGCTGGTGGTTGAACTGGCCTCTCCATTCTATTTTGTGCTGGCCAACTTCTTCCTGATTCTTTTCATGATGTCGCCTGCGTATAGTTTCCTACACTTGCTGCAGAGCATCACTGTATTACTTACAGCACATATTACCAAACGCTCTTTCCAGGTAATCATCGAAAGAAAGATTCAATGGCGAAGCATTAACTTTTTATCTGCAGCAGTTATGGCCGGCGCATTCCTGGCTGTACAGGCTCGCAGCCCTATGTTCGAACCTGCTGCCTCATGGCCTTACCTGGGGGTACATCTTGTAGCGGCGGCATTCTTTTTGGTATCTAACTACCTGCTGGAGCAGGCTGCCCTGGAGCCGAAGCGCAGAACGGTTAACTATAGTCAGGATGCACGCAGAGGCTTGGGCTGGAGGCTTTTCACCAACCACAAAATGGCAAAGCAGCTATTACTTTTCGGTTTGGTCTTAAAAGCATTTATGCTGGCAATGGACGCTATCGCTTTTAGCATGAAAGGTGTACACATCTTTGACAAGAACCCGTCTGTCTGGCTATTTATGGGGCCTCTGGTTATATACTCTTACGTCTTCAATAATGTATGGGGCTTCTACAAAAACCTGTGGCTTACAACAGAACGCACCAGCGGCAACTATATGGACTTTGTAAAAGTAAGTCTGCTATCCATCCGGCTACCCCTTTTGCTGGATGCAGGCATCGTACTGCTTTACCTGGCACTGTTTAACCACGAGAAAGCTTACTTTATTATACCCATGTATATAGCTTCTGTGCTTGCTTTAACGCCTATTGGTATCATTGCTTCCATAGTAAGCCCAAAGGTCGTGAGAGGCGGCATTATGAGCTTTACAGCCAAAACATCTTACCTGTTCAGTATTATATCAATCCTGACAGTCGGGCTCCTGTTTCTGCCACTGCTGCACCCGCTTCTTTTTCTTGTTTACCCTGTAGTAATTGCGGTAGCGTTGTTTGCAGCTGTGGCTGTTATAAAGGAGTACCCGAAATACAAGTACAAAATGTTTGAAACGCTGTATAAAACAGAAGCCTGAACACAGCATCTTTATTCTACAGAGAGCCCCTGCATTATCACTGACAGGGGCTTTTTAGTTTATATACTCTTGCACTTCAAGCAATCTTATGCTTTATAGAAGGACTCAATTACAGGTATAGCTAGCGGCGTTTTATAACAACGATGCGATTGCGTAGGTGAAAGACAAAGAGACAAGGTTCTGCCATGAGAGGCACAGAAACAGATTTAAAGCTATGCAAAGGTTTTCTTATGCTTATTGCCAGAAATACACTTGGTTTATCCTTGTAATACAAATTAAAGCAATAAGTAACAGAGGCAGGCACAAAGCAGAACAGGTAAAGGCGCCAAATCCAGGTTTAGCTGAAAAAACAAAAGCCGTTTAAGAGTAACTCTTAGACGGCTTTTGTTTTGTGATCCCGCTGGGATTCGAACCCAGGACCCATACATTAAAAGTGTATTGCTCTACCAGCTGAGCTACGGAATCGGTACTTATTTCCTGTTTGGGAGTGCAAAAGTAGAAGCTTTTATTTAATATACAAAATATTTAAGCTTTTATTTTTTTCACTACAGCAAACTGAGGCAAAATAAAAGAGCCTCTCCTTCTGAAAAGGCTCTTTCGCTTGTGATCCCGCTGGGATTCGAACCCAGGACCCATACATTAAAAGTGTATTGCTCTACCAGCTGAGCTACGGAATCTTTTTACTAAATTGCATCTCTAAGGGCGTTTCCCTTAATTGCGATGCAAAATTAACAGCAATCTTTTTAAATGCAAAACCTTTGGTTCAAAATAACAGCATTTTTGCTCCTTTTTTCTCTCTCACTAATTAAACCTGCTTATAGTCAGTCAGATAAAATTATGCTTGAGCAGGCAGATTCTTTATTTAATCTTCAGCAATATTCTGATGCTTTCCAGGTATACGAAACTATCCTGGAAAAAGAACAACTTTACTCCCCTCAAATGCTACTGAAGATGGCTTACATAAAAGAAGGCCTAAAAGATTACACAGGGGCTATGTATTACCTGCACTTGTTTTATACAAAACAACCCAGCCGTTCTGTGCTAAAAAAAATGGAAGAACTGGCACAGGCACACCGGTTGAGCGGCTATGAGTACAACGACCTGCAGTTTTTTAAAACACAGTTCAGCAAGCACTACATGCGTATTCTGGAACTCATGTTAATAATAGCGGTAGTGACCGTTACTGTAATGGCCTTTAGGTGGCGCAGTGGCTACAGATTCAGCAAAACTTTTAAAGCGGGCTTTATCTGTTACCTGCTTTTCATCATTTACTACATCAACTTCCTGAACCTGGGAAACGAGGGGATCATCAAAAACGACTATGTGGCTATTATGTCGGCTCCTTCGGCTGGTGCTTCCTGGTTAGCCACTACCTCCCAGGGCCATAAAGTGCCCATTACCGGCGAACAGGATATCTGGTATGAAATTAAATGGAAAGGCCAGAAAGCCTATATCCGTAAGAATAATGTACTGGAACTACCCTGAAAAGATGTTAACTTATAGATGTTAGATACTAGAGTTTAGATAGTAGATTTTGGTGAGAGCAATCTAATGGGCGGGTGAAAGTTTGATATAATATTTTTTTCCCAAGCTTCATTATACTAGCTCTCGTTTATTTTACCAATTCTCCTTTTGCCTAAGCTTAACATCTAAAATCTAATACCTAGCGTCTACTATCTGACATCTTTTAATTATTTCAACGGAGAGTCCTTCTCTTTGGCCATCACGTTATATACCAGTTTGTCGGCTAAACTTGGGAAGAGCTTGTTTACCCACACAGCCATTTTTCCCTGGCCAGTCATTACTAAGTCTCGTTTGCGCTTTATAGTTGCTTTCAGAATTCTGTCAGCTACTTCTTCGGCGCTCATCATTTTTTCTTCTTCCCGGGGCGTTTCCCCCTGCTGCTGCCCGTTAGCGGATAAAGCTGAATTGCGAATGTTGGATGCTGTAAAACCCGGGCAAGCCAGCAGTACATGCACGCCTTTATAAAGCAATTCTGTACGAAGAGTTTCCAGGAAACCATGCATGGCAAATTTAGAGGCCGAATAGCCTGTACGGGCTGGTAATCCACGATAGCCTGCTATAGAAGATATACCTATAACAGAACCTTTTGTAGCCATAATATATGGTAAAGCAAACTTAGTGCTATACACTGTTCCCCAGAAATTAATATCCATTACCTTCCGGATCACGTCCAGGTCCAGATCCTGGAACAAGGCCCGCATCGAAATGCCTGCATTGTTCATCAGAATATCAAGCTGGCCATATTTTGCTACTGTTTCCTGTACCATACGCTCACACTGTTCCTCCACACTCACATCGGCCTGAATAGCCAGATGATCAATGCCGGCTGCTGCCAGTTCCTGGGAGGTTTCCTGTAAAGTTTGCTGGTTACGGCCTGAAAACGCCACCTTTGCTCCCGCTCTGCCAAAAGCAAAGGCACATGCTTTTCCAATACCTGATGTTCCGCCTGTTATAAGAATTACTTTATCTTTCATAATAAGGTATAACTGTTTTGCATTAGCCAAAACACTGATGCACCTGCAAAGGTAAGCGTATGTAAAGTAATTCCTGAAAAAATGTATGACGCACCTGCCTGAATAGCCTGCCTCCATGCCAAACGCAACACAATTCAGTTCCGGCTATTACTCCTCCTTATTTTTGACTAATTTTGCAGCATCGTGAAAAAGAAGAAAAAGCAAGTATTCGAGCTACTCGAACATATTAAGATTGAGGAGATGGCGGCAGAGGGCAAATGCCTGGCGCGCCACAACAACATGGTTATTTTCGTAGGCGGTGTTGCCCCTGGCGATGTGGTAGACCTGCGTGTAACCAAAAAGAAGAAGAACTTTATGGAAGCTACTCCGGTGCACTTCCACGAGTATTCTGAACTTCGTATACAGCCTTTCTGCGAGCACTTTGGAGTTTGTGGCGGCTGCAAGTGGCAACATATTGGCTACGACACCCAACTATATTATAAACAGAAGCAGGTAAAGGACAACCTCGAACGCATCGGCAAAATACCGCTTCCGGAATTTGACCCTATTCTGGGCTCTGCTAAAACCACCTATTATCGCAATAAACTGGAGTTTACCTTCTCCAACAATGGCTGGCTAACCAATGAACAGATCAAGTCGGGTGCTGCGTTCGACCGGAACGTACTCGGCTTTCACATTCCTGGCCGCTTCGACAAGATACTTGATATCCAGAACTGCTACCTGCAGCCAGATCCTTCTAATAATATAAGGCTTGAAGCCAGAAAGTATGCCAGAGAAAACAATTTGGTTTTCGGAGACCTGGTACGAATGGAAGGCCTGTTGCGTAACCTGATCATCCGTACTGCCAACACAGGTGAACTGATGGTATTACTGCAGGTACGGGAAAACGACCAGGAGGCGATTACCGGCCTCCTGGACCATCTCTTGTCTACATTTCCGGAGATTACGTCGCTGCAATATGTTGTAAATGCCAAAGGCAACGAAACATTCCACGACCTGGACGTGATCTGCTATAAGGGCCTGCCTTATATACATGAAGAAATGGAGGGCATCAGGTTCAGAGTGGGGCCCAAATCTTTTTACCAGACCAATGCCGACCAGGCCTACGAGCTTTACAGGTTAACCCGCGAGTTTGCCAACCTGACGGGCAATGAACTGGTATACGACCTTTACACCGGAGCCGGCACGATAGCTAACTTTGTAGCAAAGCAGGCCAGAGAAGTAATTGGCATCGAATACGTACCAAGTGCTATAGAAGACGCTAAGATCAATTCGCAGATCAACGAAATCAGTAACACGACCTTTTATGCCGGCGACATGAAAGACATTCTTTCAGACGACCTGATTGCCCGCCATGGAAAACCGGATGTTATTATAACGGACCCGCCTCGGGCAGGCATGCACCCTGATGTGGTGGAAAAACTGTTGCAGGTGCAGGCCGATCGTATTGTATACGTTAGCTGCAACCCAGCCACACAGGCCCGTGATCTCGAATTACTTTCTGTGAAATATGGCGTTACGCGTGTACAGCCCGTAGATATGTTTCCACAGACGCATCACGTAGAAAATATAGTTCTGTTAACTTTAAAATAAGAGGTAAGCCACACGATTTAAACCTTTGTTGCCTACAGTTTAAACAAGCTCCTGTTACTTTAAAGTACGGCAGATTTAACTTGAGGCAGTTACCGGAAGAAAATCAATATTTGTCTTAGCCTTAGCATATAAAATAAAAAGATGGAAAACGATCCCGAATTAAATGGAAAATACCTGGGTACTATTTCCAAAGATTTTGTGGTAGTAGCCGAAACCTTAAGAGAAGCAGCTTACCAGGTACGCAAAAGAAAGATATCAGAATACCCGATCTTCGTCTTCAGCCGCACAGAAGTTCCGATAGGTTCTCTCTTTCTGGCCAAAGAAGAACTGGCTTTGGAATGGAATATTTTTGCTTCGTATGCTGAGGATTTTATTCAGCGTAAACTGATTGATGTCGAAAAACTAGAAGAGTTTAAAGCTGCCTACAAAGATCCGGATGAATTCTGCTGCCTTTTTGTAGTAGACGGTGAAAACTTCACAAACTTCGTGTTTATTCCTTATCCGGAAGATTAATTTTTTGGGGACACAAGATTCAAAACTCAAGAAGTAAGTTATTTAGAAGAAATCCAGCTATAATGATGTTGACATAAGTATTGTTTAAATATTATTACCTCTAAAATATATAAAAGAAAAAGGGAAGCGTTAAGCTTCCCTTTTTCTTTTATCCTAAATCTTATGTCTTGTGTCTTGGGTCTCTAATTTTAAAAATGCTTCCACCCTTGTGCCTGCAGCGGGAAGGCTTGCCCGTGCTTGTTAGCCAGGTTTATGCCTTCACTGGCTTCTGTTATTTTCCCAATGATAGTGAAATCCGGGTGATTCTTGATTTTATCGTAATCAGCCAGCGGCACTGTGAAGAGGAGTTCGTAATCTTCGCCACCGTTTAAGATGCAGGTAATCGGATCCAGGTTAAACTCCATGGCAGCTTCAAGGGTTTGCTCATCCACCGGCAGGTTTTCACGATAGATAGTAGCCCCGACACCCGATTGTGAACAGATATGAAAAAGTTCGGAAGCCAATCCGTCTGATACATCGATCATAGAAGTCGGTCTGATGCCCTTATCCTTCATTTCATGCACCACATCCATACGCGCTTCTGGTCGCAGCTGACGACCTACAATATACTGCTTATCTTCCAGCTCGGGCTGCATTTCAGGGTTAGCCATAAAAGCCTGCTTCTCACGCTCCAGTATCTGCAGGCCTAAATAAGCAGCTCCAAGGTCACCCGTTACGCAGATCAGGTCGTTTACCTGTGCGCCACTTCGTTGCACAGCCTCCCCTTTTGCTACCTCCCCTATTGCGGTTACACTAATTACCAGGCCAGCTCTCGACGAAGTAGTGTCACCACCCACCAAATCAACTTTATAGTTTTCGCAGGCCAGGTTAATTCCTTCGTACAGCTCTTCCACAGCCTCCACCGTATAGCGGGCACCCAAGGCAATGTTTACTGTTATTTGCGTAGGCTTTGCATACATAGCCGCGATATCCGATACGTTTACTGCTACTGCCTTATACCCCAGGTGCTTTAAAGGGCAAAACGTTAAATCAAAATGCACCCCTTCCAGCAGCATATCGCTTGATACAACCAACTGCTTTTCCTGCGGCTCAATAATAGCTGCATCATCCCCGATTCCTTTTATAGTAGATTCCTGGTGTTTAACCTCTATTTTGTCTTTGATCAGTTTGATCAGGCCAAACTCTCCCAGTTCGCTTAGTGGCGTATAGTTGCTCATGTGTATTGCTTCTTTAATTGCTGCAAAAGTACGAAATAATAATCTCCTACTCTAGCTCTACTACAAAAGCACCGGAAGTGGCTATATCATGAAAGGAAATTTGAAGCTCGTTTAGTTTATCCCGCATCTGCTGCAGGTACCATGGGTAGCTTGAGGCATCAAGCAAAACCTGCTTGAACTCGAACTGCAGCAGCTCCTCTGGCTTTACCGGCGCATTGCGGGCTAACAGGATATAATCTACCGCTAAAGGCTCCTGGGCCTGTACCCGCAAAGGCTTGTCGAGCAGTAACAGCCGCTTTCCCTGCCATACATACACACTGTTGCTGTCTGGCAGTTGCGCAAGATAGAGGTTTGAAGCCTGCCCCGAAGTGTACAGCAACTGCCTCTGCGTCTCTTTTATGCCTCTGTGCCAGAGGTGTGGCCGAATGTTGTAATTAAAGGCATCGGCATGCTGCTGCAAAACAGAATCGGAAACCACAATAGCCTGCTGCCCCTCCATAAAAGAAAGAGCCGTATTACCCCGCAGGCTGTAAACTGTTAAGACTTTCTGCTTCTGTTGCTGCTTATCTATTAATAACTGCTGCACCGAAAGCACTCCCACAACAACTGTGGCAAAGGCAAAATACTTCAGTTTTTTCAGTGCCAGAAAAAGTATAAGCAGCAAAAGTAATATGTACAGCAACAGTGCCTGCACTTTAGAGATGGTAATCCCATCTATAACAGCCTGTGGCAGATTGCTCAGGAACAGGTTGCATTCGTTCATGAGCCACAGAGAACCTGTGTGCAGCAGAAAAAGCAGCTTGCTGAGTACAGGCACTCCATACAAGGCCAGTGCGGCAACACCGGAGTAAAGCGCAAGCATGGCCAGGGGAATAACAGGTATATTGGCCATCCAGAAATACACCGGAAACTGGTGGAAGTAATATATACCCAAGGGCATGGTAGCAAGCTGTGCTGCAACAGAAACTGTAAACAGTGCCCAGGCATACCGTAATACCGGATGGTCAAAATCCAGCAGCTTCTGAAGCTTTGGCTGCAGGTACACAATGCCCAGCACGGCCGCAAACGATAGTTGAAAGCTTACTTCAAATAAATAATATGGGTTATAAGCCAGCAGCACAAAAGCGGCAATAGCTACTGTATTATAAATATTTGTCTGCCGCTTTATAGCCAGTGCAATGGTTACCAGGCTAAACATAACCACTGCCCGCAGAACCGATGGTGATAAACCCGTCATAAAAGCGTAGAGCCACAGCACCGATAGCACAATACCCGCCGAAGCAATACGCACCGTGCGTCCTTTGCCAAATTTACTTAATGCCCACATCAGCACCAGGTAGAGCAGCCCCACATGCAAGCCGGAAACCGCCAGCACATGCATCGTACCTGTATTGGTATAAGCGCTTCGTACGGCATTATCCAGTTCATCTTTCACTCCTAATACCAGGGCAGAAGAGATTCCATATTCCCGTGCCAGCCCAACCCGCTCCCGCAAAACAGCGTCGAGCTTCCGGCGCAGCAGAATGCTATAGTACAGAACAGGATTGGCAGGATCTGCGCCAAGCTTCAGGAACTGATGCCTCTGAAGAGCGTGGCGGTGTATTATATTCTTATTTTCCAGAAAGGCCCTGTAGTCGAACTGGTGAGGGTTGGCAGGCGGAGGTACCGCTTGGGGAGCACCTTTTATAAGCAGCCTGTCGCCATAGCTGAGTCCGTAAAGCTGTTCAGCGTCATCATCGGGCACAGACAACTGTATTTTTCCGGCAACCTGCTGCCAGTTACCTTGTACCTGTACGCTTTCCAGGCGCAATACAGTGTTCTGGTAACCTGGCTTCTGTACCACATAATCGTCTACGGTGCCTATGTAGTAAGACGGAGCTATTGCCAGCTGTGCAAGATGATCCTTCTGCCCCGAAGCCGTATGGATATGTGTTATAGCTGCACCTCCCGCTACAAAACACAGCAAACCCAGTATACCGGCGGCATTTGTTGCCGTTACCGTCCTGGCTTTCTGTGCCACAGCAAACGCTAACAGGTAGGTTGCTATAAAAAAGGCAGTCAGCTCAGCACTATACCTGAACTGGCTGCCCGTATATACATATAGCAGAATGCCTGCTATAAAACTAACCGTAATCCGAAGGAATGGGTATGGAGCCCATTTAAACATCAGCCCTTGTATGTCATTTTGTAATGGTTGATGTCACACTCACTAAACATCTCCCCCTCTGTTTCGAAGCCATTGCGCAGGTAAAAATTGAGTGCTGCTACCTGGGCATGCAGGTATATGGTGCTATCAGGATATGCCGATCTCACATCTTCCAGCACCAGTTCCAGTACTTTGGCACCTACATTTTTATTCCGGAATTCTTCCAGTACCGCAAAGCGTTCCAGCTTTACCCCTTGTTCTGTTTTTCGCCAGCGGGCAGCGCCACAGGCAATGCCATTATAGGTAGCCATGTAGTGCTTCGCTACTTCTTCATACTGGTCATATTCGGCTTCGCGCGGCACACCCTGGCCTATCACAAATACATTTTCGCGAATAGCAGTTGCAGTTTTAAAATCCTGCTCTTGCTCAATGCGGATAACTTCTATCATGTTGGAAGCACCAAAGCGGCTCCCGTAAAGAATGAGCCGCTTTGGGTGTTAAATAGTCTTAGATATGAAATTTTCAGAAATTGCTTCGGCGCTTGCCATTAAAGCGCGATGTTTCTTCTTCCCCGGCCTCAATGGCAGCTTTCCTGGCAGCGGCTGCATCTTCCTCATGCTTGGTATAAGCATTCACAATATCTTTTACCAGTCTGTGGCGCTGCACATCTTCTGCCTTCATTTCCACAAAGCCAATGCCCTTTACATCTTTTAAAATGTGCAAGGCCTCTATCAAGCCCGATCGCTGGCTACGCGGCAGGTCAATCTGCGATCTGTCGCCGTTGATCATCACTTTGGATGTAGGCCCCATACGTGTCAGGAACATCTTGATCTGAGCAGGTGTGGTGTTCTGCGCTTCATCGAGCAGCACAAAAGCATTGCTGAGGGTACGGCCACGCATATAAGCCAAAGGCGCAATCTCGATAATCTTGTTCTCCTGGTAGTACTTCAGCTTTTCCACCGGAATCATGTCTTCCAGCGCATCGTAAATCGGGCGCAGATACGGATCTACTTTTTCCTTCATGTCTCCCGGCAAAAAACCGAGGCTCTCGCCTGCTTCAACCACAGGCCGGGAAATAATGATTTTCTTAACCTCTTTATTTTTAAGCGCACGCACTGCCAGTGCTACCGAAATATATGTTTTACCTGTACCGGCAGGTCCTAAAGTAAATACCAGGTCATTCTTCTCAACCGCATCTACCAGCTTTTGCTGGTTAGGTGTTTTAGCTTTGATGATGCCCCCTTTGCTGCCATAAACAATTACATCCGGAGAAGTTACAATAACCTCCTCATCCAAAATAGGATCTGGCGAAAGGTATCTATTTACGCTGTTTTGCGTAACCTTTCCGAACTTGTGGTAATGATCTATCAGTGCAGAAAGGATTTCATGGATTTTGGTTATTTCCGGGGTTTGCCCCTGTATCTTGATCTCGTTCCCCCTGGATATGATCTTGCTGCTCGGAAAAGCAGCTGCAAGTTGTTTTATGTTTTGATTCTCTGTCCCCAGAAAATCAATCAGGGAGATATTCTCCAGCGTTATAACTTTCTCTACCAAATGCTTTTATATTATATAGTCAGTTGACAATATTTTCTTTAATTTAGTTTATAATACGTTATTATCAATACAAATCTACTTAAATTATAGTTCGTAATATGGCTGTAATTACCTTTACGTCAGATTTTGGTTACAGAGACCATTATGTTGCTGCTGTTAAAGCTAAAATAATTTCGCAGGACCCACAAATCCCGATCATCGACATTACACATGCCGTAGAACCTTTTAACATTCCGCAGGCTGAGTTTGTGCTGGGCTCCGTTTATCACGAATTTCCCGAAGGCACGGTGCACCTGGTAGGGGTTGATACACATTCCAAAAAAGGAAAGTACCTGGCTGCCAAGTTTAAAGGGCATTACTTCCTGCTGCCCGACAATGGTTTGCTTTCGCTTTTAACCGATGGCAGGCCTGCTAAAGTGATAGAGCTGCAAACTGATATCCTGATGCCTTTCCCGACAAAAGAATTACTGGCACCTGCCGCTGTTTACCTGGCCAAAGGAGGCGATATAGAGGTTCTGGGAAACCAGACACACGACATCAGGCAACTGCTGAACAGGCAACTCCGCCTAAATGATCACTCCATTACAGGCCACGTAATCCATGTAGACCGTTATGGCAACCTGATCACCAACATTACCCGCGATTCTATTGATACCATTGCACATGGACGCACCTTTACCATCCACTTTTCCCGTGAAACCGTAGGGCGCATTTATGCCAACTATAACCAGGTAGACGAAGGCGACTGCTGCTGCATCTACAACAGCCTGAACCAATTGTGCATCGGCATTAACAAAGGCCATGCCTCCGAACTGCTTGGCCTTGGCTTCGATTCTCAGATCGATGTGCGTTTTTATCCGGGAAGTTAAGGAGATGTGGAAATTCGGGGATGTGGAGATTTGGAGATAAAGGGATGCCTGCTTATATTTAGGCATAACAAGACGTTTTATATTGTATGAAAGCGCACAGCCCCAGACTTGAGTTGTTTTTACACCTGCTCACTGCGCTTGTCTTGTTGCTGAAGGGAGCCGACAAAATTTCACATAGTCATTTTATTTCCGGGAGCCTTCTTCTACTGTTGGCTTTTATGATACTCGCACTCGTTTTTCTGGAAAAGCGCCTGCATTTATCCCACATCAGGGTAAAGCAGATTTGCTTTTTAGTTGAATCGCTAGCCCTTTCTATTATTTCCATCGTATTTTTCCAGGAAGGGCGCCACTATTTACCTTATGTGTTCGGGGCCTGCGCCCTCACCTACCTGATAGTAGCCATTGTATCTTTTGCGAAAGCAAAAGAAGCTGCTCATTAAAGAACCCTATCTTCAAATCTTTTCATCTTCAAATTTCCAAAGTAAAAATGTTGATACGTATTGTCAGGATGACTTTTCAGGAAGATAAAACAGCAGAGTTTCTGGAACTATTCCGGCAGACGAAAGACAGTATCAGAGCGTTTGAAGGATGTAACCACGTAGAACTGCTGCAGGATATGGATCAGCCGAATGTGTACAGCACCTACAGCCTCTGGGACTCTGAAAACGATTTAAACAACTACCGGCATTCTGCCCTCTTCGGCACTGTATGGAAAGCGACCAAAGCTTTGTTTGCTGATAAACCACAGGCATGGTCGATGCAGCGGATAGAGGTAATGCCTCAGCCGAAATCGCCAAGCATACATTAACAGCTATCAGACTTCTTTTTCGCACCACAAGACAAAACAGCCGAACTGACCACACCTGATACGAATGCAGCAATCCGGCTGTTTGCATTACCTCTGCTCCGGAAAACCCTTATGGCGTAATTGCTTTGCGGGAACAGAGAAGCTTACTAAACTAAGAATAAACCTGGTGCAGAGGGCATATCTGCGTTTTCATGAAGACTGTGATGTCATTTTGAAAATAATTTCTAATTCATAATTTCTGATTTAACGCAACCCTAAGCACCTTTTTTCACCAGAGCGTACTGTATCTGTGGTTTGCCTCTTTCGCCATTGGTCGTCATGGCACTAAACTTCAGCTTGTAGATATTACCATCGGCATCTTTCACTATATAAAAGCGATCGGCGTAAACATTTGGCGCTCCTGTCCCGGTTGTAAACCTCCAGTCTGCCCCAATGGCCAGACGGGAACTGCTGTAAGTCAAACCACTTAAATTACTTTCGTTAAAAGCATCGTAGCTTACAGAGCTGGTTTGTACTTTGGCAACCTCTGCCCCTCCCATGTTATTGAGCAGCACCATGTCCTGGTAAAAGTAAGGAATGGTTCCTGCCTTATACGTATAGGCCGACCAGGCAATATCCCACCGCTCTTTAGCTGGCTCTACTTCTACAGCACCATTCTCAAAAGACAAATACCTGAAGTTATACTTGCTGTCTTTTGAAACACTAGCTTCTTGCATACCTGTACCATTAATGTTAGCATACTGTACTTTATAGTTGTTGCCATTTCGGATAATGCGCACTTTTTTCCAGCGCCTGGCAGCAGCCCCCTTCGTACCTCTGTTAATAATGTACACCTTATTTTCAGCTTCCGTGGCAGAAATGGCAGCAATTGCTGTTTTGCTAAGATCACCCTCCACATCGTCTATATAGGCCATGGCTTCGGGCGAAAAGGCATCCAGGGTAAGTTTTGCCACCAGTGCTACCGTGTCTGCAGCGGTTACCTGTGTAAGATCTGTTTTATCCAGGGCTATAGCCATAGCACCGGTCGGGTTATTAAGCACTACCCTGAAATCGCTTCCGGTATAAAAGCCAAGGTCCCAGGCAGTGCGGGGAACGGCTGCCTGACGGTTCGCACTTAAGTCTACAAATACGATATTCGGATAGGTGGCTCCCCCGCCGTTCAGCTCCATGGTATTACCCTGCGAAAGTATTTCTGAAAAGCTAAGCGTTACCACAGCATCTCCGTTCACTACCACTTCCTGGCTGGAAGAACTTATCTCAAATGCAATGCTTTCATCGCCATCCAGTAAAACACCATTGGCTTTTACGACCTTAAAGCTAGCTTCGGTGCCACCTGCCGGTATAGTCAGCGTTAGTTTATTATTGGTAGCGGCTGGCTCTGTGGTAAATTCTGTTCCGTAGGCTATGCCGCTTGGCTGCATCGTAATAGTGAGCGGCACAGGGGCCGTAGAAGCTCTTGATAATCTTACCTTGATGGTTACTTCATTTGCCTGCGACTCGAAGCCCATCGACTGCGCCTCGAACTGCACCAGGTTATCCGGCAGTGGTGGCTCCTCTTCCTGGCAGCTTATGAGCAGGTTAGCAGAAATAAACAAAGCTAAAATATAGTTGAATTTACGCATAGTTGTAGGTTTAATGGAATTGAGTTTATGAATTGGATTTTTAAATAACTCTGTTATTTGCTCCACTGGAAGTTCAGCCCGAAAAAGTAAGAACGTCCGTAGCCGATTGGTCTGTCTCCTCCCGTACTGTGCGCACCTCCGGAATCGAGCTGGGTACTGGCAATTCGGGTTACATCCAGCAGGTTTTTGATACCTGCATTTAAAGCAAGAAATTTAGTAAGTGTTTTAGTAGCGGTTATATCAGCCCAGTGATAGGCATCTGTAGAAGCCAGGTATACCTGCTCCGGCCCGAGCACATACGCCGGGAGTTTGCCGGTGTACTTGTAAAACAAGCCCAGGCTCGCCCCCCATTGCTGCAGCCTGTAGGTAAGGTTCAGGTTTGCTTCTGGCGACCAGGTAAAGTAATCAAGGCCTTCCTGCGCCTCATAATACATGTTATAGCGGCCAATATAAGCCACTCCTGCTGTAGCCTCGAGTGCCTGTGTGCGAAAGGTATTGCTCCAGGTCCCGCCCGTGGTTTTGTATTTGTCAACATTAATGTAAGTATAGTAAGTCGGGTTTGCCTCGTCGCGTCCTGTTGTGATCTGGTTGCTCAGGTTATTGTAAAAGCCACCTATAGTTGTGGCAAACTGCACCTGGCTGGTTTGCTGCACCTGCCAGGCCAGGGAGCCGCTGAAACTATGCGACAGCTCTGCCTTCAGGTTTGTGTTTCCTATAATGTCGTGGCTGGCATCGTGGAAGCTGAAGTACAGTTCCCGCAGCGATGGTGCCCGAAAACCTCTGGCATAAGCCAGGCGCAGGTCCAGATGGCTGCCTAGTGTAATTTTGGTATTGATGGAAGGAATAGCCGGCGGCGCATCGTATACTGAATTGTGCACCACCCGCAGCCCGGGCCGGATGCTCAGAGCAGGCACCGGTGTAATTTCGGCAGAAGCAAACAAAGCATAATCGTTCAGGGCAGGCTGGCCTTTTATCCTGTCGCCGCTGCCGCTTTCGAGGTTAATATCCACACCTGGCTGCAACGATACCGCAGGAGAAAGTTTATACTGTGCTGTCCCTCTAAAGGTAGTGCCACGGAAGGAGGAAAGATCCTGTGCGCCGGGTGCCAGCGAAAGCGTTACACGGCCTGTGGCCTCGTCTACTTCCACGCCCTGGGTTCTGCGTTTAAAATCGGTATAAGCAGCCACACCTGTAAAAGTGAGTTTCGGATTCAGTTGCCATTCCGCTTGTGCCTGGTGCATAAAGCGTTTGGTCAGGAAATTTTTGTCAGAAGCTTTTCCGTTGGTGAATACACCCAGGCTGTTGATTTCTTCATCCAGCACATTCAGGCGATACCAGGTATTCACGTTGCTATTGCGGAAACTGGCCGATACATCCCCTAACCACTGCGCCTTCGGGTGCCATTGCCATTGGCTGAACCTTCCCTCCTGCTCCCCCATTAACCCTTTGGAGTCGTTATGTGAGATGCTGCCTGCCAGTTGCCAGCCTTTGTGTTGCCAGTTTACCCGTGCATGCTGGTTATGAATTCCCCTGTCAAGCCCATACTCCCGGGCAATCGTTTCTTCGTGCAGCCTGGCCGAAACAGCCAATTGTTCGCTCAAGGGCTTTTTGGTGATAATGTTGATCACGCCCGCCAGGGCATCAGCCCCGTATACCACCGACATAGGACCTTCCACAATTTCGATTCGCTCAATTGCATTAACATCCAGCTGGTTGATATTAATTTCGTTGGATGTGCCCTGCCTGCCGATCATGGGCGCTCCGTCTAGCAGCACCTTCACATTCTGCCCGGAAATGCCCTGCAAACTCAGGTTAGAAGTTCCCATAGCCAGATCCTGCGCAAACCTCACTCCCAGTTCGTTATTCAGAACACCCTGTATATCGGTAGCTCCGCGTGCTTTTATGCGTTCGCTGCTGATGGTCCGCACCTGGTACACCGATTGCCGCGCCGACTGTGGCTCATACTGCCCCGTTACCACCACGTCCTGCAGTTGCAGGCTTTCCTGCTTTAACCGGATCACGGGTAGCTCCACCTGCTGATGTGGCTTCAGCTCCACCTGAAATTCAGTAGCACCCGCACCAATAGCCTGCACCACCAATGTATAGTTTCCCGCCGGTGCCGTTACAGAAAAAGTACCTTTATCTGCTGTTAAGACGCCATAAGAGGTGCCTTTTAGTGTAACAGATGTAAAGGCTGCAGGCTTGCCATCGGCACTTACTACCATCCCGGAAATGGTTCCGCTTTGCGTTTGGCCAAAAGTGTTAGCCAGGCTAAACAGCAGCATTAAGAGCAGAGGGATAAAGGTTTTCATGTTATAAATAAATCGTTTAGGTATAAAGCCAACAGAGCGCACGCTGCCATGCAATGGCTGGACTGGATGCCAGTATTTGAGTATAAATTATGAGGCTCCCCGGCCTTAGGGGCTTCTTATAAGATCCTCTCCGGCACAAGCAGTTCTTTAAAAACCGCCTGCACCTTTAAGGAGATCTCACTCAACACATATAAAAAACGAAGGAAATACATGTTACGCTCCCGCCGCCTGTAGCATCGGCAGGCTGTTTACCAGTTGTCGCCACTCTTCCAGCTCCGGCTGGCCGGGCTTCCGCAGTCCAAAGAAGCTTACCACCAGTTCCTTTTGCTGATCGAACAATTCTATGGATGTAACCACCCCATCACGGGTTGGCTTCTTCACCACCCAGGCAGAGGCAATGATGTCCTGCAGCAGGTGCATGTTAAATTCAGGGTCCAGTACATTTACCCAGGTTTGCGGACCTGCATGCCCACGTTCCAGTATGCGTATGGTTCGCACTTTGCCCTGGTGAATCTGGATATTACCACGGTTGCCCACAAAAATCATAATGGGCAGCTTTGTGGCTGCAGCCGATTCGAGTATTTCTTTTACCTTTTCCGGATGTATCATATAGGTAAAGGGCCCATGCGCCAGTTCCATGGCATGGTGGCGGTGCACCTTGTGCTTTCGAAGCATGCCATGAAAGTCGTGCGTATCCTGCAGATCGGCCCAATCATACAGCAGTTCCTCCGCATCTACCTCGGTATCGTATA
This sequence comes from Pontibacter sp. SGAir0037, assembly GCF_005491705.1. Taxonomy (NCBI): domain Bacteria; kingdom Pseudomonadati; phylum Bacteroidota; class Cytophagia; order Cytophagales; family Hymenobacteraceae; genus Pontibacter; species Pontibacter sp. SGAir0037. Next base: position 321,583 of record NZ_CP028092.1, on the reverse strand, counting down.
CCCTGGCCGCATACGGCTCCGTAAACTGCTCCTGCTCCTGGCCTGCGGCACGAAAATCTTCCACTAAAGCTATATAAGCATCGTAGTTGCTTTTGCCTTCCTGCAGGTAAACCTTTAAAATGGCATCCCCTGCTTTGTCAAACACCTGCAGACTGGTTAAACGCCGGTCGTTTTTCAGTTCTTCTACCGCAAAGGCCACATGCCAGGCATAAAAGAAGAACCTGGATTCTATCGGACCAATAACGGTAGCCACTCCCTCCATTACATTAACCTGCTTAAAAGCACCTTTATGCTCCAGAATGCAGCTATCGTTACGGGTAAGGGCCATTACATAACCTAACTCCGGCAGCCGCTTTACCAAAGTTCCCCAATCTCCTTCCAGGCGAATGGCGTTTTTACCCACCATCGTTGCCAGTAAAGTAGCCTCGTTGGTACCCAGTTCTCTGGCTGCATCCCGGATGCGTAGCGCTGGCTTTGCCTGCTGCAGCCCCTGCCAGGCCTTTACAAGCGTTTCTGTATCGGCAAATTTATTTTCTGCTATCATATCTGTGTTCTCCGCTATTTATGAATAATGTTTTGAAATACTTTTTGGGACTGATGATAAGGTATTGCCATCACGAAAGGCCTGTTGCTACACCCGTGGCACATTACCTGCACCGGATGAGCGAAAGTTGCCTCCAGCACCTCTTCCTGCATCAGGTCGGCTGTTCTACCCTGCGCAACTGTTTTGCCTTTTTTCAGGAACAATAGCTCATCCGCATACTGAGCTGCCAGGTTCATATCGTGCAGGATGGCCAGAACACCTATATCCTGGCGGCACATCTCCCGCGCTATATGCAGCATACTATGCTGCTGTGCCATATCCAGGCTGGAGGTGGGTTCGTCGAGCAGCAGGAAACGAGGCTGCCGGCTACTTCCTTTTAACTGCGCTATGACGCGTGCCAGTTGTACCCGCTGCTGCTCCCCACCCGACAGACTGGCGTAGTTCCTGTCGGCCAGGTGACGAATGCCTGTGGCATCCATCACCTCTTCGGTCACCCGGATGCTTTTCTTCAGGGCCTCGCGGTGCGGCAGCCTGCCCAGCTGCACAATTTCCCGTGCTTTAAAAGGAAAGTTAACATGCACACTTTGCGGTAGCACGGCCCTTACCAGCGCCAGTTCCCGGGCTGTATAGTCTGCCAGGCTTTTGCCATTCAGCCGGATGCTGCCTGTGTGTCCGCCTGTCTCTTTAGAAACCAGCTTTAACAAAGTAGATTTACCGGCTCCATTCGGCCCCAATACCGCCGTAAACACCCCCGGTTCCAGTTGCAGGCTCACCTTTTCGAGTATTTGCTTTTTGCCCCGGGCATAGGATATATTTTCGGCTATCAGCATAGTTCTTTAAATCATGTTTTTCTTTTTCGCATGGATGATCAGCCAGATGAATACCGGCGCTCCCAGCAGGGCTGTTACAATGCCAATCGGCAGTTCTGACGGAGCGACTACGGTTCTGGCAAACAGGTCGGCCAGCATCAGAACCACGGCGCCACCCAGCATGGAGCCAGGCAATACAATATGGTGATCAGGCCCAAAAGCCATGCGCAGGATGTGCGGCACCACCAGACCGACAAAACCGATAGTACCAGCTATAGATACGGCTGCGCCTACAGCCATAGAGCTCAGAAAGATGACCAGGTATTTTACCTGCTCCACATTTACTCCCAAGTGATGCGCCTCGGCCTCTCCCAAGGCCATTGCGTTCAGCTTGCTGCCTATAAAAGAGAGTACCAGCGCAGGCAGCAGCATCATGGGCAATGCCACACCTAATTTTCCCCACGAAGCTCCCCCCAGGTCGCCCAGGCTCCAGAAAGTAAAGCTTCGCAGGGCGGCATCATCGGCATAAAACAATACCAAACCGATTAGAGCAGCAGCCAGTGCATTTATAGCTATACCTGATAAAATGAGTACTGTTATCTCTATTTTCCCCTGCCGCTGCCCCAGTGCATAGGCAATCAGGGTCGTTACCAGGCCACCTGCAAAGGCAAATACCGGCAGCAGGTGTGGCCCTGCAAGCACAGACCAGAAACCCGATAGAGCGGAACCGAACACAATGGCTGTCACAGCAAACAAGGCTGCTCCGCTCGACACTCCGATCAGGCTCGGCTCCACCAGCGGATTGCGGAACAGCCCCTGTAAGCCTGCCCCGGCCACACCCAGAGCTGCGCCCACCACCATGGCCAGCACCATTCTGGGCAATCGTATATGCAGTAGCACCTGCTCCTGCTGCAGGGAGAACCCATCCGCAGCCCCTCCCAGCTGATGCAGCAAAATGGAGAGGATCTCGGCTGCAGAAATGGGAACAGCACCAACCTGAAGGGAAATCACAAAAACACAAACGAGCAATGCGGCGATTCCTGCCAGTATGAGCGAGGCGCTACTGGTATAGCTTTGTTTCTTTATAGTTAAATTACCGAGCATTATTTAGCAGCTTTTGCAGTGGGTGCCGCTGCCGGGTGTAGCTGCAACGCCAGTTCCTGTACTGCTTTGCCTACTCTGGGGCCAAAACCTGACAGGTAGAGCCCATCCATAGAAATAAAATGCCGTTGTTTGCCTGCTGTGGTTTCTTTTACGCCCGGTATAGCCAGCACACCCTCTGCCCCGCCAAGACTTTCGAGGCCTGTATCGAAAAACAGCAAGTAGTCCGGGTTAGCAGCTATTACCGCTTCAGCCGTAAGCGGTTTATACTCTTCTATCTGCTTTACGGCCTGCTCGCCCCCTGCCAGCTCAATCATTTTGGCGGCGAAGGTATTACTGCCGCAGATATTTAAAGTTCCCTGCCCACGCGCATAAATAAAGAGCACTTTAGGCTTTGTGGTAGCAGTAGCCAACGTCCGCTTTACCTGCTCAAAATCCTCGTCTACCTGGTTTACCAGTTCCTGTGCCTTGTCTTCTCTGCTCAGCAGTTTACCAATCTCTTTGATCATGGCCTGTGTACCTTCCTTCGATAGCTTATGCTCGAAGTAATGCTGCTCCATACCCGTGCTTGCCAGTTGCTCTGTCACACTTTTGTCTACATAATCTTTTTCGGCCAGTACCAGCTGTGCCCCAGTCGAGATAATGCCTTCGGCTTTTACACCTGTCCGGTAGCCAAGTGAAGGCAGCGCCTGCAGATGCGCCGGATACGTACTGGTGCGATCGGTGGCGACAATATGATCGCAATTGCCCAAGGCACAAACAATTTCAGACACGGTACCTCCGAGCGTAACAATTTTTAGATCGGATGCAGGCACAGAAGCCAATGTTTCGCTACTTGCGGTAGCCGTTTGTTCACCTGTGCCTGGCGTGCAGGCAAAGGTAGCCAGGCACAAACCTGCCGTATAAGTTAAGCCTATCCACCAGTTGCGGCTTTTTCTGTTAGCTGTTGTATTAAAGTTCTTCATGTGCGGCGATTAATTATTTAGAAGCATTCTAAACAATAGCAAAGGTAAAGGCTCCGGGTGCTGCTGTCAATCGCTTGTGGTAGCCAATTTCACTCACTAGTACTAGTGATAGGGCATCACTAGTACTAATAGTCTACATGCATTGGCAATTAAAATTACCGCCAGGTATATAGCATTTAATCAGCAACTTACACAAAGTATCGGACTGGTTTTCCTTTAAGAAAAACTTAGAAACTTTTGCTAGTACTGTTTCTGAAGAAGCTATTTCAGCTTTACGATTCCCAGATCAAGGGCTTTTACAATCAGTTCGGCAGGGGATTTTATCTGCAGTTTACGCAGAATGCTCTTGCGGTGAGAATTAATCGTGTGCGGACTTAAAAAGAGTTGCTGGGCAATTTCTGCCGTTGATTTTCCTTCTGCAATCAGTTGTATGATTTCTGTTTCCCGTGCAGAAAGGGCTATACTTGTTTCTGGTCTGGTTTCCGGGACAGCTCCGGCCTGGGCCAATATCACATCCAGCACTTTGCTGCACATATACCGTTCTCCTTTAGAGGTGGCGTGCAGTGCTGCTAAGATTTCCTGTTCGCTGCTGTTCTTCAGCACATAGCCGCATACACCACATCTCAGGGCCTCCAATATGGTTTCCTTGTCTGGTTGCGAAGTAATAACCAACAGGTTAGAGCCGGGGCAGGTTGCTTTAAGGCTAATGATATCCTGCAGATTAAAGCCATCTTGCTGGGCACAATCGATGGTAATTACCTGCGGGTGATACTCCTGCGCCAGCGCAAGCAAAGTTGCAGGCGAATCTGCTTCCGCTACCACTGTAACCGACTGCTGATCTTCCAGCAACGCATGTATTCCCCTGCGCATAAGCAGATTCGCATCAGCAATCAGAACAGAGGTTATTGACATACAAGATTAGTTTTAGAAGATACTGCTAAAGTATAGAACAATGTTAATACAACAAAATTATTTAGAATTTTTCTAAATAACTAACAAGCATAAATATAAGCTATAAAGCCCTAAATCATTACCTTTGTAAGCGCAGCTACTGTATCAGTATTCAGTCGTGTTTCAGTTTTATTTAGCAGGAGCATGCGTATACATTTTGGAGCTGAAGCACCTGACCAGTTGCAGCTGCCCGATAAACCTGACAGACATATGCAAAACTACTTTGAATTTTATGGCATCCCGGAGAGCTTTATATTGGATGAGAAAGCTATAAAGAATACCTATTACCAACTGAGCCGCGAGTACCACCCGGATTTTTATGCGAACGAACCTCAGGAAAAGCAGCAGGAAATACTGCAGCTCTCTACGCTTAACACCAATGCCTACCGTACCCTGAGCAATGCCGACCTGCGCATGCAGTATATTTTAAAAGAGCATGGTCTTCTAGAAGAAGGCGGCAATAATGAGTTGCCGGGCGAATTTCTGATGGAGATGATGGATATAAATGAGGAGCTGATGGAGCTGGAATTTGATTTTGATGCAGATAAACTGCATGAGATCGGAGAAAAAAGTACAGGAATTACAGCTCAACTCGATGCCGATATTCTGCCTACTTTGCAGCGATATCCTGAGCTTCATGGAGTTACAAAAGAAGCTGCCCTGCAGGAGGTAAAAATCTATTATCTGAAGAAAAAATACCTGTTGCGAATAAAAGAAACATTGTCTAAGTTTGCAGCACGTTCCTGAAAATCGTTCGGGAAAAGGCAATGCCTTGGTGGCGGAATTGGTAGACGCGCTGGTCTCAAACACCTGTGAGGTTACACTCGTGCCGGTTCGACTCCGGCCCAAGGTACAATTACAATATAAAACCCCATGTAAATCAAGCATTTACATGGGGTTTTATATTGTAGGGGACGGATTCAGGTTGTTTACCTTTTTTTTATTCCTCTACTGTAAGTACCCCTAAACCAGCACAGTTCAAAAGTAGACTTTTCTGAAATCACTTACCACTGCTACTATGAAGTGGGAATGTGGTAAACCTGGAGCGGGTGCTTTGTGAGCGTGGGCAGGTTTTCCATATTTCCACTTTCTTTTTGGAGTGGCCACTCCCTTGGCGTCAGGTTGCCCAGCGCCTCGTGCGGCCTGTGGGTGTTGTAATGCTCCACCCACTCCTGCGTCAGCTGTCGAACCTCCTCCAGGTCAAAGAACAGGTAGCTGTCGAGGATTTCCCTGCGGTAGCTGCCGTTGAAGCGCTCGATATAGCCGTTCTGCATCGGCTTGCCCGGCTGCGTGTACTGAATGGCGATCTTTTCCCTCTCACACCACAGGGTAAAGTCCCCGCTGGTGAACTCCGGCCCATTGTCCACCCGAATGGATGCCGGCTTTCCCCGCCAGTCAATGAGCTGCTCGAGCGTGCGGATCACGCTTTTGGCCCCGATGGAGGAGGCCACCTCGATGGAGAGGGCCTCCCGGTTGCAGTCATCAATCACGTTCAGGGTCCTGAACTTGCTGCCCGAGGCCAGCGAGTCACTCATAAAGTCCATGCTCCAGCTGCTGTTGAGCTGGGTTTGCTGCACCAGGGGCTTCTTTACCCTGGACGGCAGCCTTCGCTTGCCTCTTCTCTTCTTGTTTAGCTTCAGGAGCCTGTAGACCCGGTACACCCGCTTGTGGTTCCACTCCCTGCCCGCCCTTCTCAGGCAGGCCAGCAGCTTCCTGAAACCGTAGGAGGGGTGAGCGGAGGCCAGCTCCTGCAGGGCGGCGATCACCTCAGTGTCATCGCGGCGGCTTTTGTAGTAGAACTTCGAGCGGGACAGACCGCTCAGCGTGCAGGCCCTGGCAACCGAGAGGCCGTAGTCCGAGACAAGCTCCTGGGCTAGGGCTTTCTGCTGCCAGGGCCCCAGCCCTTTTTTGTGATCACCTCCTTTAGGATGGCGTGGTCCAGGCTCAGGTCGGCCAACATCTTCTTGAGCCGCTGGTTCTCCTCCTCCAGCTCCTTGAGCCGCTGCACATCCGAGGCGTCCATGCCCCCGTAGCGGCTCCGCCACTTGTAAAAGTGATCTCCAGTTCCCGGCAGATGTCCTCGGCCTTGCGGCCCGCTTCATGCTCCTTGAGGGCCTTGACGATCTGGCTCTCGGTAAATCTTGTCTTTTTCATCTTCTCAGGTTAAATGGATATTCCGGCAATGCTGACCCCCAATCCGGTGATACTGACCCCTTGAAATAGGTTTTGTTTATAGCGTCCGATGGACTGACAATTTTACTGTTTTTTTCTCAGACTTTCACCTTTCAGCTCGATTCTGTAGGAAGAGTGCACCAGGCGGTCGAGAATGGCATCGGCTATGGTCTCTTCTCCTATCACATCATACCAGCTGGCTACCGGCAATTGGCTGGCGATAATGGTGGAGGCCTTTGCATGGCGGTCCTCGATTATCTCCATCAGGTCCAGGCGCTGCTGCTGCTCCAGGTGCGTCAGGCCGAAGTCATCGAGTATCAGCAGGTCCGTTTTAGAGAGCCGCTCCATGAACTTGTAGATGGTGCCGTCCAGGCGGGCCATCTTGGTGCGCAACAGCAGCTTCTGCACGTTGTAATATGCCACTCTGTAGCCCTGCGCGCAGGCCTGGTGGCCCAGCGCCGAGGCCAGAAAACTCTTGCCGCAGCCGGTGGCCCCGCTGATGAGCACTGACTCGGCTTTAGCCAGATACTCACCCGTGGCAAGACCCAGTACCAGCCCCTTGTCCAGCCCCCGCGAGGCCTCCAGCCGCAGCTCCTCCACAGAGGCCTGGTAACGGAAGCGGGCGTTCTTCTTTAGCTGCTCAAAGCGCCTGTCGGCCCTGTCCTCTTCCTCGGCCTGCAGCAGCAGGGCCAGCCCCTCGCTTAAGCTCAGCTCGTGGCTCTTTCGCGTCTCCAGCAGCGCCTGCCAGCTGCGGCCCATGCCATACAGGCGCAGGCGGCTGAGTTGTGTTTCAATCTGCATCATCATGTTTATCGGTTATAGTGGTTAAAAGGTAATGCTTGTCTGGGCGTAGTAGTCCCGCCCCCGGATGTTGCCGTGCACCGGCAAAGGCGTATCCTGTTTGGCTTCTTCTGCATGGCCGGCCATGTCGTTTTCCAGCACGTTGCGCACGAAGCGGTAGGAGTAGCTCTGGCAGTCAATGGCCAGACGGCAGGCCCTGTCAAAATCCCCCGGCGCTGCTTTGCCCTGCAGGCGCAGCAACCCGTCACAGGTGCGGTACAGCTGCTCGGGGTAGCGCTTCTGTTCAAAGAGCAGCTCCATGAATTGGCTGAGTACCTCTGATTTACCCTTGGCCTTCTTCAGGTAATACTCTGGGCTGCGCTCCAGGTAATGTTGGTGGTGCGTGAAGTTGCTACCTTTGACTGGAGGATTTAAGAAGGGCAGTTTTATTTAAACTGTTAACTTTGAAAATATGAACAAACGCGTATTTGACGACTCCTTCAAGCGGATGGCTGTGGAGCTCTCCTATACCAGGGGCTCTGTCAAGGAGGTGGCCCAGGAACTGGGTGTTGATCCAGCTCGATTGAGCAAGTGGCGCAATAAGCTACAGGCGCCCGCGCAGCCAGCCGCCGAGCTGACGGCGGAACAAAAAGAGATCAGGCGGCTGCAGAAAGAGCTCAAGGAGGCGCAGCTGGAGCGAGACATCTTAAAAAAGGCCATCAGCATCTTCTCCAAGGGAGACGGGCGGTATACGGATTCATAAAGGAGCAACGCTACCGATTTCCCGCCTGAGAGGATGTGCAAAGTGCTGAAGGTCAGTACCAGCGGGTTCTACTACTGGCTCCAGCATCCTGTCGGTGCAAGAGAGCTTAAGGAACGGGAGCTGGTGGGACAGATCAAACAGGTTCACAAGCAGAGCGGGAGCCGCTACGGCAGCCCCCGCATCAGTTTCGAGCTACGCGATCGGGGCATCAGAGCCTCGCGTCCTCGGGTGGCCCGGTTAATGCGTAAGCATCAGATAAAGAGCATTGTAAGAAAGAGTTATCGGGTGCAGACCACTGATTCCAACCATAGCCTCAGCGTAGCGGAGAACCATCTGGCAAGAGATTTCAATGCAGACAGGCCAGCAGAGAAGTGGGTATCAGATCTGACATACATCAGGACCCAGGAAGGCTGGCTGTACCTGACAATCGTGCTGGATCTGGCTGACAGGAAGGTGGTGGGCTGGGCCCTGAGCGAGACGATGGAAGCGGAGGCAACCACGGTGGCGGCCTGGAGGATGGCAGTCAGAAACAGGCCCCTGTCGCAAGAATTGCTCTTTCACTCGGACCGGGGCGTGCAATACGCCTGCAGTGAATTTAGGAAGCAACTAGAGGGCAAATCGGTGTTGCAAAGTATGAGCCGCAAAGGGAATTGCTCTCGACAACGCGGTAGCCGAGAGCTTCTTCAAGACCCTGAAAACGGAACTGGTATATCACTGTAGATTCACCACCAGGCAAGAGGCTAGGCTGGCTGTGTTCGAGTATGTCGAAATCTTTTACAACAGGGAAAGAAGGCATTCCGCACTAGGCTATCTTTCTCCCTGCCAGTATGAAAAAATATACCTTAGTAATAAAGTAGCTGCCTAACAAAAATCCTCCAGTAAACTGTTGCAATTCCACCCAGACTCAATATAGCATTTTTATATTTATTTATTCGGTCTCCATTATTTGAAATTTGTCGGAAAAATATATTGCTAAATTTATCAGAAAGATTATGATGGCTCAATGTCATCTGTGCTCTATTTTCTCGGCAGTTTGTAACTAAAACAGTTTTATTAGTATTGTAATATTTTAATGGTATGTTTGCTACTGTCTTATTCAATTCAGTATGTGATAATTGTTCACTAAAATTTTTCTCTTTTTGTTGAATTATTTGCAAATACTCCTCCTCTGATAAATTTGGTGCTACTCTTTTTAAGTAAGACCGATTAAATCTTTCATCCGGATTATATAAAATATCTATACTATTTTGAACTACCGATTGTATCGCCTCTTTATATGATAAGAAGTTTGCAAAATCTGTATTCACTAATGTGCCATCCATATCAAAAAATAAAACTGTATCAGTCTCAATTTTTATTTTAACCTCTTTTACAATTTCTTTTGTGAATGTCATATGGGACTATCAGTTTTGCTGTCCATTGTAATTGATGGTGGTTTGTTTTTACACTTGCACCTAACGTTTGGGCTAGAATGCGTTCATGCATTATAGCTTTTGTTACCTTAGGTTATTCTTCAATTTTATTACTGCTACTATCAAGTTCTCTGCAAGCTAAAAAACCCATCGCACAAACAGCACATTTGGTTTTTGCCGACACAAAAGCCAACGCTTCCAAAAACCAAAAGAGCCGTTTCTTGCCAACGCACGAAATAGAATAATCACTTAATCAGAACAAAGATTTGTTTGAATTTCTTAACTTTGCACTATGTCAAGAATCTTGTCAACATACAACAGCGAGTTAAAATTAAAAGGTTTCAATGTCTTTCAAATTGAGAAAGACGGCAATGCCACCAAAGCGTACAGCCGAAAGGATTTTTATAAAATCTGCCTGACCACGGGCAAAAGCCGTATCCATTATGCCGACAGAAGTTTTGATGCCGAAGGAACCATTTTGTTCTTCGGAAACCCAAACATTCCCTACTCTTGGGAAACACTTTCTACCCAGTATGTGGGCTACACCATTCTATTTTCGGAAGACTTTTACACTTCGGGAAAACATTCGGAAACCTTGCAAAAATCGCCTTTGTTTAAAATGGGCGGCACACCGATTTTGGATATTTCGGAACATCAGAGACAGTTTTTAAACAGTATTTTCCAAAAAATGATTGAAGAACAACAATCTGACTATGAGCATAAAGATGACCTTATTCGCAATTATATTGACTTGATATTGCACGAATCCCTCAAATTGAAACCGTCCGAAAATTACAACCAGGATAAAAACGGAGCAGAACGACTGACCAATGTTTTTATGGAATTGTTGGAACGCCAATTTCCTGTAGAAAGTCCTGACAGACCGCTTCAATTGAGAACCGCCAAAGACTATGCAAAAAGCCTTTCGGTACACGTTAATTACCTGAACCGAGCCGTAAAGGATGTTACGGGAAAAACTACCACAACCCATATTGCAGAACGTATTACCAATGAAGCCAAAGCCATTCTGCAACACACCGATTGGAATGTTTCGGAAATTGCTTTCGCTTTGGGATTTGAATACCCAACGTACTTTAATAATTTCTTCAAAAAGCAAACAGGAGTAAGCCCATCTTCCGTTCGGTTGGGAAAAGTTTGAATTTCATAATCATTGGTTTGAATTTCTTTAACAGCACCTATTAAAATCGCCCGACCTTTGTATCAAAGAATACAAAGATGAATAAGTCGGATATTTTTGAAAGGTTGCGAAACGGAGAAATTATTCCTTCCAGCGACAACCAAAGAAAAGAATTAAGAAGCGCTTCTTACAACACGAAAAAACTACTCGTGCAGATGAACAATTCGACTGACCCAAATGAAGTCAGAAAATTGTTAAGCCAAATTACAGATTCGGAAATTGACGAAAGTACAGCCGTATTCACACCGCTTTACATCAATTATGGTAAGCACACCAAAATCGGCAAAAACGTATTCATCAACTTTGATTGTGTGTTTTTGGATTTAGGTGGCATTACCATTGAAGATAACGTACTGATAGCACCAAAAGTCAGTTTGCTGTCCGAAGGACACCCTATTTCGCCCGAAGAAAGACATTCACTTGTTCCGAAACCCATTCACATCAAAAAGAACGCTTGGATTGGTGCAAATGCCACAATTTTACAAGGCGTAACCATTGGCGAAAACTCTGTGGTAGCAGCAGGTTCGGTTGTTTCAATAAATGTTCCCGACAATGCAATTGTAGGAGGTATCCCTGCTAAAATCATTAAAAACATTGAATAAGTATGAAGAAGCTGTTTTATACAATTATTCTTTTATTGGGCTGTACGCAACTGCACGCTTGTAATAAAGACAAGGAATTGGACAAACCAAAACAGGAATCTATGAAACTAAAAATAACGATAGGAGAAAATACGGCAACAGCAATTTTGTACGACAATCCCACAAGCAGGGATTTTACTACAATGCTCCCGCTTACCGTAGAAATGGACGATTATGCAAATACGGAAAAGATATTTTATCCGTCCCGAAAACTTACCACCGAAGATGCACCCAAAGGTTTCAAACCGTCCGAAGGCGATATTACGCTGTATGCACCTTGGGGAAATATCGCTTTGTTTTATAAGGATTTCAGCTATTCCAACGGCTTGATTTCTATGGGAAAAATCACAAGTGGAATAGAATATTTCAAAACAAAGGGAAAAATTACTGTAACTATTGAATTGGAATAATAACCAAAAATTAAAAGATATGAACAAGTACATCAAAACGATTGCAATACTTACAGGAAGTTTATTTCTGATAACCGCTTGCAATTCAAGCACCGAAAAACAACAAGAAAATATGAAAACAGACAAAAACGAATTGGACGCCATTTTCCCGTTAGGCGAAAAAGGTTCAGATGATTTTTTTACAGGAAATGCTTACAACATTGGGTTGGTAGATGTGGATTCCGTTTTTACCACAGCCGTTGGCAATGTATATTTTGAACCCGGAGCAAGGAGCAATTGGCATACTCATCCATCAGGGCAAATATTGATTATTACGGACGGAGTTGGCTACCACCAGATTGAAGGACAGCCCATTGAAGTCATCAAAAAAGGAGATGTGGTAAAATGTCCGCCAAATGTAAGGCATTGGCACGGAGCAAGCCCTGATGTGGGTTTACAGCAATTGTACATCGTACCCAACACCGAAAAGGGAATTGTAGATTGGCAGGAAGCCGTAACGGATGAACAGTATAAAAAGGAACAAAATTAAACCATAGAAAAATGAAAACGAGATTAATAGCAACAATGACTTTTTCTCTGTTGATATTGGGAGCTTGTCAACAAAAAACAGAAGCTAAACAAGAAGAACAAACACAAAAAACAGAAACAATGAACGATACAGAAGAACACTACACTTTTGAGTTAAGTGATAAAGTAACACGCCAGAAAGTAACCTTTAAAAACCGTTACGGCATTGAACTTACAGGCGATTTGTATATTCCTAAAAATGGCGGCAACAATTTACCGGCATTGGCAATTAGTGGTCCTTTTGGAGCGGTAAAAGAACAATCATCAGGCTTGTATGCCAATCAAATGGCAGAACGTGGTTTTGTGGCATTGGCATTTGACCCGTCCTATACAGGCGAAAGCGGTGGCGAACCCCGCAACGTGGCATCACCCGACATCAACACCGAAGATTTCAGTGCTGCTATTGACTTTCTTGGCTTACAAGACAACGTTGACAGAAACAAATTAGGCATCATCGGGATTTGCGGATTTGGCGGTTTCGCCTTGAATGCCACAGCCGTTGATAAACGTGTAAAAGCAGTTGCTACAACCAGTATGTACGATATGTCAAGAGTAAATGCAGAAGGCTATTTTGGTTCTACCACACCCGAACAACGTACTAAAATGTTAGAACAAATGAGCTTGCAACGTTGGGAAGATGCTAAAAATGGAACACCCAAATATCCAGAAAATGGATTGGCACAGACCAATGAAGAATCGCCCCAGTTTGTAAAAGAATATTATGATTATTACAAAACCGACAGGGGTTTTCACGAACGCTCTTTGAACTCAAATGGTGCTTGGACAGCAACCAATAGCTTGTCTTTTATGAATATGCCGATTTTGACCTACATCAAAGAAATTTCGCCAAGACCAATGTTGCTGATTGCAGGTGAGAATGCACACTCTAAATATTTCAGTGAAGATGCCTATAAAAATGCTTCCGAACCAAAAGAACTGATGATTATTCCAAATGGTGTACACACCGATTTATACGACAAAATAGATGTAATTCCATTTGATAAATTAGAAAAATATTTTAAGGAAAACTTGAAATAATTTAGCCAACGCTAAAAACCATACACATTGCCAAGTACTCACTTCATTTTTATTTCACTTTGGTGTTCGTGATTACTTCGTAGTTCGCACCAGCCGACACGCAAGCCAAAACTTGGCAAAGAGTATGGTATTCCCAACGCTGACTGACAAGTGGAATGGAAAAAAGCCAGCAGAGAATCGAGTAGCCCGCCGTGAGCAAAATTACTCACGGTGAGGCTCTCAGTCGAGTAGCGCAAGGGAACCTCCCCCTTACGCCCTCACAGAACCGTGCGTAAGACTCTCGCCTTACACGGCTCCTATTATCCAACCTTCACGGCCTTACTCCCAGCTGCCAGTGCGCAAACAGGTTCGGAATGGCCTTAGCCACCTTCCCCAGCCAATCGCTTGCTCTGATTTTATGGCCCTGCAGTTTCTTATACTTCTGCCTGGCCCAGCTCTTGAGTACAAGGTTCAAATATCTCAATACCTCATAGAGTTCCGATTTGTAGAAGTGTCCGTAGTAGTTAATCCAGCCTTTCAGAACTGGGTTGATTTCCTCGGCCAGCCTTGTCAGGCTGCTGCCGCTTCTGCTGGTCAACTTCCATGCCCTTATCCTTTCCCGGATTGCCTTCCTGGCTTTATCGCCAACTGCCGGTAAGAATCCGATAAAATATTTACCCTGCTTATTCCGTGACTTCCTGCTTCTGAATGTATAGCCCAGAAATTCAAAAGACATGTTCGGGTAACTTTTGCGTCGGTCCTCGTCCCTGCAGTAAACAATTTTGGTCTTCTCCGGGTGCATCTCCAAGCCACATGCCTTTAGCCTTTCTGCCAGTGCTTCTTTAAGCGCTATCGCCTGCTGCTCGGTGCTGCAGTGTATCACACAGTCGTCTGCGTAGCGCTCGAACGGGCAACCGGGATACTTTATCCGCAGCCACTCGTCCATGCAGTAGTGCAGAAACAGGTTGGCCAGCAGCGGACTGATGACTGCTCCCTGCGGAGTGCCCTTTGTCCTTTCTGTGGTTATGCCGTTTCTTTGCTGCACAGGTGTTTTGAGCCACCGCTCGATGTAGAGCAGCACCCATTTGCAGTCTGTGTGCCTGCGCACTGCTTTTAGGAGCAACTCGTGCGGGATGCTGTCGAAGAAGCCTTTGATGTCCAGGTCCAGAACCCAGTCCTGCCGCCAGCACCGCTGCCTGGCTTTGCCCACCGCTTCCAGTGCGCTTTTGCCCGGCCTGTACCCATAGGAGTCGTCATGGAACACAGGCTCCAGTACTGGTGCCAATGTCATGGTGACTACCATCTGGGCAATACGATCCGTAACAGTGGGTATTCCTAGTGGACGGGTGCCCCCGCCGCTCTTGGGAATTTCCACCAGTAAGACGGGTGCGGGCATATAGCTTCCCGAGCTCATTCGGTTCCATAACCGGTAAAGGTGATTTCTGCTGTCCTGGTCGAACTCCTCGAGGTTTAGCCCATCCACACCTGCGCTACCTCCGTTTTGTTTTACACGCAGGTAAGCCTGGTGCACGATGTGCTTTGAGATGGTAAATGGTTTTGTCTTAATCATGTCAGTACCTCCTGCAGGCTTACCTGCAGTTTTCTTTGTGATAAAAACCGGATAATACATCCCCTTGGCTCCATCCCCATTACAGGGACTTCCACGCTACTACGGGATGTTCCGCCCGCGTGCCCTGCCTCGGTACTCTTACTCTTGTGGGTCTGCCACTTGAGCTTCTCCCTTCTCATCAGGACGACACGTTCTCACGTTCCGTGCAAATGCCTGTGTTAAGGTCACGCTGCCTTAATGCCGGATGCCGCATGAGCAGTAGCCAGGTTGCCCTCATGCTTATCCCGGGACAGTGGTGACTCCCGGTTTTGACATCACTTATTCGCTAACGACACTTCTTCAGCAGTTCACTTGCGTTCGTCTCCTTAACACCTACCTGCTACCTTTCCGGTAACTTTTCCTTGTCGCTCACGACCATGCCTTTTAAGCAAAGCCGCACAAGGCGGTTTGGAGCCTGCACCTGACTACCGGCTCCGAGGGGCCTGCCCTCATCATTTGCACAGCACCAAAGGACACTAAAAGCGTCCTTCGTTCGTGACACACCACCACTGTACAAGCGGTTCTCGCATACAGCGGTTCGTTAAGCTGTGGAGCTACTTTCTTGTAGTAGTCAAGCATTGATTCATACCCCCTGCGGACAAGCCGTTTCACCGTTACCGTCGTTATCAGGATTGGACTTTGAGCTACTGCCCATCCTCCTTTCCTGGTCCTGCTCCAGGCATACGCCTGCCACTTGGGAACGCCCAGCCGAATCAGGTTCTTCCTTTTCCGGTCCGGTCGTTTCCAGTCATGCCAGATGCAGTGCCTGAGCCTGTTTCGTATCCAGCTGTCGACCTCTTTGAGTTTGCCCTGTATACTTGCCAAACGGAAGTAGTGGACCCAGCCTCGCTGCGCCTCTTTCAGTTCCCGGACACGCTGCTCAAAAGAGCAGGGCGTTGTTTTGCGGGTGATGCTCTTTAGCTTTTGCTTTAACCTTTCCCATCCCTTCTTTGCCACTACCAGCTGGTATTTGCCCTTATCTCCCTTCTTATAGGTGGGCACGAATCCGTGACCCAGAATCTGAAAGTCTACTGGCCGCCTGATGCCGCTCTTCTCCCTGTTGATAGGCAGCTTGAGCCTGTTCCGCAGGAAGAGGAATACAGCGTTGCCTACTTTTCGAGCTTCATCTTCACTTTTGGTGTAGACGCTGAAGTCGTCGGCATAGCGCACGTAGCGCAGCCCCTGCCGCTCCAGTTCCTTATCCAGCTCGTGGAGCATGATATTGGAGAGCAGCGGTGAGAGCGGGCTTCCCTGCGGCACGCCCTTCCGACGTTTGACCAGTCTCCCGTTGATAAGGATGGGGGCCCGGAGCCATTTGCGGATGAGGCGTAGGGCGAGGGGGCATTTTACCTTCCGGTAAAGCAGTTGCAGCAGCAGGCAATGATCCACTTCATCGAAGAAGTTCTGCAGGTCGATGTCCACGATGTGCTGATAGCCCTCGTGGATGTGCCTGTGTGCCTGCTGCAGGGCCTGGTGGGCATTGCGGTTGGGGCGGAAGCCGTAGCTGTGCTGGGTAAAATCAAGCTCAAAGAGCGGTGCTATCACCTGATTAACGGCCTGTTGCAGTACGCGGTCGGTGACGGTGGGAATGCCCAGCAGGCGATTCTTACCGTTGCTCTTGGGTATGGCTACCCCTAGGATGGGTGGAGGCAGGTACCTGCCGTTGCAGATGTCGGTAGCGATGGCGTCCCTGTTTTGTTTCAGGTGCGTAGCCAGCTTCTCTACCGGCATACCGTCCACACCGGCCGAACCTTTGTTGGCCAGCACGTGCGTGTATGCCTTGAGCATGTTGCCCCGGTGGAGTACCTTCTCTATCATCTTTACTACTTTTACTGTAATCTCTGCCCCGCTTAAGGCAAGGCTGGCTGAGCCTCCTTGCCGAATTAAGAGCAACTTAACGTTCGGCCCTTCGGTAGCTTGTGAGACCTCCGGGTGCTTCCCGGCTCGTTACCTCTACCTACTATGGCCTCTGCTGACTTCTCCCTGTGTTCACGACAGAGGGAGACCTCCCCAGGTAAGAGCACATTCCTTCCTCCGATTCCTGCTGCATCTACACAAAGTCGCTTGTTGGTCAGGGGCTTTACAAAGATGTGCTTGCTTACCCACGACTCCCTGCCTCTTATGCAGTTTCTGTCCGTCAGTACCGGATTTTGCAGTCCCGCTTTCTTCACTGCACGCCTCACGACGAACCAGCTTGCGGCTTGCTAACAGGCTTCACCAACTCGCCTGTAAGGGACTTGCACCCTCTGGAATAATTTGATACCTTCAGTACCAGGTGCCCATACTGGGCGCACACATTGTGTAAGCGGCAGCTACGGCCGACGGCCTCGCCGCCGCTTACACGAGTCCGTTGGGCAAAATGAAAAGTTAATGAAGAAGATTTTATACTCATCGCTCACTGTAAGTTTCATTTTTACAGGCTGCATACAAAACAGCCTTAAAGGTGAAGAAGTAATTGTTGAGCCAAAAAGTGAAGAGCTTATCATTGACCCAGTTGAATCCATGCCAAGATTTCCTGGCGGAGAAGATTCGCTTACAGCTTATTTGAACAAGAATAATCAATGGAGAGTAGGGCAATCTACGATAGAGGGAAGAGTTGTTGTAGGCTTTGTTGTAAGTGAAAAGGGTGAATTAAAGGAAATAGAAGTCCTGAAAAGTCTTTGCCAATCTTGTGATAAAGAAGCTATAAGATTAGTAGAAAGCATGCCTGAGTGGATACCAGCCGAAGAGAATGGAAAGCCAGTGCCAAAGAGAATGATGTTACCGATAAGTTTTGATGGTTTAAAGTAAAAACCCCTTTGCCCAACACAGCACATGAGCAATGCTTCGGCTACGCCTCGCTCACCTCATGTACAACACCGTTGGCAAACATGTAAATGAATAAAGCTCTCAAAAAAATAACCTGCTCAATTTTGGTGATAATCCTGACAAGTTGTTTGTCACCTTCACCAGCAGGGTTTTGGGAAAATTTTCAAGAAGAGCAGCAAGTTGAGCATCTAAATAACCAAGGACCATGGGGTGGCAAAAGGATAGTTCATTGGAAAAAGGGAAAGGGCACATTCGACAAGTCAGAAATTATAAGATTTGCCACAGACAATGGTTGGACACTTAAAAGCGAAACAACATTTGACTCCTACACTACACAAAAATGGGTTCAGGACGGTAAACTCATTTTCCCGCTTCATTGGAAAGGCTTTACCCCTAAATTCGACTTTGACTACACAGGTTTTAAAGAATTTCCAAGGTGGATTTCTGGTAATATCTTAGTTATGTCATTCACCACAGGTTACATCAGCATAGACTTAGAGACTCAAGAAGAAATTAACACGAATGGATTTATAATTCTGAACGAGAAACAAAACGAAATGACTCTATGAAGCTGTTTAGAGTTTTATTTTTTTTTTTATTTTACGAATAAACAAGATAGCAAAAGCCAGAAAATGGAGCGCCATCCATGTATTTACTTTCGTTTCAAACCTGATGAGTAAAGCTTTGAAGCTGTCAATCCAGGCAAAGGCATGCTCAATAACTTTTCTTCTTTGGAAGAGTTTTTCATCAAAATACACATACTCATCGCTGCCTTGCCCGTTTCTGGGATTCAAATCAATATTTGCCTCTAGTTTCAGTGTCGAGCAGATCTTTCTGAAGCTCTCTGCGTCAAAGCCGGCATCAGCATTCATAAACAAGCCCTCCACATCTATCCCTGCCTCTTTGAGCAGCTCACACAGCTCCCTCATTACCTGCTCAATCTGGTAGAGGTCATGATGAGCCCCTGCCACTGGCGGGCTCATGGCAAACAAAAGGCCTTCATCATCAGCTAAAAACAGGCTATTGCAGCTTTTCTTTTCTGATAAGAAATACAGGCTCCTCCATTCATGCAGATCGTCTGGCTGCCATCGAGCTGTACCGAAGAAAGGTTCATCAACCGGCGGTGCTTTTTTAACAGGCTTACCCATACCTTCCTGAAACTGCCATCATTGGTCCACTTCCTGAAGTGATGATAAACGCCCTGCCAGCTGATCCGTTGCTTTTCAAAGAATTGCTTTACAGGCAGCTCACGCCATTGACAGCCTGTTCTCAGCCTGTGGAGGATAGCCGAAACGATCGCTGTGACCTCTACTTGTAGTTTTGTCCCTCTTTTTCCTTTACTTAAATGTGGAACGATCCACTCTTTAATCGTATCTTCACTTAATACTGCCATTGAATTAGTGCCTAGTGTATAAAAAGTCTGCAAACTCTTGTACACGGCTAATTCTTTGGCAGTTACTTTAAAACTCTAAACAGCTTCTATGTAACTCAAGTAGAGCAAGTATGGCTAGAATCAAAAAGACAGCAAAAGACCTGACCATCAAATAAAAAAAACATTAGCTAACGTACTTGTATATACTCCATGCTTCGGCCGACGGCCTCGCACGCAGTATATACAAGTACGTTAGCAAACAGTTAAAATTATAAATCTTGTAAAACATTGTTTCGTTTATTTCGTTTATTATATTTGTAACAAACAGATATAAAAATGGAAGCTGTCTTAGAAAGACCAACTCTGCAAGAACAGAAGGTAGCAAGCGAATCGCTTTTCAGCTTTACAGCTGCAATAGAAAAGAAAAGCTCTGACAAAGTAAAAATAAAGATACAAGAAAGTGGAGAATTTATTACAGTTCCCAAAAAAGCCCTTGAGCTGCTTTCTCTTATCTTATACAATATGGCAGAAGGCAAGGCAATATCCCTTGTTCCCTCTGATTCGGAAGTAACCACACAACAGGCTGCTGATATGCTAAATGTATCAAGACCGCATATTGTTAAATTGCTTGAGCAAGGTGCCATCCCTTTTAAAAAAGTGGGTAGCCATAGAAGAATATTACTTGAAGATTTACTCAAGTATGAGGTAGAACAAAAAGAAAGGAGAAAAGAGAATCTGCAATTCTTAGCTGAACAGGCTCAAGATCTAAATCTTGGCTACGAATGATTCATTCTCCAAAATTCATTGCAGTACTTGACGCATGTGTGCTTTATCCCGCACCAATTAGGGACCTGCTGCTGAATTTAGCTTATTTTGATTTATATACTCCAAAGTGGACTGATAAGATCCATGAGGAATGGACAAGGAACCTGCTGCTAAATAGGCCAGAACTTTCAGCGGAACAATTGCAGAAAACAGTTGATGCTATGAATACGGCTTTTCCCGATTCAAATGTAGGAAATTATGAATCAATCATCATGGCAGTTACTCTACCTGATAGCGATGATTGCCATGTACTTGCGGCAGCAATTCGCTCTAGTTCGGAAGTAATTGTGACAGCTAATATCAAAGATTTCCCAAATGAATATTTAAGCAAATTTGACGTTGAAGCACAGCACCCTGATTACTTCATATCAAACTTAGTTGACCTAAATCCTGAAAAAGCTCTCAAGGCATTTCAGCAACAGGTTTCAAATTTAAAGAAGCCACCAATGAGCAAAGTACAAGTCTTGGAAAACCTTAAAAAGGTTGGACTTGAGGTAACATCAGAGAAGTTGCTTGAACTAATCTAAAAAACCATTTGCTAACAATGCATATATAAAACCCTTGCTCCGCTGCGGGCTTTTCATATACTAATCCGTTGTGAAATATAAAAATCATGAAAAAAGGTCTTCTTGCGATTCTTTTGGTTTCAATGATAGTAGGGATCTCTTACAGCCAATCGAAGAGAAAGAAGAGCCAGTTCTCTTTAATTATTGGTAGCTGCTTTAAATCCGACACTGTAGATATAAGCATAAATGGACAGGGGCTTGTAAGAAATGAAGTTGTTGAATCCCACTTTTCAACTGGCATAACACAGTTAGCCATCTACCAAGATGATAATGGACTTTGGGTTCTAAATAAAAATGTAAGAACGAAACTTGGCAGACTGGATGTGAATAAAATTCTTGCTCTTAACATTAAGATAAATGGAGTGGCAACCTCTAAAAGTGTAGATTTAAGAAAAGGATGGATTCTTATGCTCGACAACTGCTATACTGAATCTAAGGCAGGTAAGGCAGAAAGAGCTGTAACTATACAGCAGCATAAGAAAACAGTAGTACTTGAATAAAATTACATTTCACAACAAGGTTCATAATTTAGGCTCGGCTACGCCTTCCCACATTATGCACGAAACGTTACCTATCATGTGAAACTATAGAACTTTATCTTGTAATTAATCGTTGATGTAATAACTTTGTAATTACATTAAATGGAGGGATTATGGAAGTGTCAATCATTCAAATAGGAAATTCTAAGGGCCTGCGACTAACAAAGTCTATTTTGGATAGATATAACATCAAAGATAAAGTTGAACTAATACTGGAGAAGGGACAGATTATTTTAAAGCCAGTTGAGCTTCCAAGGAAAGGTTGGGAAAAGGCTTTCAGGGAAATGCATGAAAACGGTGATGATCAACTTATGCTGGATGATGTGTTTGGCGATGAAAGCTTTGACGAATGGAGATAAACCAGTATGAAATCGTATTGGTGAATCTGGACCCTACTGTAGGAAGTGAAATACAGAAGACAAGGCCTTGTGTGGTAATTTCCCCTGATGAAATTAATCATAATTTAAGGACAGTAGTTATAGCGCCAATGACCACCAAGAGTCGTAGCTATCCAACCCGTGTGAAAGTGAAGCACAACAATCAAGTAGGATGGATAGTGATTGATCAGATAAGGACTATTGATAAAGTTCGTATTGTTAAAACGCTAGGCAACTTGAATCCATCAGAAGTAGCAGCTTGTAAAAGTATAATAAAAGAAACCTTCGTGGATTAGTAAGAACAACGAATAGGTAACCCAGCCTATAAGTTATGCTTCGGCTTCGCCTCGCACACCTTATGAGGCAAAACCGTTACCTTTGATTTAAATTATGGAAAGAAGAGCATCTACGTTTATAGTTACGCTATCGGCTCTATACTCATTCTGTATTATTGGGTTCTCTCTATTAGTTGCTCTATTCATATTAGGCTCCTCCCACAGATTAGAAAGCATGGAACCAGATTTGCTACTTGTTGCAGGTTCCTCATTACTGATAATGCCCGCGACAGCTATACTATTATATAGAAGTCTTCTTAGTGGGAACGCAGAATTAAGAAGCTCCTATTTTCTTATTGTTCTGTTAGGGCTGGTGATGTTAATTTTCACCTACTACTTTTATGAAGCAATGACTGATGATTACTCCGAAGGGCTATCAATGTTCCATATGGTGCCGTTCGCAGGTATAGTTTCTACAGTTATCGTTCAAGTGTATGAGCAGTAGCGGATTTTAAGTACTAACGATTCGGTTTGCAAGTTACTTAAATTAAAACAATAGCGGTTCAAGTTTGCACTTTAACCGCTATTGCTTATACACAATGTGTGCGCCCAGTATGGGCACCTGGTACTGAAGGTATCAAATTATTCCAGAGGGTGCAAGTCCCTTACAGGCGAGTTGGTGAAGCCTGTTAGCAAGCCGCAAGCTGGTTCGTCGTGAGGCGTGCAGTGAAGAAAGCGGGACTGCAAAATCCGGTACTGACGGACAGAAACTGCATAAGAGGCAGGGAGTCGTGGGTAAGCAAGCACATCTTTGTAAAGCCCCTGACCAACAAGCGACTTTGTGTAGATGCAGCAGGAATCGGAGGAAGGAATGTGCTCTTACCTGGGGAGGTCTCCCTCTGTCGTGAACACAGGGAGAAGTCAGCAGAGGCCATAGTAGGTAGAGGTAACGAGCCGGGAAGCACCCGGAGGTCTCACAAGCTACCGAAGGGCCGAACGTTAAGTTGCTCTTAATTCGGCAAGGAGGCTCAGCCAGCCTTGCCTTAAGCGGGGCAGAGATTACAGTAAAAGTAGTAAAGATGATAGAGAAGGTACTCCACCGGGGCAACATGCTCAAGGCATACACGCACGTGCTGGCCAACAAAGGTTCGGCCGGTGTGGACGGTATGCCGGTAGAGAAGCTGGCTACGCACCTGAAACAAAACAGGGACGCCATCGCTACCGACATCTGCAACGGCAGGTACCTGCCTCCACCCATCCTAGGGGTAGCCATACCCAAGAGCAACGGTAAGAATCGCCTGCTGGGCATTCCCACCGTCACCGACCGCGTACTGCAACAGGCCGTTAATCAGGTGATAGCACCGCTCTTTGAGCTTGATTTTACCCAGCACAGCTACGGCTTCCGCCCCAACCGCAATGCCCACCAGGCCCTGCAGCAGGCACACAGGCACATCCACGAGGGCTATCAGCACATCGTGGACATCGACCTGCAGAACTTCTTCGATGAAGTGGATCATTGCCTGCTGCTGCAACTGCTTTACCGGAAGGTAAAATGCCCCCTCGCCCTACGCCTCATCCGCAAATGGCTCCGGGCCCCCATCCTTATCAACGGGAGACTGGTCAAACGTCGGAAGGGCGTGCCGCAGGGAAGCCCGCTCTCACCGCTGCTCTCCAATATCATGCTCCACGAGCTGGATAAGGAACTGGAGCGGCAGGGGCTGCGCTACGTGCGCTATGCCGACGACTTCAGCGTCTACACCAAAAGTGAAGATGAAGCTCGAAAAGTAGGCAACGCTGTATTCCTCTTCCTGCGGAACAGGCTCAAGCTGCCTATCAACAGGGAGAAGAGCGGCATCAGGCGGCCAGTAGACTTTCAGATTCTGGGTCACGGATTCGTGCCCACCTATAAGAAGGGAGATAAGGGCAAATACCAGCTGGTAGTGGCAAAGAAGGGATGGGAAAGGTTAAAGCAAAAGCTAAAGAGCATCACCCGCAAAACAACGCCCTGCTCTTTTGAGCAGCGTGTCCGGGAACTGAAAGAGGCGCAGCGAGGCTGGGTCCACTACTTCCGTTTGGCAAGTATACAGGGCAAACTCAAAGAGGTCGACAGCTGGATACGAAACAGGCTCAGGCACTGCATCTGGCATGACTGGAAACGACCGGACCGGAAAAGGAAGAACCTGATTCGGCTGGGCGTTCCCAAGTGGCAGGCGTATGCCTGGAGCAGGACCAGGAAAGGAGGATGGGCAGTAGCTCAAAGTCCAATCCTGATAACGACGGTAACGGTGAAACGGCTTGTCCGCAGGGGGTATGAATCAATGCTTGACTACTACAAGAAAGTAGCTCCACAGCTTAACGAACCGCTGTATGCGAGAACCGCTTGTACAGTGGTGGTGTGTCACGAACGAAGGACGCTTTTAGTGTCCTTTGGTGCTGTGCAAATGATGAGGGCAGGCCCCTCGGAGCCGGTAGTCAGGTGCAGGCTCCAAACCGCCTTGTGCGGCTTTGCTTAAAAGGCATGGTCGTGAGCGACAAGGAAAAGTTACCGGAAAGGTAGCAGGTAGGTGTTAAGGAGACGAACGCAAGTGAACTGCTGAAGAAGTGTCGTTAGCGAATAAGTGATGTCAAAACCGGGAGTCACCACTGTCCCGGGATAAGCATGAGGGCAACCTGGCTACTGCTCATGCGGCATCCGGCATTAAGGCAGCGTGACCTTAACACAGGCATTTGCACGGAACGTGAGAACGTGTCGTCCTGATGAGAAGGGAGAAGCTCAAGTGGCAGACCCACAAGAGTAAGAGTACCGAGGCAGGGCACGCGGGCGGAACATCCCGTAGTAGCGTGGAAGTCCCTGTAATGGGGATGGAGCCAAGGGGATGTATTATCCGGTTTTTATCACAAAGAAAACTGCAGGTAAGCCTGCAGGAGGTACTGACATGATTAAGACAAAACCATTTACCATCTCAAAGCACATCGTGCACCAGGCTTACCTGCGTGTAAAACAAAACGGAGGTAGCGCAGGTGTGGATGGGCTAAACCTCGAGGAGTTCGACCAGGACAGCAGAAATCACCTTTACCGGTTATGGAACCGAATGAGCTCGGGAAGCTATATGCCCGCACCCGTCTTACTGGTGGAAATTCCCAAGAGCGGCGGGGGCACCCGTCCACTAGGAATACCCACTGTTACGGATCGTATTGCCCAGATGGTAGTCACCATGACATTGGCACCAGTACTGGAGCCTGTGTTCCATGACGACTCCTATGGGTACAGGCCGGGCAAAAGCGCACTGGAAGCGGTGGGCAAAGCCAGGCAGCGGTGCTGGCGGCAGGACTGGGTTCTGGACCTGGACATCAAAGGCTTCTTCGACAGCATCCCGCACGAGTTGCTCCTAAAAGCAGTGCGCAGGCACACAGACTGCAAATGGGTGCTGCTCTACATCGAGCGGTGGCTCAAAACACCTGTGCAGCAAAGAAACGGCATAACCACAGAAAGGACAAAGGGCACTCCGCAGGGAGCAGTCATCAGTCCGCTGCTGGCCAACCTGTTTCTGCACTACTGCATGGACGAGTGGCTGCGGATAAAGTATCCCGGTTGCCCGTTCGAGCGCTACGCAGACGACTGTGTGATACACTGCAGCACCGAGCAGCAGGCGATAGCGCTTAAAGAAGCACTGGCAGAAAGGCTAAAGGCATGTGGCTTGGAGATGCACCCGGAGAAGACCAAAATTGTTTACTGCAGGGACGAGGACCGACGCAAAAGTTACCCGAACATGTCTTTTGAATTTCTGGGCTATACATTCAGAAGCAGGAAGTCACGGAATAAGCAGGGTAAATATTTTATCGGATTCTTACCGGCAGTTGGCGATAAAGCCAGGAAGGCAATCCGGGAAAGGATAAGGGCATGGAAGTTGACCAGCAGAAGCGGCAGCAGCCTGACAAGGCTGGCCGAGGAAATCAACCCAGTTCTGAAAGGCTGGATTAACTACTACGGACACTTCTACAAATCGGAACTCTATGAGGTATTGAGATATTTGAACCTTGTACTCAAGAGCTGGGCCAGGCAGAAGTATAAGAAACTGCAGGGCCATAAAATCAGAGCAAGCGATTGGCTGGGGAAGGTGGCTAAGGCCATTCCGAACCTGTTTGCGCACTGGCAGCTGGGAGTAAGGCCGTGAAGGTTGGATAATAGGAGCCGTGTAAGGCGAGAGTCTTACGCACGGTTCTGTGAGGGCGTAAGGGGGAGGTTCCCTTGCGCTACTCGACTGAGAGCCTCACCGTGAGTAATTTTGCTCACGGCGGGCTACTCGATTAGGCACTGGCTTTTTTTTATTCATTTATCATTACTGATACGCCCATACCGTGAATAGAAAATGAAGGATAATCGCTCAAGTCTGAATTGGGAATATACTGTTTATAATCTTCTTTTTCCAGTATATGAAATTTCTCAATTCCATATCTCTTTGTGCTTTTATTGAATTGATTTAAGAACGCACCAACTTTTTCCTCTAACCATGAATCCATTAGAAAATCATTCAGCTGTTTATAACTGATGTTTTTCTTTCCGAACTGATTTTCATAGCTCTTTGAAAGCTCTGTTGTCATGTCCCTGTAGTAAATTGGAGACTCGAAATGAAAGTAGCCAAGCTTATCTAAATTAAAATCTTGTTTAATGATAGGTAAACAGCTATTTAGTTTCTCCATTGCTGCTGAAAATAACACAGGCTTACGATGAGAAAATCTTAAAGCAAGGCTACTATCACTAACGTTTTCTGTAATTCTAATGGTAAAATCGAGCGTGTCATTTTCGGATATCCAACAATAGGAATATGACCTGGTGAAATTTTCAGCTTCGAACCAATTGTCAAGTCTATTTTCAATTTTAACTAATGTTGTATTTCTTGAATTAGCATCAATTTCCGAATTGCCATTGTCTTCCGCTTGATTCCCTTCATTACAGGCCAAAAATGTCAGTGTGATTACAAATAGAATTATCTGTTTCATATTTTTAGCTTGTGCCTAACTTCTATATAACTACTAAGCAGCTTCCTTTTTGAGTTCATGAAGCCTTCGCTCCAGATACATAATTTTTACTTGCTTATACTTCTCCTGGTAAGCAGCTAATTCAACGGGTTTGAACTCCTGCTGGCAAGATACCATTTTGTAGTAAATAGTGGCAATTTTATTAGCCGTAGCCACGGTGGCATACTTGTTTCCACCCTTTGCTTTCATGCGGCGGAAGTAGTCACCGAGCCAGTTGTCGCTGCGCTGCACGGCATTGGCTGCATTCCGAAAGGCCTGACTGGCTGGGTTAGGCTTCTTCTTCATCAGGGTGCTGCTGATAAGCTTTCCGCCTGATATTTTGTTGTTGGGGCACAGGTTGAGCCAGCTGACAAAGTGCTTAGCAGTTTCCCATTTGCTCATGTCGGTGCCCGTCTCCGAGAGAATCTCCAAAGCGGCAATGTCGCTGATGCCGTAGATAGCCATTACGTCCACTCCCAGCACTTTCTTAAGGTAAGAGCAGGTATTGAACGCTGGTTTGTTCCTGTTGGCCTTCTTGTTTGTAATAGCCTCACACGCAGGCGCCGCTTCAGGGCAGATCTCGCTGCGGTAGTATTCGAGCTGCCGCTCGATGGCCGCGTCGCAAGAGCCGATGCGCTGGGTCAGGTACTGATAGTTCATGTAACTATCCTCCAGCAGATAAAGCTGCTCTGTGCGCCAGTTCCCCTCCAGGGACTTGAGAATGGTGGCCCTGTCTGCCTTCACTTTAAAGTGGACACAGGCAAGGAAGTTTTCCGCTGTCCGCTCTCCCCGCAGAATGGCTTCAATGATGGCTATGCCCGTCTTGCCGGTGATATCGCGCAGGAGCGTGTGCACCTTCACGTTCATCAGTTCCAGGGCCTTCTGCATGCGGAACACGCAACGGCTTCGGTCCTGGGTAAGCGTTTTACGGTGGCGCACCAGTGTGCGCAGCGCCTCCTGCTCGTCATCGGGCAGATAACTGCTGCGAAGCAGTCCGCAACTGTGCAACTTTTGGATCCAGCGCGCATCATCCTCATCGTTCTTTCTGCCACATACGTTCTTGACCTGTTTAGCATTGACCAGGTACACCTCCAGGCCCTGCTGTGTAAGGAGGTTAAACAAGGGTTTCCAGTACACGCCCGTGCTCTCCATGGCTACCGTGTCCACCCCGCACTGGATAAGCCAGGCGGCGATGGCTTCCAAATCGCCGGTCATCGTCCCAAAGGACCTGACCTGCTCTGGATCTCTATCTTCGGGTACGGCGACAGCGTGTATGGTGTCGCCTACGTCGATACCTGCCGCATTCGGGTTGACCAGTGGCAGGTTGACCACGCTCTTGCTGGTGAGGGTTTGCTTTTTCATAGGCTTTCGTGTTTTGGGGTAAATACAAAAGCCCTTGCCTGCCACCCAGCCAGCTTACTCTTCTATGCGGGCTCCATCGCCCAGTTTGAAACCTAATGGGGCAGCAGGACCACACTACCGGTAGAGTTCACTCACTCAATGTTAGCAAAGGTCTCGCTGCAAAAGCTCCTGTATCTGATTTTACTCTTTCCCCAACTTTTAGGCTGAAACAGGCCGCTCAAGTTATCATGCCCGAAACATTGACAAAGTCAATACAGACACTACTGTATAAACGTGAACATACGGTTATCTACACTATGGCTGTAGGTGTGAGGGCCTGTTCCAGCAATGTGTTTTTCAGCTGCTCTCCGTTTCATTTTAGCCTGCATAGTATATTATTTAGCTAATATATTACAATTCTACAGATTATCCAGCGGGCTGACAATATTATTCAGCGCATGGCTGGTGATGTGCGTGTAGATCTCCGTGGTCCTGCTCGAACTATGCCCGAGCAGCGTCTGGATATAGCGCAGATCCGTGCCCTGTTCCAATAAATGCGTCGCAAAGGAATGGCGTAGTGTATGAGGGGTGGCATTTGTTTTTACCCCTGCTCTTTCTTTAGAGGCACGAAACACACTCCTGATGCTCTCCACAGTGTATTGCCCACCCGTCTGCCCCTCAAACAGCCACTCCTTGGGCTTGTAAGCCTTGTAATAAGCCCTGAGACTCTCCAGCAGCTTCTGCGAAAGCAGCGTGCTGCGGTCCTTTTTACCCTTGCCCCCGCGTATGAGCAACAAGTTCCGATCCGACTGCACATCGGTCAATTTCAAGCCTATCACCTCCCCTATCCTCAAGCCTCCGGCATAGAGCAATTGCAGTAGGCAGCGGTGCTTGAGGTTATCTGTGGCAGAAAGGATCTTGAGCACATCCTGCTTGCTGAGCACAGTAGGCAGACGCTGGGGCTTCTCTGGCCGCTCCACGTTGTTTAGCTGCACCTCGTGGCGGCCCAGCACCCGCTGAAAATAAAACTTAACGGCATTGATGCTCTGGTTCACGAACGAACAGGAATACTGCTGGCTTTGTACCAGTAGGCGGTGGTAATTGTTTATCTCTTCCTCGGTGAATTGGTGTATCTTTTCCAGGCCCTGCCCGCTGTAGGCGTTCAGAAACCGCAGCAAAAGACTGTGGTAGGTGCGGATCGTACTCATGGAGTAATTGAGCAGAAACAGCTTCTCTATGTAAGCCAGCGGGCAGCTGATATAGGCTGCCCCTTTCTGGTAGCTCTGTTCCCAGAGCCTGGCCTGCAACTGCATGTCCTTTATCTGCATGGCCTGGGCCAGCCATACCTGGGCCACTCCCTCCAGCTCTGAGAGCAGTAACTGCAGGCTGACGCTATCGGAGGGCAAGGCAAAGCATTTCATGGCAGGCAGCCATCTGGCTACACGGCTGTGTGTCAGGCACGCATGGATTGCCTGACTATACTGAAAGCTTACCTGCACCAGCACCTTTCCCGCCCACTCCAACGGTGAAAGGCGGGCGACGGGCTGCACAGGCACTCTTTTAAGCGGTTCGGTCTCTTGCCCGGCTGCCAGTACCACTGTCTTGTCAGCAGGCCGGATGCGCTTGGGGCGGTTCAGGTAACGGGTGTTCACCTGGGCCAGTCCCTGAAAGTGATTGTAGGTCATTTCAATGGCCTGCGGAGTGTGGTGCATCACAAAACACTTATAGGTCTTGCTCTGCTTTATCCACGAAGCCTCTTTTAAACGCCTGCTGATGAAAGGGTTGGGCTTGTACCAAAGACGGATATATTTCTTCCCCTCGTGCTCCAGGAGGTTGAGGTAAACAAAAGGGTAGTCAGCAGGATAAGCCATAGGGGATAACGAATAAATTTCCGTAAAACTATAACCTTTGATCTTACTATCCGCGTTATTACGCGAGTAAACTCGGGTATAAGCGGGTAGTGACGCAACTAAGTGATGAACCAGGAGAGAACATGCACGCAATGCGCAAAAGTGATCGTTGGCAGGAGCGACAAACGCTATTGCTCCGATGCCTGCCGCCACCTGTCCAACAATACAAGCAGGCGCCACAGCGAGGGGGAGCGTAGGATGCAGCAGGTAAACGGGGCTCTGCGTAAGAACCGCAGCATCCTGCGACAGCTAAGCCCGCAAGGGAAGACCACCATTCCAAGGCAGTACCTGGAACTGGCCGGCTTTGACTTCCGCTACTTCACCCAGCTCTACCGCACCCAAAGAGGCAACACCTATCACCTCTGCTACGATTACGGATACCTGTTGCTGCCAGAAGAAAAAGTGCTTATTGTAAACTGGCAGCCTTACATGGACGAAGGCCGGTGATAAGGTGCCCGTATGGCTGTCCCGCTTTTTCGGGCCCCTGTACCCGGCAAAGATGAGCCAACACGGTTGTCGTGCTCAGCTTGCTTCTACAGATTAAAACCAATAACAAACGTTATGATAAATATAGCTTTTGCTATCTAAGATGAAATATAATCAAAATAGTGGGTGGCAGAATAGGTGGCAGAATAGGTGGCAAAATATCACCTAAAATTTGTTAACTTTTATTAAATTATATAAACAATAGGGTTTCAAGACAATACACACAGCTTTGTAAGCTTAAACATCCATTAAAAACCTAATTAAGTTCGGCCCAAGGCACATTTATAAAACAAAAAATCCCTGTAAATCAATTATTTACAGGGCTTTTTTGTTTTCGTGGGACGGAATCTATACTTTTAGATAAACAAAAATCCTCTGAGCGGGATTACCGCAATCAGCATAAGCCATCCTTATACTTTACCACTGTACTTTGCGTTAAAACTGAGATGAAAGCTATCCTGCTATACTTCTTTTTTAGTTTATGCATAGGACAGGTTATGGCACAGAATCTTGTTCGAAACCCAAGCCTGGAGGAGTTGAAAAATAACATTGTTGGGTTCAGGGGCGTGAGCGGCACGCCTGACATTTCTTCCAAAGAAGATAAAGTTATCCAATACCCACCCTACTATAATGCCTACCAGTCAGACTCTCCTACCCGTCAACTTAGCAGCATACAGTTTGGTGATATTTGCTTCTGCCAGTGGTTTAGCTCCGCATCCAGCGAACTGATGCAGGCAGTTCTAAAGAAGCCACTTAAAAAGAATGCTAGGTATATTGTATCGCTTTATACCATAAGAGCCTCTGTACTTGAGCCGCCAATCAGTGAGATAACGATCTCTTTTATAAAGAAGCCCTTACCTTTAAGCAGAAAAGTGTATGGCCAGCAAGGTCACACATTAACAGGTGAAGGTATGCCTTATCTGTCTCTGACTTCAGCTGCATCACCAGTTCTTGCTTCACGCGAAACCTGGACAAAAGTAACCGGGGTTTATAAAGCCAGAGGGGGAGAAAAGTACTTACTTATCGGTAATTTTTCAGGAGCTAACAACAATGAATTAGACGCATTAAACCCGGATAGTGTTGAAATTACAAGGGATAACAAGATAAAAGGAACCTACTACTGCTACGACAACATTAGTGTAATTTCTGAATCCAAAGCCGGGAAGCAACCTGAACAAGATGCACCAAATCTGAAGCCACTCCTTACCAAATTCGCCATAGGCAATACCATTACGCTGAAAGATGTAAACTTTAGAACAGGCGAATTTCAAATTTTAGAAACAGCATTCTCTACCCTCGATTCTCTGGCCACTTATCTAAAGAATGAGCCAGAAGCTGTAATAGCTATTCAGGGGCATACAGACAATGTGGGTTCAGAAGAAGCCAACCTAACCCTTTCCATACAGCGGGCACAAGCTGTGATGGACTACCTGTTCCAAAAAGGTATTGCCGCCGAAAGAATGACTTCAGAAGGATATGGCGAAGGAATGCCAAAAGCAGATAATCTGACGGTAGAGAGCAGGGCACTGAACAGAAGGGTTGAAATAATGATTCTACAGAAAACATCGCGGCCTGAGTAGCTTTGTTGTGTATGATGATGCTTGTGCACCCCTCAATTACAATCATCACCTCATAGCCCCTCATAGCGCAAGCGTCCGCTTGTGCTTTGTCAACTACTGGGCAAGCTTTATGCTACCTCAATTATAGCACAAGTGGCCGCCTACGCTATGGATAGATTATGATAGCTACAGGAATTAGTCTAGGCTTACATCACTGAAATATTTTTTTGAAGTTCATTAAAAATAGTTATCATTAAATATAATGAATGCATTATATTTAGATTCAAAATCACTAAAAGTTTATTAAAGAATTAAATGAAAAAGATTAGAAGTATCGTAGCTCTTGTGCTACTTGCTGCGTCAATGTCCAGTTGTGCAACTGTATTTGGTGGTCCTGTTACTGAATATCAAAGAACTAAGCCGGTTGCTGGTCAACCACAAAGGCAAGTTCGTGCTGGTGCTTTAATTGCTGATATTCTTTTGTTTTGGCCTGGTGCTATTGTAGACTTCGCTACTGGTGCCATCTACAAACCTCAACCTAAAACATCGCAAACTCCGACACAAACCACCACTAACCAACCTACAGGAAAATAGTGAAAATTTACTGCAGGCACCGTAATAGCCAACCAGGCAATAATTCTGTTGCCTGGTTGGCTATTACGGTGCCTGGCATTGAACACTTCATCCCCCCTCACACAAGTATCCACTTCTGCCCTGCTACCTACAAAACAATAGAGTACAGCCTCCTGCCCACTACATACCTGTTCTACCTGCTTCAGGAGACAGGAAGAAAAAGAGGAGTATAGCTAAACGTAGGCATACTCCTCTTACACAAACAACTAAACTTTAATTTTACTTCCGCTCCGACCTGCTATAGGCCAGGTAATATACCTGGGGCAGCACAATAAGCGACAGGATCATACAGATCATCAGTCCGCCCACAATCATAATGGCGAGTGGCTTCTGAATCTCAGAACCCATACCTGTTGAAAGTGCAGCTGGCAGCAAACCCGCCGAGCCCATAATGGCAATCATGAACACAGGCCTGATACGGCTGTACACGCCCTCCGAAATAGCTTCCTGCAAGGAGAGGCCCTTGCGCAGGTAATCCTTCATAACGGCAATCAGAATGATACCATCGATGGTGCCTACCCCAAATAGAATAATAAAACCTATACCTGCCGAGATGCCAAAGGTCGTGCCCGTAAGCCACAGCGACAGGAAGCCCCCGATAAAGGCAAACGGAATGGTGATGAGCGATATCACGGTATCTTTCAGGTTGCCGAAGTTCACGAACAGCAGGAAGAAAATCATCAGCAGGGAGATGGGCACAATGTAGCTCAAGCGCTGTGTGGCTCTTTCTTTATTTTCGAATTCACCGGCCCAGGTTAACCCATAGCTCTCAGGCAGCACAACCTGCTCTGCCACACGTTGCTGCGCCTCTTCTACTGTACTGCCCAAGTCACGGCCCCGCACCGAGAAACCAACGGCTATGTAGCGGCTGCTTCCTTCGCGGTAGATAAAGGCCGGCCCCGTAAAGAAACCGACATCGGCAATTTCGTAAAGCGGAATCATAGACCCGCTGTTGGCCGGAACCAGAATGTTTCTGATCTCTTCTTCCGACTTCCGGAAAGGTTCTGCATAGCGTACCCGCACATCAAATATGCGCTCGTCTTCATAAAAGGAAGTGGCTGCTTTACCGCCAATCGCCATTTCGATAACAGATTGTGCATCGGCCATGCTCACGCCGTAGCGGGCCATGCGGTTTTCCTCCAGTTTGATGCGCAGCTCTGGCAAACCGATGTTGCGGTAAATGTTCAAGTCTTCTATACCTTCCACATCCTTGATGGCAGCAGCAACCTGGTCGGCAGTATTTTCCAGTTCAAACAGATCGTTCCCGAAGATCTTAACTACCAAGGAACTCTTCACCCCTGACACATATTCCTCCACGTTGTCCATGATGGGTTGGCTGAAGCCAAAGGTAACACCAGGATAAACACCCAACGACTGTTCCATCTCCGTTAGCAGTTCCTGTTTAGAAATTTTGCGTTTCCAGTCGCTTTCATCCCGAAGCTGCACATGAAATTCAATGTTGAAGAAACCAGTAGGGTCGGTACCGTCGTTCGGGCGGCCTGTCTGCGTGAGAACAAAAGCTACTTCTTCAAACTCACGGAACTTGGCTTTCATTTCCTTGGTCAGCTTCACCGACTCATCGAGGCTCACACTGTTTGGCAAGGTTGCCCTTACATACAATGCACCTTCGTTTAACTGTGGAATAAATTCAGTACCCAACTGGCTGAACCCGAAACCACAAACAATCAACAGAACACCGAACAACGATACCGTCAGCTTCTTATTGGCTGCGCCCATCTGGTACAACTTGAACATAACACCACGAATAAAATTAGTTATTGGGTTTTCGCGGTCAACCACGTTCTTGCGGAGCAGCACCTTACACATGGAAGGCACATACGTCAGGCTTAGCAATACCGCACCAATCAAGGCATACCCTAAGGTAAAGGCCAGTGGCGAAAACATCTTCCCCTCTACTTTCTGAAAGGTGAAGATCGGCATCAGTGCTACAATCAGGATGATCTGGGCAAAGAAGATAGACTTGGCAACAGAGCGGGTCTGGTTCTTGATGATGCCCAGCTTGGAGATTTTGTTAAACCGCGCCATGCCCAGTTCATGCGCTCTTTTATCGAGCCCCACGAACACATGCTCCACCACCACCATGGTACCTTCCAGCAGCAGGCCAAAGTCTACTGCACCAATCGAGATCAGGTTGGCAGGCAGGCCCTGGATGCGCAGCATCACAATGGCAAACAGAAATGCCAGCGGTATAACCGATGCGACAATAACCGTAGTGCGCCAGTTAAACAGAAAGATGAACACCAGTACCGATACCAGCACGATTCCCTCCACCAGGTTGTGCGTTACGGTGCGCACCGTGTTATCTACGAGTACGGTTCTGTCGTGAAAGGGCACAATCTTTACATCGGCGGGCAGAATCCTGTTGTTAAGTTCCTCAATTTTAGCCTTGAGCCTTTCAATAACGGCACTAGGGTTTTCACCGCGCAGCATAATTACAATGCCTTGCACCAAGTCATCGTCGTCGTCCAAACCTACCTGGCCCAGGCGCGGCTTGGCAGAGATTTTTACATCCGCCACATGCTTCACCAGCACAGGTGTTCCGTTTACGTTTTCAATAAGAATATTTTCGATATCGGCCACACTCTCCAGCAAACCAACCCCGCGCACCACATAGGCCTGGTCACCTCTGTCAATCACATCGCCGCCTACGTTGATGTTGCTGTTCTCTACGGCCTCAAAAACATCCAGCGGAGACAGGTTATAATTAGCCAGTTCTACTGGGTTTACCTGTATTTCATAAATTTTCTCCTCACCGCCAAAGCTCACCACCTCCGCTATACCGGGTACTCCTACCAGCTCCCGCTCTACCACCCATTCGTGTATTGCGGCTAAATCGCTTATAGCCCGTGATTTACTTTTAAGTACATAGCGGAATATCTCGCCTGTAGCACCTGAAGGCGGCTCTACCTCCGCCTCTGCTCCCTCTGGCAACTCAATGCTTTGCATGCGGTTAGAGGCGTACTGCTGGGCATAAAAATCATCTACATTCTCATCAAACAGCACCGTTACCACCGACAAGCCGAAAAGAGAGGTAGAACGCACCTCGGCTTTGCGCGGTATAGTGTTCATCTGGCGTGTGATCGGCAGTGTAATAAACTTCTCTACTTCCTCGGCGCTGCGGCCGGGCCATTGCGTAATAATGCGGGCCCTGGTATTGGTTACATCCGGGAAAGCCTCAATGGGTGTATTAATATAACTGATCACTCCGGCTGCCACCAGCAGCGCCGTCAGGAAAAAGACGATGATGTGGTTTTTAAGCGAGAACGATACTAAACTCTGAACAAATTTATCCATGTTGTCTGTCTGTGCTCCTCCTGTTAGTTCTGAATTTGGTTATAGATAAGCAGGTGGTTTTCGGTCACTACCTTGTCTCCTGCTTTCAGGCCTTCTTTTACCATCACGGCATTTTGGGTCTGGTACACAGGCTCCAGCTGCACAATTTCAAAGTGGCAACTGTCGCGGTACAACACCACCTGGTGTCTCGAATTAGAAAAGATCATGGCTTTGGCCGGGAAAGCCAGCAGGTTTTGTTGCGCCTCGTTCTGCGCTGTATTGTCTTGTGTTACCGATACATTTACAAACATCTCAGGCTTCAGGAGCAGGTCACGGTTCTGGATGCTGATGCGTGCTTTCAGCACACGTTCTTCCGTATCGAATGTATTAGCCAGCCTGTCGATTTTTCCTTTAAACACCTGGTCCGGATAGGCTGAAGCCCTGACTTCTACCTCCATTCCCTGCTTTACCGTGCTCAGGTTGCCGGCATACACATTGGCCATTACCCATACCTCTTCCAGGTCTGAAACAGAAAACAGCGGTTCGTCGCCAGCCTCTATCTGCTGGCCGCTTACAATATTTTTCGACACGATGTAGCCGTTAAAAGGCGCTCTGATAATGAGCACGCCCCGCTCCAGGCTACCGCCATAAATGCCCAGGTTTTCCTGTACTTTCGTAATTTCCAGCCTGGCCATTTCCACATCCTGTTGCGCCTCTATGAGTTCGCGCTCCGAGGCTACACCATCGTCGAACATTTCCTGCGTAGCCGAAAGCTGGCGCTGCGCCAGTTTTAGCTGCGCCTGGCCCGTGCGAAGTTCCGCGTTCAGGCTGCTTAGCTCGGGGCTGCGCACCTCCAGCAGCACAGTGCCTTTCTTGACATAATCGCCTAAAGAGAAATTCACTTTCGATACCACGCCATCCAGCAAAGGCACGAAACGGTAATACTTTTCAGGATTACTCATCACCCTGCCCGTTAGTTGAATGTAGTGATGTTCGGTAGCAGGAGCCACATCGGCCAGTTTGATATTTTTGGCCAGCTGTGCAGGCAGGCAGTATCCATTTGCTGCTTCAGGTGCCGCTTTTTCTGTTGTTTCTGCTTGCTGGCAACCAGACAACAGCACAGCAAGGCACAACGCTGCAGATAGCTTATTGAAGTGTTTTATATAGAATGGGCGTATCATAAATCAGTTCCTGTTAATAAGTTAAGTTCTTCTTTTTTGGATTCGAGGCTGCGGATGGTATCGAAGTAGAGGAGCTTATTTTCTTTAAAGGCATCAAAGAAGTCCAGAAACTCCAGCAGGCTGATGTTTTTGCGCTGAAAGTTCCGGCTTACCCCTGCCAGCACCTCGTCCAGTTCGTTTATGTAGGTTTCGTCGATAGACTGGTATAAACCTGATAGCTGCAGATAGTCCTTATAGGCCCTCACTACTTCCTTTTGTGCCTCATTTACCCGTAGCGATTGCAGGTGCCTGCTTTGCTGCACCCGTACCTGTGCCGCCTTTATATTGCCTTTGTTGCGGTCGAAAAACGGCAGGTCCATGGTAACACCAAAGCCAATAAAGTTGAGCAATATATTGCCACCACGGTCGTAGCTGGTATTAAAGGTAAGGTCGGGTACGCGCATGGCCCGCTCCAGTGTATGCTCCGCCTCGCTTACGCGCAGGTCTGAAGCAGCCACCAGTACAGCAGGATTTTGTCGTTCCGCCATAGTCAGTAAACTATCGAGGGATTGATTCAGCAGCAACGACCGGCGAGGAAGAGCTCCCTTATCGCTCAGGAACAGCGTTACATCTGCAGGCAGCAGCATCAGCGATTTCAGGTCTTTCTGTGCCTCATTGCTTTCCTGCAGCGCCTCGTTCAGCTCGGCGCGCAGCGACAGGCCCAGCGCCCTAATGCGGTAAAAGTCGGCCTTGGAGATATTGCCGTTGCGCAGCTGTGCCTCCTGTGCCCGTATCAGTTGCGACAGCACATTTTGCTGCTGCCGTAGCAGGCGCACGTTGTTCTGGTGGTAAAGCAAACCGGAAAGCTGTGTTCTGAACTCTGCCTTCAGCGAGAGCAGCATTTCGGTATAAGCCGTTTGAGCCAGTTCCCGGTTTGCCACCTGCAGCGAGATGTTCTTTTTGCGTTTGCGGGCCGTTTGCACCAATTGATCCAGCTGTACAGAAAATTGCCTGTTCCTGCCAAAGCGATCACCAAATAGCGGTGGGGCTCCGTCTCCGTTGGCTACCTGGTAAGGAGTTGCCCACAGGTTTACCTCGCTTATTTCCAGTT
Organism: Pontibacter sp. SGAir0037; assembly: GCF_005491705.1. NCBI lineage: Bacteria > Pseudomonadati > Bacteroidota > Cytophagia > Cytophagales > Hymenobacteraceae > Pontibacter > Pontibacter sp. SGAir0037. Next base: position 283,369 of record NZ_CP028092.1, on the reverse strand, counting down.
CAGGGTTTGGCCATGCCTTCGCCTGCAGAATCAGGGCTTCTGTCTGATCAATGTTTAGCCTTTCGGCAATCAGAGCCAGGTTCTTCTCAAGGAAAAGGGCCTCAGCTTCGACTCTCGTAAGAGAAAGTGTATCCGGTGTTTGTGCCTGTGCCGGAAAAGCAGCAAAAGAGCACAGCAGCAAAAGCCAGATAACGTGTTTTAAGAACTTAATTGTCATGTTGCAAAGTAGCTATGTAAGATGTGCTACAAAGCTACAGCGGCAACATTAAAGGCTTCTTTGGCTTATATTAGACTTAGATTAGAAGAAGGTTATTTTACGGTTAAGCCGCAGGAAATACCAGTTTCACTTCGGTACCCTGGCCCGAAGAAGAAGAGACAGAAAGGCTGATATGACAAAACTCCGCAATATGTTTGGTTAAAGATAAGCCTATTCCATGGCCTGGTTTCAGAAATTGGGTATTACTTCCACGGTAAAAAAGATCAAATATTTTATCCTGTTCCTGCTCCGGTATGCCTGGTCCGTTGTCCTGTACCAGCAAAACCAGCTCCCGTCGGGTAGACAATTTAATAGTAATAGTCACCTGCTGTTCATTAGAGAATTTGAGTGCATTATCAACAATGTTGGTAAGGGCGGTGGCAATGAGTTCCGGGTGAGAATGTAATTGCATACCGTCACTGTCACCTACTTCTATTAGTGTTTCTACTTCAGCTTCAGGATACTTAAAGTGGAGCTTTTCGAGTACTTCCCACAAAAGCTCATCGAGGCGGAAAGAACGGAAGGTTGTTTTAGGATCTTTGTTATTCAGACCACTTATCAGGAGTAGTCCTTCTATTACGGAACTCAGTTCAGAAGTGCTTCTGGCAATCTTTTTAAGTACATGCTGGTATTCTTCTGGCTCTTTCTCTTTTTCAAGGCCTAATTCTGCCTCTCCCAAAATGGCAGCCAGAGGGGTTTTTAACTCATGCGAAACGTTTTTCAGGAACTGCTTTTGGTTATTTACACCAGACTCTAGCCTGTTTAGAAATGTATTAAGCGTAGCTGTTAATTCACTCAATTCGTCGCTGGGCTGGTTGATTTCGGGAAGTCGGGAATTCAGGTTTTCAGTAGAAATTGAATTTACTTTTTGCAGAATGGCAGAAAAAGGCCTGAATGTTTTCTTAGCCAACAGTGCGTTTAAAATATAGTTGATTAGGATGCCAACAAGTAATAAACAACCAAAGGCTATACTCAGATTTTGGAGGCGGGCCTTCCCTGTTACATCTTCTCCTGAACTGACGACGACAAAATTACCCTGATTGTCTTCGTAGTAAATGCCGGAGTACTGCCGTTCGTTAACCTGAAAATTATACTTGCCCTGTTGCCGTATCCGCTGCAGCATGCGCTGATTTACCGGAAATGATGTTATCTCCTCCACAAAGGCAATCTGCCCGGCTGCATCATAGATTTGCAGCATCTCGTTGTCGAGTGTATTCAGATACCGCTGCTCATACTCCCGGTACTTTTTCTTATTCAGCTCATCTTTTTCCAGGAAAATGATAGCCGAAAGCAGGGCACGGTTCTCTAATTTGTTATAAAACGAATTAAGCGTATAGTTCCTGTAAAAGTAAAGGGTGCTTCCTAAGACAATAAGCAGTGTAATGGCACAAACCAGTGTAGAGCGTAGAGCAAGTTTCTGTTTAAGATTCATCCGATTTCTGAGCCAGCATGTAGCCGCGTCCCTTTATGGTATGTATCAATTTAAATGAGAAGTCTTTATCTATCTTATTACGCAGGTAATTAATGTACACATCTACTACATTGGTGTTGGAGCTGAAGTGGATGTCCCACACGGCCTGGGCAATTTCTACCCTCGATACCACCTTTTCCCTGTTCCTTAGCAGGAAAAGCAGCAAGTTAAATTCTCGAGGTGTTAAAATGATTTCTTTACCTGCCCTCTTCACAATATTCTGCTCTACATTTATCTCCAGGTCAGCATACTTATCGGCTTCAAAAATGCCTTGCTCCAGTTGCTTTCTCCTGATATGGGCGTTTATGCGGGCCAGAAGTTCCTTAAAATGAAATGGCTTCGACATAAAGTCATCTGCCCCGGCCTCCAGCCCTTTTACCTTTTCTTCCGGATCGCCGAGTGCGCTTAGGATAATAATGATAGAGGCAATATTTCTTTTGCGGGTAACTTTGCAGACTTCGAAACCATCTATGCCAGGTAGCATAATATCCAGTATCACTACATCATACTCGTTCTTACTGATCAGGTTTACCGCCTCAAATCCGTCCGCCACCCGATCTACCTGAAATCCTTTATCGGTTAATCCTTCCGCTACAAAGGAAGCAACACGGGCATCGTCTTCAACAAGAAGGCATTTTATCATAACAGGCGATATTTAATGAGGAGGTAAAGCTAGTAAATCCAGGTGAAACAAATAATCTGAACAGAACAACTCGCTGTGGCTTATAAACAATATTCCAGCCAATTACAGCGTACTTATTTTACCAGGCCTACTTAATTTGAATGTGCTACTTGCTATTTACTAACCTGAACGCCTGAAGGAAGTTTTTGTGGTGTGGTGGTAGGACCTAAGACTGTAATTTTTCCATTTTTCACGTCCATACGGTCAATAAAAACGACTCTTTCGTCTCCTGTTTTAGTAGTTCTTCCATGATAGACACAGAACATTTCTTTACCATCCGGTGAATACGTGATACTGTTATGCCCTGTACCCGTTACAAAACCGCCTTTGTCAGAGTTTTTCTGCAGCACCGGATTATTGGCAGCCTTTTTATAAGGCCCCAGCGGCGAAGTTGACGTAGCATAACCAACGGCATAATGCTGCCCACCAAAGTAATTGGCAGAATACATCATGTAGTAAATACCATCTTTCTTAAATGTAACGGACCCCTCGGTCCAGCGTCGGTTTACCTCTCGGGCTGTTACAGAACGGCTTTCCCATTCGGCCTGTTTGTCATTCAGGTTAACGGGTGGCCGCAACAATAAAACAGGCTGACCAATAACACCTGAGAAATCGGTTTTAAGTTCTACTCCATATACCCAGCTTTCTTCAATTTCCTTAAACCAGCCTTTTTCTCGTGCCCAATCAGCTATCTGGCTTTCTACCGGATGTTTATAGGCCACACGGGAATAGTATAAATAAGCTTTGCCATCAGTATCAAAAAATACATTGGCATCAATAACAGGATAACCTGGATCAAAAACAGGTTTGTTGGCCATATCAACGAAAGGACCTGTAGGCTTATCGGCAACCGCTACCCCAACACGAAAGTTTTCCTCTTCATTGGCAGGGTTTTCCTTCCACTGCGCACTATAGAACATGTAAAACTTTCCCTTAACCTCATATACTTCTGGTGCCCAATAGGCACCGCCCCAGCTGGCTTCAGGGTCGCTCCAGCCATTTTGGTTGTCATGAAAATATACCTGCCCCTCGCTTTTCCAGTTTACCAGATCCTTCGATGAGTAAGCAGCAAAACCTTTCTCTGCTCCGCCTCCCGTGCCATACATATAATAGGTGCCCCCGGTATACAACACGTATGGGTCGCCGAATTGTACATCCAGCGGGTTTGAAAAAGTACTGTTTCCTGCAGGCTTTTTCGGTGCTGTTTGGGCCAACACAGGCTGCAAAGACAATCCTAGAAGAAAGAAAAACAAAAGCAGGTTATTTTTCATAGTTATAATTACGATTCTTCAAATTAATTAAGGCAGCTCCTCCTTTACAAAACTTCCTGTTAGAAATAAGGAGAGTACACATCATTTGGCAGAAGTGTAAAACTGTAGTTGAAGCAAATTACAAAAAATCCGCTAACATCTCCCCGTAAACACCGGGGCTTTAGAACAAATAAGTATACAATAATCTTCTGCTTATCCGCATATCAAGCAGTTACAACAAAAACAGGATACATACTTTACTATTATTGGATTTAAACTTGCCCTGCTAAGGCAATTTAACTAACTTGAGCCTGAGTAATTTATCCCCTCTTTTGAGGATAAACTCTACATTTTAGCAGAAAAAATACCAATCAGGTTTTGTATAAAGCCTCCTTATATAAATTTATCCCGCTATTGATAGCAACAAGCCAACGCTTGCATAAAGTACTGGTAGTTATAGCACTGTTATTCTTTGTGTTTAGCAGCGCCGCCGGGCAATCCCGTGCAGTGACCGAAATAGTAACTGATTTCAATGGATACTGGCGCAGTTCCGTAAGCTCCGTTAATCCTGTAAAGCCAAACAACAAGCATAACCTGCTATCCTTCGCTTTTAACGGTGTCACTTACTCAACCGGAGCAAACGATGCTTTATTAACAACCAAAGGAATTGTATATCGCCCCATGACCTTTATGGCTCTGCCAGTAGGAACTGTACCCAGTAAAGTAACTTCGAATACTAAAATTGGCCTAGGGGCAATGTATGATGGCGTACCGAATGGTCCCAGCAATCCGCCACCGCCTAATAACATACCGTTTTATCTTACAGATGGAATGAATGGACTTGATTTAGGAACCTGTGTGGCCAATTTACCAAATGGCACCCTCACCTTTGGCATTAAAAACCTATCGGCAGCAGCTATCGGCGATGGCGTCCCGGATATTCTGGTAACGCAGGTAGCCGATCCGTCTTCATCTTATGACCGCTATAGCTTTACCGATGTAAATGGGGTACAGATCGGCAATACCCTCGACATTGTTTTCACGAACATTACACCCGTTGGTCAGTGGCTGGCTGACTTTTACGAAGCAAGTACAGACCCGATGGTTTTAACAAGTAGCTTTACCAATGGGCAGCGGGATCTCCGATTATGGGCTGCTGATTTTTCTGACTTCGGCATCACCAGTGCCAACATAGGCAATATCCGTAATTTCAAAATCAGTTTATCAGGCACAAGTGATGTAGCCTTTGTAGCTCATAACAATTCTTCTTTTAATACAGAAAGTCCGCTTCCTGTAAGCCTTACTTATTTTGAAGCCAAATGGCAAAACGGGCAGGCGCTATTGTCTTGGCAAACAGCCAGTGAACAGGACAATAAATACTTTATAGTAGAAACCAGTACAGATGGAAAGGACTTCAGACAATTAACTGTTATACCCGGAGCTATTAACACTACTGTTAAAACCAACTACCATTATACGCACATAACTCCTGCAAGCGGAACCAACTACTATCGTTTAAAGCAGGTTGATGTAAATGGCCAAAGCACCTACAGCAAAATAGTATACATCTATAACAAAGCTCATACATCCCATATAACGCTTTACCCTAATCCTGCACATGAGATTGTTATTGTAAACCATGGAGTTGCCAGCGGCCATGAAAAGATACAGGTACTGGATATGACAGGCAAAGAAGTACTACATATTTCTGTTACCGCTGATTCTGAGGACACAGCCATAAATGTAAAAAGCTTACCTAAGGGTTTTTATCACGTTGTATTTTCCAGTGCAACAGGTGAGAAGTTTTTTTGTAAATTAGTTGTAGGGTAATTCCGGCCGTGGAAAATTTCTTAAAATTAAGAGCTGCTAAAGTACGTATCCTTCTTAAAATAAGGAAGCATATTTCTTCGGCATCTGATTAATAGGCTTGATTTTAACATCTTTGAAATAGACTTCCGCAGCCTCGCTTTGTAGCTGAATTCTGCCTCTCGTAAGCGGAATAGTTTGTCCGTCTTTCACGTGGCGTGAATTTTGAAGTATCATTACTACCTGTCCATTAACAATATGCAGGCTTTTGTCTTTATAGCAGATTAGCTCTAATTCTGTCCACTCTCCGGCCGGGCTTTCCCTGTCTTCGCTTCGCAGGCAGAAACCACTATTCCCTGTACCTGCGCCTATTGGCAGAAATGGCTGCTTTGCACTTGCCACTGTGTTCATATTTCCTTCAGGTATATAAGCGCGTACATCTATAGCAGAAGAGGCGATGGTCCAGTAGTCTCCCATATGGCCTTCCATGATCTGAAACTCCTGCGACAGCATCCAGGCTCTCCAATAATCTACGCCACTCTCACCTATGGAATGGTAAAGTACCCCGGAGTCTTTCAACTTATCTGTTCTTGGCTCCCACTTTTTATCTCCCCACCTCACTTTCAATTTCAGGTGATAGTTTTCGTATTCCTGCTTCGTAAAGATACAGCCATAAATTTCTCCACTCACTTTTAACACAGGTTCTTTGCCCTCTGAAGTAACAGAAAAAACGTTTGCTATATTCTTATTATATCCAATGGGTTCTAATGGTGCTCCATCTTCACCTACAGGCATATCACCTTTATAATCCTTCTGATGCCTATAACTCAGATACATATCCCACTTAGCCAAGTCCTTATCAAGCAAGGGCTCCCAGTCCTCCTTCACCTGAAAGGCACTAACAGTTCCTATGAACAAACTGCAAACAATTACAGTTTGTAAAACTCCAAACCACTTTCTCATACTTCTTTTGATTTCTGTATGTTTATTTCTCTCTTCTCAACTCTTGTTTTCAGAAGATATTAATAAGAGACTTCTCCAAAAATAGAGAAAGCATGGTGCTAGAAGCTTGTAAAAATCTATTAATTATAGGTAAAAATTCATGAGATAAGCTGAGCCATCGGCACAGAATGCCGGGCCTATCGCTTGGGAATTCTGGAGCACTCGGTTCGGCTGCTGAAGAACGTGATCTTTGCCTGGGGTCGGATGCGGGCGTGCGTGAGCGGGAAGGGATTGGCCCTGCCGCGGTTTAACGTGTGGGGTGTGAGGTGTGTGGAATGAAAAAAAGGTTACCCTTTGTGGGGGTAACCCTTCGTGTTGTGGTTGGCGGCCACCTACTCTCCCGGGTGTGACCCCAGTACCATCGGCGCAGCCGGGCTTAACTTCTCTGTTCGGGATGGGAAGAGGTGAACACCGGCGCCATAGCCACCATTGCCGTCGCACGGTTGCTGTCCGTGCCTGATGCTGTGGTGTGTCTTTGACCTTGTGGGGGAGAGGGAAAGGGGGGGAAGCGGCGGGCCGTGTCCGGCCTCTTGGAGAACGCGCCCGGGCAATTAGTACCGCTCGGCTTTGCCGTCTCCGGCTTTACACCTGCGGCCTATCGACGTGGTCGTCTCCCACGGCCCTTCAAGGGAGATCTCATCTTGGGGCGGGTTTCGCACTTAGATGCTTTCAGCGCTTATCCCGTCCGAGCGTAGCTACCCTGCGCTGCACCAGGCGGCACAACAGGTCCACCAGAGGCTCGTCCATCCCGGTCCTCTCGTACTAAGGACAGAGCCCCGCAAATCTCCGACGCCCGCAACAGATAGGGACCGAACTGTCTCACGACGTTCTGAACCCAGCTCGCGTGCCACTTTAATCGGCGAACAGCCGAACCCTTGGGACCTTCTCCAGCCCCAGGACGTGACGAGCCGACATCGAGGTGCCAAACCTCCCCGTCGATATGAGCTCTTGGGGGAGATCAGCCTGTTATCCCCAGAGTACCTTTTATCCTTTGAGCGATGGCCCTTCCATGCGGAACCACCGGATCACTATATCCGCCTTTCGGCCCTGCTCGGCTTGTGGGCCTCACAGTCAAGCCCCCTTCTGCTATTGCGCTCTGCGCACGGTTACCAAGCGTGCTGAGGGAACCTTTGAAAGCCTCCGTTATTGTTTTGGAGGCGACCACCCCAGTCAAACTACCCGCCAAGCAATGTCCCGCTCACGCGGTTAGGCTCCAAGCCACTCAAGGGCGGTATTTCAAGGACGGATCCGCGACGCCTGGCGACGCCGCCTCTTCTCCTCCCGCCTATCCTACACATGAGTGACCCAGAGGCAATGCTAAGCTGTAGTGAAGGTTCATGGGGTCTTTCCGTCCCGTTGCGGGTAATCGGCATCTTCACCGATACTACAATTTCACCGAGCTCACGGCTGAGACAGCGCCCAGATCGTTACACCATTCGTGCAGGTCGGAACTTACCCGACAAGGAATTTCGCTACCTTAGGACCGTTATAGTTACGGCCGCCGTTTACCGGGGCTTCGATTCAGAGCTTCGCCTTGCGGCTAACCCCCCCTCTTAACCTTCCGGCACCGGGCAGGTGTCAGGCCTTATACGTCATCTCTCGATTTGGCAAAGCCATGTGTTTTTGTTAAACAGTCGCCTGGGCCTTTTCACTGCGGCTTCTTGCATCGCTGCAAGGAAGCGCCCCTTCTCCCGAAGTTACAGGGCCATTTTGCCGAGTTCCTTGGCCGTGATTCACTCGAGCACCTTAGGATTCTCTCCTCGACCACCTGTGTCGGTTTGCGGTACGGGCGGCGCGCCATTTAAACGCTTAGCGGGTTTTCTAGGGAGCCTGCTTAGGGACGATCTCCGCCCCCGGGGGGTTGGAGTACTTTCCACTTTCGGCTAGCCCGGCGTGCTTGACGACCGGCCCAATACCTACGGTGTTAAACGCACTATTCCGTCAGTGCGCCGTCCTTTCACTTCTCCGTCACCGCATCGCTATGGCGCGCCGGTGCTGGAATATTAACCAGCTGTCCATCGACCTTAGCCTTCGCCTCGGCCTTAGGACCCGACTAACCCTGATCCGATTAGCGTTGATCAGGAAACCTGGGTCTTTCGGTGTGCGGGTTTCTCGCCCGCATTATCGTTACTTATGCCTACATTTGCTTTTCCAAGCACTCCAGCGCCCCTTGCCGGGACGCCTTCGCCGTCCTTGGAATGCTCCCCTACCAGTATGACCCGTGTCATAATCCGCGGCTTCGGCGCCTCGCTTGATGCCCGATTATTATCGATGCCCTGCCGCTCGACCAGTGAGCTGTTACGCACTCTTTAAAGGAATGGCTGCTTCCAAGCCAACCTCCTGGCTGTCCGGGCAGCTGGACCCCCTTTGTTCAACTTAGCGTGGACTTTGGGGCCTTAGCCGGCGGTCTGGGTTCTTTCCCTCTCGGCGCGGGACCTTAGCACCCCGCGCCTCACTGCCGCGTATGTCAAGTGGCATTCGGAGTTCGTCAGGATTCGGTAGGATGTGACTCCCCCTAGTCCTATCGGTAGCTCTACCTCCACATGACTCCACCGCGACGCTGCCCCTAAAGGCATTTCGGGGAGTACGAGCTATTTCTCAGTTTGATTGGCCTTTCACCCCTACCCACAGGTCATCCAAATGCTTTTCAACGCAAACTGGTTCGGACCTCCAGTTGGTTTTACCCAACCTTCATCCTGCCCATGGGTAGATCACAAAGTTTCGCGTCTACCCCCCCTGACTCTGCGCCCTATTCAGACTCGCTTTCGCTGCGGCTCCGCGCCTCCAGACGCTTAACCTTGCCAGGGAGGAGTAACTCGTAGGCTCATTATGCAAAAGGCACGCCGTCACCCCACACAGGGGCTCCGACCGCTTGTAGGCGCACGGTTTCAGGTTCTCTTTCACCCTCCTATTCGGAGTGCTTTTCACCTTTCCCTCACGGTACTGGTTCACTATCGGTCTCTCAGGAGTATTTAGCCTTGGCGGATGGTGCCGCCGGATTCAGGCGGGATTCCTCCGGTCCCGCCCTACTCAGGATTCCACTACGGCCAATCAACTTGCGCTCACGGGGCTATCACCCGCTCCGGCCTGCCTTCCCAGGCAGTTAAGCTTCGTTCATTGGTCCGACGGCGTGGTCCTACAACCCCAGCCCTGCCGTGACAGCGCTGGTTTGGGCTCCTGCGCGTTCGCTCGCCACTACTTGCGCAATCATTGTTATTTTCTCTTCCTCCGGGTACTTAGATGTTTCAGTTCCCCGGGTTCGCCCACCCGAAGGTGTAGTGCATCTTCAATGCACTGGGTTGCCCCATTCGGACACCCGCGGATCAAATCGTATGTGCCGATCCCCGCGGATTTTCGCAGCTTGTCGCGTCCTTCATCGCCTCTGAGAGCCTAGGCATCCCCCGTGCGCCCTTCTCTGCGTTCTCGGCCGCCCCACAAGCGTGGGGGCGGCCCGCCTCTTCTCTTCCGTCCCGGCCCTAAGGCCGGAACGTCCTTCTTTCTCTCTCTCCCATCATGTCAAAGAACTTTCCCCAGGGCACAAGTCCAGAGTCCAGGGCCAAGGGTTGTCTAACCCTTCACCCCGCTCTCTCTCAGGTGCCCCAAATAGTAGCCTATGCCTGCTGCATAGGCCGTGATCGTGTTTGAGTGTGATCGGTTGAAACAGGCCTCCAAGGCCTCTGTCCGCGCCCGCTGCCCCTCGCTTCTCGGGAAAGCCCGGGCCGTCTCTAGAAAGGAGGTGATCCAGCCGCACCTTCCGGTACGGCTACCTTGTTACGACTTAGCCCCAGTTACCAGTTTTACCCTAGACGGCTCCTTTCACGGTCACCGGCTTCAGGTCTCCCTGACTTCCATGGCTTGACGGGCGGTGTGTACAAGGCCCGGGAACGTATTCACCGCGCCGTTGCTGATGCGCGATTACTAGCGATTCCGGCTTCACGGAGTCGAGTTGCAGACTCCGATCCGAACTGAGACGCACTTTTTGAGATTGGCACCCTATCGCTAGGTAGCGACCCTCTGTATGCGCCATTGTAGCACGTGTGTAGCCCTAGGCGTAAGGGCCATGATGACTTGACGTCGTCCCCGCCTTCCTCGCTTCTTGCGAAGGCAGTCCCTTTAGAGTCCCCGGCTTGACCCGCTGGCAACTAAAGGTAGGGGTTGCGCTCGTTGCGGGACTTAACCCAACACCTCACGGCACGAGCTGACGACAGCCATGCAGCACCTTGCTTTGTGCCCCGAAGGGAAGCCCCATCTCTGGGGCCGTCACGCGCATTCTAGCCTAGGTAAGGTTCCTCGCGTATCATCGAATTAAACCACATGCTCCACCGCTTGTGCGGGCCCCCGTCAATTCCTTTGAGTTTCACCCTTGCGGGCGTACTCCCCAGGTGGGTCACTTAACGCTTTCGCTTGGACGCTGGCCGTCTATCGCCAACATCGAGTGACCATCGTTTACGGCGCGGACTACCAGGGTATCTAATCCTGTTCGCTCCCCGCGCTTTCGTGCCTCAGCGTCAGTTGCAGGCACAGCGAGCTGCCTTCGCAATCGGGGTTCTTCATGGTATCTATGCATTTCACCGCTACACCATGAGTTCCGCCCGCCTCTACCGAACTCAAGCCCGCCAGTATCAACGGCAGTTCCGGGGTTGAGCCCCGGGATTTCACCGCTGACTTAGCAGGCCGCCTACGCACCCTTTAAACCCAATAAATCCGGACAACGCTTGCACCCTCCGTATTACCGCGGCTGCTGGCACGGAGTTAGCCGGTGCTTATTCACACGGTACCGTCAGTTACCCCCGCAGGGGCGTTTTCTTCCCGTGTAAAAGCAGTTTACAACCCAGAAGGCCTTCTTCCTGCACGCGGCATGGCTGGGTCAGCCTCGCGGCCATTGCCCAATATTCCCTACTGCTGCCTCCCGTAGGAGTCTGGTCCGTGTCTCAGTACCAGTGTGGGGGACCATCCTCTCAGAACCCCTAGCCATCGTCGCCTTGGTGGTCCGTTACACCGCCAACTAGCTAATGGCACGCATGCCCATCTTCCATCGCCTCAGCTTTAACAGCAGGGTGATGCCACCCCGCTGTCTTATGCGGTATTAATCCACCTTTCGGTGGGCTATCCCCCTATGGAAGGCAGGTTGCATACGCGTTACGCACCCGTGCGCCACTAACCCAGGAACCGAAGCCCCTGGACTCGTTCGACTTGCATGTATTAGGCCTGCCGCTAGCGTTCATCCTGAGCCAGGATCAAACTCTCCATTGTAAAAATTACTTAATGCAGCATCGCTACCGCAAATGTGTTCGTCCGACCCAGGCTTTCCTTTTTCACTTCCGCCCCTCCCCCCGGCGGGGGAAGGGGCCTCGGCGCAGCTGATCTGTTGCGATCACCCGCGCGGACTTACCTTGAATTTCTGTCTCAACCAATCTCTCAAAGAACTTGCCGGGAGGACTTCCTCCTCCCGCCTGCGGCAGCCTTCCCTGCCGTGTGACGCACTGTGTCGCGCTCGCTTTGCTGAGCCCCTTTCGTTAAGGGAGTGCAAAGGTAAGGACTTTCTATAAAACCGCAAGCAAAAGCGAAAAATATTTTTTCTTTTTTCCCTGCCCTTCGGCGTCGCAGCCTCCGGCGCTCCCTTCCGGACCTGCCGTCCGAAGCGGATGCAAAGGTAAGAACCTTTTCCCGCTTTGCAAGCAACCAGGCAACTTTTTATTTTCGACCTTAGTGCCCTGCAGCCCCTGTTAGCCAAACCGCTCCTGCCGAACGGGGATGCAAAGGTAGCAATCTTTCCCCGCCCCGCAAGCGCCGGCCCCTGAAAAAAGAGCCCCGGCAGCCCCCCGAGCGGCTAAGCCCCTCTGCCTCAGCCGCAATGGTTTCAAAATAATTTTCAGCGGGATGGGAAAAGGCGCCCAAGCAAGCACCTGATGCAGCAGGGGCGCTTAAAGAGAACACCCGCACCCCTGCCCGGGGTTCCGGAGAAGCCAAGGTTTTCATGAGTGCCCAAGGCTGCGCACCCGGAGGCAGCGCCTTGGCAAAACAACAGCTAAGCTCAAACCAAGGGCCGGTTGAAGAAAGTTTTGAGGGGATAGTCCCTGCTTTGCTTTTCAGGGTCTATAGTATGTGAAACTGAATTGCTATATCAAGCTCAATTGTATATGCGTCGTTCGATTATACCTGCTACGCTGGCTGGCTATACGCTTAACAGATGCTGAGATCAACTGTAAAAATAAAGCAGTTATGGTGTATCAGGCTGTTTATTTGAAGTCGGGTCTACATTAGAAGGATTATGAAAGAAGATAAGAACCTAGAACAGGGAAAACAAAGCTCCGGCTGTTACAGCTGGCGTTTATGCAGTAAGGCAAAGGAAATGATAAAGGTCAGCGCTCCACCAGCCAATGTAAACAGGATTCTTTCCAGAGCGAGCTGCAATGGCTCGCTGGAATGGCTGCCAAGCAGCAGTAAAACAAAAACAGTGATAAAAATTACAGCCACTGCATAGTGCTTCCGCACATAATAAAGAAAAAGAAAGATATTACAGGCTACTAACCCTATATGCAGGACAGGTGGCAGGTGAAGCAGCAGAAGGCCACTTCCCAATAAACAACCGCATAAGGTCCCTACCATTCTTTCACCAATGCGTTTTACGGTATGGGTGTGGCTAACCTGCAGAACAACTATAGCTGTAAACGGCATCCAATAGCCATGCCCATAACTCGTAAAGCTATCAATTAAAACGCCTATTGCCAGCAATACACTTAATGTAATACTATAGAGTAAGAGATCCGGTCTTAACTTTAGTTGCTGGCTCCATTGCAGTATGAAGGCCGATTCCTCTTTAGCATTTCCATTTTGAGAGAGAATATTTTCTGTCGCTTTTATCTCCTGCTCCCCTACCCCAGGCAAAATAATACATAATAGGAGTTGCGACAGAAGACCTAAGCCCCCTCCTATAGCAGTAACACTTACAGGTGTACTATAGTGCGCATCCGACATAGCCATGAAAAAAATAACGCCGGCAGGAATATTCACATCGGGCCAGTTAAGGGGAAACACCTGACGCCAATAACCAAAGCTGAACGCCAGCGCAATAGCACCAAGAACAGCTAAAGCTATATGATCTTTTGTGGCTACCGCCAACAAAGCAGTACCAATAAGAACACTCACTGCTTTTGCAGCCGCAACTATTCTGTTTCTGATCTGCCCTTTTATATTAAGGCCAGTTACACTTTGCATGCCTACAACAAAGAAACCTGTCGCCATACCTAAATCGGCAAGCTGGCTAAGGCTTAAAGCAACCACAACAGCAACTGCAGAAAAGAAAGCATTCTGAGTATCGGTAATAAATATTTCTTTAGATAAATAGGATGTGCTGCGCATTAATAATTAATCTGTACCTGCCTTGGGTAAAGGTGAAGTTAAATAGCTATTGCAGGTAAAACCCGGCAAGCACAAAAATAAAATAAAGCTCGTTAATTCTTAGAGGCACTTCAGCCAGGCTAATTGCTGATACCGGAAATATAAGCCGCAATTTCCTCCTCTTTCTCCTGTAGGTTTTTATAAACAAACTTACCCACTACATCGCCTGAACCTGCATCCAGCACGCCAAAAATTCTTGCCTCACTTATCACCTCCTTGTCCCACTCTGATGCCATTACCATAAGCACGTAGCCATTATAAGAAGTTAAGTCAATAAAATTGGGCACAAGGCTTGGCGGGGGCCACTTTCCTGCAGCCAGACTGTAGTTCCCCGGCTCCCAGCGCGGCGGATCGTGCAGCTTATCTTTTTCAGGCTGGAAAAATCCATCCACTACAGGCCCCATAAACAGGACATTTTTCTTTTTTAACCCTTTGGGTAGCAGGGCGGCAGATACTTCTAAGTCGCGTGCTGCATCTGATACTTCCTCTGAGGAGGGCTCTAATGTTTCTTCAGCATCCATTGGTTTTATTTTTTAAAAGATGATGTACTCTATACAGGTACAGCTTGTTTCCATAACAAGCTCCTTTTTACATTATTCCTATATAATCCTATCCTATTATAAAAAAAACCTATATAAACTATTTAAGGTTAGACAATAATATAACATATTATACCGGAAAGCCATGAAACAAGCAGAAGTAATGTCGGAAAAAGAAACTGTAACCGGCTATGAAGATTTAAACAAGCAATACATTGGAGGGGAATGGATGGATGGTAGTGAAGACTATGAAATTGAGAACCTAAACCCCTATGATGAATCGGTGCTGAACAAATTTAAATGCGCCAGCACTGGCGACGTAGACAGAGCCTTTCATATAGCAAAAGAGGTTGGTAAATCGTGGGGTGAAACAAACCCTATAGAAAGAAGAGCCATCATGTTGAAAGCCGCCGAAATTTTACAGCAACGGAAAGAAGAAGTGATAGATTGGCTGGTAAATGAGGCAGGAAGTACGCATTTGAAAGCTGGCATTGAGCTGCAGCAAACGTATGATATGATTGTTGAAGCAGCCTCTTTCCCAACCAGGATGCAGGGTTTGATTACACCTTCCTCTGTACCTGGCAAAGAAAACTATATTTATAGAAAACCATTGGGTGTAATTGGCATTATCAGCCCCTGGAATTTCCCGCTATACCTGTCGATGCGTTCTATTGCGCCTGCCATCGCCATTGGGAATACCATTGTTGTAAAGCCAGCCTCTCAATCTCCGGTAACTGGCGGCACGCTGGCTGCCAAAATATTCGAAGAAGCAGGCTTGCCGGCTGGTGTTTTTAACGTGGTAGTAGGAAAATCGAGTGCGATTGGTGATTATTTTACAGGACACCCGATTTCAAAACTGGTATCCTTTACCGGATCTACCCCGGTAGGTAAAGGCATTGGCAGAATAGGTGGCGAAGGTCTTAAGAAACTGGCCTTGGAGTTAGGAGGCAACAATGCCTTTATCATACTTGATGATGCTGATGTAGACCGGGCTGTAGAAGCAGCTGCCTTTGGCCGGTTTATGCACCAGGCCCAGATATGCATGTCTACAAACCGCATTCTGGTGCATGAAAGCCTGTACGATGAGTTTACCGAGAAATTTGTAGAAAAAGCCCGGCAAATTAAATATGGAGATCCGAGAAAAGAAGACACTATAGTTGGGCCGCTTATAGATAACAAAGCCGCCAAACGTGTGGTGGAACTGGTTGAGCGCACTGTGAAAGCTGGCGCCAAACTAGAAACCGGAGGCACTGCCGAAGGGAACGTCGTATTACCAACGGTGCTATCAGGTGTAACCAAAGACATGCCTATTTTTCAGGAAGAGGTTTTTGGTCCGGCTGTCGGAATTATTTCTTTTAAAGATGACGAGGAAGCCATTGAACTGGCAAACGCTACTGAGTTTGGCCTGAGCGGGGCTCTTCATACGCAAGACTTACAACGTGGTATACAAGTGGCCAGAAGGGTGGAAACGGGCATGATTCATATAAACGACCAGTCTGTGAATGACGAACCACAAACGCCTTTTGGTGGAGAGAAAAACTCGGGAGTAGGCCGGTTCGGAGACGGCTTTATTCTGGATGAAATGACCACTGTGCAATGGGTAAGCGTGCAGGTAAAACCAAGGCAATACCCGATTTAGCGATTATAGAGGTAGAGAGGTAAGTTGTTCAGGATACTTTATTCCTGAACAACTTACCTCTCTACCTCTATTAAGTAATTGTTTTATGTGTAATGGTATCTGCAACGGGTATATTTTCCTGTTTATTGCCAATAATAATGCGGTTATCTGAATTAAAGGTAAAGTAATTCCAGCACCAGTTAAGCATAACCACCAGCCGGTTTCTGAAACCGACAATGGAAATAAGGTGAATAAACATCCAGATAAGCCAGGCAAAAAAGCCCTGTGTTTTAATTTCTTTGTTAAATAGTTTAAGATCGGCTACAGCACGATTACGCCCTATTGTTGCCATTGCTCCTTGATCTTTGTACTTAAAGGGTTGTAGTGGCTTGCTGGTAAGCATGTTTATGAAATTTTTCCCCAGCAACTCCCCCTGCTGCATGGCAGGCTGTGCCAGCATCGGGTGCCCTTGCGGATTTTCATCTGTTACCATGGCCGCAATATCGCCTATGGCAAAAATATTATTATACCCGGCCACACGATTATAGACATCAACCTGAATGCGATTTCCCCTTAAAACACTTTCCGGCCTTAGCCCCGGTACAGGTGCCCCGGTTACACCAGCTGCCCAGATCAGGGTGCGGCTTTTTAAAGTCTCTCCGGAATCAAGGATTACCGTATAGCCATCGTATGATTTAACACGCCGGTTTAGCCACACTTTCACCCCCAGCTCCTCCAGAAATTTTAAAGATTTCAGCGAGGCTTCCTCCGACATACCTTTCAGCAACTGCCCTCCGCTTTGGATCAGGTGGATATCCATTTCCTTAAAGTCCAGTTCTCTGTAGTCTTTCGGAAATACATGATTTCTGAGCTCACACAAAGCTCCGGCCAGCTCTACTCCTGTTGGTCCGCCACCCACAATCACATAATCCATCAAGCTATTTACCTGCTCAGGATCATCCAACTGAAGCGCATTTTCGAAATTGCACAGAATAGTATTGCGCAGAGTAATGGCATCTACTGTACTTTTCATGGCCACCGCATTCTGCTCCATTTCCTTATCCCCAAAGTAGTTAGTGGTGGCCCCAGTCGCTATAACCAGGTAATCGTAGCCAATAAGCCCGATCGATGTTTCTACAAATTGTTTTTCAGTATCGATATGCTGCACTTCGGCCAGCCTGAAGTAGAAATTATCGTGTTTGCCAAAGATTTTTCTGAAAGGGTGAATGATAGAATCTGCCTCAACTCCGGTAGTTGCCACCTGGTAAAGCAAAGGCTGAAACGTATGATAGTTCTGCTTATCGATTAGTACCACCTGCACGGGAGCATGTTTTAATGATTTCACCAATTCAAGCCCGGCAAAACCACCTCCTATAACTACTACCCGAGGGTTACCGGTACTTTCTATTCTTGCATAAGCCGCCATAATTTCTTTTTTGTCAAGAGTTAGTTCTTACGGAGATGCCGTATAGCTGTTCGGATGAATACTGAAATTAGGCACCGCCGAAGGCTGGCTGATAATTTTTTGTGACAGCCTGTGGGATCATACACCAAGACACATGTTTTTTATAATTTTACTGCTACAAGCAAGGCTTTTAGATCTGCGGATGATTCTGTTCCGTTTCCGACGGCAAGAAAGAATTATACTCATGCTTTTGCAGCACCTAAACACTAACATTTACATACTTCATGACAGCAAGCACAGTTAAGCATTTTTTCTTTAGCGAGTATTTTGCTGACGGGGCCCGCACCACACTGGGCATTCTGCTTCCTGTTCTGCTCTTTTTTCAGTTAGGAGAATTACAAATGGGCTTTCCTGTGTCCATCGGAGCCTTATGCGCGAGCATAACAGATGTGCCGGGTCCTGTTGCCCATAAACGTAATGGTATACTGGCATGTATAGTAATTGTGTTTGCGGTAGCGGCCGCAACGGGCTATGCGCAGGTCAACATGTTTTTAATGGGTGC
This sequence comes from Pontibacter sp. SGAir0037, assembly GCF_005491705.1. NCBI lineage: Bacteria > Pseudomonadati > Bacteroidota > Cytophagia > Cytophagales > Hymenobacteraceae > Pontibacter > Pontibacter sp. SGAir0037. The sequence continues at coordinate 265,377 of NZ_CP028092.1, read as the reverse complement.
GGCTATTCTGCTGTTCAGCTTTTTCTTTTCGATGCTGACAGTCTTTAGCATGCGTGCAGCCATAGTAGGTACAGCTGCTTTGCTTATTATGGTACTGGTGATGGGGCTACATCCGGCCAATATCTGGTTGTTCAGCGGCCTGCTGGCAGCAGGTGGAGCCTGGTATCTGTGTTTAAGTATGCTTTTCCTGCGCGTGCTGCCTTACCGACCGGCTCAGCATGCGCTGGGTGAATGCATTCATGAGGTAGCCAGAACCCTTCGGCTGAAAGCTGCCTTTTATAATCCTGCCACAGATCTGGATGAAGGTTATCAGAAGATCGTTGCTCAGCAGATTGTAGTAAGCGAGAAGCAGGATGCTGTGCGTGAACTGCTTGTAAAAAGCAATTTAATGATGAAGTCTACTTCTGTACAGGGGCGGGTACTGCTCCTGACCTTTGCCGATGTGGTAGACCTATATGAGCAAATTATGGCTATCCAGTATGATTATGCCACCATGCGCGAGGAACTTGGCCATACTGGCACACTGGAAACAATCGGCCGCATGATAAGGTATGTAGCAGATGAACTAACTGAAATTGGCTGGGCCATTCAATCGAATACGCGCTACAGGCCCAGACGACAACTACAGACCGACCTGGAGCAGGTAGAACACTATATTCATGAACTGAGCGACCGTACACCTGAAGTACATATACTGGTGCTCCAGAAAGTCTTTTTGAATTTACAGGACCTGGTGCAACGCCTCTTCAGTATACAGAATTACTTTAAAGCTGAAACCGGCGAAAAGACAAAGGCTGACACAATGATTGAAAAGGAGGATGAACTGGAGTTTAGCCGTTTTGTTACGCATAACGAGTACGACCCGAAAAAACTCAAAAACAACTTCACGTTCCAGTCGGCAATCTTCAGGCATTCCTTACGAGTAGCTCTTGTTTGTTTGTCGGGTTATATACTTACCCAGCTTTTCAACCTGGGCCATCACAGTTACTGGATCTTACTTACCATTATAGTTATCCTGAAACCGGCATTTAGCCTTACCAAGCAGCGTAACTATGAACGGCTGGTCGGGACCATAGCAGGTGCGGTTATAGGAGTATTTATACTGCACTTTGTAAAAGATACTACGGCGCATTTTATCCTGATGACGATTTGCATGGTAGGTACATTCAGTTTCCAGCGGATCAATTATATAATCTGTGTTATCTTCATGACTCCCTTTATACTGATAGCTTTCAGTTTTATGGGTAGTGGCGATTTAACTATTGCCCGGGAGCGCATTGTAGACACTGTTATTGGTTCTGCCTTTGCTTTTGCGGCATCTTACCTTGTTTTTCCGAACTGGGAATCAGAGAAATTGAGCCAGTTTATGCGGGCAATGCTGCAGGCCAACATAAATTACCTGCAGAAAGTAGCTGAAACGCTGGCAGGTTTAAAAGTAGGCACAACTGCTTACAAACTTGCCCGCAAAGATGTTTATGTGAATTCTGCCAACCTTTCGGCAGCTTTTCAGCGTATGGTGTCAGAGCCTAAAAAGAAACAGCGCAACGGCGAACAGATTCACCGCTTTTTAGTGCTCAATCATATTTTATCTTCTAATATAGCTTCTGTTGCTTCTTTTCTGCAATCCAGGGACAGGCAAGTTTATCCGCAGGCGCTTTCGCAGCCGGTACATAATTCTATTGCCATCCTACACGAAGGCATGCAGCAGCTTTCTCCTGAAACCGATACACCTGCTCAGCCTTTACAGGAAATAACGGAAACAGTGGCAGCGGCAGATACTCCGTTTGAAAACGAAGCATTGCTCCGAGACCAGCTACACTTTATGCAGAAGCTAAGCCAGGACATACACAAAACTACGCTGGAGATCACAAACCAATAATCCAGATGGCTCGTAAAGCTACAAATCATATCCTTTTTACTATATTTGCTCCAATTGCCGGCTTGCTTTAAAAGTATAGCAACAAAATCTTCGAATTAACGAACAACCATTAACGACAAACGAAACATACATTCTTCATGAGAACGATTGACGATTATAACTTTTCAGGCAAAAGAGCTCTCGTGCGGGTAGACTTTAATGTGCCCCTAGACGAGAATCACCAGATTACAGACGACACACGTATCCGTGCGGCAGTACCTACCATTAAAAAAATATTAGCTGATGGGGGCGCTGTTATCCTGATGTCGCACCTCGGTCGCCCTAAAGGCGGACCTGAAGAGAAATACTCGCTCAAGCACCTGGTAGAGCGTTTATCTTCTGAGTTTGGCACAACGGTAAAATTTGCTTCTGATTGTGTGGGCCCGGAAGCTGAAAGCCTGGCTGCCGATCTGAAACCGGGAGACATCCTGTTGCTGGAAAACCTACGCTTTCATAAAGCAGAAGAAAAAGGCGATCCTGAGTTTGCTCAGCAATTATCTAAATTAGGTGATGTGTATGTAAACGATGCTTTTGGAACTGCACACCGTGAGCATGCTTCCACAGCTGTTGTAGCACGTTACTTCCCGAACGATAAAGTTACAGGATATGTCATGCAAGCCGAACTGGATAATGCACGCCGTGTATTAGATAACGTAGAGCGGCCTTATACAGCCATTATGGGTGGAGCCAAAATATCAGATAAGATCCTGATAATTGAGCGCCTGATGGACAAGGTAGATAACCTGATTATTGGCGGCGGCATGTCATATACTTTTGTGAAAGCAGATGGAGGCCAGATCGGTTCATCTTTGGTTGAAAACGATAAAGTAGAGCTTGCAGCCAGACTTATTGCCATGGCACGTGAGAAAGGCGTTCAGCTTATGATTCCGGTAGATTCTATTGTGGCTGATCAGTTCAGTAACGATGCCAACGTAGATACTTCGCTCAGCCACCATATTAAAGACAACTGGATGGGCCTGGATATAGGTCCGAATGCCCGTGAGCAGTATGCAGAGGTAATCCGTAATTCTAAAACTATTCTTTGGAACGGCCCGATGGGTGTTTTCGAAATGTCTAACTTTGCGGTAGGTACAGAAGCAATTGCAGAGGCTGTTGTAGATGCAACGCGCCGGGGTGCTTATTCCTTGATTGGCGGCGGCGACTCTGCTGCTGCGGTAAACCAACTGGGTTACGCTGACCGGGTATCTTATGTATCGACAGGTGGCGGTGCATTGCTGGAGTACATGGAAGGTAAAACATTACCTGGTGTAGCAGCCATCGAGCGCAACGATTACTAAGGCAATATCAATTATAAAATAACTTACTCCCCTGCTGCTGCTTAGTAGCAGGGGAGTTTATGTTTAAAGTCCGGCATACGTTATGCCCGAATTTTAAGAGCTTAAAAAATGGAGGAGCAAAAGAACAACCCGCTACACGGCAAAACACTGCAAACAATAGTAGAGCAGCTCGTAGATTACTATGGCTGGGAGCATCTGGGCTATAAAATCAACATCAACTGCTTTAAAAACGATCCAAGCGTAAAATCAAGCTTAAAGTTTCTGCGCAAAACTCCCTGGGCCCGCAAGCAAGTCGAAGACTTATACATTGCCACGTTTGCTTAAAAGCTTAATCAGTTTTCGTATCCGGTATTATCCTTGAAGAAAGTATTGTAGCGCTTTCTTTCTTCCTTTTGATACTCCAGGTATTCCTGCATCTGAAGCCGCTGCAACTCTTTCCGCTGCTTAGCCTCATTGGAAAAGATATTGTAAAGGTAGGTAAACGGACTGCCCACAGGGCTTGCTTTTATTAAGCCAGGTGGCAGTCCTTTCTCGGGCTTTGGCACAACTTGGGGTTTAGTAATAGAGTCAGCCAGAATCTCCACCTCTCCCAGCATTACATTGCCTTCTTCCAGTGTAATATTCACATGTATTTCCTGAACAGGCAGCTTGCTTACAGGATGCCATTTGGGTTTGAAGCCCAAAGCCCGGATGAGCAGCGTATCTCCTTTTTGTACCTGTAAAAGAAACCGGCCGTTTGCATCTGTTACCGTGCCCCTCATGTTTTTAGTTACTGCAACAGAAGCACCCGGAACCGGTGTCTTTTTATCAGACTTCATTACCGATCCTGTAACTCTTACCCAATCCTGCGCCAAAGAGGGAAAAGAAGCACTGAGCAACAGGCCAAAAAGTAAGAGAATGAATTTCTTTTGCATAGTATCAGGTTTAAAATGCCGTCTAAATTTACGCAGCAAGTACAAAGGGAGTAAAAGATCTAACCGGAATAGGCACTAAAGTTTTTAACCACACATGCTGTTACATATAACTGCCCCACATGGCGCATGGTATGTTCGGCAGCATGAACCAGAAGCCCATGAACCGTAGAAGGAATCTGTGACCGGCCAACTCCTCTGGCTTCTTTTAAAGAGTTTTCTGGTGTAGAACGCAATTGCTCCAGTGCCCGGTCTGTCTGGTCCCTAAATTTTTTAACAAGTGCTGCACCGGTCAACGAATCTGCTCCCGACTTTCCCTCTGCCTCCAGCCAAGCCAGTTGCTCCGCTGTAAGTGCCTCTCCCCTGGCATAAGTAAATAAACGGTCGAGAACGCCTGTTAAATGCTGCAGGTGAAAACCCACCGAAGCTACACCGGCTGGCTTTTCCCACAGTAGTTTATCCGGGAAAGCCTGCATTATTACGGCTAGCTCTTCACCAGCCTGCAGCAAAGCATGTGCAATTGGTTGCAGTAGCTGCGGTATATCAGGCAGCGGGCCACGTAGCCACACTTCCAGGTTATTTGTTTGAGCCATAGGTGTCGGTTAAAAGCTAATCCTGCTATTACTGTACTTCACACAAGATACGGTAGTTACTCATTTTTTCAAATCAACCTGACAATAAGCCTTTCTTCAGCTGTATTCTTATTTCAGCACGGGTTTTGCTATGTTAACTGTATTACTATTATCTGTGTTACAACGTTAACAATACCTGTCACACTGAACTTGATTTTATTTCTACTTTAATGACACTTAAATTTTTAAAACCCATACTTCCGTTTTTAATGCTTTTACTGTTGCAGCTTCCTTTGCAGGCACAAGTGCTAAAGCCAGGTTTCGACAAAGCAGAATACATTGAATTACTTAAAGCTTATGCCGGCTGGCGCGACAGTACTTTCAGGAGGAATATTGAGCCAACCAAAGTATATGAAACAGTATACCATTCTCCAGAAACAGGATTGGAGAACAGCTGGCAACTGCTTCGTAGCAAAGAAGAAAAAGTAGCCGTGATAAGTGTTCGCGGCACTACGCAAAGTACCAACAGCTGGCTCGAAAACTTCTATGCAGCCATGGTGCCCGCAAAAGGAGAACTGAAACTTACCAAAGCGTATACTTTCAACTATAACCTCTCAGAAAACCCCAAGGCAGCGGTGCATGTGGGGTGGCTGGTGGCTACAGGCTTTCTTTCGCAGGACATGCTGCCCCAAATAGATTCTACCTATAATGCAGGTACAAAAGATTTTATCATACTGGGGCACAGCCAGGGTGGAGCTATTGCTTATCTGCTTACGTCGCACTTAAACAACCTGGTAAAAACAGGCAGACTGCCCAAAGACATTCAATTTAAAACCTACTGTAGCGCAGCTCCTAAACCAGGCAACCTGTACTACGCTTACGAATATGAAAACCTGACTTCGGGCGGCTGGGCTTTTAACGTGGTAAACACAGCAGACTGGGTTCCGGAAACCCCTGTCTCAATTCAGACGATGGAAGATTTTAATACCACCAACCCATTCACAAATGCTGAAAGTGAATTAAAGAACCGGCCGCTTGCTCAGAGGCTTGTGCTGAAGCATGCCTTCAATCAGCTTACAAAGCACACCAGGAAGGCACAGAAACGGTATGAGCAGTACCTGGGAAACCAGGCATATAAATTTGTGCAGAAGCAACTACAGGAGTATGATCAGCCGGAGTACTACAATTCTAACCACTATGTCCGGACAGGAAGCTTTATTATTCTGATGGCTGATGAAGCCTATTACAAGCGTTTTCCCGATAATGAAAAGCGCGTGTTTGTGCACCACATGCTACAGCCTTACCTGTACCTGGCCGAGAAGCTATAAGGAATTATGCTTTGAAGAGGCAGGTGCGATCAAAACCTGGTGGCGCCTGCCTCTTATGTATGGGTAAAGTTTTTCCTTAAGTGATGTGTGATTAAAATACACAGAGAAAGTTTTACGAAGTTCACTATACTACCTTTCAGCCCGGTCTCTGCGATTCAGGTATTCCAGCAACTCCGCTACTGAGGCCAGGTCTCCTTTGGTATTATACTTCTCGATGCGTTCCAGTTCTCCGGCAATCAGTCCTGCCCTGGTGTCTTTCACTTTACCCTGCGAATGCACCACTTCTTCCTGCCATGGCATTGGGTTTCCGGGAACACTGTAGAGCCTAAGCTCCGGATACTCCCGTGTTGTAGCAGTTACAGCCGCCATAAAAGCACGGGGCTGCTGAAAAGGAGCTGCCATCATAAGCATGGTTTTATATCCTTTTTGCTTTGCATAACGCGCTACAGAGGTGGCCTCTATAAATGTGTGCAGTATATCCGTATCAGCAGGATAGGGTGGTACCGGCTCTATTTTGTTTTCTGCAACGCCCAACGCAAGCAGCTTTTGCCTCCACTCCTCAAACCCCGGATAGCCGCTCATTGCCTCCGTACCCAGAAACAATATTTTGGCAGCCCTTTTTCCTTGTAGCAGTTCTACTGATTTAGAAAAGATTGCCTCCTGGTTATCGGCGGTCTGCCCAAAGAGAAACAGCGCATCTGCAGTTGTAGTTGGCAGTGTGTCGCACAGCGTGCGGATAATGAGTTCTTCCATCATAGCGTCCATTATACGGTGGAAAGTACAGCAGGATATAGCGCTTTATCGTAACAGCACGAAGAATTATGAACATCAAAAAGGAACATCAGCACATTTTATTCTATCTTCGAATACTAAATTTTTCTTAACAAAGCTTAACCAAAGATAATGAGCCTAAAATCTGTACTTTGCTTATGTGCTTCTTTACTTATCTGTTTAAGTATACAGGCACAGGACACTAAAAAGCAGGATCATGTACTAGAACCTGTCATGCTGCAGCTTAAAGGGTATAACAACCGCGACATAGAAACATTTGCGGCAGCCTTTAGCGATACAGTAAAAGTATTTCGCCAGCCGGGCGTATTATCTTATCAGGGGAAAGAAGAACTGAAGAAGCGCTATGGCCAAATGTTTGCCAATACGCCAGATCTTAACTGCGAAGTTGTAAACAGAATTGTTGCCGGCAATGTCGTAATAGACCATGAAAAGGTAAGGCGCAGCAAAGACCAGCCCCGTTTTGATGCCATTGCCGTTTATCGGGTACAAAACAACATCATTGTAGAAGTAACCTTTATCTCTCCGGATACTACTAAATAAACATCTTACCTCTTCTTAAAAACTATGATTAAAGAAGCCGATGCAGACGACATAGATGAGCTCTTTGAGCTATGGTGCGAGTTGCAGGAGGATCACCAGGGCTATCACCCTGTTTTTAAAGTTAAACCGAATAGTCAGCAGGTTCTGAAAGATGAGCTGCTCTACCGGATGCGTGATAAGGACACCCGGTTCTTTGCCTACACCGATGGCTCGGAATGGCTGGGAATGATGGTTGTTTCTCTTAAAAAAGCCTCTGAAGGATTTAAATTATCCCGCAAAGGCTATATAGGAGAAACTATTGTAAAAAAAGAAGCCAGAAGCAAAGGCATAGGCAAAGAGTTGTTCGAAGCAGCCCGAAACTGGCTCTCAGACAGAGGGGCAGATCATATTGAGCTCCAGGTATCCGTCAAAAACAACAGGGGCTTGTCTTTCTGGCAGGACTTAGGATTTACGCCAACTACTTATCACATGATATTAGATGTGAAGAAATAAAGTTTTGGCAAGCATTTTGTTAAAGGTATATAGTATTAACATGATACTTCTTGCTACTCTTTAACAAAATAAAACTATGTACACGTTACTCAAAAAAACGCTTATTGCTCCATTATGCCTCCTGCTGCTTTCTCTCTCCGGTTGCGAAAAAGAAGAAATTACCAGTTACCCACAACCTGCTGCTGTACTACAAGAAAAAACCGTAAATTTTAATATTTATGGCGATGAAGATTATAGTAGCGCACAGTGGAACAACGCCAAAGTGCAGGTTAGGGTAACAATCAGAAAAGTAGGGCTGGAGCCTTACAAAGAAACGGTCGTGCTTGATTCAACTTTAGATTGGATCGACTTTAAGGATGTTCCGGCATTTGAAAATAGAATTCTGGTTAACCAGAAACTCTCTTACGACCCTCAAAAGGAAAGTATTGCCATTGGCTACTCACGGGTTTATGATGTTGATGGCCTTATCAGTACGAGTGGGGTTAGTTATTACCTCGAAAGAGACCTCTCTGAAAATAATATCGATATTATATTATAGATAACCAGCATGTAAACAAAGGCAACAGAAATCAGGTTGTTGCCTTTGTTTACATGCTGGTCTGTTGCCATCTGAAAGAATTTTAGCAAACTACCCCACTACCTCGTTTACCAGTTCTTTGCCTTCTTCGAAATCCTGGATATTTTGTAGTGTAACGGCTGCTATACTTTGCAGGGCGTTGCTGGTTAAAAAAGCCTGGTGGCCGGTAATTAACACGTTGTTAAAAGACAGCAAACGCATAAACACATCATCCTGGATTACTTTCTCAGATAAGTCTTCGAAGAACAGGTCTGCTTCCTCTTCATAAACATCCAAGCCGAGGTATTTAATACGGCAACTTTTTAAACCTGCAATCACAGCTTTTGTATCAATTAAAGCGCCTCTGCTGGTATTAATCAACATAACGCCCTCCTTCATCTTAGCAATAGACTGATCGTTTATGATATGAAAAGTTTGTGGCGTAAGCGGGCAATGCAGCGATATAATATCCGCTTGCGAGAGCAGCGTATCCAAATCTGTGAACTCTATGCCGATCTGCTCTACTTCCTCCCCTTTCACCACATCATAGCCCAACACACGGCAGCCAAAACCCTTCAGAATTTTTGCTGTTACCAACCCGATTTTGCCTAAACCAATCAGGCCAACCGTTTTGCCATGCAAGTCGAAGCCCATCAGGCCATTCAGGGCAAAATTTCCCTCTTTCACTCTGTTGTATGCCCGGTGCGTTTTCCTGTTCAGCGTCAGGATAAGGGCAATGGTATGCTCGGCCACAGAATAAGGCGAATAGGCAGGTACCCGAACCACTTTTAACCCAAGCTCTTTGGCGGCCTTTAAATCTACATTGTTAAAGCCGGCGCAACGCAGGGCAATTAACTTTACCCCATGTGCCGCCAGCACTTTCAGAACTTCGGCGTTCGCTGCATCATTCACAAATATGCACACAGCATCATACCCCTCTGCCAGCACCGCTGTAGGAACAGAAAGGGGTACATCCAAAAACTTAAGATCATGCTGAAAAGCGGTATTCGTTTCTTTGAAAAAATTTTTGTCGTAGGCTTTCGAACTGAAAAATATTACACGCATGGCACCAGGTTAAAATTTAAAGTTCTACAAAAGAAAGTTTTACGTAGCTATCATTACAAAGGTAGTATGTTCAGTACATCCAACTAAATACAAAAAGCAATTACTAAACTGATAATCATCATTTTATAATAACCTAGATACAACTCTTCATTAACTGAAAAGAAAACGCCCTGCTCCAGTTACAACCGGGCAGGGCGTTTCAAATCGAAACAAAACAACAAACAAAGTATTTCTACCTCCTGACCACTTTACCTGATCCTGAGATCTCTGAACTTACGGATGGGCTTCCATCGTAATAAACGCTGCCACTGCCGCTTATAGTTACCGTTAAATTGTTTAAGGCTGTTACATCTGCCCTGCCGGAGCCCGACAGCGTTACAATAACATCGTCTGCCTGTAAACTATAAGAAGCTATCCTGCCAGAGCCGGAAAGCACAATGGTATTCATGTTGGTTTCTCCGCTCAGCGTTATTTCTCCTGAACCACTTAACCTGGTAATAATTCTTTCGGCAATAGCTGCTATATTGGCTTTGCCAGAGCCGTTTACAGAAAGAGCTAAATTGCCTGCTTCTAAGGAATTGGTGCTGCTGATGCTGCCAGAGCCATTTATACTTAACTCACTTACTTCGGGCACGGTTATGTATACCTCCACAGCCTTGCTTCTCCGCACACAGCTTCTGTGCCTGATCTTCCATTTTCCGTCTACAACTTCTGTGCTTAAATCGCTTAAGATGTTAGGCTCCCCCTTTACTTCTACTTTCTGAGGGCTTCCCTGTGTAAGGTACACTTTAAAATCGCCTTCCGATTCTATTTTGCTGAAAGGCTGTAACTGAAGTTCACGCTGTTCTATGCTGCCCTCGCCCTTAATGCAGGCAGAGTCGGAACAGGAAACCAGATACCCTAACCCGAGCAGGACAAGGAGGTAAATAGCGGCTTTGGCTAAAAGTAATTTCAATTTCATAGTTTTAAAGAACGTATATAGTTGTTACCTATATAGTGATTCAAAAAAAGTGCCAATGGTTGCATGCAGGAATAGCAATTTCTACCATGATACCAACACCCACAGCTGTACTAAAGCTTAGTTAGCCTGCACAAGCTCCAGCTTGCCGTTATCCAGATACCGGATGCTGCCCAGATCTACCATCTGCCGGATTAGTACCGTTACAGCTCCTGATTGCTTTGGCTCGAACTGTTGCACCAGTTCTTTGGGTTGGTAAGGCTGTACCTGCAGCAGTTCCACTACTTTCATGCGTAAGGCTTTCTCTTCCTCCTCCTGCCGTTCTTTTTTCCGTTCTGCCAGGCAATAATCACAGATACGGCATTTCTTATCGCTGATTTCACCGAAATACTCCAGCAGCAGCTGAGTGCGGCAACGATTGCCGGTATGAACATAATGGGCTATTTCTTTTACCTGGCCTAAAGCTCTTTCGCGCAGTCTTTGCAGTTTCTTCTGGTCCAGGGGAAGATTGAGGGCATCCAGGCGTGGCGCTGTAAAAACCAGCTGGGGCGCATCTTTTGAGGGCTCATACACCACCACCTGCAGCTTGTGCAGGTACTCCAGTTTTCGCTTCACCTCCGGGTCGGTTAACTTTAACTGCTCGGCTATTTTCCGTTCCGATATCTTTACAAAATTGGTAAATGCTTCGCCCCCGTATAAGCGCAGGATCATCCGAAGCAAAGCATCGTGCTCCGGGTTCTTTACCTGGAACTCATACAGCACCATGTTGTCCACGGCCAGCATCAGCCGCGACGGCATATAATAGCTTTCATTCAACTGAATATAGCCTTCGCCTTCCAATCGTTTGATAGCATGATGTACCTCCAGCGGCTTTAGCTTATAAGTTTTAGAAAAGTCGGCCAGGTCAAAATCAAAATTCCCCATAGCCCCGCTGCCTACTGCTATCTGGTAGTAATTGGCTAAACTCTGATATACTCTTCTGATTAACTCAACTGGCGGATGCGCCTCCTCCACTTTCTTTTGCAGTTCCTCCACCTCGTTCGGGCCGTGCAAAATAACAGCATAGGCATATTTCTCGTCGCGACCCGCACGGCCTGCTTCCTGGTAATATGCCTCCAGACTCTCAGGCAGGTCCATGTGCACGACCAACCGTACATCAGGTTTATCGATACCCATGCCAAACGCATTGGTCGCGGTGATCACCCGCACCTTGTCCTGTATCCAGGCACTCTGCACTGCACTTCGTTCTTCAAACTTTAAACCTGCATGATAGGCTGCAGCCGAAATACGCCTGCTTTGCAGAAATTTTGCCAGCTCTACTGTTTGCTTGCGGCTACGCACGTACACAATACTTTGCCCAGGCATCCGCTGCAACACCTCCAGCATGCGACTGATCTTATCTTCGGTATAGAGGCAGGAATAAGATAAATTGGCTCTGGCAAAGCTTTTTACAAATACATTTGGCTCCGGGAACTGCAGCTTCTCCTGGATATCCAGGCGAACCAGCTCGGTGGCTGTTGCTGTGAGGGCAATGACTGGTACGCCCGGTAACAGGATACGCAGCTCCGCAATTTGCAGGTATGGCGGCCTGAAATCGTAGCCCCATTGTGAGATACAGTGTGCCTCATCTATTGCCAGCAGCCCGACCTTCATCCGTTTTACCCGCTCCTGAAACAGGTCTGTCAGCAGGCGCTCCGGCGACAGGTACAGAAATTTTACCTGCCCATACACACAGTTATCTAAAGCAATATCTATTTCCCGGCGGTTCATGCCCGAATAAATGGCAACAGCCGAAATTCCCCGTCTTTTCAGCTGCTCCACCTGGTCTTTCATAAGGGCAATCAGTGGTGTAACTACCAGGCAGATCCCCTCTTTCGCCAGTGCAGGCACCTGAAAGCAAATAGATTTACCTCCTCCTGTTGGCAGCAGAGCAAGCGTATCTTTACCTGAAAGCACCGACCGGATAATATCTTCCTGCAAAGGCCTGAATTGCTCATAGCCCCAATAGTTCTTTAAAATATGATGGATGTCTTGCACAGGAACCATGAATCAGCACCAAAATTACTTATTAATGTCGAGTTTACAGATTTTACAACGCTACTCTTCTGCACTTAGGATATACTACTATAAATTCAGGAAAATATGTCGCAACAGAAGCTTATCTGTTAAAGCAAGTCAGACAAAAGGTTTTCACATGTCTGCCCCTGTGACATATTGACATAAAAAACAGGCTATTCACCGCTTGGCACATAGCTTGTTATAAAGGAAGTAACAGTTTGAATTTGAAATCGGAATTAACAATAAAACTATAGAATGGGAAAGATAATAGGTATTGACTTGGGTACAACCAACTCCTGCGTTGCTGTAATGGAAGGTAACGAGCCGGTGGTTATACCAAACAGCGAAGGCCGCAGAACCACTCCGTCTATCGTTGCTTTCTTAGACAACGGAAACGGTGAGCGTAAAGTAGGCGACCCTGCCAAAAGACAGGCAATCACAAACCCTCAGAACACAATCGCTTCGATTAAGCGCTTCATGGGCCACAGCTACAACGAAGTAAACGACGAAGCAAAGCAAGTATCCTATAAAGTGGTACAAGGCGGTAACAACACAGTGCGTGTTGAGATTGGCGACAGACAATATACGCCACAGGAAATCTCTGCCATGGTGCTTCAGAAAATGAAGGCTACTGCCGAAGATTACCTGGGAACAACCGTAACTGAGGCCGTTATTACAGTACCAGCTTACTTTAACGATGCACAGCGCCAGGCTACGAAAGAAGCTGGTCAGATTGCGGGTCTGGAAGTAAAGCGTATCATTAACGAACCTACAGCAGCAGCACTTGCTTATGGTCTGGACAAGAAAAGTGTAGATCAGAAAATCGCTGTATTCGACCTTGGTGGCGGTACTTTCGATATTTCTATTCTGGAACTTGGTGATGGCGTGTTCGAAGTACTTTCTACAAACGGTGACACCCATCTTGGTGGTGACGACTTTGATCAGGTAATTATCAACTGGCTGGCCCAGGAGTTCCTGAACGACGAAGGCATTGACCTGCGTAAAGACCCAATGGCATTACAGCGCTTAAAAGAAGCTGCTGAAAAGGCTAAAATTGAGTTATCCAGCTCTAACGAGACTGAGATTAACCTGCCTTACATAATGCCAGTAAACGGTATTCCAAAGCACTTGGTGCGTAAATTGAGCCGTTCTAAATTTGAGCAGCTTTCTGATGACCTGATCCGTCGCTCTATGGAGCCATGCCGTCAGGCTTTAAAAGATGCTGGTCTTTCTACTTCTGACATCGACGAAGTAATTTTGGTGGGTGGTTCTACCCGTATCCCAAGAGTACAGGAAGAGGTGGAGAAGTTCTTCGGTAAAAAGCCATCTAAAGGTGTAAACCCTGATGAAGTAGTTGCCATTGGTGCCGCAATCCAGGGTGGTGTATTAACAGGTGAAGTAAAAGACGTACTTCTGCTGGACGTAACGCCTCTTTCTTTAGGTATTGAGACCATGGGTGGTGTGATGACTAAGTTAATTGAGTCTAACACAACTATTCCTACGAAGAAGTCTGAGACATTCTCTACTGCTTCTGATAACCAGCCTTCTGTGGAGATACACGTACTGCAAGGTGAGCGCCCTATGGCCCGCGATAACCGCACCATCGGACGTTTCCACTTAGATGGTATTCCGGCAGCTCCACGTGGTGTTCCTCAAATCGAAGTTATCTTCGATATAGATGCCAACGGTATCCTGCATGTAACTGCTAAAGATAAAGCGACAGGCAAAGAGCAGAAGATCCGTATCGAAGCCTCTTCCGGCCTGAGCGAGCAGGAAATCGAACGCATGCGCCAAGAAGCAGAAGCCAACGCAGAGGCTGATAAGCGTGCGAAGGAAGAAATTGAGAAGCTGAATGCGGCTGACTCGATGATCTTCCAGACCGAGAAACAGCTGAAAGAGTATGGCGACAAGTTATCTGCCGGTAACAAGTCGAATATAGAAAATGCGCTGGGTCAGTTAAAAACTGCACATGGTGCGAAAGACATTGCCGGCATAGATGCCGCTATCGAAGCTCTTAATGGAGCCTGGAGTGCAGCTTCTCAGGAAATGTATGCAGCTACACAGGGCGGTAACGGCGCTCCGGGTGCCGATTTCGGTGGCCAGGCTGGAGGTCCGGGTGCAGGCCAGCAAAGCGCAGGATCTGACGACGGTGGCGTAACTGACGTTGATTATGAGGAAGTAGACAGTAAGAAATAATTTTATCCCTTCTCTATATGTTAATCCCCTGCTGAGAAATCGGCAGGGGATTTTTTTTTATTTCCGAGTCTTGAACACTATAAACTATAGTTATTTTATTATATATTTCATAAAAAATATTTAATAATCAGTAAGTACATCTTACACTACCTTTATTATGAAGCATTTGTCTGCCATTCTTTTATTTCTACTGCTCAGCCAGCTTGCATTCAGCCAGAAAGACTTTCGGAAAGGTTATATTATCCAAGGCACTGATACGATAAAAGGCTATGTAGATTATAGAGGAGACAAGCGCAATGCCCAGGTAACCATATTTAAACCGGATTTAAATGGAGCAGAGCAGAGACTAACGCCAACTGATATTGCTGGCTATGGTTTTGAGAAAGAAGGAAAAGTTTACGAATCTAAACCTATTATAAATAATGATAGAAAAGAAAAGGAATCAATATTCCTGAATGTTCTGATCAAGGGGAAAGCCAGTATCTATTATTACCGTGATGCTGATGCGAAAGACCGCTATTATGTTCAAAAGGACACTTCCATTTTCGAACTAGAAAACCTGAAATACCAGGTTGTTAATCCAGGTTCAGAAGCCAGGTACGAACGCGCTGAACGTAGGTACCTAAGCACCCTGAGTTCATTGTTTTCCGACTGCCCTTCTTTTTCAAACCAGCAACTAAGCAATGTAAGGTTCAACCATAGCGATCTTATAAAGATTACCAATAAGTATAACAGGTGCATAAATCCTGCCAGTGTTGCTAAAGCGTTTACTAATCGCGAAGATCAGGTGAAAATAACTGTCGGCCCTGTGCTAAGCTTTTCGAAGTCAACTTTGTCATTTACCGGTAATTCAGCATTAGGACGTGCAGAATTTCAAAACGACTCTCATCTTGGAGGAGGATTTTCATTTAATATGCTCTTGCCGTCAATGAGTGAAAAGCTATCAGTACAAACCGAATTACTGTATATTCCCGCTAAGTTCAGTTCCCCATCAACTAGGTATGATGCCTTTTATTATGAATTTCAGTTTGACCTCGCTTACCTTAAACTACCTGTTCAACTTCGTTATACCTATCCTAAGGGAAAAGTTCAGCCTTTTGTGAATGGAGGATTAGTGCTGGCATATGCCATAAAAGATGATAATAAACAGATTGTAAGTCACGAATCCAGATTCAGAGAGCCTACGCAATCGTCGGCCATCGCTGCACCTAACTTTAATCATTTTATGAATGGTATAACAGCCGGTGCAGGTTTAATGTGTCAGATAAATAACAAACCCTTAGCTTTGGAAATCAGGTACGACAAAACCAGCGATATAACTAAAAATATTAATTTAAGTGGGAGTATAAAAGGATTTAACTTATTGCTCAGCTATGGATTTTAATCTTTAACAGTATTATTTACTTAGAGTCGACTTGTAGCTACTGCACAAATTAAGCCCCTTTAACAGGAGGATAAAAGAAGGAACGGATTGAAAAAGTAACCCTTATTCTTTTCGTTAGTTTTGCACTCCGATAAGTCAGTTAAATTGCCTTTTACTTCAAATGAATAAATTATCCAAAGCAAAGGGCCATAGCTTTAACTATGGCCCTTTGCTTTGGATAGAACTTGACTAATCTAAATCCCGATCTCCTCGTCTTAACTCTTCTACAGAGCGCATTACTTTATCTTTCAGGCTGCTCTTATACTTCTCCAACCTGTCGGCAATAGCAGCGTTGGTAGTACCTAAAATCTGGGCGGCCAGTATCCCTGCATTCTGAGCGCCATTTAATGCCACAGTTGCCACAGGTATACCTCCTGGCATTTGCAGGATAGACAGTACAGAATCCCAGCCATCTATAGAATTGCTTGACTTTACAGGTACGCCAATAACTGGTAAAGTTGTAAGCGATGCCACCATACCTGGCAAATGTGCTGCCCCACCGGCACCTGCAATAATTACTTTTAAGCCTTTTTTACGAGCAGACTCCGCATATTCGATCATACGATGGGGCGTACGATGCGCAGATACAATCGTCAGCTCGAACGGTACATTCAGCGTTTCCAGAATTTCAGCAGCAGCATCCATTACTTTAAGGTCTGACTGGCTGCCCATAATAATTCCTACTAAGGGTTGTGTATTGGTAGTTTCTTCGGCCATGTTATGCTTTAACTTTAATTACATTTTTGATAGAGGTTGCCCGTTGCTGTGCTTCTTCTATTGTTTCACCCAACACGGTAATATGCCCCATTTTACGGGCAGGCCGGGTATACTTCTTTCCATACAAATGAATGTATACACCCGGCACCGCCAACGCTTCCTGGAGCCCTTCATAGGCAGCCTCACCATCATAGCCTGGTTCTCCCAGCAGGTTAAGCATCACAGCCGCACTTTGTATATCAGTACTGCCCAGTGGCAGGTTCAGAATGGCACGCAGGTGCTGCTCATACTGTGAGGTATAGTTAGCTTTAATGGTGTGGTGTCCGCTATTATGAGGTCGGGGAGCTACTTCGTTTACCAGTATCTGCCCGTCTTTGGTCAGGAACATTTCTACTGCTAGTATACCCACCATGCCAAACGACTCAATTACACGGGTGGCAATTTCTATCGCCATCCGTTGCTGCTTATAAGCTACATTGGCCGGAGCAAAAAGGTAATCTACCAGGTTATGCACCGGGTGAAAACTCAACTCAACCAAAGGAAAGGCCGACACTTCGCCATTCGCATTACGCGCTACAATAACAGATATCTCCTTTTCATAATCCACCAGCTTTTCCAGCACCGATGGCTCTTCAAAAGCTTTTCCCAGATCAGCTTCGCTCGTTAAACGTGTTACCCCTCGTCCGTCATAGCCCTCACGGCGCAGTTTCTGAAATGCCGGCAGAAAATCAAGGTTCTGCTCTAGCTCCTGCCTGTCTTTTAAAATTTTAAAATCAGCGGTAGGTATGCTGTGCTGCCTGTAGAACTCCTTTTGCAGTCCTTTGTCCTGAATAGTGCGTACGGTCTTGGCGTCCGGGTATACCTTCACACCTTCTTCTTCCAGCTTCGCAAGCGCATCGCAGTTTACATGCTCTATCTCTATGGTCAGAACATCACAATTCTTACCGAATTCATACACTGTATCAAAATCGCGGAAGCTGCCAACGAAAAATTCGTGGCATACATCTTTGCAGGGCGCGTTTTCATCCGGGTCCAGAACCAGGGTATATAAGTTAAAATCGAGCCCGGCCTGCAGGAGCATACGTCCAAGTTGTCCGCCTCCTAAAATGCCTAGCTTTACTTCTCCTTTCATGTGCTATCTATGTATTATAAATCTTGTATCCCCAAAATTAAACATTCTGCTCCGAGACAAAACATAAAAGAAAGATAATATTAAGGTCTATTTTCTTAATTTATCTTTCCGGCAAAAGGTTTTTAAACCAAATGCTGATATAATTACCCGCGGCCCTCGCTTCAGGTTTTGTTTTAGAATGATATACGCTATATTTAGAGCTAGACTAAAAAGCCGCTCCCCGTTCTATGGAAATAATCCTTGCTACCTTTTCTGCCCTTTTTTCGGTTGTGAATCCTTTCGGTGCCATGCCGGTTTTTCTAACCCTAACGCAGGAGGATACCAATGAGCACCGTAACCAGCAAGCACTGAAAGCCTGCCTGTATATGGTTGGCATTCTGGCCGTCTTTTTTCTGGCAGGACAGTATGTACTGAATTTCTTTGGTATACGGATCCACGACCTGCGCATTGCTGGTGGCCTCATGATTATGCGGGCAGGCTTTGATCTTTTAACGCCTGGCGCCAATAAAAAGAAAATATCGCCTGAGGTAGTAGAGGAAGGCCAACAGAAAGAGGATATTTCTTTTACACCTCTGGCTATGCCGATGCTTTCCGGGCCAGGCGCCATAGCTATAAGTATAGGCTTGTTTACTACCTCGCTTTCTTACCTGGACATGGTGCTGATTCTGATTGGAATTATCCTGCTTGCCGTAGTATCTTATATTATTCTTCGTTTTTCTTACCAGCTGACACGCTATATGGGCAAGGCGGGGTTGGCAGCCCTTTCGCGTATCATGGGCTTTATCGTGCTTTCAATAGGTGTGAATTTTATCGTTTCGGCACTTACAGCCCTGTTCTTTACAGAAAGATAGTTCATGTGCTAATGAGGGATTGTGCTCCTATGCCAATACCGGGATGTGTATCTAAAACCTGAACAATACCCCATTAGCACATGACAAAATTCCCTATCTTTGCAATATGCAACTGAAGAACGATTTGCTTATTAGAGCAGCCAAAGGGGAAGCGGTAGAACGTACTCCTGTGTGGCTGATGCGCCAGGCCGGGCGTATTTTACCTGAATACAGAGCTGTACGCGAAAGCCTGAGCGGTTTTAAAGAACTAGTAGAAACGCCTGAACTAGCAGCAGAAGTTACCATACAACCTGTTGATATTCTGGATGTGGATGCGGCCATTATTTTCTCTGACATACTGGTAGTGCCCGAAGCAATGGGCTGTACGTATGAAATGGTAGAAAAACGCGGCCCTCTGTTTCCTAAAACTATCCGTACCGAAGAAGATCTGAAGAAATTGCGTGTAGCAGATCCACAAGAGCATTTGGGATATGTTTTAGAGGCTATACAAGTAACGAAACGAGCCTTAAACGGTCGTGTGCCACTTATCGGCTTTGCCGGAGCTCCATGGACAATCCTGGCTTATATGGTAGAAGGAAGCGGCTCCAAGACGTTCTCTCATGCACGTGGCATGTTGTACACCAACCCTAAACTGGCCCACGGCCTACTACGCAAAATAACCGATACCACCATTGCTTATTTAAAAGCGCAGGTAGAGGCAGGTGCTAACCTCATTCAGGTATTCGACTCCTGGGCAGGTATACTTTCTCCAGCTCATTACCGTGAATTCTCGCTGCCATACATTAGCGAGATTTGTAATGCTATCCGCAACGTGCCGGTTACTGTTTTTGCCAAAGGTGCTTTTTTTGCGCTGGAAGATTTCAGCAGGCTGAACTGTGAAACCATAGGCTTAGACTGGAACATGGGTGTTAAAACTTCCAGAGCCCAGGTAGGACCAGACAAAACTCTACAAGGGAACATGGACCCTTGCCTGCTGTATAGCTCTTTCGATACAATTCAGCATGAAACCATTAAAATGCTGAAGGAATTCGGACCACAACGCCACATTGCGAACCTGGGCCATGGTGTTTATCCTGACACTGATCCTGAAAAAGTAAAATGCTTTGTACAAACTGTAAAGGAGTACGGAAACATTATTGCAGGTTAGAAAATATTAAAATTTGTGTATGTGGAGAGTTGAGGATGATTTAATATGCTAATGTGTAAATGTGCTGATGTGCTAATACTCAGTCAAGTTGATTTTAAATTTTCTGATAGTTAAAGATTAAAAATTTCAGCTTTAGAGCGTCATTTATAATCTTTAATTTGACAAATTACTAGTGTTGTTACAACAAAAACGGCTGACGAGAAGGGTATCTTGTCAGCCGTTTTTGTTAAAAGTTCGAATTGAAGATTAATATGTATATTGTATTACTAAATGAGAATTTTCTCTAAAATACTGCACACTCATTATTAGCACATCAGCACATTTTCAAATCTCCAACTCCTACCCCACTGCCACGTGTGTTTCAGGATATTTATAGGCGGTTGTAGCGGCCCTGGTGCTAATGGCAAGCGCCAGCGTAAGAGTACCTACTCTCCCTAAAAACATAGAAATAATGAGCACGCACTTGCCCATATCTGACAAGCCCGCTGTTATACCAGTACTTAAGCCTACAGTAGCAAAAGCCGATACCTGTTCGAAAGCCAAACGAAAAATATCATACTGCGCATCGGTAATCGTTAGAATAAACAGGAAGAAGATGTTAAGAACTGCGGCAAAAGTAAAGATAGAAAATGCTTTGTAAGACACTACGTGCGGTATAGATCTGTTTCCGACTTCAACATTTCTCTTTCCCCTGATAGTGGTAACAACCGATAGTATAATAACTGCAAACGTTGTAGTTTTTATACCGCCACCTGTGGAACCCGGAGACGCACCAATAAACATCAGGAAGATAAACATCAGCAGCGTTGGCACTGTTAAAGCCGAAATATCTACGGTGTTAAAACCGGCTGTTCTGGTAGTAACCGATTGAAAGAAAGAAGTAATAAGCGCTTCTACAAAGTTCAGGTGCGACAGAGAGTTAAAGTATTCCAGCAGAAAAAAGCCAACAGTACCCAAAGTGATCAGGGCCGCTGAAGTATAAATGGTAATTCTTGATAGAAGTCTCCAGTTCTTCCAGGGCTTGCTCATGCGGCTTCGCATCGCTTCCGGCGACAGTACATCTATAATTGTAGGAAAGCCAATTCCCCCAAAAATAATAAGGCCTGCCACAGCTAAATGCAGAATATAAGAAGTTCGCACAGGTTCTGTGTAAAAGCCTTCCGGGTATAAAGAAATTCCCGCATTACAGAAAGCCGAAACGGCATGAAATACCGAAAAGAAAATTTTGCTTCCGAGGCTTACGAATTCTGTTTCACGCCCCCAGGTCAGGAAAATAACCACTGCACCGACACCTTCGATCAGAAAGGTCATGAAAATAAGTTTCCGGAGCAGGTTCTTAGTAGAAAAAAGCGATTCGCTCTCCAGCAGCTCATACATGGCCACATTCTGCTTTATTCCGACCCCCTGTCGCATGAGTGAGGCAAAGAAGGTAGCAAAGGTAAGTATACCTAAACCACCCAGCTGAATCAGGATTAGCAGCACAACCTGACCGGCAAATGTAAAATAGGTGCCGGGGTCTACCACGGCCAGACCTGTTACACAGGAAGCACTGGTTGCCATAAACACTGCATCAATAAAGCGCATACCGCCCTCTGTGGTCACCATTTTAGGCATCATCAGCAAAGCAGATCCCAGCAAGATCAGGAACAGGAAACTCATCAGAAAGGTAATGCCTGGCTTTAACCGGAGCGTTTTAAGGTGCACTTTAGTTTCAAGCAACTCTACAATCAGCAGCACCAGCATGTACAACGATACCAGTATCCGGTACATTTCTACCGACAGAGGTATATCTACTCTTTCGAATACATTGTACACCAGCGGATATTGCAGGATATAGGTGCTAAACTGGTTGAGGAAGATAATTCCCATCAAGAGACCTTCGAACCAGGTACGCTGCAGGAACTTTACCCGCTCAAAGGTGTAGAGGATGCGAAGCAGGTAAATAATTACGAAGATAGCCAGAATGCCATCAATCGCATAGTAGAGCCACTGCAAAACTGCCGGGTCTTCTACTACACCATGCGCATAAATCAGCAGCCCGATAGATACTAAAGTAAGTACGTAAGTTGTACGGCGCATAAAGGCATACACCTTCAGCTTACTATCGTAAAGAAGCGTGTTAAGCGATTCTGTGTTCATGTTTCTCAAACAGCCTGTTTTGCTGTGCTTCCTTTAAAAGAGATTGCTTGTTAATTGGCACCACGCCCACCTGCTCACATACCAACCCGCCACCCAGGTTACTGAGCCCTGCCATAAATGCCATATTTGTCCTTAAGGCAACACACAAAGCGGCTATGCTTACAACTGTATCTCCGGCACCCGAAACATCAGAAATTGAACGAAGATGTGCATCTAGATAAATCTTTTCCTCCTGATCTGCTACAAAAACACCTCTCTCTGACAAAGTTACCAGCACCTGTTCGGCCTGTAATCTATCCTGCAGCTCTTCAACGGCAGCTTCGAAAGCGGGCAGGTTTTCATCGGAGAACTCAACCTTTAGCCCTTCTTTAAGCTCCTTCAGGTTAGGCTTGAACAAAGTGCAGCCAATAAAGCTCAGGAAGTTTTTCTTCTTCGGATCAACTACGGTAGGCACCTGCCGCTCTTTAGCCAGCTGAATGAAATGCTGAATATTACTGCCGGAAAGCACACCTTTATCGTAGTCCTCAAAGATAACCACATCAGCCCGATCCAGTAACTTGTGAAACCGCTCTTCCAGCTTGCGGTTTTCGAAATCAGTCAGGTTGTACTCCACCTCAGAATCGACGCGAAGCAGCTGCTGTGCACCGGCAATAATCCGATGCTTGATGGTAGTAACCCGCTCCGGGCTTTGCACCACGCCTTCCAACGAAAGATGATGCTGCTCCAGAAGACGTAAAAAGTCGCCACCATCCGGGTCGTCGCCCACTACCGAACAAAGCAAAGGCGTTGCACCCATTGCCTGCACATTAAGTGCTACATTGGCTGCACCGCCCAGTCGCTTTTCCCGTTTCACTACGTTTACAATAGGTACAGGTGCCTCTGGAGAGATGCGTGTCGCTTTCCCCCACAAATAGGAGTCGATCATCACATCACCTACAATAAGCACCTGTAACCTGTTAAAGGCATCAAAAACGCCTTCTAAGCTATTTTTAAAATTCATTATTGAAGTTTGGCCAAGCTGCTCTTGATGCGTGAAAACGCTTCAACCAGCTTTTCATCAGAAGTGGCATATGAGAATCGGATACATTGCGGAGCACCGAATGCTTCTCCACTTACCGAAGCGATATGCGCATCAGTTAATAAGAACATACATAGGTCGTAAGCATTTTCGATGGTCTGGCCATTATAGCTTTTACCAAAGTAGGAACTCACGTCCGGGAATATATAAAAGGCACCGGTAGGCACATTTGTTTTCAGGCCAGGTATGTCCTGCATCAGTCCCAGCACCAGGTCACGGCGGCGCAGGTAGGCCGCTGTCATTTCCTCAGCCGAAGCCTTACCACCCTGCAAGGCTGCATATGCCGCTTTCTGGGCTATAGAGCAGGTGCCTGAAGTAATCTGGCTCTGCATCTTATCGCAGGCTGATGCTATTTCTTTATTAGCAGCTATATACCCTACGCGCCAGCCTGTCATGGCATAACCTTTCGAGAAGCCGTTTACAGTAATAACGCGGTCTTTGATGAAATCAAAAGCAGCCATACTAGCATGTTTGCCTTCGAAGTTGATATACTCATAGATCTCATCGGCCATTACGTATACCTGCGGGTGCTTCTCCAGTACGCGCGCTAAGGCCAGTAATTCATCTTCATCTAAAACAGAACCAGTAGGGTTACTCGGAGAAGAATACATTACCAGCTTTGTATTAGAAGTGATGGCACTTTCCAGTTGTTCCGGCGTTACTTTGAAATCGTTCTCGAGGCGGCCCTGTACCTGTACCGGTACACCTTCTGCCAACTTTACGATCTCTTCGTAAGATACCCAGTAAGGCGAAAAAATAATCACTTCATCTCCGGGGTTTACCAGGCACATCACCACATTTGCAATAGATTGCTTGGCACCTGTAGAAACTACAATGTTTTCCGGCTTATAGTCGAGGTTGTTGTCGCGTTTCAGTTTATCTACAATAGCCTGGCGCAGCTCCGGGTAACCAGGTACTGGCGTATAAAAGGTAAAGCCATCGTCGATTGCCTGTTTGGCGGCATCCTTTATATATTGAGGAGTTTGGAAATCGGGCTCTCCAAAGCTCAGGTTTATCACATCATATCCTTGCGCAGCCAGTTCACGACCTTTTTTAGCCATGGCAATGGTCTGAGACTCTGCCAGTGCAGAGATTCTGTCTGATAAAATGTTTACTGCTTCCGCGTTTTGCATAGGAAATTATTTAGTGGTCCAAAGTTACTTATTCTGCTACAGACAATCCAGCAATGTTACCTGAATTTAGCCTCTTCCTTAAATCGATGAATCAGCTGGAAATTTAACTAAGAAGAAGAAAGAAACCCAAAATTATGACTACTATATAAATTTTACTCTCATTCTGTTAACAAAGATTAAGCTACAGGTATAAAATTTAACAAAATGGCAACACCTGTTCTATAAATTCTGCTGAAACCTTTATAGTTTAAGCTTGCCTTAGCGATGCATGAAGCATCCAGGCAGAGGGCACCGCCAAGGCATCAACAAAAAGGGAGGCTTTACCGGCCTCCCTTTTTGTTGATGCTGTTGTTAAGTTATACCTTACCGTAAGCAGTACGCTCTACAATACTTCTCCCCAAGGTAATTTCATCGGTATATTCCAGCTCTCCGCCTACAGGCACGCCCCGCGCTATGCTGGTAATCTTAAGGTTAAATTCGCGCAGCTTCCTGGTCAGGTAAAACGAAGTGGTATCTCCTTCCATGGTTGGGCTCAGGGCAAAAAGCACCTCTTTCACTTCGGAGTTCGGCAATCGCTCCAGCAGAGAATCTATGTGCAGGTCGGATGGACCTACACCCTCTATGGGAGAAATAACCCCTCCCAGCACATGGTACAGGCCTTTGTACTGCGCTGTGTTTTCAATAGCAATTACATCGCGTATGTCGCTTACAATGCAGAGCAATGTGCGGTCGCGGAGTGGGTTGGCACAGATGCCGCAAATCTCAGCATCTGAAATATTATGGCACTGCTTACAGTGTTTTACCTCTGTCCGCATCTTCACCAAGGCTTCCGCAAGGGAGAAGGTCTCTTCCGACTCCTCTTTCAGCAGGTGCAAGGCTAAACGCAAAGCCGTTTTTCTTCCCACGCCTGGCAGCTTCGCCAGTTCTTCCACGGCATTCTCAATCAGCTTTGAAGGAAAATTCATTCAACCTCCTCAATTACTGAATATCTGCAGAAAGTTCTTTCAGGTGCAGGGAAGTACACATGCCCTCCAGCTCCTCATAAGAACCCACTTTTACCGTACACTTGCCTTTGTAGTGAATCAGCCAGGTGCATTGCTCGGCCTGCTCCACAGAATGCCCGCATACTTTAATAAGCGTATCAATAACGTGATCAAATGTATTTACATCATCATTATATACCACCAAGTTTCGCAGATCAGTACTTTCCTCCAGTACCGCTATCTCTTCCTGATAAATAGTTTCTCTCTCAATATTCATAATGCAAAAATACGAAATATAATGCAGGATAGGAAGTATAAAAGCTTTTTTAAAAGCTACCTATCTACCTTATCAGCAATTGATTACATTTATTTACCTGCGCAAAATAAATTTTATGGCCTTCAGAAAACCTCGTTTCTCCACTGCTTTTCAAACTGAAGCACCTTACATGAAGCCTGTTAAGCTGCCAAAGCTCTTCCAGAAGCAAAAAGCGTTTTGATGGCTGCCCAAAATTCAATAGTTTTGTATCAGGCCATGTAATGGCAAGGGTATACGTGTAATAATTTCTGCTGCTTTATACCTGTTTCTGATATCTTTCCGTAAGCTGTTACATGAAAGAAAAAGCTGGCACCGCTCTGGCACAACCGACTACCAGAGTGGTTGGCAAAAGAGAATTGTCGGACAGCAACGATGATTTAACGTTTTGGCTCTCTCAATCGCCTGTAGCGCGTTTGCTCGCTCTGCAGAACTTAAGGAGACAGCACACTATTTTATTCGGGATGGAGCTGATTACTGATTTTCAAGACCTTGTAAAGTTACTGAATACACATCAGGTAGAATACATGATAGCAGGTGGTTTTGCCGTCGCCATGTACGGTTACCCGCGTTACACCGGAGATATCGATATATGGGTAAATCCTACCCAACAAAATGCCGTGTATATGCTGCAGGTGATACAGCAGTTGGGCTTTGCCGATCATCATGTTACGCTGGAAGATTTAACCACTCCTGATATAGTAGTACAGCTGGGTTACCCGCCTAATCGTATCGATATGTCTACCGGCTTAACAGGCGTTGACTTTGCTGCCTGCTGGGAGCGCAAAGTTTCGCAGCCATTTGGAAATACCACAGCTTACTTTATCAGCCTTAACGATCTGCGGGAAACAAAAAAAGCTACGGCACGCCAGCAGGACCTGCTCGATTTACAGAACCTACCCGAATAACATGCCCGCCGTTTCTGCTGCCCTGAAAAAGGCCATCCAACAACTAAGCGAAAAAGAAAAAGAAGCCATTATTCTGAAAGCCATCCGTCGGGATGGAGAGCTACAGGATATCGTGGCCTTTGAACTGGAGGAACTGACACTGGAGGAAGCGATGGAGCAGACTTCTGACACCATCCATGCCCTGTTGATAAACGCCTCGGGCCGCAGCCTGAGCAAAGCTCTCACAAAGGCATTACGCAAAGCGGCTAAAGAAATAGCCCGCTTTAAACGTATCACCAAAGACGCCAAAGGCGAAGTAGAACTGCACCTGTACCTGCTGCGCCTCATATTCAGCAACTACACAGGCCAGTTCGACAGCTACTACAAAGTGTTTTATACCACTACGGCCCGCCTGCTGCTGCGCACTATGCAGCTTATCCGCAAAAACCTGCACGAAGATTATCACCTGGAGTACAAAGATGAACTGGATGATTTTCTTTCCCAGATACACAGCAGAAACAAACCGCTAAGCTTTCATTTGCCAGTATATTTCGAGGCTGAATAACTAGTGCTCCTCCAATTTAAATTTTAGAATTGACAACCTTTGTATGAATAGGATAAGCTGAAATTAGTGCTTTATTTCTAATTCATAATTTCTAATTCATAATTTGACGAAGTACCAGCTGAAATGCTATTACCTATTCCCGTTCAAATTGATTAAATTTGAATTTCTAATAATCCTTCTACCCTTATCGTAAACATGAATAAACGCACTTACCTGAGTTTGTTCCTGGCGGCTGCACTTGCCTTACCCACAGGAACAGCTCTCGCTCAGGATAAAAAAGAAGACTCCAAGTGGAAAGTAGATGCGCCACATGGCCCGCAAAAAGACATTACCATTACCACCGACGAAGGCACCTGGATGAGCCTCGATGTAAGCCCTGACGGCAAAGAAATTGTATTTGACATGCTGGGCGATATATACATCATGCCCATGGCAGGTGGTAAGGCCAAACTGCTCCGTAGCGGACGTGCCTACGAAGTACAGCCGCGCTTCAGCCCCGATGGCAAATTCATTTCCTTTACTTCTGATGCAGGCGGCGGCGATAACATCTGGATTATGAAGCGCGCTGGCTCTGATGCCAAACAAATTACAAATGAAAATTTCAGGCTGCTGAACAATGCTGTCTGGACTCCTGACGGGGAATACATCGTGGCCCGCAAACACTTTACGGCTACCCGCTCTTTAGGTGCCGGCGAAATGTGGATGTACCACCGCACAGGCGGCTCCGGCATACAGCTAACCAAGCGCAAAAACGATCAGCAGGATGCAGGGGAGCCATTTGTATCGCCAGATGGCAAGTATGTTTACTTTTCCGAAGACATGAGCGGCGGATCTACCTTTGAATATAACAAAGATCCGAACGGACAAATTTATGTGATTCGAAGAGTAAACCGTCAGACAGGAGAAATAGACAATGTAGTATCTGGTAACGGCGGTGCCGTTCGGCCTGTGCTTTCGCGCGACGGCAAGCATATTGCTTTTGTACGCCGCGTACGCACTAAATCTGTGTTGTTCATCCACGACCTGAAAACAGGTGAAGAGTGGCCTGTATACGATAAGCTGAGTCACGATCAGCAGGAAGCCTGGGCCATTTTCGGGGTTTACCCGAACTTTGCCTGGACACCAGACAACAAAAGCATTGTTTTCTGGGCAAATGGCAAAATCAACAAAGTAGAGGTAGCTAACCAGAAAGCCAGCATTATACCTTTCGAGGCAACGGCTACGCATTCCATTGCCCAGGCAGTTCGTAAAGATCATAGTAGAGAAGGTATTTCTCCTGCACAGTTTACAGCCAAAGCTATTCGCCATGCTGTTACCTCTCCAGACGGCAAAACCCTGGTGTTCAATGCAGCAGGCTATATCTATAAAAAAGAATTGCCCAATGGCACGCCTGTTCGCATGACCAACGGCAAAGATTTTGAGTTCTACCCTGCTTTCTCGCCAGATGGAAAAACAATCCTTTACTCGACCTGGAACGATGAAAACTACGGCGCTCTGTATAAAATAGACATCAGCAAGCGTAATGCGAAACCAGCTAAACTTACCACTGAAAAAGGCTTCTATACCAATGCCTCTTTCTCTCCAAACGGCAAGTTTATTGTGTACAGCAAAGACGGTGGCAACAACCACATGGGCTATGCACATGGCAAAGAACGCGGTATTTACTATATGCCTGCGAATGGCGGCTCACCAGTACTGGTGCAGGAACGAGGTTCTTCTCCACAGTTCAACGCTACTTCTGATCGCATTTTCTTTACAGGATCACAGGGAGGAAACTATGCATTTAAGAGCGTAAACCTGCAAGGCAAAGAAGAGCAGACGCATTATACTTCTAAGTATACCGATCAGTTCTACCCTAGCCCGGATAACAAATGGATTGCTTTTGTAGAGTTGTTTAAAGGATATGTAGCCCCTTTCTCTGCCAATGCTTCCGGCTTGGATTTAAGTGGCGATACAAAAGCGGTGCCTGTAGCCCGTTTCACACAGGATGCTGGCAGCAGCATTCACTGGTCTGGTGACAGCAAAAAAGTTAATTGGGTAAACGGAGATGAGTATTTCTCCAACGACCTGAAAAACCGCTTCAGCTTTATAGAGGGTGCTCCTGAAAAACTACCCCCTATCGATACCGCAGGCACTAAGATCGGACTTGTTTTAAACGCTGCTATTCCACAAGGCAAGATCGCCTTCACCAATGCCCGCATTATTACCATGAAGGGCGATGAAGTAATTGAGGGAGGCACCATTGTAGTAGAGGGTAACCGTATTGTGGCCGTTGGAAAAGGAGTACAGGTGCCTGCAGATGCTAAAGTGGTAGATGCTGCCGGCAAAACCATTATGCCGGGCATTGTGGATGTACATGCCCACATGGGTACTTTCCGTAATGGCATGAGCCCACAAAAGCAATGGGCGTATTATGCCAACCTGGCTTATGGTGTTACCACCACCCACGACCCCTCCTCTACTACCGAAATGGTGTTTAGCCAGGCAGAGGCAGTGCAATCCGGGGCAATGGTTGGTCCGCGCATCTTCTCAACAGGCACCGTACTGTACGGGGCCGATGGCAATTTTAAAGCAGTGATCAACAACCTCGACGATGCCCGTTCGCACCTGCGCCGCATTAAAGCAGCGGGAGGATTCTCTGTAAAAAGCTACAACCAGCCACGCCGTGAGCAGCGCCAGCAGGTCATTCAGGCTGCCCGCGAACTGGATATGACCGTGGTGCCCGAAGGCGGTTCTACCTTCTTCCACAACATGAGCATGATCCTGGACGGACACACAGGTATAGAACACAACATTCCGGTTGCGCCGCTTTATAAAGATGTGTTGGAACTCTGGAAAGCAAGCAATACAGGCTATACCCCAACACTTATTGTTAACTACGGTGCTGCAAACGGCGAATACTACTGGTATCAGAAAACGAATGTGTGGGAGAAAGAACGCCTGCTAAGGTTTACTCCCCGCTCTGTGATAGATGGCCGTTCCCGTTTTGTAACGCAGGTGCCTGACGAGGAATACGAGAATGGTTATATGGCGGTATCCAGAGCCTGTAAAGCGCTTACGGATAATGGCGTAAAAGTAAACCTGGGAGCGCACGGACAGCTACAGGGCCTTGGCGCGCACTGGGAACTCTGGATGCTGCAGCAAGGGGGGATGACGAACCATGAAGCCTTACGTGCCGCCACTCTAAACGGTGCGGAGTATCTGGGTATGTCAAAAGAGATTGGTTCACTGGAAACAGGCAAGCTGGCCGACCTGATCGTGCTGGACCAGAACCCATTGGAAAACATTCAGCACTCAGAGCATGTGAAGTATACCATGGTAAATGGCCGCCTGTATGATGCTGCTACCATGGCAGAAATAGGTAACCAGGACAGCAAACCAACTAAATTCTGGTGGGAAAACAACCGTTATGCCACCTCTTTCGACTGGCATGAAGGCGCCGATACCCGCCACGAAGGAATAGCGGGCGACCACTGCTCCTGCCGTCATTAGAAGTAGGCCGCCAGAACACCAGTTTTGTGGTCTGGCGGCTTTTACTTACTCCCTGAAAACCACAAACCGAACCTGCAAGCAGCAGAGAAACAAAATGAAGCTAAATACCAGCATGCCTGATACGCTTAGGCCCTACTTTGAACTTGAAATAAAAGCCTATACTACCAATATAAGAAAGGGTAATTTACAGACTGCCTGGCAGCACCTGGAAAGAGCACATATAATTGGACAGGCTTTTCCTTATGAACATAGTTATGCTCATTGGAAAATGTTGCAGTTTGGCATCAAGATAAAAAGTGCCAAGGAAATAGTAGGCCAGATTCCAAGATTACTTGTTGGCGGTGTGAAATCATTTGTCGGAAAGGTTCCTACAGGTAATACAGGAGGAGCAAATGTTTCTGCACTAAAACCAATGCCTATCGCAAACGATATTTTAGATATCTTCAAAAAAGCAGGATTAGTTTAGAGGCAGATACCAAAACTTGATAACTATAAACTTTGCAAAACAGCCACTTTTAATTCATAAAAGTGGCTGTTTTGCTTATAAAGCAACAATGCTTTCTTCTATGTATACTAAGCTTTCACCGCAGCCAGCACACGCTTGATCAGTTCATTTGGGTTGCCATCGTGCCATCGCCAGACAATAACAATATCGTGTTCAGGATCGACCCAAATTGTGTTTTGGCCTGCACCAAGCGCAGCATAACTCGTGGTGGGCGCATCTGGCCATGCTTTACCTTCAGTATTCAGCCACCATAAATAACCATAATCCGGGCCGACTGGTCCGCGTACGGAGGTTGCTTCTTTTACCCATTCTTCTGAAATAATCTGCTTATTGTGCCACTTTCCCTTACGCAGGAACAGGTAGCCGAAACGGGCTTCGTCGCGAGCACTAATCCAGAGGCCTCCGCCCCAGCGGGTACCACCGCTTACAGAAGCCATCCGCTTCCCGTTAACCTCTGCATAAGAATTATGATATGGCACGTAGCGCCAGGTATCGGAAGCACCAATAGGCAACATTACTTCTTCTTTCAGTAAATCCGGTAAAGGTTTCTGCCATACCCGCAGCAACGATAATGCCAGGCGGTTTATCCGGACATCGTTGTACTCATAGAAAGCGCCCGGTGCCTGCAAAGTGCGTGGCTTTCTTTCACCTCTACCATACT
Organism: Pontibacter sp. SGAir0037; assembly: GCF_005491705.1. NCBI lineage: Bacteria > Pseudomonadati > Bacteroidota > Cytophagia > Cytophagales > Hymenobacteraceae > Pontibacter > Pontibacter sp. SGAir0037. Next base: position 233,667 of record NZ_CP028092.1, on the reverse strand, counting down.
CCTCCTTTCCTACAAAATCGTGTTTCTTCCCCCAAAGCGCCCCCTCCCACTCACTGGTTTGGCGGGCATGGTGTTCCCAGGTAACGTTTCTGTTCTGCTTCGAATCGTAGCCGCCATCCTGCACATAATTTGCTACTGGATCTGTAATAGCTTTAACCAAGCCTTTATCTATAGCAATGCCCAGCAAGGTAGACAAATAGCTTTTTGCCACACTATAAGTAGGATCGGCCCTTTGGGTATCTCCCCATTCTGCTACTATAAAACCATTTTTAAGTATAAGGCCATTAGTGCTGGCTCTGTCGGTTGGCATAGAACCTAACAGCTTGCCGAAAATGACTTCCTGAGTAGAAAAGTCTGCAGGCATTTGAGTGGTTTCCTGTGTCTTAGCCCACTCAACTGCCTCCTGTAGTTTGGCTGCATCCATACCAACCTGTTCAGGCTTCTTAGTTAGCCAATCGTCATCTTCTCCAGGATAGTATTCCTTAGCTGCAGCTTTTAAAACGTTAGCAGTACGCTGCTGCCCCTGCTGCTGACAAGAAAAAAGCGTTGAAGCTACTGCCAACGCTAATAGGGATTTCTTAAACATACTCTTCCGGAGTTAGAACGTTAGAAGATTAGAAAGTTAAAAAGTTATAAGTAAGAAGACAATATTAGCTTGATGTAAACATGAGCAGGAATTACTTTCCAAAGCATTTTATATAAGTGATTTAACCCATATAGAAATCGTGATACTTGTGTCCTTTTACTTAGTATTTAGGCTGCGACACAACTCGTCGGAAATAGCACCGGTATTCCTGTTTAGATCAAGACACAAGACAAAAGGTTTTTCCTTTTGTTAGGGATTTGTGAACAAATCAAACTTCTAATTCTGGTAAGTTAAGGCGCAATCTATAACCATCTGCATTTGGCATCAATATCTAAAGTGAATTCAGCAGCTTTGCAAATAGACATTCCAGCGCACAAACTTTCTAACCTTCTACCTTCAAGGCTCACCATCCGAAACCACCACCACGCCTGCCGCCGCCACCGAGTATACCTCCCAGCAAACCGCCTAGTCCGCCTCCGCCCATACTGCTGTAGCCGCGCCTGCCGTTTAAACCACTCAGTATGGAAATAATAGACCCTAAGCCGCCTCCGCTACGATACATACCACCTCCCATCATACCGCCACCTAACAGGCCGCCGAGCAGTCCACCACCCATGCCACCCATCATACCACGTCTTCTGCTTCCACCCATCATTCTGCTGATTACAATGGGAGCCAGTATACCTAACATGCCTGTAACCATTTGAGGTGATATACCTGCATTTTTAAACATATCCCCGAAGCCGCTTTTATTCAGGAACGAAGGCGAAGTTGGGTCCTCCCCTTGCTGCTTCGCTTCATCGGCTTTATTTACAAACTGCTCCAGCATACTATACTGCTTCTGGTCCACCTCCAGGTATTGCGCCATTTCCTGTATGCGTTGCTGCTCCTCCGTCGTATACTGCCCGTCGGCTTTGGCAAAGCTGATAATATCGGTTATGAAGGAGAAGCGTAATTGGCTTCGCTTTAGTACATCCAGGCATTTTTGCAGGTTTATTTGTGATGGATTCTGAGCTACCTGCACCACCTCCAACTGCACATTTTCCGGCAACTCTGCAGCTTCTCCCATTAGCTGCAAAAATTCCAGTTCTTCCTGCGATGCCTTCCCATCTGCCGAAGCCATGGTAGCCAGTGCTCCGAAGTAAGCACCTTTCTCTTCCATGGTATAGTTTTTCAGTAAGTTTGCTTGTTCCTGTTCCATAGTTCTCGTTTTATAGGTCTAGTATAAACGTGCTGCAGCAAAAGCAGGTTGATGTTCATTCGGCTTAATATGTACTTCTATGAAGCAAAACGTCCTCTACAGCATAGGCCGAAGAGGACGCAGGAACAATTAATGCGGTTGCAGATTTAGTTCGCCTTAAAGAGAACTCTCACCCCAGTTGCCGGTAAACACCAGCTCACTTAGCGGTTTTCTTGACCTTACAGCTATTTCCCTAGCTTTTAAATGAGGAGGGAGTTGTTCTATATCTCCCAAGTAGCCAACTGCAATCATTGTAACAGGCTCAAAATCATCCGGTATATAAAAAGCCTCTCTTACTTTATCTGCCGAAAAGCCGCCCATCAGGTGCACATAAAGCTCCAGTTCTGTTGCCTGTGCAAGTAAATTCCCGGTTGCCAGCCCTACATCATGCCAGGCATGTGCATTGTCCGATTTATTCAACGCATAGCGTTTACTTGCCACAGTTAGTATTAAAACAGGCGCATCTTTTGCCCATACACTGTTTCCCTCAAACAAGGAGTCGAGCAGTTTGTGGTAGGTTTCCGGGTCTTTGTCTTTGGCTGCATAAATGAATCGCCAGGGCTGCTCATTCATGGCAGATGGAGCCCAGCGTGCTGCCTCAAACAAAGCCGCTATCGCTTCTGCTGGTACTGGCTTATCGCTATAAGCCCTGGTGCTACGTCGGTTCTTTATTAAATGATGTATGGTAGTTTCTACTTCAGATCCCATGTGTTAAACTTAAAAAGTTAAAATTTTCTTGAGCAGGCTTTTCCTGGCTGCCAGCTCCCTTTCCCTTCATCAGCCAAAAAGACACGAACATCAGCAGTAGCTATTAGCACGCATCTGATATTCCTGTATCTTATTATTACCTACTACTCTCTCAGGTTGTCTAGCTGGTTGCTTAGCAGTTCGGCATCGTCTTCAGATAACTTTCCTATGATATCGTGTTCCATTTTCATCATGATAGGGTCTATCTGTTCCAGCAATGCCATCCCCTTATCGGTAATGGCAATGTCTACTTTCCGCCTGTTGTGCTCGCACTGCTCACGCGTTACCAGACCCTTCAGGCGAAGCTTCTCCACCAGTCGGGTAGAGTTCGACATACGGTTCAGCATTCTTTCCTGAATCTCGAACAGGTTGATGGATTTCCCGTGCTGCCCCCTCAGAATACGCAGCACATTGTATTGCTGCGAAGAAATGTCATATGGCTTCAGTAAACTGTCGATTTTTGCCATAAGCCACTCCCCGGTAAACATCAAGTTCAGAATGGCTTTCTGATACGCATTCCGAAACTTGTTCATCTTTATTTCATCCTCTAATCTCATAATTACTACCCTCTCAACTGTTGTATATACAACAAATATAATAAAAAAGTTTCACTCATGTAACACCTGCCGAATTTTAATGCTTTAACATTGAACAAATTATTAAAATAGTAGCAGAAATTATAATTGTTTGAACTTTTATTCTATTAAAATTGAACTATATTGCATTAAAATGTATTACCGCTGAAATATTTCCTGCCATTGTTATGGTACTTCAACAATGATTAACCATCAGACCAGTGCTTATTACGCTGCTTCAAATGAGAATTTGTTCGGTGTCTCTCCTAAAGTAACGGCAGCTTTAGCATCTGCATTCCACAACATTTATAGTTACCCCTGCCCTGATGCGCATCTGCTTCGGGAGGCCATTGCCCAAAAACTAGGAGTGTTACCGCAGGAAATAAGCATTGGAAGCGGTTCTGCTGAACTAATATCGCTGCTGATCAGAACTTTTTGCCGGCCTTACCATACCACAAGTATACTTTCAGTTAATCCGACTTACCCGCTTTATAAAATGGAAGCCGATACGCTGGGAGTTCAATACATAGAAGCGCCGCTTGATTCCTCTTATAATTTTGATGTAGACTGCATTTTAAGAAAAGTTGATGCATCTACCTGTATCTGCTTTATCTCTAACCCGAATAACCCCACAGGCACTTATTTAACCAGACAAGGACTGGAACGGCTGGTTTACGAATTGCCGGAACATGTTTTACTGGTGGTGGATGAAGCTTATATTGAGTATGTGAATGCACCTGACTTTGCCGATGCTTTGAGCTATAGAAATGTGCGCCAGAACCTGATCGTGCTGCGCACTTTTTCAAAAGCCTATGGGCTGGCTTCTCTGCGTGTAGGCTACATGATAGCTGGGGAAAAACTGCAGGCAGCTCTGCATAAAATAAAGCAGCCGTTTAATGTAAACCAAATGGCCCAGGTAGCTGCCCTTGCTGTGCTGGAAGACGAAGATTTTTTAAATCATACCATACAATCAACCGCATTCAGCAAGTTGTACCTGCAGCAACACCTCTCGGAACTAGGTATACAGTACTGGCCGTCGCAGGGTAATTTTCTGATGATAGATGCAGGTATACCCGCCACCGTACTTTATCAGCAATTGCTGCAAAATGGCATACAAGTACGCCAAACCACCGGCCCTTTTACCTTACGCATTACGGTTGGCCAGCAACCTTACCAGGATTATCTTATCTATATACTAAAGAATATACTTAACCCGACATCACTTATGCAGCACCCGTCACTCAGCCAGGTTTTAAAAACCGGCGAGACATTCGCCAATGCTGAGACAACAGATAAGATTGCCGCCAGCCAGGCCTTAACACAAGAAGCTTCTAATATGGGCACAGCCGAAGAAAGAATTGCCTTTGCCTTTGCCCGCGCTTTTGATGCCTGCCTTGCCCATACTTCTAACCATACCGGAAATCTCTACAGCTCCACTTACGGCATGATGGACATGATATCGGCCTTCAATGTGCTGGTAAAGTCTACACCGCTGGTTACATTCGGGCACCTGTTCTCGAGCCTGAGCATCCAGAGAGCGGTTGCAGGTGCATCTGCCATACATATCCTAGATTTAGGTATCGGAGGAGGACTGCAGTGGTTTACTTTATTGGAGTTGCTGGCTTCCCGTCCTGAAGGGGCTCCCCAGGTACGGCTGACAGGCATTGATATACCGGCTTCGGCAGATGATCCGGAACAAAAGCTGCGCGCAACCGGCGAAGCCCTAAAACAGCATGCACAGCAACTGGGCATCGACTTCAGCTATACTGGCATAGCCTCTAAACTCGAAGATATCAATCTAAAAGAATTAATTCTAAATCCTTCTGAAGCACTGGTTATCAACTCTGCCTTTACCTTACACCACATTCCTGACCAGTTAGTAATACAGCCTGACGAACGTGATAAAGTACTACTGCAGATCAAGGCATTAAGCCCTGTAATTTTTACTTTAACCGAGCCCGACTCTGAACACAATAAACTGGATTTCCTGCCACGCCTGCGCGAATCGCTGCGCCACTATTATACTGTGTTCGATGTGCTGGATACACTGCTGCCAAGCGATATGCCGGAGCGACAGGTTATAGAGCAGGAGTTTTTCGCCCGTGAAATCATTAACATTATTTCGTGCGAAGATAGCCAGCGTGTAGAGCGGCACGAGCGCAACGAAGCCTGGCAAAGACGCCTGGTGCGGGTAGGGTTTACTCCGTTTGAGCAGGAGCCACTGGCTGACCAGATTGTTTCTACGCTGCAACTGCACGAGAACTTTGAGCTGCAGGCCAACGGTGCAGGCTATACCTTACTCTGGAAAAATACACCCATTGTAGCTGCTACAGCCTGGCGATAGCAATACAGCATTTTTTCTTCATAAACAGAACAGGCTACCTGGTACCAGGCAGCCTGTTCTGTTTATGAAGTGGTTCAAGTTAAGCAAAACATCAGGCACCTAATTTTTTAAGCGCCAGCATACAAAGCGCAACGGTACCTGACACATGAATTTTACCACTCATGATCATGCCTTCCACTTCTTTCAAAGGCACTTTAAGTACTTCAATATTTTCAGTTTCGTCTAAATCCTGTTCAGCTACCTTGCGCACATTACGCGCTAAGTAGTAATAGATCTTGTTCGTGTCTTTGGTTGGGTTATCTATTACATCCAGCAAAAATTCCACATCGTCGGAAGTATAGCCGGTCTCTTCGAGCATCTCTCTTTTGGCAGCCTCCAGCGGTTCGTCTTCGCCTTCATCTATCACACCGCCTGGCAATTCGATAAAAATATCGCCAGCCGCATGCTTGTACTGCCGCACAAAAATAACCTCATTCTCTTCTGTAACCGGAAAAGTTAAGACCACATTAGGGCGTACACTAACATAATAATCGTCGAGCACCATGCCGTTGGGAAGTTCTACTTCGTCGCGGCGCAGGGTGTACCATTTCTCGTTAAATACCAATTCTGATTTTACTATTTTCCAGGGCTTAATGTCCTTCATGTATCTTATTTTATAATGTATGGTCGCTTGAGCAGGTGAAGATAAGATAAGATTCTGTTACTTCTTCCCGTGGTCTGACACCATATACAAATTCTTTTCGGCTACTTTTTCTTTCACCGCTTCCTGCCAATCCTGCCCTGTAGCAGACAACAGTTCCGACTGGTTCCATTGCTGGTTTTGCCGTTGCGCGGCATCTACTTCTAGCACATACAGTTCATGCCCTGGCCGCTCTTTTACTTTAAAACCACAGGAGCGCAGCATCCCTTCGATGCAGGCCTGGTTGGGAGCCCACCAGTTTGTAATGTCTCCCGCCATTTTCTTCTCTATAAATGCCATTTTCGGCCAACTGTCCTCTTTCATCCGCTCCCGGTCGTTTATACCAAAATCTTCAGGCACCTCTTGGGGAGCATCACCTGGCATCGACAAAGTCTGGAATACCATCAGGTTTCGTGCTTTTTGAGAAAGGATATCCAGCGATAGCAAGGGGTAGCGCAGGTGATACAGCACTCCCATGTACCAGATCAGGTCGAACTGGCGGTCGAGCCTAGCCACATCATATACCTGCATCTGCTTCAGTTCAATTTTATCTTCCAGACCGAATTGCTTTGCCACCCATTCCGCTTGCCGCAGGTAGTGCGGGTCTACATCAATGCCCAGCACGTTTGCTCCGCGTTTAGCCAGTTCTATGGAATAGAAACCTGCGTTGCAGCCAATGTCCAGCACCTCCCAACCCGTTAAATCTGCAGGAATAAAGTTTTCCAGTTCCTTCCATTTAAAGGATGGGAAATCTCCCAGAAAATGATTCGGGGCGGTTTGTTCTCCGTTTGGCAGGTGTATGTTGTGGAACCAGGGCCCCAGTTGTTCTATTTCTTTCATAGTTTAATTTGGTTTGAATGGTTAGCCACAAATACCTGTTGTAACCATGAATAAGGCTTTCTATTTAAAACTCCCTTCTAACTCGTCAGCGTCATCAACTGCCTTGCATACAGCTCCACTTCCTCTGCCCGATGTGCAGCGGTGTGCTTGTTCAGGACTTTCTGCCTGGCTCTTTCCCCTATCGCTTTACGCTCTGCTTCGCTCATATCTCTTAAATATCTTAGCGTGTCTTCTGCTGAATAGGAAACCAGAATCTCAGAATCAAACTCAAAGAAGCTGTCTAAGCCATCCCAATAATCAGAGATGATAGGCACTCCACAGGCAGCTGCTTCGAACAGGCGCACACTTGGTGAATAGCCTGCTTTAATCATATCGGCCCGGGTGATATTCTGTGTAAAGCGCTGGCTGTTGTAGAAAGCGCGGTGCTCGGCTGGTGGCAGGTGATGGATGTGTTGCGTGTTGGCAGGCCATTGCACGGTGGCAGGGTACTGCGGACCCGCTACGACAAATTTACCCTCCGGCCATTGGCGCGCGGCATCCAGCATCAGCTTTTCCAGCGGTGGCTGGCGATCATCGGAATAAGTACCTAAATAACCCAAATCCCACTTCAGTTCCTGTACTTCGGGGTAGTACAGCGTCGGATCGAAAGAACAGTAAAGCGGACGAGCCATCATATTACCGTATTTCTGCTCCAGTAAATCCAGTGTTAATCCACCTGTAAACGATAGGTACATATCGTATTGCGGAATGAGGCTGGGGTGCAGGTATTCGTAATCTTCACGCTCAAGCTTTGCCAGCGTAACTGGTGTATCGATATCGTAAAATGCTTTAATGCCTTCGGCTGTTTTCATCACCCACTCCCCTACCTGCACACCCTGTGGCACATAGGAACCCACGATTACCAGATCGGCTTCGCGCACCTGCTCGGCAAAGCGTTGCTGCAGGTCGTCCAGAGAAGCATAAAGTTCTGTCTGGCAGTATTCAGGATTAGGTAAGTCACGGCTGTTGGCGTACCAGGGCACATCGCGCTCCAGAAAAAGTACATGATGCCCTCTGTTGTGTAATTCTCGCACCAAACCACGAAAAGTAGTGGCGTGGCCGTTGCCCCAGGAAGATGTAATGGATAAGCCAAGTATAACTATGTTCATGCCAGTGCGACGTCTTGTTGTTTTACTTTTGCATACAGCAGTTGCTCTAACTGCTCTGCTCTGTGGTTATAGGTATGGGCGGCAAGCACTTTCCGATAAGCTGCCTCACCAATGGCTTTTGCCTGCCTGGCCGTAAGATCGGAAAGTATAGAGGCGACATCATTGCCATCCTGTGCGACCAGTATCTCTTCGCCAGGCGTAAAAAAGAAATCAATGCCCTCCCAGTAATCTGTAATAATGCAGGCTCCTGCCCCTGCTGCTTCGAATACACGTGTGGCAGGCGAAAACCCATAGCGCGCCATACTTTCACGGCTGATGTTCAATACAGCTTTCGGAGTACAGTTAAAGGCATTGTGGTCGTTGGTATACACATGGCCGATGTATGTTACGTTCTCACTCATCGGCTTATCGCCCCAGCCACTACCCCCGATAATGTACTTCTTGTCTGGGGTTGCAGCGGCAGGCTTTAAAAAGAATTCTTCTACGCGTGCCTCTCTGTCTGGCAAGCGGTTCCCCAGAAAAGCCAGATCACAGGTAAAGCGAGCCTCAGGCGCTACAGGAAAATGAGTAGCCGTATCTAAGGCATTATAAATCGGAACACACTTTTGGGCTCCCAGTGCCTCATATGCTTTTACCACAGGATCTCCGCCACCATAGGTTAAGATCATGTCGTACTGACTGATCAGCGTCAGGAACGGGTCTGTGAGGTTATTGTGTACCCGATCCAGGGTAGCAGGTGCGTCTACGTCCCAGAAAACCACCAGGCGATCATCTGTTTTTAAGTTCAGCACTTCGCGTTCCAGCAGCTCATCAAACACCCCTACGCCACTGGCTTTTACCACCATGTCGGCTTCGGCAGCTTGTTGCAGGCATTTATACACAGCTTCTTCGGTTGCATCGTATACCACAACTTTTGCCCAGTCGGGATCAGGTATATCGCGGTTCTGCTGGCGTTCGTAGGCATCGGGCTCGTAAAAGGTAACCTGATGGCCTCTTTCATGTAAGGCACGAATAATACCTCTATAGTAGGTAGCGGCTCCGTTCCAATAGGCCGAAACCAGGCTGGAGCCAAAGAATGCGATGTTTAGTTTTCTATTCTTCATGCAGCAGTTGCTCTTTAGGAGTAGTATGAGTTTGGGTGGATTCTACTAATTCTTTATAAATACTTTCGAGTTCATTTACCCTATGAAAGCAGGTATGTCGGCTCAGGATTGTCATTAGTCCATGCTTTGCCACTTCGCTGGCTTTCGTTTCGTTAGAGATAACCATCTGCAGGTGCTGCTTCATTTCTTCACCTGTTCGGGCTACCAGGAAGTCCTGGCCTGGTGTGAAAAGATTTTCGGCATCATCCCAGGGAGAAGAAATAAGCGGAATGCCACAAGCCATCGCTTCGAATGGACGGATAGTTGGGATACCCGGTAGCGCTTCTACGTATGGTCTGCGCGGCACATGCACTGTTACTTTATATTTGGCAAACTCTTCAGCCGCTTTATAGTTGGGTAACCAGCCGCCATACTCAATACCAGCCTCTGCCAATGCTTTGAGGGCATGCTCCGGGTAACGCACACCATAAATTTTCGCCTTCAACCCCAGATCTTTTACAGGATTAATCAGAAACTCGTGTAGTTCAGCAGTTCGCTCTTCGTCGCCCCAGTTGCCGATCCAGATCAAATCTCCTTCGTACTGTGCTGGCTTTTTATGCGGATAAAAAACAGTTGTATCTGCTGCTTCGTGCCAGGTCCAGGCCCGGGTAGTCCAGCCTTCTTTCAGGTACAGATCGCGGATAATATTGCCAAAGGCCAGTACGCCATCGTAGTAGGTCAGGTCGTAGTTAGCCATACTCTCCCGCTCTGTTACCGCGCGGTGGTGGGTATCGTGGAAGAGAAGCTTGTAGTGATGCTTTGCCCGATGTTCTCCGATGCGTTTCACTAATGCATGTTCATTCCACTCATGCACCAGTACCAGGTCAGCATCCTGTAGCACCTCATCCAGATCCAGGGTTTCTAACGCATAGAAGTTTGTGCTGATACCAGGATAATAGAGTTGCAGTTCCTCCAGTTTCTCTTCGCCATAGCCCTCGATCAGGTTTTGTAGGCTCCAGCTGTTTTTCGGTTCGTATACTTTTACCTGGTGCCCCCGCACTTTTAGTTCGTGCACTACACCACGTAGAAAGTGGGCGTTTCCGTGGTTCCAGTCAGATAAGATAGAGTGGTAGAAAAGGATGATGTTCATATTTTTGATTTGAGTGAGCGTAAGTTTGTTGATCAAATGTCCTCACAGTGTCTTCATGACCTGTGAGTGTCTGTGTTGATGGCTTTTATTTCAGAGACCTCGCAGCGTGCGCAGCTCCTTCGAGTGTCTGGGGCATCAGGTTCTAATTTTTATAAAGCTTTTTGTTCTTTGCCACTATTATTCCTCAGTCTTAAGCACCCTTTGTTTTATAGCTACTCTCCGAGCGCTCAAGGCCGCGAGGCCTCGTCCTTGGGCATCGCGCGGCAGAATTGAAAGCTGCCCTTCGGGCTGCCACTACCGTGGCACCGCTACAATTCTTTATCGAGGGCCCCTACCCCCAGGCGCTCAACCCAAGGACTGGGATCAGTTCGATAGCTAGGGCTAAGACTTAACTTCCACTGCTGGTGTGAGCTTGTAGCTTGAATCTTATTCTCTGCAGGAAGAAGCTCCTATAATTATCTGTGGTACGAGCTACAAGCTCGCACCAGCACACTGTACTACAATAATTAGCTGCCTTTATACTTGCTACTTGTGCAAATGAGGTTTACTAAAATTGTTGTAGTTAAATTAGATCAGAGCAACCTTTACACATTTATTCTAATTCTTAATTCTTAATTCACCGAAGCCTTCGCTGTCTCTGTTGCTTTTAACTGTTGGGCGTAGAGTTGCAGGTAGTCTTCGGCCATGGTGTCGGAAGTATAGTTATGAGAACGTTTCACCGAGCGGCAAGCCATGATGTTACGTCCGAACTCATCTTCGATCAGGTTGTTGATTGTGTCGCGCAGTTCGTCGGCATTGTTCGGATTTACAAACCTGGCGGCATTCCCCCATATCTCTACCAGGCTGTCTGTTTTACCTACTACCAGTGCACAACCCGACATAGCTGCCTCCAGAATAGTTAAGCCGAAAGGCTCATATTTTGCAGGTAGCACATAAACAGAGGCTCGGGCTAACCAATCAGACACTTCTGCAGAAGAGAGCTGCCCCAGGAAATGTACATTCTCCAGATCAACCGCTTTACCAGTAGCCGGATGCCTGTCTTCGCCGGCAATGTATACTGGCCACTGCAGATCAGAGGCGATGTGTGCCAGCAGGGAAATGTTTTTTGCTTCGTCCCACACCCGGCCCATGCTGAAAATAAACGGTTCTTTTTTACCGAACTGGAACAGGTGCTGCCCGCGGCCGTTATATACCACAGCGCTTTGCTTAAACGGACCATACAGTTCTTCAGCCTGGTGCAGCATAGCTTGTGTAGGGGCTACCACTACATCAGCTGCCTGCAATCCTTTGGTTACCATTTCTCTATAAGTATTCCATTCTTTTGGGGCTTCTTCGTCTTTTACGGCGCGCCACCACGACATGACACAAGAGTGCACCACCACCAGCACCGGTTTTCCCCAATCCAGGTTTCCATGGGCCATCCCGTTCAGGTGAACCAGGTCGGGCTGCACCTCGTCGCTCAGTTGCAGCAACCATTCGCCTGCTTTGTCTACGTCTTCCCAAGGAGTATCCATCCACTCCAGTTTATAGTCGCTTTCGTATACTTTCAGGTTTGGTAAGCTTTCCGCCTCCTTACGCTGCGATACACTCATACGCCCACCCATTGTTGCCAAAGCAACCTGAGTACCATAAGGTGCCAGGGCTCTTATCAGTTCTATCGCGTATGTCCAGACACCACCTACGGTATCTGCTGTCATTAAAATTTTAGTTGGATGATGTGCTTCCATTTTTCTTTCCTATTAAGGTACATTCGATCCAATTTTCAGATTCGGGAAGTATCAGATGTTGTACATTCCATCTGCTCATCTCTACATCCTCAAATTCTCAAATCGAACTACCTCCCGTAAATTTTATCCAGAACTTCTGCTACTTTCACAAATTCTTCTGCCTCCTCGCTGAATCCTTCGCCGCTGACAAGTCGCTCGGCCCAAACCACACCTGCTCTGCCCGACCAGTCGTCTGGCGGTGAGCTAAGGCGTTCGGTTTTAGTGCCATAATAGCGCTCAGCTACAAAATCGTAAAATGAACCGTTTATATTTTTCAGAGCGACACCGCCCTCTGTTCCATAAAATGTGGCACTGATAATGGCTTCCTGACCGGCAGGCAGATTCCAGGAGCAACTTAACTGCATGTGAGTACCTGTTTCGAGTGCAATACTGGCCGTAGCATAATCTTCTACCTTGCCTTCTGCCATAGAAATTGGTTTTCCTTTGGCAAACAAAAAGCTTTTCACATCTTTCACACCCGGAAAATTCAGGCTCCACAGCGCCAGGTCTACCAGGTGCACGCCCAGGTCTATTACACAGCCCCCGCCCGAAAGCTTTGGCTCGTAAAACCAGGCTTTATCAGGCCCATAAGCATTATGGAATACCAGTTCTACAGCGTAAATATGGCCCAGCTCACCGCTCTGCACCACTTTATATACCTCCTGCATCGCATTGGTATGGCGGTACGACAAATCCACATACAGTAGTTTGTTTTGCTGACGCGCCGTCTCCACCACACGCCTTGTTTCTTCTACGTTCCGGCCAAGCGGCTTTTGGCAGAAAACAGATTTTCCTGCTTCCAGCGAAAGCCTTGTTTGTTCGGCATGGAAAGCACTTGGTGTCGCAATAACTACTCCCTCGATCTCATCCTGCTCCAGTATACTCTCTAAAGAGCCAGCTGTTTTAGCGGTTGGCACCGATTTAATGGCTTCTTCCAGATTGTGTGAAGTAACATCAGAAATACACACCACTTCTCCTGCTCCACTGTTAGAAATAACTTCCATGCGGTTGCGGCCAATCCAGCCAACACCCAAGAAGCCTAACTTAGGCTTTCTGCCTGCTGGTTTCAGAGTGATTTCTTCGGCTATGTTTTGTTTGTCGAGTACTGTTTCTTCCATGGCTAAAAGGTGATAAGGGCTTTTACAAAACCGTCGGTTCGGCTTGTTAAGCTGTTAAAAGCTTCGTTGATTTCTTCTAAAGTAAAGCTGTGTGTATAGAGTGGTTCTGGCTTCAGTACACCATTTTCTACCGCCTCTACGGCTGCTTGTATACCTTTGATATACTCCTGCGGGTCACGCTCGTGTGCGTTGATTACATCTAATCCGCGCCAGTTCCAGAGCTGGATATTTACCTGCCGCATGCCGTCCTGGTGGAAACCTGCAATAATTAACTTACCACGCTCTCTGGTTAGCTCACCAGACAGGTTCAGCGGCCATTCTTTACCAGTGCACTCTACTACGCGATCGCAGAATGTTCCGTTGGTAAGCTCACTCACTTTCTGAATTATTTTATAGTGATCATCCATCAGGATAAGCTCATCAGCACCGCACTCCTTTGCCATCTCTAAAGAGAATTCGCGCTTCGAAATAGCAATTACCCTGGCTCCTGCGTGCTTGGCTAGTTGTACCAGCAAAGCTCCCAGAAAACCGATGCCTAAAATGGCTACTGTTTGTCCTGCTGCAATATCGCTACGCTTAAAGATGTTCATGGCGCAGCCCAGAGGCTCGCCCGGAAAAGGTTTGCCAGCCAGGGCAGCAGGCAGCTTTACCACTTTATCGGCATCTGCCAGATCGTACGCCGCATAAGATTTGTACGACAGGGCAGCCACACGGTCGCCTACCGCTACATTGTCTACTCCCTCGCCCACGGCATCTACTATACCCCAGCCTTCGTGGCCGGGATTACCTGCTTCTACAGGATAAGAAAACCACTCACGGCCTTCCCACACCGGAATGCTGGAGGCGCAAAGGCCGCAGCCTTCCAGTTTCAGGCGCACCTGCCCCGCCTGAGGCTCAGGCAGCTTTACTTCTTGTACTTCAATTGTTTTGGGTGCTGTAATAACAGCTGCTTGCATGATATCAACAGCCAGGGTGTTAGCTGCTGATTTTTTTTGAGATAGAAGCGTTTCTTGCATTAGGCTACTGCTACTTTTTTAACAGGTTCTTCGAATTCAATTTCAGAATGGAGTGTAAACGGAACTTCCAGCCCGCGGTTCTCGCACAGCCACTGGTATAGCTTGGCTACGCCCTGCTGCACATTATGCTTCGGATACCAGCCTGTGGCCTGCTGGAACTTACGGATATCAGACACATAGTAATGCTGATCGCCTGGTCGCCAGTCGCCGAACGACAAGGGAATTTCCTTACCTCTGTACTTGCCAATGGTTTTCAGGAGTTCCAGCAGACTTACCGTGTTTGTCGGTCCGCCGCCAATGTTAAAGGCCTGCCCTGAGATGTGTGGCATGTGCTCCTGGGCCAGCAGAAAAGCGTCTACCAGGTCCTCCACAAACAGGATATCACGTACCTGCTTGCCATCGCCGTAAATATTTACCGGCTGGTTCTCGATAGCTCTGATAGCAAAATGCGCCACCCATCCCTGGTCTTCGTTGCCGTACTGGTGCGGGCCATAGATGCAGCTCATGCGGAACACAACAGCCGGCAAGTTATAGGTACGGGCATAGTCTACCACATACTGATCAGCTGCACCTTTTGAGCAGCCATACGGACTGTGAAAGTCGAGCGGACGGGCCTCGCTTATGCCATTTTCTTTGATGGTATTATCAGCAGGATAATAGCGGGAACCGTTGGAAATAAAGGTAAGGTCTTCTAATCCACCGTATACTTTGTTGGTTGAGGTAAATACCAGCGGTGGCGGATTATCGCGTTCGCGTATGGCTTCCAGCACGTTGATAATGCCTCTCGCATTAATTTCGAAGTCGGGAATTGGCAGATCCAAAGAAGTGGTGACAGCAACCTGCGCCGCGAAATGGAAAACAGCTTCTGCGTGTTTCATCACTTTTCGTACCGTATGGATGTCGCGGATATCGCCCACGTACACCTCCAGCTTGTCGCCATAGGTTTCCTGCAACCATTGCAGGTTTCGCTCCACACCGTCACGGGAAAGGTTATCGAACACCAGCACCCGCTTGCCCTCTTCGAGCAGGCGTTTGGCCAGGTTAGTACCCACAAAGCCGGATCCGCCTGTAATTAATGTATAAGGCTCTACCGCATCAGCACCTAAAGTGCGTTCAATGTGGTTTAAATCATGTAGCCCTTCCACGCCATACTTGGCTATCAGCCTGTACAGCAGCTTTGGTGTACCGTCAAAATGTTTTAATCCGAAATGATATTCCCGTTCATCCAGGTGAAAGCCTGATACCGTAGGTTCTTTCTCATCCAGGTTACGCACGGCATACCAGTATACACGATCTACATCGGCCTGTAAAGCCAGCTGAAACTCCTGCAACTGCTTGTACTCATCATATTGCCAGGTAGAAAAACCAGCCTCGGTTATCCAAAGCTCTGCCTTAGAGCCGAAGGTATTCAGCACCTCACGTACCGCCTGCACATTGGCTTCCCATCCGTCCCATTGCTGGTCGAACACTTCCGGGAAACCGTGTATACCTACGGCATCGATATACTGCATAACGCCACGCTCAAACATCATGTGCAGCCAGTTCGGGTCGATTGGGCTCATGCCACCCAACAATGTTTTCTTGCCACGTTGCTTACACCAGTATGCTGCTCCGCCTACCATTTCGGCAAACTTGTTCCAACCATAGTCCATGGTAAAGTCGTACTCTACCTTGTTGTTTGGCTCGTTCCACAGCTCTACCCACTCAAAGTGCTGCCCATGGTCTGTTATAAACACATCCAGGAAATCAGCATAAGCCTTTTTATTTTTGGGCGGGGAAGATGTTCTGGGCTTTTCACCTATCGAAGGCGGTGTGTACAGGAAGCAAGGCAACAGTGTAACTTCTTTGGCAATAGTAGGCACAAGCCAGTTGTACCAGTCCTTGCCGTTTTCAGTGTAATAGTCGGCCCAGGAGACACCTGTGCGCAGATGTGTTACGCCCAGCTCTTTCAGGTCGTTGAGCACCTGCAATACGCGCTCATGCTCACCTGGCCGAAACCATTCTACAACGCCTAGTGTGGGAACTACTCTTTTATTTTCAATTATATTATCCATTCTCTTTGAAGTGCTAATTTGGTTGTTGGAGAAAATTAAACGCTTATACCGTCAGGCCTCGTGCAGCTAATTCTGCGCTTGCCTCGTTCACACGGTCGTATGCAATCTGCCCCTCCAGCCACGCAGCCAGTTCTTCGAGTCCGCTGTTAAATTCTACCTGCGGGTAAAATCCGAGCACCTCTTTGGCAAGAGAGACATCGGCATAGCAATGGCGGATATCACCTACTCTGTATTTACCTGTTACTTCCGGTGCCAGATGCTGTTTGTCCATCACGTTTGCCAATCGTTCGGCAATCTCACGGATAGTATAGTTGTTGCCGCTGCCTACGTTAAAAACGTTGCCGTTGGCTTCGTCTTTCTCCATCGCTAACCGGCAGGCTAAAGCCACATCGCGCACATGCACAAAGTCACGCTGCTGGTAACCGTCTTCAAAAATCATAGGCGAGTTATTGTTGAGCAGGCGCGATGCAAAAATAGCCAGCACCCCTGTATAAGGGTTAGACAGTGCCTGGCGTGTGCCATACACATTAAAGAAGCGCATGGCTACGGTCGGAATATTATAGGCACGGCCCACCATCAGGCAAAGGCGCTCCTGGTCGTATTTAGAAAGCGCATACACCGACGACAGACAAGGTGCTTTTGATTCTGATGTGGCGACAGGCTGTAGCTTGCCTCCCTGTGCATCGTATAGTTCCCAGTCGGCTGCTTTGAGTTGCTCCAGGCCACGCTCGCTGGCTGTTACCAGTTCGCCGGCTTCGTTCTTATACAGGCCTTCGCCGTAGATGCTCATGCTGCTGGCTACAACCAGCTTTTTCACCGGATGCTTGATGAGTGCCTCCAGCAGTACCGCTGTACCCATGTTATTTACATCGGTATACTCTTTAATCTCATACATACTCTGGCCTACTCCCACCATGGCTGCAAAATGGAATACAGCATCAACGCCCTCCAGTGCCTTTGCCACATCATCCGGGTTTCGTACGTCCCCCACCATCAGCTCTACCTCATCGTGCAGGTACTCCGGCCTCGTGCAGTCTTTCCCATGCACCTGTTCCGAAAGATTGTCTAAAGCTCTTACTTCATAACCCTGGCTTAAAAGCTCGTCGGCTAAGTGAGAACCAATAAAACCTGCACCACCTGTTATCAGAATCTTCTTTATCATAGTTTGTCTACGTGTGTGAATTACAATTTAAAATGGCTGACCTGTAGGTCTGATCGTTATATGATTAAGCGAAACTCCCTGCGGCTGGCTCAGGGCAAAAAGTACAGCATCTGCCACCTCATCGGGTGAAACAGCACCATAACCAATCGACTCAGCCGTCTGGAATCCTGAAATTGTATTCTTAAAGAAATTAGTATCGGTTACTCCCGGTGCCACCACGGTTACACGAACGGAGGGCAATACCTCCAGCCGGAGTGTTTCGGCTACAACTTCCAGCGCAGCTTTGGTGGCCGCATAAACGCCGCCGTAGGTATGGGGCTTGTGAGCAGCCACCGACGAAACAAATACCACATCTCCCTTTCCTGCCTCCAGCATAGCCGGCACAAAGGCCCGAACCATTCGAAGTGCACCCAAAAGATTAGTATCAATAACGTCACTCCACTTTTGCGGGTCGCCCTCTGTTAGCTTTTCCTGTATACCCCGGCCTGCGCAACACACCAATAAATCGGGAGCACCTATACTTTGCCGAACTTCTGCAAAAAGGGTGTCTACAGCTGGTCCGGAAGAGACATCACAGATATGTTTATCAAAAATGTGCTCCTCTTCTCCGGTGAAGGAAATATCGGCGACGGCTGCCCGTGCACCTGCCGCTGTCAGTTTTTTTGCAATAGCGTATCCTATACCTGATCCTCCTCCCGAAATAAGAGCTCTTCTACCGTCTATCTTCAAATTATTATCTGATAAAAATTTAATTCTATATATTAGAATTTAAATTACATAATTTGATAGCTAGAACGTAGGACAGGCAAATAGGGTTGTAGATGCTGCTGATTCTCTATATATAAAAGCGCCTAATTTTGCTATTTTGGCTATTTAAGAACCTCCGGATTAAAAAATAATTAAAATTGATGGCTAACGGGCTGTACCGTTTTAACCAGGCCACCTGATAAGCCCATCATCACACCTGATGTTTAGGACATGTACTTTACAGAAACAATCCAATTAGAAGACCAGCGGGTATTACTTCGCCCCTTTCAGTTAAATGACCTGGAGCAGCTAAAAGCTATGGCACTGGACGAGGAGATCTGGCGCTATATGCCCGGCAAAATTTCTTCGGAAGCAGAACTCCAGAAGTGGGGTGAGCAGAACGTCAGCGACAGAGTGGAATGCCGCCGATACGCTTTTGTAATTATTGATAAGGCAACAGGTGCATTGGCAGGCAGCACCAGCTATGGCAACATCTCTCCGGCTGATAAGCGACTGGAGATCGGCTGGACCTGGCTGGGAAAAGACTACAGAGGCAGTGGCTTAAACAAGCATTGTAAATTCTTGCTGCTGCACTATGCTTTTGAGGTGCTGGAGTACGAGCGGGTAGAGCTAAAAACGGATGTACTGAACATGCGGTCCCGGAAAGCCATGCTGAAACTTGGTGCAACAGAAGAAGGCACTCTCCGCAGCCACACCCAGATGCACGATGGCCGCCGCCGGGATACCATTTATTATAGTATACTGCGGCCGGAGTGGGAAGAGATTAAAGGCAGAGTTTTTACAGGATTTACTGTATCCTCCTTCAGTCAAGATGTCGTATAGCTTTTACCATCAAATAAAGCATTATATTGACAAGCATTTATTCACATTCTTCCTCAAACATTCCTGATAGCATCTACCTCATTCGCCATGCACGCCCTGCCGTTTCTAAAAACGGTTGGTTTAATGCCGCTGCCGCAAAGCAATTTCTCTCTGATTATGACACAGCAGCAATAGAAGATTTTATACTACAACAACAGGTCTTACCGCTTACGAGAGTAAAGAAAGTATATTGCAGCACCTTAGTCCGCTCACAACTCACAGCAAAAGCTATTTTCGGAAGCGGGGTGCCGCTGATAATTGATCATAACTTCCGTGAATTCGAACGCAAAATTTTTTCTCTGCCTCTCCTCCGTTTGCCCCTTCACCTCTGGACCCTCAGTGCGCGCATGCTTTGGTTTATGGGACTGAACAGTACGGGCATCGAAAACTTTAAACAAGCCAGACAACGTGCTAAAAGTGCTGCTGCAGTACTGGCGCAGGAGGCCAAACAGGAAGGAATTGCCGTACTGGTGGCACATGGCCTGTTAAACAACTTTATCAGGAGGGAGCTCTTGCGCAAAGGCTGGAAGCTAACCAGGCGGGGTGGCAGCAGCTTTCTGGCAGTAAGTGTGCTTGAGCGGGTAATGTGAGTAACCGAAAGAAAAAAGAGTCCCTGGCCGCTTACTGACCAGGGACTCTTTTTAAAAGAAAAGCTATTATTAATTATAACCTGTTGTCTGCTCTAAATTTGCATTGGCATCTACTTCACCCTGCGGAACAGGCCAGGCCCACTCACGCGCACCTGGAGCTAACGACATAGTTGTAGTGGCATCAGACTCTGTTCTGGTTACTGAACGTGTTGTTCTTTTGATATCAAACCATCTGTGTCCCTCTGCAAACAACTCCTTACGGCGCTCAGTGGCAATGGCATCAAGTAAGCCCTGTTGAGTCAGGTTAAGAGCAGGAACGTAGTTAGCAATTCTGGCAGCCCTTAACTCATTCAGATCAGACAGCCCGGCTAATAATTTTGCACCGCCCTGCATGGCTCTCGCCTCTGCCCGGATCAGGTACATTTCGCCGGTTCTAAAAATTTTCCAATCTACCAGGTTATCCATATTTCTACCCGCTGCCTGCGACAAGGCTGTAATAGATGTACCACGGCCCACAAATTTATTCACAATTCTTCTGGTGTTATCTCCCAAAGATCTTGTATTGAAATAAGACGTGTATCTTACATCATTTGCTTGGTCATAGAGTCCCATAACAGCTACTGACGGCCTGAACCTGTTCCTGTTTGTACTGCTGATATGTACGCCTGTAGCCGGGCTGCCCTCACCTGCACTGTATGTAACTTTCCAGATCACTTCTCTATTAGCAGGGTAATTATCCAGCCACACACTGGAGAAATTATCTCTTGTAGCAAGTGGTATTGCCTCTATTACCTGCGTTGCGTAAGTCTCAGCCGCTTCATATTGCTTTGCATACAGATTTACTCTTGCTAATAAAGCTTTTACCGCAGTCTGATCTAAATATGCTCTGTTAGTGCTGCTATTAAGAGCTCTGTCAACATTGCCTAAAAGTTCTTCAGCGTCTTCCAGGTCTGCAAAAATATTATCATATGTCTGCCTAACCGTTAAACGGGCGGGCAGGTCAAACTTATCGACAGATGTTTTATAAGGCACGCCTTTTGCTTCTGAATTACGGTCGTAGCTTTCGCCCCAGAAACGCAGCAAATCAAAATGAGCCATGGCTCTTAAAGCCAGTGCCTGTCCTTTAATTCGATTCACACGTCCTGGTTCAGCTGCCTCAAAGCGATCTATGTTCTGCAAAGTCAGGTTGGCTTGAAGTACAACAGCATAGGCTGCCAGCCAGGCTTCTTCAAGGTCGTTTTCATCTGTTGTATAATTCCAGTTTACCTGTGTAGCCCAGTTCGATAAATCTTCTGATGTACGTACCAGGTCCTCTCCCATCATATCAGGCAAAGAGGCCCAGGTGCCCGTTGTCTGAGCGCCAGTGCCAAAGTAAGCTGTAGCACGCAGACGAGCATAAGTTCCGGTAAGAGAGTATTCATGCTCATCTAAAGTAGTAAACGAATCCGTTATTTCTAACTGGAATTCAGGCTCCAGATCAATTACATCCTCACATGCCGTAAGCACCAGAGAACAGCTTAAACCTAATCCTAATAAATATTTATTAAACTTCATTTTTTCTAAGTTATTAAATTATAATCCAACGTTCAGACCAAAAGTAATTGTGCGCAGAGCCGGATACTGTGCTCCGGTAAGCGTACCAGGATATCTTGAATCGTCACCTGTTGGAGAGGCAGTAGATATTTCCGGATCGAAGCCCTGGAATTTTGACCAGGTAAGCAGGTTCTGTCCTTGTGCAAATACAGAGACTCTTCTTAAGTGAATAGCATTTGTCAGGCTGCTTGGCAATGTGTATGAAAGATTCAGATTACGCAGCCTCAGGAAGTCGCCGTCTTCAACAAATCGGGTAGTACCGCCTCTCATTGCCTGAGTGGCTCTTGGTATGTCTGTTACCTGACCTGGAGTTCTCCACTCATTTAAAAGCGCAGCAGACAGGTTATCCCACAAGTAAGATGGGTCCTCTACATTCATGCGGTCATTGTTAAAGATCTTGTTACCTTGAACGAACGAGAACAAAGCACTAAGTTCTATTCCTTTAAAACGAAGCGTAGTACCGAAGCCCCCAAAAAATGGTACTTCTGTTGTACCGACAATAACGCGATCAGCAGCATTATACACTTCTGTAATTTCACCTTCCGCAGTTAAATACTGTGCATTACCGTTATCAGGATTAACACCTGCATAGCGTACCATGTACAGGCTATTCATGCTTTCGCCTTCGCGCTGAATATAATTACCAGAAATAACATCATTATCTCCTTCACCGATTAGCTCAGTAACTCTGTTTCTGTTGTAGGTCAGGTTAGCATTCAGGCTCCAGGTGAAATCAGGGGTGCTGATAACATCACCGTTCAGATAAAGCTCAACACCTTTGTTTTGCAGCTCGCCCACATTGTACAGAAGCGATCTGTAACCAGAGGTTCTCGAAAGCTGACGGTTCAGGAACAAATCCGTAGTACGGGAGTCGTAATACTCAAGCGTTGAGCGCAAACGGCCATTTAAGGTAGACAATTCAAAACCCGTATTAAAAGTAGTTCTTCTCTCCCATCTCAGGTCTGGGTTGCTTAGTTGGTTCTGTACTAAACCGCTAACGCCATTGTATACCGCTCTTGAATATAATTCCCTCGGCTGGAATGGGGCTATATCACCTTGATTACCAGAAGATCCATAGCTGATTTTAAGCTTCAGCTCATTAAAGATATCAGACAGATTCTGCATAAAAGCTTCATCAGACACGATCCAGCTGGCACCAACAGAACCAAAGTTTGCCCATCTGTTATTTGCTCCAAATCTGGAAGAACCATCACGGCGCCCGGTAACACTGACAAAATATCTTTCTTTAAAACCATAGTTTGCCGTTACAAAATAAGATAGTAAAGCCGATTCTTCGCCACCGCCGGCGACAGCAGGAATAAAGCCATTGGTAGCAGTACCAGGCGTAATACCAGATTCGTTTTCGAAGGCACCACCCAGGCCATACCCTGTAAAGCCCAAGTTCCTGTACTTGCTGGTTACAACTTCATTGAACAATGAAACACTTAAAGTATGATCAGAGCCAAATTCTGTAGCATAAGTTGCAGAAGTAGTACCTGTTACACGGAACCGCCTGTTATAAGACCTGGTAAGGCTTCCTCTTCCACCTGTTGAGGAAGCACCGGATGGTGTAGTTGGATCGATGTAGTTTGTGTTTTCATTAGAGGTATAATCCCCTCCCCAATTTGTTCTAACAGAAAGTCCGGGTACAGCTTTAATGTCGTATTTGACATAAAAATTAGCTACTCCTTTTAATTGTTGCCTAAGGTTTGTGTTTTCCAGTAACTGCTGCAATGCATTCGGCTGGCCGGAAGTCATCTGTGTATAATTCCCATTCTCATCATAAGGTGTTTCGTATGGGTTCGTCCAGCGAATAGCATTCAGTGGAGTGGCAATACCTGTGTTTGCCTCACTTGTGTTAGTAAACTCCGAGTAACCAAAGGTTGAGTTTAAACCAAAAGTAAATGCACCTGTTTTGTTCTCGATATTTGCCCTGCCAGTATAACGCTCCAAGCCGGTAGTCTGTACTGTACCAGATTGATCGAATATAGAACCAGATAAGAAATAAGTCGTGTTTTCACTACCTCCTGAGGCGCTTAAGGTGTGGTTTTTTGTAACACCAGTCCGGAAGAAAACATCTTCCCAGTTTGTATTCACAGCTCTTAACCTGGCCAGATCATCATCATCCCATTCATAAGGATTGCCATTTGCCAGTTCATAATCTAGCTTCTGAGAACTGTTCATAAGTTTCAGCTTGTTTTCAGGCATAGTGGAAAAGCCATACTGTACGTTATAGTCCAGCTGTGTTTTACCAGCTCTACCTCTGCGTGTTGTTATAACAATAACACCGTTAGCACCTCTGGAACCATAAATAGAAGTAGACATGGCATCTTTCAGCACACTAAAAGATTCGAAGTCAGCAGGGTTTAAAGTAGCGAAATCAGCAGCTGTAATTTCAACACCATCCAGAATGTATAAAGGCTGATTTCCTCCAAATAAAGATCCTCTGCCACGTATGAGCACGTTGGCAGCTGCACCAGGCTGACCGGAGTTTGCCTGTATCAAGATACCGGGAGCTCTTCCTTGTAGAGCCTGATCAAAAGAACCTATAGGGTTTAAGGCTACTTCCTCACCGGATACAGATGCTACCGAGCCGGATATTTCCCTGCTATTCTGTGTCTGATAACCAGTAACTACAAGTTCAGCCAATTGTCTACTATCCGTAGAAAGAGTAACATTTACAGTGCTTCGAGCCCCAACTACAATCTCCTGTGTTGTCATTCCTATAAACCGGTACACCAACGTAGTATTATCAGAAGGCACTGCAATAGAATAACTGCCATCCGCACCAGTATTAGTACCTGTGCTAGTTCCTTTAACTGAAACAGACACACCTGGCAGTCCCTGCCCCGTATCCTGGTCTGTTACTCTACCTGAGACAGTTTTACTCTGCGCCACTACCTGCTGTAACAGGCAAAGCACCAGAGCAAAGCTTAAGAGTATGCTTTTTTTCATGATTAGTGAGTTAATTGTTAGATGTTAGATTTTGCTGGCATACACAAAGAAATCCGCCCCAGCATCCGGATTTCTCAGACTTATCAGGCATGAATTCAATCCTGTAAAATCTATGATTAATAAATAAATATATTTGAATAAAACAAAGATAAACAACACAAATAAGCTAACATCCGAAAATATAACTTTGGAATTAGCCTATAAAAATTGTATATACAAGTTTAAAGAATTACAATATTATGAAAAAGATACTTTTCAAACAAATTCATTAAACAGATAGGTTATTTAAATTATTCCTAATATTTATTCAAATAAATAGTTACACAAGTAGTATTTCGTGGATATCTTAAAAAAAGAACAATCTAATTTACTTTTGATTTTTTTCAATAAGGTTATTTATACATTACTTCAGCATACCTGCCTAATAAATTGGCTTTTTTATATATAACCATTAGATCATTGTATACTGCACATGGCATAAGCGCGATGCAATTTGCTATACCTCGTTCACTATCGATCATTTTTTTTAACAATAACTAAACTTTTAGTTTTTAAACTAAGTAGATAGTTATATATTTACTCAACAGAGAAAACATCTATTGTATGAAAGAGCTAACCCGAGCTGAGGAAGAAATCATGCAAATCCTTTGGAAACTGGGAAAGGGATTTGTAAAGGACATCATAGAACAGATGCCGGCACCGAAACCTGCCTACAACACGGTGTCTACGATTGTTCGGATCCTGGAAAAGAAAGGCTTTGTTGGCTATACTGCCTTTGGCAAAGCCCACGAGTATTACCCACTCGTGCCCCAGGACAAGTACAAAAGCTTTTTCCTGAAAACCTTTATGAGTGGCTACTTTGGAGGTTCCTTCGAAAGGCTTGTTTCATTCTTCGCCAAAGACAACAACCTGAATGTGCAGGAGCTGGATAAACTGATACGACATGTGAAAGACGACCTTAACGAAGAGGAGGACCAGACGGATGGTACAGATCGTTAACTACCTTATCAAATCGGGGCTTTGCATGCTGGCACTGTACCTGTTTTACTATGTCATGCTCCGGAGCCAGCCTGGTATAAGACTAAACAGGCTATACCTGCTTATAGCTCCTGCTATTGCTATGGTTCTACCCTTGTTGCAGTGGCCACCGCTACTCTCACACGATATATTTATTGCCGAAAGCTTACAGGCATTTCAGCTGCGGGAAGTTGAAATTACGGCTTACCAAAATGAGACTGCCACGGCGGCTATGAAATCTTATATAACCTTTCCGAGTGCGGTACTCTTTACTTATTGTATCGGAACAATTGTTCTGCTTGGCAAACTGGTGTCGCAGCTAATGCGCATCAGAAAACTGGTCATTCAAAGTACTGCTTTACCATCCGAAGCTCCTGATACCGTACTTCTGCAGACTGATAGCAGCCACCCTACTTTCACATTTCTGCACTACATTTTTGTAGGTGAGCAATCTTATTTAACAGCTCAGGAGAAAAAGCAGGTACTGGTACATGAAATGGCACATGCGAAGCTCCACCATACCTGGGATATTCTTTATTATGAAATACTTTCTGCACTCTTATGGTTTAACCCAATGGTATGGCTTCTGAAGAACGAGCTACGTGATGTGCACGAATATCAGGCCGATGCAGAGGTGCTGGCACAGCACCAACCTCAGCAATACAGTGCCTTACTGGCGAAAGAGGTACTTTATAAGACAGGTATACCTGTAGGAAGCTATTTTAAGGAACCGCAGGTATTCAAGCGTATGCAAATGTTGCAGCGATATGGCAAAAGAACGAACCTGCTCCGCCCTTTGGCTATGCTCCCATTGCTGCTGCTCTCACTGTTGTTCTCTTCACAGGGGGTATCTGCCGATATTGCTGCCGGTTTATCTGCATTACCTCAAGAAGCTGCTCCTGAGCAGGAAGTAAACATTGCGACTACCACAGAACCTGCCAAATTTGTTTCTGAAGATTCAAAAGTGAAGTTTGTTCCGCCTGCTATAGTTGAAGAGAAACGAAAGCCTGGCACCGGAAACAATATAACACCAAGTGCTAAGAACGTAGAAGCCTCATCACCTCAAGAGAAAGCAGATGAAACGCTTGATACCTCAAAAGTTTATGAGTATGTAGAACAAATGCCCTTTTTCCATGGTGGCGAAAAAGCAATGCTACAATTTTTGGGAGAAAACATTAAATATCCCAAAGCTGCCATAGAAGCTAAAACTGAGGGAATAGTAGTCCTATCCTTTGTTGTACAGAAGGACGGAATGCTCACCGATATTAACATTATAAGAGACTTGGGCAATGGCACGGCCGAAGAAGCTGTACGTGTAACCAAGTTAATGCAAGGCAAATGGCAAGCCGGCAGACAAAACGGTATAGCCTTACCCGTAAGGTATACCCTGCCGGTCCGATTTACCATAAAATAAAAAATCCTTTACTCCTACTACACCTGTTTTTAATTCAGCTCAAAAGCTGAGACAGGACTCGTATTGGCTATATTTTATTTATAACTTTAAATAGATAAATATGAAACTTGTATTGAAACACATAACTAAGTTTCTTGCTTTAGCCATGTTTGTTCCGCTGGCTTTCTCCTGCACAAAAGAAAATGAGAGCACCAGAATGACTTCTGAAGCAGATAAAAAGACAACTTTTAAAGCACCCTCCGACACAATGGATGTAATCACCCAAACACCTTCTACTTCAAAAGTTTATGAGTATGCGGAGCAAATGCCTCAATATAACGGAGGTGAAAAAGCCATGATCGATTTTCTTGCTTCTAATATCCAATATCCAAGCGCTGCAAGAGCAGCTAAAGTAGAAGGGATGGTTGTTTTTTTTTACTGTACATGAGGATGGTAGCCTAACGGATATTACCATTGTAAAAGACCTAGGCTATGGAACTGCCGAAGAAGCGGTTCGGGTAACCGAGTTGATGGCTAACATGTGGCAACCCGGCGGGCAAAACGGTATTACTGTCCCTGTAAGGTATACCTTACCTGTACGGTTCGCTTTAGATTAGAAGGTTTACCAGTTACCCCACCCATATCTTTTGTTTCTTCAGAAAAACAGGTGGGGTAACTTACAGTATCTTGATTATAAACTCCACTCGTTATTCAGCCGTGCAATGGCGTAGTGGGCTGTCAGGTCGAACTGACAAGGTACTACCGATACATAGTTATTCACCAGTGCCCATTCATCGGTATCTTCGCCTTTATCAAAATTTACAAAGCTGCCTGTCATCCAGAAATAGCGGCGGTTATTTGGGTCCAGGCGTTCATCGAATTCTTCCTGCCACTTGGCATGTGCCTGCCGGCATACTTTGACACCTTTTATCGGTTCTGTGCTTTTCTTAGGGAAGTTCACATTCAGGGCTGTGTTTTCAGGTATTTTATGCTCCAGAGCCTGCCGAATAATTTTCTCAACATATTCTCTGGTGTGTGAAAAATCTGCCTCGTGGCCATAGTCGCAGAGCGAGAAGCCAATAGCAGGCAGGCTCTCTATAGCTGCCTCAATGGCTGCCGACATAGTGCCGGAATACAAGACACTGATGCTGGAGTTAGAGCCATGGTTGATGCCACTTACAACCAAATCAGGCTTGCGGTCTTTCAGCACATGATGCTTTGCCAGCTTTACACAGTCAGCAGGTGTACCGGAACATTCGTAAGCCTCTATTCCCAGATCATCGAAAGCAATAGATTTATCTAAACGTAATGTGTTCCCAATGGTAATGGCATGTCCCATACCCGATTGAGGACTATCAGGGGCCACGACCACCACATCCCCTATCGTTTTTGCTATTTCCACCAGGGTGCGTATGCCTGGCGAAGTGATGCCATCATCGTTTGAGACTAAGATTAAAGGTTTGGACATTTTATATTATTTTAATTTTTTTTATAACCAATCAAGTTAAATAAGATTTCACACGAAGATACAACAACCTGTACCTCTAACTCAAAGTTTATATAAATAAAAATAACCGGGAGGAGGATCGTGACAGATGATGAAGGGCATTATTTACGCAGTTCTTTTAGGTGTAGGTATGGCAGCCTGCCTTGCAGATCAGAACAACAATGCTGACGAAACAACAGAAGCTGAAAGTACAACTACGCCTACTCTGCCAGCAGGTGACAGGGGTTTAACACCAGATGCCTCTTTTTTTATAATTGGAAAAGGGAAGGTAGGTCCTATCAGAATAGGAATGCCGGTTGCAGACCTGCGGCCACAACTTTCTTCTCAAATTACTTTCACAGATACAACGCTGCAACAAGAGGGGCAGCAATACACTGCTTTTGTACTTCGCCCGGAACAAGATGCCAATGGCCTGCTTGTAGAGCAGCAGTGCGATACCGACTGCCGCATCTGGCGCATCAACATTCAGAGCCAGGATTATAAAACGACAAAAGGCATCGGAGTTGGCTCAAAATTCAGTGAGGTGCAGGCAAATTATCCTATTAGTACAATAAGTCAGGCCGAAGGGAATTTAGTAGCTGTTTCGGAACAGGCAGGACTTTCCTTTGTATTAAACAAATCTCAGGTTGATTTAAACAGGAGTGGTGATTTAGCTCCAGCCGATATTCCGGCCAATACTTTGGTACAAAGGCTATTGGTATATTAAATTAACACTATTTATTGCCCGTCCTTTTGTAATCTTAAGCACAAATACTTATAATTGCTTTCATGAGTATATTACGCAACCTATACAGGCTCCGAAACATGGGGCTTCTCCTGCTTCGATTAGGTATTGGAGTTATGTTTGTACTACATGGCTGGCCAAAGCTGGAAGGCGGTCCGGAGCGTTGGGCTATGCTCGGAGAAAACATGCAATTGCTGGGAATTGGCTTTGCACCTGTATTCTGGGGATTTATGGCTGGCTTTGCTGAAACTGTTGGTGGCATTCTGCTTGCCCTCGGCTTATTCTTCCGGCCAACCTGCGCTTTACTGCTGATCACGATGATTGTAGCCACCACCAGGCATATAGTGGCCGGAGACGGATTCGGAGGTTACTCACATGCCCTGGAAGCTGCTATTCTGTTTTTCTCTTTCCTGTTTATTGGCCCGGGTAAATTCAGCTTAGACGAAAGCATTTTCCCTGCCCATAAAGACCGCAGCAAGTTCTAGTAAACCACTAATTTCTACTTTACCTGCGCTTAATTCCCCTCAGAAATTAGTAACATTACAGCTTCAAGAATTTTCCACAACATACTTATTATGCTGTTAACGCTACTACTTTCTCTTTTCCTTAGCTCAGGCACCCCCGGTAAACCCGATCTCAAGACTCCTTATGAGAAAGGCAACGGGAACCAGACTGCCACCTATGATGAAGCCATCGACTGGTACAAACGGTTTGATCAGGCCTACGAAGAAGTTAAAATGATGCCTTATGGCTATACCGACTCCGGCCGCCCGTTGCACCTGGTTATTGTTTCTACCGATAAGGATTTTGATCCTGCTTCCATCAAACAGAAAAACAAGCGGGTGCTGCTTATCCAGAACGGCATCCACCCGGGTGAACCAGAAGGGATAGACGCCACCATGATGCTTGCCCGTGATTACCTGCAGGATAGCAAGCGCCGCAAACTGCTGGACAAGGTAGTGCTGGCTATTATACCTGTTTATAATATTGGCGGAGCCCTGAACCGTAACAGCCATACCCGCACCAATCAAAACGGGCCGGAGAGCTACGGCTTTCGTGGCAACTCCCTTAACCTCGATCTGAACCGAGATTTTATTAAAACCGATTCCCGTAATGCCGAGCTTTTCCACCTGATCTTCCGCGATTGGGACCCGGATGTGTTTATGGACAACCATACTTCTAACGGGGCTGATTACCAGCATGTGATGACCCTGATTGCCACACAGCACAACAAACTGAACCCGCACCTGGCTAGTTACCTGCAGCAGAAAATGCTGCCTGACCTGTATAAAGGCATGAAGAAAGATAAGTTTCCGATGGCGCCTTACATGAACCATGCCGGCGATACTCCCGACAAAGGCATTATTGGTTTTATGGAAACTCCCCGTTACGCTACCGGCTATACTGCACTTTACAATACCATCGGCTTTGTACCTGAAACGCACATGCTTAAGCCCTTTGGCCAGCGGGTGCAATCTACTTATAAACTGATGGAGCACATGATTGCTGTTGTACACCGCGATGCGGATGAAATTGCCGCCGCACGCGCCAAGGCAAAGCAGGAAACCCTGCAGCAAACCAACTTTGCCTTAGACTGGAAACTGGATACAAGCAAGGTAGATAAAATTCCTTTTCTGGGTTATGCTGCCAAGTACAAACCAAGCGAAGTAAGCGGGCTGGAGCGCCTATACTACGACCGCAAAGCGCCCTACAGCAAAGACATTAACTACTATAATACCTTTACCCCTACCGTACAAGTACAAAAACCTGTCGCCTATATTATTCCTTATGCCTGGCGCGAAGTGATAGATCGCCTGAAAAGAGACAAGGTACAATTAAAGCAACTCCGCAACGACACCACCCTTACGGTAGACACGTACTATATCACCGACTACAAAACAGGCCAACGTCCGTACGAAGGCCATTACCTGCACTCCGATGTGCAGGTGGAGACACGCACCATGAAACGGCAGTTCTTGAAAGGCGACTATGTAGTGTACCTGAACCAGGAGGCAAACCGCTTTTTAGTAGAAACGCTGGAGCCACAGGCGGTAGATTCGTACTTTAACTGGAACTTCTTCGACAGCATACTGATGCAGAAAGAGTATTTCTCTTCCTATGTATTTGAAGACCTGGCGGCCGAGTATCTGAAACAAGACCCGAAGCTTCGCCAACGGTTAGAAGAAGAAAAAAGAAAAAACCCAAGTATGGCAACCAGTGCCAGAGCTCAGCTGGATTTTATTTACCGCAACACGCCTCACTACGAGTACACCCACAACATGTACCCTGTGGCCAGGCTGATGCAGGACATTAAACTTCCACTATAAAACAATCGGGGCTGCCTATCCAGGCAGCCCCGATTGTTCTATAGCTTATCGGCAGCACCTTAGCCTTTCAGATAAGCCGAGTACATCCACACCAGTTTTTCCTGCTCCCGGATATAATCGCTCATAAGGGCATTGGTACCTTCGTCGTTAGCATCTCCTGCCAGTTCAAGCAATTCGCGCTCACTTGATATTAATACGCTGAAGCTGTTCAAAACCTCCTGTACAGCTTGCCTGCCTTCAGATACGTTCGACACCTCTTTTATAGTAGAAGTTTCTAAATAAGATGTAAAGGTATGCAGGGGCGTGTGGCCGAGTGTCAGAATGCGTTCGGCAATTTCATCAATCTTGACAATGGCATCGTTATACAGCTCTTCAAATTTAGCATGCAGTTCGAAGAACTTTTCTCCTGCTATGTTCCAATGGAAACCGCGTGCATTTATGTAAAACAACTGATAATTGGCTAAAAGTACATTCAGTTTTTCTGCAAGTTGTGTTGCTTTTTCTGCGTCAATTCCAATCTGGTTTGTTGTTGCCATTTTTAAGTATCTTTTTTATAATAATTAATTCCCGCTTCTAAAGTAAACAGCTAACCCAAAACAAAAAATGATAAGAAGCATTTTTGGCTTGGAGCTGTTTTACCTCTTATACGTAAGCACAGAAACTGGTAGAAAAAAATAACTGTTTTATACTTCAGGATGGCTTTCCGGGCCAGTATACAGCTACAAACAATCTGCCTCTCCGCTATACCTCTATCTCGCCTTGCAGGTAAGCTACTGCCCTGCCAGTAATTCGTACTCTATCGCCTAAATACGCTACAGTCAGGTCGCCCTGTCGCCTGGATACTTGTTTGGCTGTTAAAACAGCTTTGCCAAGCCGTTCACTCCAGTAAGGTGTGAGTGTTGTGTGAGCCGAACCCGTTACAGGATCTTCGTCTACACCTACCTGCGGAGCAAAGAAGCGGGAAACAAAGTCTACTGTGTTGCCAGGCGAAGAGACAATAATACCACGTGCCGCTATGCCAGCCAGTTTACGCATATCGGGTACCATCTCTTCTATCTCTTTCTGCGAAGTATAGACCAGCAGATAATCTGTTTTGCCCTTGTACGTTTCTGTTGGCTTTACACCTACTGCAGCCACCAGTTCTTCGGGAGTAGGCACCATTTGCAGTGTATCGGCAGGAAAATCAAGTGTAAGCTCTTCGTTATCCAGGTCTACTGTTAACAAACCACTTCTAAGGGAATAAAAGTTAATTTTAGTGCCTGGATACTCGTAAAACTTAAAAAGCACATAAGCTGCAGCCAGTGTAGCATGGCCGCAAAGATCTACCTCTACTGTAGGCGTAAACCATCTAAGTTCAAAGTCGGCATCTTTCCTGACTACAAAGGCTGTTTCCGCCAGGTTATTTTCTGCGGCTATGTTCTGCATCAGTTCATCAGGCAGCCACTCATCGAGAACACATACGGCAGCGGGGTTGCCGCCAAATACCTGGCTGGTGAAGGCATCAATCTGGTATAGTTTTATTTTTGGCATCAGTCTTATAGGTTATTTAATATTAACGGTTCTTAATACGGTTTCATTTTTATGGTGAAGTGTAAAGCTACAGTTGCTGTTAGATAATGCCACTATGCAACTTTATTTTTCTTCATGTCCAGCTAATTAATCTGAACTTATTTTCGTTTTAAAACCTTATTCTATAAATTTGCATGTATATACATTAATCATATAGACAACAAACATGAAGACACTACTAAACCACCTCAACTGGCGATACGCAACAAAGCGCATGAATGGTGAGAAAGTGCCTCAGGATAAACTGGATTATATTTTAGAAGCTATCCGCCTTTCAGCTTCTTCTGTAGGTTTACAGCCATACACCGTACTGGTGATAGAAAACGAGGAAGTAAGAAAGGAAATACAGAAGGTTGCTTATAATCAGCCTCAAATAGTGGAAGGCTCGCACGTTATTGTTTTTGCCGCCTGGGAAAAAATTACGGAGGAACAGATAGATGCCTATATGCAGCATACGGCTGCTGTCAGAAACGTACCTCTCGAATCCCTGGAAGGTTTCAGAAACAGCATTCTCGGCTCTGTTAAGAGCAGAACAGATGAGCAAAACTTTGAGTGGGCGGCTCGCCAGACCTATATTGCTTTGGGCACAGGCCTTATAGCTGCTGCTGAGCAGGGAGTAGACGCCACTCCAATGGAAGGTTTTGATCCGAAAGGTTTAGACGAAGTACTGCAATTAAAGGAAAAAGGCCTTCGCAGTGTCAGCATGATGACCATTGGCTACCGCAACAAAGCAGAAGATTTTTTGGCTACTGCCAGAAAAGTAAGAAGAAGCAAAGAAGAGCTTTTCATTACAATCAAGTAATTATTCCTTTTTCATAGTGTTTTAGATTCGTTTCGATTATTTATAGCAAAGCCACCTTATCGGTGGCTTTGCTGCTTTTACGACACCTGCCCGTTTAAACATCTACCGAGTCGTATACAATTACCTTAGACCAGAGATGAGCATAGTTTTCAACAAACTTGAGGTGCACCGGGTGCTTCTGATAAATTTCCTCTTCTTCCAGGTTATCAAAAAACAAAAGCCACGAGACAGCATAGCCCCGCTCAATCACATCGCGGTTGGTCGTAGCCGGAACTCCTATTCTGGCCAGTTTAATTTCTTTCACCCCTTTTTTAAGATTGGTAAGGCCTTCAATCAGCTTTGCTTTATCTGCTGCAGATTCGGGGTTCTTTAGCCAGAAGTAGACGTGGTGGACAAAATTTCCTTTAGGTTTCTGGGTTGCAGCTTTCGCCACGGGTGCTAAACCTAGTAATCCGGCTACAGACAAAAGAGCAGAGTTACCTAAAAACAATCTCCTGGATAGCTTTTTCATAAAATATTTTGCTTTTGCGTTTCAGTTTTTTCTAAAAGAACAGCCCCTCTACCCTCACCTTTTCTGTACTTTAAAGAATAATATTACTGTATATCTATAAAAAGCACAAGGCCTTAAGCTTTTTAAAATAGATTACTTTAAAAAGCTTAAGGCCTTGCTTACAGTATGGGCCGCTTACAGCGTTACTTCTACTTGCTGTTGGTTGGCTTTAAATACACTCTTGTATTCGTCTTCATCCATTTCGAGCAGCAAATTAGCTACTAAGGCTGTCCATCCCGTCTGGTGAGAAGCCCCCAGGCCTTGCCCGGTGTCCCCGTTAAAGAACTCGTAAAACAGGTGATGCTCCGCAAAATGCTCATCATCTGCAAAAGCTGCATGATCTGAATGGTAACGATACTTTCCTGTTTCATCTTTTTCGAAGATACGGAGCAACCTGATAGTTAATTCGTTTGCAATTTGTTTCAGGTTCAGCTTATTGCCGGAGCCTGTCGGGAATTCGTACACGTAGCTTGGGCCATAGTAGCTATAGTACTTCCTGAGCGACTGAATAATTAAATAATTCAGAGGGAACCAGATCGGGCCCCTCCAGTTAGAGTTACCTCCAAACATATACGAAGAGCTTTCGCCAGGCTCATACTGAATGACATGCTTGCCATGATGATCAAACTCGAAAGGATGCTCCAGATGATACTTAGACAAAGAGCGAATACCAAAATCAGATAAAAACTCTGATTCGTCGAGCAGCCTTTTGAGCAGGTGCTCCAGTCGGTAACCCCGCATAATGGACAGCATAAAGTCTCCGTTGTCATTTTTCTTTTCGAAGCGAGAAATCAACGACGCCAGGTCAGGGCGTGTTCTCATGATATTGATGGCCCTTACCTTAAACTCATACGAATAATCAAAAATGGTTTTGCTGATCATCTCCACCGCAAACAAAGGTATAATACCTACCAGAGAGCGTATTTTCAGACGCTGGCTACCACCGTTTTCAAACTGCACAACATCATAAAAGAAATCGTCTTCGTCATCCCAGAGCGATATATTTCTATCCCCGATATGGTGCATAGCCCAGGCAATGTTTAGAAAATGGCGGAAAAACTTAGCGGCAGATTCTTCATAAGCAGGGTTTTCACCGGCCAGTTCCAGCGATATGCGCAACATATTCAGAGAAAACATAGCCATCCAACTGGTAGAATCGGCCTGCTGCATGTTTTTAATACCTGCCGGCATTTTGCTTCTGTCGAATACTCCAATGTTATCCAACCCCAGGAAGCCTCCTTCGAACAGATAGTTCCCGTTTTCGTCTTTCCGGTTCACCCACCAGGTAAAATTCATTAACAACTTCTGGAAAGCGCGCTCCAGGAAATCATAATCTGCCTTACCCGTTTTAATTTTATCTTTTTCATATACCTCCCACACGGCCCAGGCGTGTACCGGAGGGTTCACATCGCTGAAATTCCACTCGTAAGCCGGAATCTGGCCATTGGGGTGCATATAGTACTCTTTTAGCATGAGTTGCAATTGCTCTTTGGCAAACTCAGGATCAACATGCACAAAAGAAGTAGCATGAAACGCCAAGTCCCAGGCAGCATACCAAGGATACTCCCACTTGTCTGGCATGGAAATGATGTGGCGGTTTGTCAGGTGCTGCCAGTCTACGTTGCGTTTCTTTATACGATCGGCAGGTGTATGGCCGGGCTCTCCGTTCAGCCATTTGTATACATCCATATAATAGAACTGCTTTGTCCAGAGCAGTCCTCCGAAAGCTTTCCGGAGCAGCTTTTTATGCTCCTGGCTAAGCGTTTTAGGCGTTAGATCGCCATAGTAATCGTCCGTTTCCGATTGACGATGGGCAAAAATGGTATCAAAATCTGCCCAGGCATTCTTTAAAGGTTCTCTGCTCAGGCGCACCCGAAAGACATGAGAGCCACCGGCAGCAATTTCTTTTTTAAACCAGATAGCCGATTTTGTACCTACCTTCTCCGGGTTAACAGTAGGCTGCCCCATAAGCACATAGTCGTTGATCCCATCCTTCACATAAGGATAGTCGTTCTGTGTATGGTAGATGAACTGGTTATTTGTTTCGTTCTCACAAAACAACTGCTCCCCTGCTTCGTGGTATAAATAATACTCCCCGCTTCTGCTGGAAGAAGTTTTAATACAATTATCCGCTACCGAGGCGATCTGTGGCCTTTTACTGCTGAACCGTGGGTTGTGCTTCCAATAGTTGCGGAACCACAGGTGCGGCAGAACATGTATGGCAGCAGCTTCCGGCCCACGATTGTAAACAGTTATCTTCATTAAGATATCGTCTACATCTGCCTTGGCATACTCGATATAACAATCGAAATAACGCTTCTCTGTAAAAGCAGCCGTATCAAGTAACTCGTACTCAGGCATATCGCGCCCTCTCCTGTTCTTTTCGATTAATTCATTGTAAGGAAAAGCAGTCTGAGGATATTTGTAGAGGTATTTTGTATAAGAATGCGTTGGCGAAGAATCGAGGTGAAAGTATATTTCCTTCACATCTTCCCCGTGGTTTCCCTGCTCATTGGCTAAGCCAAAAAGTCTTTCTTTTAATATAGGATCTTTGCCGTTCCAGAAAGCAGGAGCCAGGCAAAGAATCTGGCGGTCGTCGCAGAATCCTGCTATACCTTCTTCTCCCCAACGGTATGCAATACTGCGGGCTTTGTCGTGGGTAATGCAATTCCAGGCATCTCCGTCAAAACTATAGTCTTCCCGCACGGTACCCCACTGCCTCTCTGTTAAATAAGGCCCCCATTTCTTAAAATTCTTCTTATCGTCAGGCTTCAAAGAATTATCCTGCTTTGCACCAAAATCAACCATCTGTGTTAACTTAAAATAAATTCAATTTCCACTGCGCTATACCAACCTGTTTATTGCCTCTAACTAGCAGAAACCGGAGCATTAATTTACAAAATCATAAGTAATCAGCGCAATATTTTTTCCTGTTTATACTTATTTTTCACAATTAGATATCAGGAGCGGAGCAACAACTTTACGTTTCACAACTCTAAAAAGGAAAAATACAAATTCATTTAACATTAGACTAGCCCTCCACAACATCGGAAAATTAATAATTTCCCATTTTGAACTCATAAGCATAAATCGTGCAAATATTTAATTGTATCGACTTTAATTGTTCAAACCAGACCTCCTGAAATACAGAAAATCCGTAGCTGAAAGCACAGGATTCTTTTAACGATCATTTTCCTTTTGAGGCAAATCATCCTAATGTAACATTATACCTCCGTCACTAATATGGAAAACAAACACATCATTCCTCTTTTTCTAAGATCTGGAAAACATATTCCCAATAACCCTGACCTTCCTTTGATGTTATACAAACAGGTTTTTACGGATCAGAAGAATCTGGAAAACAAATTTAAGGCAAGCTTTGCAGAGCATAACTGGCGGGGCACCTGGACGAATGGTGTCTTTGATTACCACCATTACCACAGTACTGCCCATGAAGTTCTTGGGGTGGCTGCAGGTTCGGCAACCATTCAATTTGGCGGACCTGAAGGGGAGAAGCTGGAGGTAAAAGCAGGAGACATGGTTATTTTGCCTGCAGGAACCGGGCATTGCCGTATAAAAGCTTCCCGGCATTTTACTGTTGTAGGTGCTTATCCGGCGGGGCAGGAAAAGTATGACATCTGCACAGAAGAAGATGATGCCGAAGCAAAGAAAAGGCAGATTGCACAGGTACCTTTACCTGCTACAGATCCTATAGAAGGAGCCAACGGCCCCCTATTGCAATACTGGCAGGCAAAAAACAGCCGTAGCTCCTTTATTTTGGGATAATCTGAAAAACCTACTAAACCCCTGAAACGTATAAAAACTACCTTTGGCTAAATTAGAAGAGCCTGAAAATTTAGGAATGTTTCTAAATTTTCAGGCTCTTTTTATAGGCTACTGCCCTTGTTGCCTGTCTTTCCGGAGCAGGTAAATGTAAAGTCCTCCCCATAGCAGGAAAACGATCATCAGCACAACGTCTATGTAAGTATAACTGCCCTGCAGTATCTGGTAAGCGTTTAGGCCTGCAAAAACAAAACAGGCAATGGTGAGAATAATTCTGAATCTTTTTTGGTTTTGCATAGGTGCTTCTACAAATATCGCCTCAAGATACTAAATTTACAGCGCTTTGGCCCGAACAGATTGCCGGATTAATTTAAGCTTCCAGGCTCATGTAAAGCAAAATCCAGAGCGTGATGAGTACTGCTCCAGCCACGTTCAGAAACAAGCCGAACCTGGCCATAAAGCCCACCGGCACTTGTTTGCTACCGTACACAATGGCATTCGGCGGTGTAGCAACAGGCAGCATAAAGGCAAAGCTACAAGCCAGCACCACCCCCAAAACAGGGTACAGCACAGGCAACTGCAACCTATCGAGTACTCCTACAATTATCGGTACAAAGGTAATGGCAATGGCGGTGTTAGAACTTACCTCTGTCAGCATCAGCACCCCGGCCACCAGTATAAATATCAGCAGAAGCTGCTGCTTCGGATCTACAAACGTAGTAATACGCTCTCCTATAGTATCTGCCAATCCCGAAGATACCACTAGCTGCCCTAGTGCCATTCCGCCACCGAAAAGCAGAATAGTATCCCAGTCGATGCGCAGAAGATCGCCTGCGACCAGGGTACCTTGTCCGTCATTTTCCTTGCCCGGCGGAATCAGGAACAGCAACAAGGCTGCCAGTAAAGCTACCGTGCTTTCGGCAAAATAGGTATTCATGAAACTGTAAGCCTCCTGCATCCCCAACAAATTCAGCACTCCCGGAGCCAGCCACAGCACCACAGCCAACACAAAAACACTTAGGGTTACCTGTTCTCCCCTCGAAATCCGGGGCTGCTGTACAGTTTGTTCCTGCACATAGGCTTGCACCACGGCGGCACTATAACTGCTTTTCTTCAGGAAGAATCTTACATAAAGCAGCAGCACACCATACATACTCAGGGCAATCGGGAAAGCCAGCAACAGCCACTGCAGAAAATCAATTACAACTCCTTCCGTAGCCAGGTAATTTACCCCGATCAGGTTGGGCGGAGAACCGACAATGGTGCTAATACCACCTATGGATGCACTATAGGCTATGCCTAACAAGAAGTATGGTGCCGGGCTCTGTGACACATCATCCTGGCTGATGAGTTTTACAACGCCTACGGTGAGCGGCAGCAGCATGGCCACCGTAACAGAGTTACTTACCCACATCGACAGCACAAAAGACACCATCGAAAAGCCTAAAAAAAGCCGGAACAGGCTTTTCTGGAAGAAAGACCGCGACAGGATAAACAATGCTACTCTTTTGTCCAGGCCATGGCGTGTCATGGAGCGGGCAAGCAAGAAGCTGCCGATAAAGAGCAGGATAATCGGGTGCCCCAGGTTCTGGAAAGCGGTGTTAATATCGGCTATTCCCAGAATGACGGCTGCCAGTACACCTAAGAAGGCAGTCATAGAAAGCGGAATAGTTTCTGTCATCCAGAAAACGAGGCAGAACATCATAATAGAGGCTACTTTTCGCGCCTGTGGTTCTAAGCCTGCTGCCAGCCACCACACCGCCAGTGCCAGCAGTGGGGCCAAAAGCAACCCTGTGTTCCGTCGGGAAAGCTTCATGTAATCGGGTGGGAATATATATAAATTATAAAAGGTAAGTTTTATACTGCCAGGTAACGCTGCTGCAGGATATTGAGGTGGTGCATTTCGTGGCCCAGGATAATGTAGCCGATTGCTCTGACAGTTACAGGATTTTTGTTGGCGATGCCTTCCTGTAGCAGCATCTCTTCGTCG
Source organism: Pontibacter sp. SGAir0037 (assembly GCF_005491705.1). Classification (NCBI taxonomy): domain Bacteria; kingdom Pseudomonadati; phylum Bacteroidota; class Cytophagia; order Cytophagales; family Hymenobacteraceae; genus Pontibacter; species Pontibacter sp. SGAir0037. Next base: position 193,731 of record NZ_CP028092.1, on the reverse strand, counting down.
AAGCTTTTAAACAATTCTATGGTTGCCTGCCGAACAGCAGCATACTCCGCCAGAATAGAAGAAACCGCCCTGTCTTTTGCTTTGGAGGGCACTACATAATTATCCTGATCGAACCCAGCCAGTTCGGTTTTATCCTGCCGGGCAAAGCGTAGGGCCCGGTAGGCGAAAATACGCTCAGTATCAATCATATGCACCAGCACCTCCTTTACCGACCATTTCTCAGGCTGGTAACGGAAGTTCAGCTGTTCTTCGCTTAGCCCCTGCACCATGCCGGCAATATATTCTTTGCTTGCTTCCAGGCCTGCTAACAATTCTCCTGCATTGGCCGCCGCCGCCACATATCCTTTATAAAAATCGGCATACTCCGTTGGAGCAGGAAAACTTTTTATCTCGTTCATAGTCTTAAATTTCAGTTTAAAAGGTGATCAGCTGCTAAAGCACCAATATAGGCAGATAAAGGTAGAACAGCCAACAGAAAATAAAAGAGGTCTTCGGGCATGTACCAGAAGACCTCTTTGGGATGTAAAACTTATTGACCTACCATAAAAACAGCGTTACCAAACAAAAGTTTGCCGCTGTGCCAGAAACCTCTGAACAAGGGATTATCCGCCATATAAACAATTTGCCCGCGGCCCATTTCCTGCGTTCCCAGAATAAGGGCATCCTGCAACTTGTTTTTCACTTTTGCTCCTACAAAGCCCGTGGTATAGTTATCCTTTTTAAGCACGCCTACATTCCAGCCATCCTCAAGGAAAGAGTAGGTACTGGAGCTTCGGATAAGTGCGAAATACGTATTGCCGTAGCCAAAAGCCAGCGGATGTGTATTATCTAAATTTACACGGAATACGCTGCCCTGCACATCTCCGGCTAAGGCGGCACGTTCGCGATCGCCATAGGCGCGCAGGTTGCTGTAAGGGTCCTTCTTAGCTTCGTCCTTCTCTTTGTCTTTGTCAGCTTCAGCCTCTTCTTTTAGCCTCAGGTTGAAATCTTTTTTGCCGGCGAAGAAGCCGGCTGCATTTTCCATCGCTATAAGTTTACCACCGGCCTGGATCCAGCTTTTTAGCTGCTCCAGCCCCTGCTCGCTGAAAACTCTGCCATAAGAACCAGTTGGCAGAATAAGTACATCAAACTCGTGTAAAGGCACCGAGTTAAAGTATGAAGTACCCAGCACCGTAACAGGATAGTTAATCTGCTGCTCAAAATAATGCCACACCTCCCCGAAACCATAAGGAGACACTCCTTCACCTGACATTACTGCTACTTTCGGCATCTTCAGGAAACGGACACTACCAGAACCGAAATCAGCACCGTTGGTTACAAAGCCTGTGGTAGTGGCCGCTAAACTTATACCGTTGCTTTGGGCTGTGGCACGCACAATTTTGTCGAAATCTTCCTGCAGGCTTTCATTGCCCGTGCGGGTTATAATTAAGGTACCAGCACCATACTGCTGCCCTTCCGTCTCAAATGCTTTTTCGGCTACCCTGATTTTCACCTTCTGCTGCATCAGTTGGGTTAAGAACTTCAGGTCCTGCAGGTTGTTCCAGCGGGCCAGGTAAGCATAGGGGCGTTCTACAGCAACGGCTGCAGATGGTGCAGCCGGTTTACCTGTACCCGGCTCAATTCTCGTTTTTAAAGCAGCAGCCTCTAGTCCGAAGGCATAAGGCAAAGCCCAGGAAGTAATGTCATACGTGAGCGAATCTTCAAGATTGGTTGAGGGCTCGAACAGCACTTTCACCAATGTCGATTTAGGCTGATACATACTGATCACCAGATCGTTCTGGCTTACTTTCACACTTTCTTCCTTGCCTGTGCTATAGTTAAATCCTCTGGAGGTTAAGTTCCTGTTTGCGTAGCCATAGCGGATCTGCTGACGGTCGAGGTAATCGGTTAATGCCTGCAGATTACCTGCATTGCCACCATTATTCTTCACCACAAAGGTTTTGTAGCTTCCGCCTGGATTCTTCGCATTGTTATCGTGGTATTTCTTAAACTCCTGCTTTAGCTGATCGGCTTTCTCAGAGGTAGCCTGCAGGGTGGCGAGGCTGGCTGCATGGTGGTGTGCAATACGGTCTTTTAAAGTAAGCGTATCGCCATCCAGCTTTTTATAAGCCAGACCTGCCCTGCCAGAACCACCCTGCTCATAGGTCATGCCGATGGCTCCGTTAAAAGTGGGCCAGGTATCGCCGTAGCTTGGGTAAAGCAGGTCGAAGTTTTCGCGAGTAAAGTATAGCCAGTTATTTTTATCGAAGTACTGGCGGTTATAATCGCCAATGGTGTTCTGGAACTGACGCTGCCAGGGTGTTATGCTTTCGTGAAAAGGTTTAGCAGCCGGTGAGAAATAGTATGGCGATTCGGCCCCCATTTCATGAAAATCGGCATGCACCTGAGGTAACCAGCTGTTATAAACCGCCAGGCGTTGCTTCGATTCGATCTGTGTTTGCCAGGCCCAGTCGCGGTTCAGGTCGAAGTAATAATGGTTGGGCCTGCCTCCCGGCCACGGCTCATAATGTTCCCAGGCAAAAGGGGAGGCATTCCCGTTTACACTCTGAGTTTGCTTATACCACTGCACATAACGTTCGCGGCCATCGGGGTTTACGCAAGGGTCTAGCAGCACCACACTATTCTGTAACCAGGCTTTTGTTTGAGTATTAGCCGGGTTTACAAGATCATACAGCACCTGCAGCACCGCCTCCGAACTCACCGATTCGTTGCCGTGCACATTGTAGCTAAGCCATACAATAGCAGGCTGGTTTCCCTGCATCTGCCCGTTCAGCACCCCTGCCTGGCGCAGGTTGTTTTCCCTAACCTGTTCAAGTCGTTGCAGGTTCTCTTCATTGGCAACATAAGCGAGCAATAAAGGCCGCCCTTCGTAGGTTTTGCCATATTCCTGCACCTTGATCCGGTTTGGTGCTTGTGCAGCCAGGTAGTTTACATAATCTACTATGCGGGCGTGGGTTGTAAATTGCGTTCCGAGCTGGTAGCCCAAAAACTGCTCTGGCGTCTGAAGTGCCTGCTGGGCGAAAGCTGCCTGCATGCTAAGCAACACCAAAGCAAAAGCGAAGAAGCGCTTTAGGTTAAATATCATTTCGGTATTTGTAGTGGTTAATTTGTATAGGTAAAATGAAGTACAATCTGCGGAAAAAAGCCGACATAGCCAAATGAGCGGGGTTATCTTCGCCAGTGCTATAACTAAAGTCATTGACCACCACTAAAGAAGCTAGACTGAGGTGTGATGTATATTTTATACTTAGCTGTAGATTTGGTGCTCTGTCTTCGAGCTTTCTTATCAGCAACTTTCTAGTAAAGTAAGTATTGCGACTATAGGTTATTTAAGTGGAGCATGCAAGTAGAGAAACCTAGAATCAGGTATCGTCCTTAGGTGTGTTAGATGGGCTACTCCTACTGCTGAATAGACTTCTTCAATTATACGGTTATGCTAAATTTACATAAAGCTTGTTCAAAATATTAACAAAAATTAAAATAGCATATATTTAATTTACTTTTAAATTGCACAGGGACAATTGCTAGAGAGAAAAGCAATATATTACTGGTGAATTCTATTCCAATGTCAATTTAGAATGATTGGACTCCTACCCTCAGCTATATTAATGTCCTGATTACCTGGAGTAGTTCTCCTCCTAGCTGGGTGTTTGCTTTGATTGTAAGTAAAATTGTTAATTTTTTAAATTATGTATTACCGTATGAAATTAAGGCTTATCGTATTTTTTATATTTGGAATATTTACCTCTTGTGATAATGAAAATATTGAACAAGATGTACAACCGGTTACTTTCCGTACCGACAATATCATTACGGTTACGAATCTTAATCCTAAAACACCTAAATCACCCTCAGCGAGAAGCCCCTACAATTTACTCGGATACGGCTATGATGTTACAGGCCAATTTGGAGATTCAAGTGCCGCAAGGCATCAGGTAATTGATGTTGTTAAGTTCAAAGAAATCGAACCAACTAGTGTTGTAATCGGCCGAACCAACACTAGTTGGTTTAGGTCATTTGAATCAGAAAACTGTGAGGCTTTTTCTAAACTCATGTCAACAAGAACAGCAGCAACAGAGGGGTCAAAACTATTTAAAGGTGCTATAACTTCCTTTTTCCCTGATCAGGATGCATTTTCAGCTAAATATATATACTCAACCTACATTTTCACAACACATCGGAAGATTGTCAAAATGGCCACTGCTCCACAGTTTTATCATAAGTATTTCACTGAGGCTTTCAGATCGGATATCCAAAGCAAATCTCCTCAAGATATAGTGGCTAAATACGGTACACATATACTTACGGACATCCTTTTAGGATCGAAGCTTGTTGTAATGTATCAGGCCGAAACAGATAACTCAGATAGAAAAAAGGCAGCGCGATTAGGCTTAACTGCGGCTATGAACAATGTGTTTAATTTATTCACGGGAGATATAGATAACAAAGATGCGACATCTGCAACTGGCAATTTTTCGCAAAAGATAAGCTTTAAATCCTATGGCGGAGATCTACGCCAAATATCCCAAAGTACTTATTCAGGGAAAAATCATCCTACAGTTAACATTTCAGGCTGGTCCCAAAGTTTGACAACTGCTGATGAAGAATTGGTAGATTTCAATTCTTCTTCTAGAGATGCTTTACTGCCTTTGTATGAAGTTATCGAAGATCCAATAAAGAAAGAAGAAGTAAAAAATTATATTCAAGCTTATTTAGAAGGCGAACAGGTTAAAATTCAATAAAAAAAGGCTTTAATCTCGAAGACTAATGTAACAATCATTGCTGAAAAGCAAACCTTTAAGACATAACTTGAAGATTAATTTTATCTTTGAAGTATATAGGGCTAATTCTAATATAGTCTTAATTAACCTATGCTGTTGCCAATAACAGCTTTATTAGCAACAGCATAGGTTATTAGCCCTTAGTTTCCAATCGACAGGGTTTACGCTGGCAGCATGCACCCGCACCAGTAGCTGTTTGCTTTTTACCGATGGCTTAGGCTGATCGCCAAATTGAAGCACCTCTGCTCCACCATTTTGTTCATAAAATATTGCCTTCATTGCTTTCTGTCTGCCTATGGTACTTACTCTGCAATTCGTATCTCTACTCTTCTATCCAAAGGATTCAATTTTACGGTAGATTTTGTATCTCCTACGTAATCTGTCTGGATGCGATTACTCGGAACTCCCTGCATTTTCAGGAAATTGGTTAATGCTTCCACTCTCTTTTTGCTCAGGGCCATATTATATGCTGCATTTCCGGACTGATCGGCATAGCCTGTCAGCCTTACCACTACATCCGGGTTTGCCCTTAACACATCGAGTGCCTTGTTCAGCTCGTTTAAACTACCGGCAGGAATATGATGCGAATTAATCGGGAAAAACACAGCAGTCGTATAACCGGCAGCAGGTTCCCGAACAGAGGCTGCCTTGCTGTTCTTTAATTCGGCCAGTTCTCTTTCATATTGCTGGAGCAACAGCAGCATACTGTCCTGAACAGCTGTTTGCTGTTGCAGATAAAGTACCATATCCCTGTCAGGTGTTGTTCTTGTATCAGCAGCTGTATCTGAATTGTGGCTTTTCTCGAGCGAATCTATACTTATCAGAAGTTGTCGGTTCTGCTCATGTATAGCTGCAAGCCTTTCTCTTTGCTTTCTCGCCTGCGCTGCATTTATGCTGTTTGGCTCTACCACAACCACTGGCCTTTCTGCAGGCAACTCCTTGTATACTTGCATCTGCCGCTCATTTTCAGGAACCCGAACAGCTTCGTTTCCGACAGGTACCGGCTGCCGCTGCCTGGCCGCAGCAGGTTGCCGTATCATAACCGAATCTGTTGTAGTACCGGAAGCTGCCTTAACTGCACGGCGGGCAGGCCGCTGCTGCCGAACAGGTACAGCATAAACTGTATCCGAATCAGTTGCAGTAGTGCTATCTATGTTCACGTTTATACTTTGCTGCAGAACAGTATCTTTGGGTTGGGCTATCTGTTTTTCTTTTTCAGCCAGCTGTGGCAGGTTTGCAGAATCTGCTGTATTTTTCAGTTCCACCTGTTTCGGTGCCAGCCGGAGCACAGCTTCCAGCACGTTCTGCTGAGGCTGCTCATAATTACCTACCGATTGCAACAAGGCTACATTATCAGCATAAAATTGTGGAGCATTGAAAGTAGATTTTCTGAACCCAAAACTATAGCCAATGGTAAGGCCTGTATGAAAAAAGGAGCTATTGTAATCGTTCTGCACCCGCGCTACTTCCTCCAGGTGTTCACTTTGCAGGTAAACCACTTCAGCCTGTAAAGCCAGCTGCCATCTCTCCGATAGCCGCAGCTTTAAACCTGCTCCAAAAGGGATTGCCGGAGTGTGAACTGTTGCAGCTGTTATGTCTCCGTCGGCAACTGCCAACCTGCTTAACCCATACCCTGCAAACAAATAAGGTGAAAGCCATGCGGAAGAGTTGAATAACCAGCCATTATCGGTATAAAAGTAGCCCCGCACCGAAGCCATCTGCACAGCAGTTGAGAACAACTCGTCTTGTGGTTCGAATCCTCTTACATGGCCAAAGGAAGAACCCAGCGATACTCCAAAGCTGTTGCCGAGGTGGCGCGAGATTTCGAGGCGGTAAAGCAGGTTATCACTTATTTCTAAATAATTACCGGAACTGTTATCCGGATTAAAATAATTAGCTGCACCGGTATAGCCACTGAACTGCCACTTATAGACATCATGCTGCGCCACTGCCCACTGCCATATAAGCAACAACACGCTTGTTAAAGCAAACTTTCTCATGGCTATCTGTTTAAGTTCATCCAAAAGTTAATCTCCAGGCTTAAGCCAACAAATGGCTTGACATACACTCTGTCGAAATCAAAATCTGAAATGGTGTTGGCAGCCTGATCACTTTGCAGCACAGTAGCACCAGCGTTAATGCGTATAAACGGAAGGGCCCTGTAGCCCAGGGCCAGGTACACCGGTCGCTTTACCAGCGGCCCGGTCGCCACATTATCTTCGCTAAACTCCAGATTTTTCAGAAACACACCTGCCGAAATGCTCGACCTCGACCAGAAAGCAGAAGAAAAAGGTGCCTTGCCTAGTGGAATAGAGATACCTGCATAAGGAGCTGTGGCCGAAGAAAAATTTTCAAAATCACCGGAGTAATAAACACCTCCGTAGCCGATATTCAGCGCAATTACGTTTCTTGTTTTCGCTGTAGCGTAATCTGTTATCTTCTTGCTGTCTGTTAGTGCCAGCAGTTGCGCGTTGGCATACTGGGCCACTTCCTGGTTTACCAGTACCTTTAGGGCTTCTATTTGCTCCTGTGCATATTTCAGCCTTACCGTTTGGTTATCTTCTCCTTCGGCAGCTACAATGTTGCGGCGGGCTTTGCGCAACCTCAGGTTGTTGATCTGCTCCAGCTTGTCGAGGACAATGTCCGAAAAACCATCAAACTCATAGTTGATATGGCTTCTGTAAAGCAGCAGCCCCTGCTCCACAATGGCATTCATGTCGCTACGCATGTTCCTGGGGTGCTTTCGCAATGCTACACTGCTCCTGCTAACAACAAAAGACTGGTCGATGTAGGAATTCAGGGCCGCATTTAACTGCCGGAGTAACTGCCGCTGCTGCCTTGCAGATGCCTGCCTGTAGTAGTTTATGAGAAAAGTATATTTTTCGTTTCCCCGCAGCGGATAATTAACAGGCAGTGTAAAACTGCCTTGCGGGTTTGCGGCACGGCTTTTCCAGGTATTTCTGTAAAGCGGCTCTTTGCTGGTATCGGTAGAGCCAAAAATAAGGATTTCTACCATTCCCACATGCTCTCCGGCTTCCCCTGTAAGCAAAAAATTGCTTTCGGCTGGCAGAGGCTGCCCTTCGTTAAAATAGGACCTGTCGTAGTTAAACACAACCGTTTCGTACTGGGCAAACAACGGGAAACTCAGAAGCAGGAAAAGTGTCAGTGCGTAAAAGTTTATTTTCATGAGGTGTAAAATTGCGTGTTAAAAATCCGAAAAATAGCGTTTCCTGAACAGCAACTGAAGGACTGTCCGCACAAAGGCTATATATTTTTAACCTGAAAAGGAGAGACAATGTTTAATAAAATTGCACAAATGTTCTTACCCTCTTTCAGTAAACCCAAGCTTAAGTACTGTTGCCCAAGCATTATTCCTAACTCCTGAAGCACACTTCAAAAGCAATCCTGCATAGAACAGTTTCATTGGTTCTTCCGCCTGTTAACAAAGTTTTTGCCTATATTCATGCTGCAAACTATCTAACCCTAACCTCATGAACAGAAAATTACATCTGCTACGGGCATTGCTGCTCCTGCTGATGCTCGGCTCCAGCGCTGTAACCACCGCTGTTGTGGCCCAGCGTGTAAACCAAGACTCGCTCTACATCCGGCAGAACTTTACCAAGCAGGAGTACCAAGTACCGATGCGCGACGGCAAAAAACTGTATACCATCGTGTATGCACCCAAAGACCAAAGTAAAAAGTACCCGATCATGCTGAACCGCACGCCTTATTCTGTTGGTCCGTATGGTGATGCGTATAAAACCTCGATGGCCCCAAGCCCAACCATGTTGCGCGACGGCTATATTTTTGTGTACCAGGATGTGCGGGGTACTTATATGTCGGAAGGTGATTTTGTGAACATGACACCCCACCTGCCCAATAAGAAAGGCAAAAAAGATATAGATGAAAGCACCGATACCTACGACACCATCGACTGGCTGGTAAAGAACCTGAAAAACAGCAACGGACGTGTCGGGCAGTGGGGCATCTCTTACCCTGGTTTCTATACAGCCGCAGGCTTAATGAGCAACCACCCCGCCCTGAAAGCCGCTTCGCCACAGGCTCCTATTGCCGACTGGTTCTGGGACGACTTTCACCACAACGGTGCCTTCTTTTTGCCGCACGCCTTCAACTTCCTGGCTAGTTTTGGCCTTCCGCGCCCCGAACCTACCAGCAAGCGCAATCCGAGCTTCAGCCACGGCACGCCCGATGGCTACGATTTCTTTTTGCGCATGGGCTCTTTAAAGAATGCCAACAAGTACCTCAACAACAAAGTAGCCTTCTGGAACGAAATGGCTGCTCACCCTAACTATGATAAATTCTGGCAAGACCGCAACCTGCTACCACACCTGAAAAACCTGAAAGGCACAGCCGTGATGACGGTAGGCGGCTGGTTTGATGCAGAAGACCTGTACGGCCCGCTTAAAATTTACCAGACCATAGAAAAGAACAACCCAAAGCTGCAGAACATGTTAGTAATGGGCCCATGGGTACATGGCGGCTGGGCCAGAGGCGATGGTTCCAGTTTAGGTGCCGTGCATTTCGGGCAGGAGAACTCACCCTGGTACCAGCAGAACATCGAAGCAAAGTTCTTTGCACATTACCTGAAAGGCGACGGTAAATCAGAGGTAAAGCTTCCTGAGGCTGTTATGTTTGAAACAGGTGCAAACCAGTGGCGCGAGTTCGATGTATGGCCACCCAAAAACACCCAGGACAAAACGCTTTTCTTTCATGCCAATGGCAAAATGAGTTTTGAGGCCCCTAAACAAGGTGAAGCCGAAATAAGCGAGTTCATCAGCGACCCTGCCAAACCTGTTCCTTTTACCGAAGCTACCGCCATCGGCATGACACGCGAGTATATGTCGGACGACCAGCGCTTTGCCAGCCGCCGCCCCGATGTGCTCTCGTTCCAGACAGATGCACTGACAGAAGACATCACGCTGGCAGGAGAAATACTGGCGCAATTGAAAGTAGCTACCACAGGTAGCGATGCCGATTGGGTTGTTAAACTGATTGATGTATATCCTGATGATGCTCCGGCTAATCCGCACATGCCTGGCAAAGCAATGGGAGGCTATCAGCAGATGGTGCGTAGCGAATTAATGCGAGGGCGCTTCCGCAACAGTTTTGAAAAACCAGAGCCGTTCACGCCAAACCAGGTAACCAATGTAGACGTGGCATTGATGGATGTACTGCACACCTTTAAAAAAGGGCACCGCATTATGGTGCAGGTACAAAGCACCTGGTTCCCGCTGGTAGACCGAAACCCACAGAAGTTCGTGGACAACATTTTCGAAGCTAACGAAGAAGACTTTATCAAAGCCACGCACCAGGTATATCACTCCCCTGCACAAGCGACAGGTCTGAAGGTAAAAACCCTGCAATTGGCACAATAGCTTTTGCGTAGCACGTAACACGATACACGTTTCACAATAAAGGTTTACCTTCTGCCTTCACAAACTACTTTCATAAGAAATGTGAATTCCTGGTTTACTTTAAAGGCAGAACCTGATCTTATGGATCATGATACAATGTCGTGTTACGTGCTACATAATGTAAACCTAAAACTCTTACCTTTGCACCTATACAAGATTTAACCAATATCACACATGAGTGCCAGAAGCTTTGAACTGTTATTAGAATCTGCCTATGATCCGGAGCAACCAGATGTGTTTCCTGATGGAGCTGCGGCTGCCTACAAAAATTTTGAGCAGGCCTTTAAACAACAGAGAGGCAGGGCTTCGGAAGAAGTGAATTATAGCTTTGAAATAGTTCGCCTGGGTGTAGCCATTGCGTTTGTAAAGGCGTTTACCAGGCTGGCTCATAATGAAAATACAAAAGAGGTGCTGGGTCTTTTAAAAGAGGCACTACAGGCAAAAAACACAAAGGAAATCGATAAGATTGTTCAGAAAAAGATCGCACTTTTTGACAACCTGTATCACGAAATCTTTGTGAACGAGCAGCGGGAACAAATTCTCAGTTTGTTTGAGCAAACACTGGATGCCTCCTCTAAAGAAGAACTCGACGAGCTGATGCTGGAAGGGTTGGAACTGCTGCAGGTAATAGACTTCGATGCTAACAACGACGAGGGCGATGATGACGAGCCGCTGGACGAGGACTTTATAAAAAGCATTAAGTAAAATTCCGATCATAGCCGCCCCTATGGAATTAACCTTAACTACTCCGGGTCTTTTATTTCCTGCTCTTTCGCTCCTGCTGCTGGCCTATACCAATCGCTTTCTTTCACTGGCAAGCCTCATTCGCGGGCTCAAAGACAGGTACGCCACCACCCACAACCGCGCTGTTTTCGGGCAGATACAGAACCTGCGCACCCGCTTAGTGCTGATACGCAACATGCAGGCTTTCGGTATAGCCAGTCTGCTGGGCTGTGTACTGTGTATGTTTGTTCTTTTTGCCGGCTATAATACTATAGGCAAATACGTGTTTGGCTGCAGCCTTATCCTCCTGATGATTTCCCTGGCATTAGCGCTACGCGAAATTCAAATCTCTGTACATGCCCTGAACCTGGAACTAAACGACCTGGAGGAAGAGAAGGAAAGGTAAAGTAAGCATCTGGTAAGCCACTACAAGAGCCCAACACATTACAGAAGGAATGCCTACCTTTGCAAAAAAATGTGTTCCTGATGATCGACCCAAAAAAACTGGCTATAAAAGATTTTGTGTATGAGCTGCCAGACGAACGGATTGCTAAGTTCCCTCTTCCAGAAAGAGATCAGTCTAAGCTACTGCATTACGCACACGGACAAATAACTGATAAGCACTTTAAAGCATTACCTGCCTTACTTCCTCCTGATAGCTTACTTGTTTTTAACGATACCAAGGTAGTACAGGCAAGGCTGTTGTTCAGTAAAGAAACAGGCGGCATTATTGAGATCTTCTGCCTGGAACCTGTTGCCCCACACCGGGAAGTACAGCTTGCCATGCAGCAAACAGGCTCCTGTACCTGGAAGTGCCTGGTTGGCAACAACAAACGCTGGAAAAGCGGAGCAGTACAACTGGCTTTCGAAGGAGGCATTCTGAAAGCAGAAAGACAGGAACAGCTGGAAGGTCACTTCCTGATCCGGTTTACTTGGGAACCGGCCAATCTCACCTTTGCCGAGGTGCTCGAGCAGTGCGGCAAGTTGCCGCTGCCCCCCTACCTGAACCGCGGCTTAACCCCCGAAGATCATACCCGCTACCAGACGATCTATGCCAACCAGCAAGGCGCTGTAGCAGCTCCGACAGCAGGCTTGCATTTCACCGATCAGGTAATGCAACACCTGCAGGAATGTGGCATCTACACCGCATACCTGACCTTGCACGTGGGAGCCGGCACTTTTAAACCTGTGAAAGCAGAGCACATGGAGGAGCACGAAATGCACGCAGAGCAACTCTATATCAGCAAATCGTTTCTGCAACAGTTGCTGCAACAGCTGGGGAAACCTGTAATACCGGTAGGTACCACCAGCATGCGAAGCCTCGAAAGTATCTACTGGCTAGGTACAAAAGTGCTCCGTCAGCCGCAGTTGGCAGAGAAGGATTTACATGTAAGCCAATGGATCGCCTACGAGACTGCAGAAACGCCTTCCGCTGCACAAGCCATACAGGCGCTGCTGGATTTTATGGCGCAACACCACACAGAACATTTACATGCCAGCACACAAATCATTATAGCTCCAGGCTATTCTTTTAAAATATGTGATGGTCTGGTAACCAATTTCCATCAGCCTGAAAGCACGCTGCTGCTGCTTGTTTCAGCGCTTATAGGCGAAAATTGGCGTAAAGTATATCAGCATGCGCTGGCTAACGATTACCGTTTCCTGAGCTATGGCGATAGTTCTTTACTGCTGCCTTAGTCTCGTAAGCTGCCTTAAAAATCTGTATCAATCAGATCATCTGATGCCCCTTCGCCTGGAAAAGCACGAATGAGCATAACAGAAATGGCAACTCCGGTTAAAAGTAACGTGAACAGTATCGGTTTCATAGTTAATAAAGTGTATCAGGTTCATAATAAAAAAAGAAGGCCTGCTGCTCCTTAGCGCAACAGGCCTTCTTTTTTACCTGTAAACCAGGGAAAGGGTTATGCTTTTAAATAGCTTACCATTAATTCGGCAGCACGTTCGGCAGTTCTGTAAGTACCTATTTTCTCACGCACCAGTATATAGCCTGCTTTCTGCTCTTTTATAAAGTACTTGTCGAAGAGTAGCTTCTTTAGCTCTGCCACAATTTTTTTAGGAGTGAAGTCGTCCTGTATAAGTTCTGTTACCACAGGTTTATCAGCAATCAGGTTCACCAGCGATATGTATGGCACCTTTATAACGCGCTTGCCAATAGAATAAGAGATGGTACTGGTTTTATAACACACCACCTGTGGCACACTAAATAAGGCCGTTTCAAGAGTAGCAGTACCGGAAGTTACCAAGGCTGCCTGTGCATACGAGAGCAGGTCGTAAGTCTGGTCGTATACAATCTTTATGTTAGGGTCTTTGTTATACTGCTCGTAATACTCCCTCGAAAAATTAGAGACTCCTGCTACCACAAATTGGTAGTCGCGGAACGAAGGAAGCACACTCAGCATCACATGCAGCATGTTTTCAATTTCCTGCTTACGACTTCCGGGCAGTATAGCGATAATCGGTTTATTATTGGTAAGCCTGTTTTGCGACCTGAAGTTCGGGTTTACCACATGATCGGTAACAGAATCCGAAACAGGATTGCCGATGTAATCTACCTCATAGTCGAAGCGGCCGTAGAACTCTTCCTCGAAGGGCATGATCACGAACATGCGATCCACCAGCTTTTTGATGGTGTGCACGCGCCCCTGGTTCCAGGCCCATATCTTCGGGGAAATGTAATAAAAAACCTTAATTCCCCTGGCTTTGGCAAATTTGGCAATGCGCAGGTTAAAACCTGCATAATCTACCAGTATCACCACGTCCGGCTGATACGCTTTTATATCGGCCTTACACTCTTTCAGGAAACCAAGTATTTTAAAGAAATTGGCAGCAGTTTCGGCAAAACCCATAAAAGCCATTTCCTTATAATGCTTTACCAACTGCATGCCGGCCTGCTCCATCATGTCGCCCCCCCAACCTCTTATGTCAGCAGCAGGATCTTTTACCCGGAGCTGTTTAATAAGATTGGAAGCATGCAGATCACCTGATCGCTCACCGGCTATAATGTAATATTTCATGCGGTAATATACGTTTGGGCACCCCTGATTCAGGCATGGTTAAAAGAAAGCAACAAATGGTAGCCTGGGCAAAATGCCCTTGTTGCTTATTCGCCGAAATACTCTACGTAGTTGCGTGGGGTTTCGTATAATTTAAGGCTGTGTAATTTGGCTTCGGATATCTCCGCAATTTTAGGGGCCAGTATATTCCAGAACTCCACTATCAGATTTTCGGTACTGGCCAGCTTATCTTCCATAAAAGGTACATCCAGGTTCAGGTTCTTATGGTCTACCTTCTCAATAATGTGCTTCCGGATAAGCGTACTTAGTTTCTTCAAGTCGATCACAAAGCCTGTATCGGGATCAGGATTTCCTTTTACAGTTACAATAAGCTCATAATTGTGCCCATGCCAGTTTGTATTAGCACACGGCCCGAATACCTCCTTATTCTTTGCCAACGACCAGTTCGGGTTGTGCAGCTTATGGGCTGCATTGAAATGCTCTAATCTGCTTACGTAAATCATCTAACTGCTAAACTTATAATTCTTTCGCGACAGCAAATATACGAAGAAAGGAACACCAAAGAACGAAGTAATGATACCAATTGGTAAACCTGCCGGCGGATAAAGTAAACGGGACAGCAAATCGCACAATAACATAAAGAAACCGCCTGCAAAAGCGCAGAAAAGCAGGTTGCTCCGGCCTGTTGCTCCCATGAGTGCACGGGTAACATGTGGTACAATAAGTCCGACAAACCCGATCGTGCCCGATGCCGCCACCGCTACGCCTGTAACTACTGAAACCGAAACCAGAATAATCCAGCGGGTCTGCGCCACATTTACACCCAAGGCATGCGCCCTGCCCTCCCCCAACAGCAAAATGTTCAGGTTTTTCTGCATAAAAGCGAACAGCAGCAGGGCCAGCACAAGTGCTACAGCGGGGTAAGGCAAAACATCCCAGCTGGCTCTTTCAAAACTGCCCATCGACCAGAAAATAACAGAGCGTAATTTGCCTTCTGAATCAGATAAAAATGTCAGCAGCCAGACCATGGCCGTACACAAGGAACTGATGGCTACTCCTGCTAAAATAAGTTGCGTTGGGATAATCTGCCCTTTTCGGTAACCAAGCACCACTACCAGTAACGTTACTCCCATTGCCCCCATCAGCGCAAAAACAGGGGGCATATAAATACCTGCTATTACCATTTCCACAAAGCCGAAGAATACAATAACAGCTCCGAGAGAGGCTCCTGAAGCGGTACCCAGCAGGTAAGGGTCAGCCAGCCCGTTGTTAACCATTGCCTGTAGCAAATACCCACTGAAAGCCAGCGAAGCACCTACCACCAAGGCCAGCAACATACGGGGCAGGCGCAGGTGTATAATCGCATAATGGGTAGTATTATGTTCATCGTAGTGCAAAAATGCATCCGCAATGGTAGCTACATCGGCTTCGAAAGTACCTACCTGCAGGCCCAGCACCAGCACCGCCAGAATAAGCAGTATAGCCACTAAAAAGTATAAACTCCTGCTCATGGATACAGAAATTTCTCCAGTTCCAGGATAGATTCTACTACACGGGGCGAAGGCCGGGCTATCAGGTCGCCTGTTGGGTCATACAGTCTTTTGTGCTGATAAGCATCAATCCTGCGTAGCTCCGGGTATATGCCAAAGAAGCTGTCTTCGAGTTTTTCCGGCGTTCCGCCTAGCAACACATCCGGGTTAAGCTTCAGAATGTATTCACGCGTCAGGGCCGGGTAAGGGTCCTGAAATACTTCTTTTACCGCATTTTCGGCACCAAGAATGCGCAGTTTATCAGTAAGCGACGTATTCTGCCCATACACATAAATAGGATCCGTCCAGGTAACGGCCAGCACACGTTGCTTTTTCTCATGCTGTTGATGGCGTTGGGCAATTTCCTGCACCTGTTGGCGCAATGAATCTGCCAGGTGTTTGGCAACCTGCTCTCTTCCTACAATCTGCCCTATATCTTCCAGTGCCGTAAAAATATCTTCTACGGTATAATATCGCTGGTAATAAACCGGAATCCCCAGCTCTTCCAGGCGGGCAGCTGTTTCGAGAGGTGTAATGCCCTCTACTGTAAACACTATATCCGGTTTCAGACGCAATACCTGCTCGTAATCGACAGGATAATTGCTCACAACAGGCTTTTTTTCTACTCCCGCCGGATAGTTACAATGGGGAGTCCGGCCTACAATATGGGCGGTATCGCATACTGCAAACAGCATTTCGGTCATGGAGGCTGCCAGCGAAAGCACCCGCACCGGCTGTCGCGTTAGCTTTACCTCCCGCCCGAGGTCATCTTTTAGCACCAGGGGCTCCTGTTGTTCGTTCTTTTTGCCGTAGCATGCGTACAGGGCAAATAGCAGCAATATAAAAAAGAACCTGAAGGCTCTGACAAGGGAGGTATTCTCTGGCGTATGTTTCTTCATGGATCCGGGAGCCGGGCACAACAAGCAGGCTCCATTAATTTTTGTAAATTTAACGCAATTTACGTTACAGCCTTTAAAACAAAACTATGATTGTCGTAACTGGTGCCGCCGGCTTTATCGGGAGCTGCCTTGTAAGCAGACTCAACGAAGCAAATTTTAACCACGTTGTGGTGGTAGATAATTTCTCTGTTGTGAAGAAAGAGAACAACCTGAAAGGTAAAAAGATAAAGGAGTTTGTAGACCGCGACAACCTCTTCGACTGGCTGGAGACAAATTATGAAGAGGTGGAATTCATCTTTCACCTGGGAGCCCGCACCGATACCACCGAGTATAACAAAGATGTGCTCGACCTCTACAACCTCAACTACTCCAAAAAAATATGGAATGCCTGCTGTGAATACCAGATTCCGCTGGTTTATGCCTCCTCTGCTGTTACCTATGGCTCCGGCAGTTTAGGTTTCACCGATGAAGAGGCCACATTACCCCTCCTGCAACCTCTGAACCCGTATGGAGAGTCGAAACATGATTTCGATAAATGGGCACTGGCACAAACTGCAAAACCATTTTTCTGGGCCGGGCTGAAATTATTTAATGTATATGGCCCTAATGAGTATCATAAGGGAGATATGGCTTCTGCCGTACTGCATGCTTTTCAGCAAATCAGAGACAAAGGCAGCGTTACCTTGTACCGTTCGCATAAACCGGAAGTGGCAGATGGCGAGCAAAAGCGTGATTTTACCTATGTAAAGGATGTGGTAGAAGTATGTTACTTTCTGATGCACCACCGTAGAAACTCTGGCATTTACAATGTAGGCACTGGCCAGGCACGCACCTTTATGGCCGTAGCCCTTCAGACTTTCGAAGCACTGGGTGTGGCACCAGACATACAGTTTGTAGATACGCCCTCTGCTTTACACGATGCGTACCAGTATTTAACTGAGGCGAAAACAAATAAGCTTCGCTCCATTGGGTATGATAAGCCTTTTTATACCTTAGAAGAAGGGATAAGAGAGTATGTGCAGGGGTATTTGCTGGAGGGGAGGTATTATTGAGAAATGATGGATGATGAATTCTTAATTATGAATAGGAATTGCAGGGCTGTTTATTTGATGAACGATGCTCTGCTATAATTTGTAAGCCATTTTACATAAGAAAGCCCCGGCAACTGCCGGGGCTTTCTTATGTAAAAACTGCCAGCTAAGTTACTAGTGCTGAATCACTAAACGTTGCGTAGCTACTTTATCATCTGTTTGCAGTTGCAGCATGTAAAGACCTTTGGAATAGGCTGCCGTTTCCAGCTCAAGCTGTAGTCGCTGATTGGCTTCGCCCTTACCTGCAAATTGCTTTACAACGGCTCCTGTTGCATCATAAATTGTTAATTTATAAGCACCTTCTTTTTCCAATGCAAAGGCTATAGTGGTTTTGCCATCAGCAGGATTCGGGTAGGCTATAAAGCTTTCTTCATCGGAGAGGTTAGCAGAAGCAGCTGTTATGGCACTGGTGCTCTTGGCGCTCAGGCAGCCACCTAGTTTATCGCCGTGGGCCAGGTGTGCCTGCACCGCACTTGGCGCTATGCAGTTTTCCTTGCCGTTGTGGCAAACAAGCACTTTATCACCTTTATTGCCGCAACGTACGTCTATAACCGTTATAGTAACAGTAGCTGAGTTGCTGCAAGCATCTGCATTGGCAGCAGTAGCTGTGAAGGTATATTCCCCTGCTGCTGTAGGAGCAAAAGCAAATGTTTCACCGCTTCTCTGCATGCCTGTTGATGATTGCCAGGTATAAACAGCACCTGTGCCAGCTGCAGCCGAAAGCGTTACACTCTGAGCCCCATAACCCAGGTAAATAGTACGTGCGTCACCGCCTGTAAACGCATTGCCCGAAGGTATAACCGTAATAACCGGAGCCGCCACTGGCCTACGCACTTTACCATCGCAGTTTCGGTCTATGCCATCGCACAAATCAGCTGCTTCCGGATTGACCGAGGCATCGGCATCGTTACAATCACCTGCACGGGCTATATAACCAGCAGGAGCTTCACAGGCTGTTACAGCGCTGGCTGCATCGCCATAACCATCTCCATCGGCATCAGCATAAAATACAGTTACACAGTTTACAGTAACACTTACCGGAGCTGAAGTGGCAGCCAGGCCTTCGTTGTCGTAAGCTTTGGCTGTTAAAGTATAGGCGCCGCCGCTAACTTGGCTCCAGGCAAAGCGGTACGGTACGGCGTCAGAGGTTCCTAATAGTACACCATCTACGTAATACTCCACTTTAGCAATCGTTCCATCACTGTCGGTGGCATTTGCTTCTATGGTGATGGCGGCAGGTGCATCGTAACTGGCCGAAGCAACCGGTGCTACAATGCTTATAGTCGGAGCTGCATTGGCAGGAGCTGACTCGCCATATACTTCCAGTTCAAAGATAGAGTATCCCCATACAGTAGCTCTGGCTGTTCCATATATCCTGATGTAGCGTCCTTTGCCTGCTAAATCTGAATGATCGTTCACCAGTGCTGTATTTCCTGTCACCGTTTTCAGATCTGTCCAATTATCGGCATCGGCTGATAGCTGGACTTTATAATCCTTTGCAAAGGCCGGTTCCCAGGTAATTTTCACACGGTTGATATGATAGCTTTGGCCCAGGTCTACCACCAGCCACTGCGGATCTGCAAACTGACTTGCCCAACGGGAACCCGGATTACCGTCTACTGCATTTGCACCAGGAGTATCAGCATTTTCAGTAGAAGACACGGTTACAGGCTTGTGCAGCGCCAGGTTTATGGCACCGTTTCCTGGCCCTTCTCCAGGCCCGGTGCTTCCGCAGGTGCTGCCCACGGTATATGTATGTGGCGATGCACTTGAATTTCGCTCGCCACCAGCAGGCACCCTGTAGGTAAAGTAGAAACTTAGAGCTGTTCCATTGGCAGGAGCATCTACGGAATAAGTGAAATCTGTACCAGAGGCTGCCATAACATAACCCGGATAAGTCCCTCCCTGATCTGCCGGTTTTGAATAAAGCAATACAAAATCAGTTCCTGCAATTGGCGTCAGCGGATGGAAGGTATAGGTTACTTTTCCTCCCTCTGTAACTGCACTATAGCTATAGTCTCCATTGGCTGCTGTTCCGCAGAAGGCTGCTGCTTTTTTGCCGTACACCTCCAGCTCATAGAGTGAATAGCCATAAGGGGTGGCGCGTTTTGTCCCGTAAATCCTGACATAGCGGCCTGCCTGCGAAAGCTGCGGATGCTCGTTTACCAGCGTAGTATTGCCTGTAATGGTTTTAACGGTTGTCCAATTCTCGTTATCCGCTGAAATCTGTAGCTGGTAATCGGAGGCAAAAGCAGGTTCCCATACGACCTTCACCATATTTATAGTATATGTTTC
Organism: Pontibacter sp. SGAir0037; assembly: GCF_005491705.1. NCBI lineage: Bacteria > Pseudomonadati > Bacteroidota > Cytophagia > Cytophagales > Hymenobacteraceae > Pontibacter > Pontibacter sp. SGAir0037. The sequence continues at coordinate 173,943 of NZ_CP028092.1, read as the reverse complement.
GCCTAAATCTACAGTGAGCCACTGCGGATCAGAGAAGGCACTGGACCAGCGGGTAGTACCATTGCCATCTACTGCATTAGAGCCAGGCGTGCCCGGGTTTTCCGTTGAAGAAACTGTCACCGGTTTACGCAGCGCCAGGTTTTCCCCATAAACCACAGGCGTACTTACTGCTATACTAACAGCGGCAGAAGTGGCTGACAAACCGCCGTTGTCATACGCTTTTGCAGTAATAGCATAGTTTCCTTCAGTTACATTGTTCCAGGTAAAGCTGAAGGGGCTGGTAGTATCGGTGCCCAACAGAGTGCCGCCACTGTAAAACTCCACTTTACTCACAGGACCTTCCAGGTCGGTAGCTGTCGCATTAATGGTGATGTTAGCCGGGGCTGTATACACAGCATTATTGGCCGGCGCTGTTATACTTACTGACGGTGCTGTGTTAGCCGGCGCTTCTGCCGTATAGTAGATATTGTCAAAATAAAAATCTGATGTAGCAGCAGGAGCATCACCAGCAAACATAAACAACTGGTTTACTCCCGCCAGGTTGATGCTGCCCAATGCTTTTATAGGTATAGTCACCTCGTGCCACGCTCCGTCTCTTACCAGACCATACTGGTTCTGTCCTGCTGCAAAGCTTATCCAGCCCTCGCCACCTGTTGTGCTCACACCTATTCTAAAACCGACTGTGGCAGTTGTTTTCATGTAAAACTTGATGGCACCGTTCTCAAAATAAGTCAGGTTACGTTCGTTGTTCGCCACTCCCATGCCAAACCAATTGCCTGGAGCAGCCCTGAAGGCCAAAGCGTCAGTTCCTTCGAAAGGTGTGGTAGCCGGCGCAGTTCCTAGGTTATTCCATACGTAGAGGTTAGCATCTACACCTAAAGTAGCTTTCTGTGTAATAGCAGCTTGTTCTGTAAAAACACCATACTTATCAGCTGTTATGGTATTGTCTTTTACCACAAATGTTACAGGTTCCGAAGTCGTTGTCAGTTTACCGTTATCTGTTACCCTGGCGGTAATAGTATAAGTACCGGCGGCCACATTGGCCCAGGTAAAACTATAAGGGCTGGTAAAGTCGGAGCCCAATAAGGTGCTGCCGTTATAGAAATCTACTTTATACACCATACCGTCTGCATCAGCAGCGTTGGCATTTATAACAACATTAGCTGGTGTTGTAAAGTCTGCCGAGGCTGTAGGTGAGGTAATGCTAACCGTTGGTGCTGTATTACCAGGAGCCGCCACGAAAACAGTGGCCGGTTTAGAAGCCCTGGTTACACCTTCGTTGTCGGTTGCTCTGGCAGATAATGTATATACTCCGGCAGCCACATTGCTCCAGGTAAAGCTGTAAGGGCTGGTTTCGTCGGTACCGATCAAGGTTAAGCCGTTGTAGAAGTCTACTTTGGTAATATAGCCGTTTTCATCAGCAGCATCAGCGGTAAGCACTATATCATCTAAGGTACTCAGCAATGCTTCGTTAGCAGGTGCGGTTAGGCTTACTGTTGGTGCCGGGTTAGCAGCCACACCGCCGCTATAATAAATATTATCGAAATAAAATTCTGTATTAGCACCCGGTGCATCACCGGCAAACATAAATATCTGGTTAACAGATCCCAGGTCTATGTGCATGCCCATGTTCGGGTTATTGAACATACTGAGCGGGATGGTTACTTCGTGCCACTGCCCGTCTCTTACCAAACCATATTGCTGCACACCCGGCGGGAAATCTATCCAGCTTTCGCCGTGCCCGCTGGCAATACCAATTTTAAACTGGCCGGTATAAGTGGTTTTAAAATGGAATTTAAGCGATCCGTCTGCAAAGTTCTGCAGGTTCTTCACCTCGTTTGAAATGCCTAAGCCAAACCAGTTGCCAGCCGCTGCCCGAAGCGCCAGCACCTCGTTCCCTTCAAAAGGCGCGGCCCCCGGAACTGTAGCCAGGTTGTTCCAGATATAAAGATTTGCATCCTGTCCATAACTGAGTTGCCCGCTTAGGTCTGCGCGTTCGCTGTACACGCCATAATTACCTGCTTCCGCATTGTCTTTGCCCAGAAACAATTCATCTCCCGGGTTCTGATACAACCTGATGTAATCGACATACATTTTGGCAGGAAGTGGTGCCGTTATACCATCTGCACCATATATACCTGTAAATTGCCCGCCAATCGCCAGATTTAGCAGGATGTACTGCGTACGGTGAAATTCTTCTAAATCGGCAGCTGCAGCGCCTTCTATGTTAAATGCGAAAACTTCTATATCGTCCAGGTATACCCGAATTGCTTCGCTGTTCCAGGTCATTTTGTAGATGTGGTACTCGTTTGTAAGGTCGGTACTGCTGGTATACTCCCGGCTATAGTCTGCCTTGTTTCCCCCACTTTGCCAATGCACTGCAGAACTCATACGCTTGTTCACAACATTGTCGGCAATGGATTTAGCAGCTCCCATTTCCAAAATATCAATTTCGCCGCTGGCTGGCCAGGTGCCCGTGGAGCCTAAAAGCCAGAAAGCGGGCCAAAGGCCATTTTTTAAATCTGGCACTTTGATGCGTGCCTCCAGGGTACCGTACTTAAACTGCACTCTGCCATAGCTTTTCATGCGGGCTGAGGTAAACTGTCTGCTCTGAAAGTTCTCCCGGCGTGCCTCAATCACCAGGTTTCCGTCTTCGATGCGGGCATTTTCAGGACGGCTGGTGTAATATTGCAGCTCCTGGTTTCCCCATCCACAGAGCCCACGTTCACAGCCATCCCCAAAATCAAAGGTCCAGTTCTCGGGATTAATGGTATTCCCGTTAAAGTTCTCTTCCCAGACAAGTACCTGCGCATTGGCAGGCACAACTGCATAAAAGCCCAGCACCGCCAACAGTGCCAGCTTTACAAACCAATCATGCTTGATTCGGATTGAATAAAGGTTTCTCATACGCTTTAACAATTATAGATATGTAAATAAAATCCAATAATCCAGCATATATCACCTATACCATGGCTGCCTGCCATAGTAATTTTATCCAGGTCTGTTTAAAGCTCCATTCAGTAAACAGGCTTATAACAGCTATAGAAGCTTTGTATCCAGCACAAGCTTTCCTGGTAAACAATAAAAGGTGATTAAAACGATTGAAGCGGGGGCGGGTAAGTATGGATTATTGTTAAAGCATATAATAGTGAGCACTCAATCATTAAGAATAAATACACGTAAAACAGCCAGTTAGGTTTCAATTATTCCCAAAAATATTTAAAAATGTATCTCTTCCCGAAACTGAAAACCAACAAAGCTGCTCAGCTATAAATAAGAATGCTCCGATCAGCTTAAAACAGCACCGACACCTGCGTACGGCCTGTATGGACGGCTCTTACCAGGTTAGCCTTTCGTCCATCGTAGTTGAGGGAAATATTTAAACCGTTGCTCAATCGCTGCTGCACGTTCAGCGACCAGGTAATATTGTTGCCGGGGCGTAAAGCATTCAGGATTTCATAGCCTACATAAGAATATTCATTGCCTGTAAAATCTATGTTCACGTAGCGGATAAGCCCTGAAACGGTACGCTTGTTTACCTGGCTTAGCCTTGTCTCCAGCCCCAGTTCATGAAAAGCCGCCTGTTGTAGTTCCTCTGCTGTAGCCATAATATCTTCTCGCAAAGCAAACTGGTAAGTGCCTGTAAAACGAAGCTTTGTATTAGGCTGATAGGCCAGTTCAGGCGTCAGTTCATGCGACTGAATTTCGAAGTTTTTAGAAGACAGAAAATTGGACCGGCTTTCCCGTACGTTCTGCCCCAGGCTTAGCTTTGAGCTTAGTACCTCGTTTAGGTTTAAGCGCCCGATAATGGTGTGGCCGGAGAGGTTGCGGGTTTCGGTGCCGTTGGTAAGCAGCGATTTCTGCTGATTCTGCTGTACCGTATACTCTAACCCATAGCGCGGATTGCTGCGGTTAAAGTACAGCGTGTTGCGTAAGGTTTTAGCCATCGATAAAAGCATTTCATCCTCCGTTCCCTGACTGAATGGGTTAAAGCGGTTCAGCAGATCGGCATCAGTGGTCTTCTTATCGATGTTAACAAAAGTGAGGACAGAAAACCTGGCGGCAAAGCCCTTTATACCTGGTTTACTACGCCAGCTGCGGGGCGTGTTGGTGTTCAGCCTATAGGTAAACTGGTTGGTGTAGGCATTTACGTACTCATCGGTTGGCAAAAATATTTTAATATAGCGCTGCTGGTCCACTGTCTGCGCCTCCAGGTAATCGTTCAGGTCGTTAGGATTGCCTCCGTCGCGCAGGTAGTGCGTTCCCTGCCCCGGCAGCGTTTCCCTAAAAATAAAGATCCGCTTCAGTTCCCGCCCTGTACCTATGGCATAGGTTAGTTCTGAGCGGAAACTACCATCCAGGAAACTGGCATTATAGTCGATGCGCGACTGCACATTCTCTTCGTTCTGGGCATTAACCAGGCTAAGCTTACGGTAGGTTGCCTGTATCGCCAGATCGCTGTTTGCACCCAGGCGCGTTTGCATCGTACCGTTATAGGTCTGCCCAACCTCCGGCAAAGCCAGGTCACCGTTTAAGGTAGGCCTTAAATCGGTACGGTGGCTATAGTCCAGCCTGAACTGTGTGCGGGCGGTATCATGGCTCTGAATAAAGAAAACGTGCTCATCAAAATACATGGCCGAACCTGTTACCGAATCGGAGCCTAATGCTGTAATTCTGTTTTTATCGAAACGATAGATATAGCCGGGTGAAATCTTACCAGCTTTGTATTGGATACCTATGTCGCCCCTGTACCAGACTGACCTCCTATCTGCCTGCTCACTGTTCAACATAAAAAAGCTATTCTTCACTTCCAGTTTACCGAGCTGTTTATTGGCATCCAGGTAATGCTGCACACCATTCATCTGATTTTGCCTATAGCGGCGGCTGAGCCTGTAGTTGAGCAGGTTATTGGCATCCTGCACTGCACCTACCGAAAAGTTCAGGATATGGTCTTCGGCCTGCAGGTCCGGGTTCTGCAAACTCCAGTCGCGGTCAAACTCTATCGGGCGGTAACGATCGATAGGGCTGAAGTTTCTGTCGGTATATTCGTAGTTAAGCGTGCTGTTAAATTTGTACTTCCCTAACAGAGGAACCTCCTGTTCCTGCACGTTATACCCGACACGCAACGCTTTACCGTTATCGTCGGCGGCATCGCGTCTGGAGAAGCGGTTCAGGTCGTTTTGTGAAGCAGCCCCTTCCAAAAAAAGATTTATTCCCTTACGGACTTCATAATTACCGCCCAGGTTTACCAGCTGTTTTTTGCGGGGCGGAGGCAGAATACGCAAAGGCGCATAACTCCCCTGCGGCACTCCATTAACCGGGGCCACCCATTTGTAAACACGTCCGTTCACGGTTGAGTTTGCCATTACATAATCGCCCTGATTCAGCCCTACTTCCGAGAAACGAACATTATACACCGCCGCACTCGGATCAGTAGAATAAACGAATATCCTGGCCTGCTCCCGCCCCTCATTATACACTGAATCTCGCTGCGCATACAGCACCTGCGACGGATCGAAGGCCACAAGTGAAGCACCGGAAGTTACCGCTTGCGAAAGGTTGTCCCCGATTTCAGACAAGAGTTTTTTTTCTTCATCCTGCAGGTCCAGGTTGATCAGGTTGTTGGGGTTATCGGATTCGTTATAGTAGTTGGTATACAGATGCAGTTTATCGAGCTGCTGATAATGGCTCATGTGGTAGATACCACGGCTATAGTTCATATCGGAATACTCGAAATCAACTTTAATGCGGGTATTCTTCGTAATAAGGTGGCGTGTGGTGAAGGTGATCTCGGCCTGGTTATAATCAATGGTATAGTCGTAATCGTAGCCTCTTTGCAGCAGCCTGCCATCCAGGAACACGCGCTCCGAGTTTGCCAGCACTATAATAAAACGTTCGTTATTAGGCCCACGCAATCGGTAAGGCCCCAGCACTCCTTCCAGCGCCTGCACATTTTCCGAGGCGAATTTTCCTTTTGATACAGATGCCGCGACTGCTGTTACCCCCTGCCTTTCCGGGGCTTTCCCAAATTTTGTTTCGAAAGCACCACCCTGCACGTTTTTGTAGAATTTCATGAAGTACGAAGGCTTACTTTGCAGCACAACATCTCCTGCTGTTAACTGCCAGAGCCGGTGCGAAAGCGTTATATAAACACGATCAAACTCCTGTAACTGCTGCGTATTTCCTTCCGGCTGAAACGGTATGTTCTGATCTGTGATAGCAGCTGTGATGCTGATGTCGTCGGTTAGTTTACCGTCGAGCTGCAGGTTAAGTGCAGAGTTTACAAATACGTTCTGTGTATTGCCAAAGGAGATACCGCGGGAGATGCTGCCCGTTTTATGAAGGCCCGGCGTTTTAAAAATCTCCTCTTTCGATGTAAAATCAGTTTCATAATATCCCTGCTGCGATTTGCTTACATCCAGCTTCGTGATATCGTTATGAAAAGCGGCTTTTGTCAGATTGAGCGGGAGCACCCGGTAGCACACCAGTACAGAATCTCTGGCAGGCATAAAGTTTCCCAGTGAATCGGGCGCAACAGCATCCGGGGCAGGAAAGCGAGTTAATCGAAACTCATGGGTACTGTAGTTATAGTCGAAGCTATACTGGTTTGGCACGCTACCAGGAAAGCTAACAGAAGCAGGTAAAATGGTAAGCGAGTCCAGAACAACGGGATCAGGAGACACAGGTATCCACTGGCAACGCTTGTTGCTGGCAGCCGGTGACTGGGCAAACAGCGGGACACTTAACAGGCACAGCAATAACCCGATGTACCAGCTTTTTATCATACAGAAGCCAGAGGTAAAGAGATAAAAAACGTGGTTCCCTTACCTTCCTCTGTATCAAACCAAATCTGGCCACCAGCGCTTTCTATTCCTTTTTTGGCCACTGCCAGGCCAATACCAGAACCTGTGTACTTGGTACTGAAATTCGGTATAAAAACTTTGTTCCGGATCTCAGCAGGTATACCACTGCCATTGTCTTTTATAGTTACCAAAGCAGTTCGCCCTTCCTGCTGCACCTCCAGGGCTACTTTTAGGTGAGGTTTACGGCTGGCTGGCACCGCCTGTATAGCGTTCAGCAGAAGATTGTTGAATGTTCGCACAATCAGGCTTTCATCTCCCAGTACTATTACTTCTTCCGCAGGAATGTCTTTAAGAATTACAGCCGTAGCCGGATCGTTATGCAGATCGGCTGCCTGCTGCAGGGCTGCTGCCAGGTTCATGGGCTCAGCCTTTGGCTCCGGCATAGAGGTAAAATTAGAGAATGAGGTAGCTATATCGCTCAGAATGTTTATCTGGGTAATCAGCGTGTGTGATATTTTATCAATGAGTTGCTCTGTATTCGGTTTCTTTTCAGCAATGGCTTTCTGCAGGTATTGCAACGAAAGCTTCATAGGTGTCAGTGGATTCTTGATCTCATGGGCCACCTGCCTTGCCATTTCGCGCCAGGCAGCCTCTTTCTCGCGCATTGCCAAGTCAACCTTATTCTGCTCCAGCGTAAGCAGCATACGGTTATACTCGTTTACCAGCATCCCGATTTCATCGGCTCCTTTATAAAGCAGCATTTCGTTTTTACCGGCAAGCGACGTTCGCTTCAGTTTCTCGGTGAGCATGCGCAAAGGCACTGTTAAGGCTCTGGAGGCAAAGAAAGTAAGCAGGATAAACACCATAAACATAATGGTAAAGATGTTCATGGTAGTTGTAATCAGTTCGATCAGCTTGGATTCCAGTTCTTTTTCAGAATCGAAGAAAGGGATACCGATAAAGCCTTGCAGCTCCCCCTGCGTACTGTTGTCGCGCAACGGCATGTAGAGCGCATTAAAAGTCAGGCTGCCGGCTTTTTCATCGAGCAGCACCCGCAAAGCCTGTCGCTCCGACACAGCAGCAAATGCTGCCGGATTAACTAATTTGGAAAGCAGGCCTGCTTCAAATATCATTGGCTGACTCGTTACAACAAGTCTCCCGTGCCTGTCATACAAGTTAATGTCTGTTTCAGAAATACTTGCCACATCGGTAACTTTAGATTGCAACAACCTCCTGTTTAAAAGACCATCTGTTCGCAGCAGGCTACTCAGATTTTGCTGAACAGACTCCCCCCTTTGTTCATATGTCATCATCAGGTCTTTCTTATAGGAAGATGTTACAAGACTTGCCGTTGTAATACTTACCAGTAAAAGCGGAAGAAGAATGCCAAAGTTCAAAAACAGCTGAATTTTTGTACTAAAATTAGGACTGAACTCTCTTACATACTGCCTGTTAAACAACAAATAAACCACCAGGCAGCATATCAGGCCAAACGTAAACGACAAAAAAAGGAAAGAGAAATTAGACAGTATCTCCCGCCCCCCATAGTTTTCTGTGGTGATAACAAGCACTTTTCCATCGGCATCCTGTACGCCCAGGTGGTGAGAGTTATCCTGTGTAATGCCTTGCCTGTAAAGGTCGATGCTTTGCATCCGTGCCTTGTTAAAATTGGTAGCATAATCATACTCGCCTTCGCTGTATACCAGTTGGTTTTTCTCGTATATCGCGTAGCTTAAAAAGTCAGTTCTGAATAACTGGCTGTTTTTCTGATCTACCAGTAGCTCAGGAACCACACTATGCGGCAATAGCTTTTTAAGCGTAAGCTGCAGCACTATAGTACCCAGATGCCGGTTGCCTAGCGGAATCTCGATTATTTTAAGGTACATGCGGGCATTAAACTTAGTTGGATCGTTTATCAGGAACAGGTTTTTCCGTTCTGTTCGGGTAAGCGGCTTATCATACCTGTTTATCAGTTCCTGCAGCGTAGATGCAGTGGTATCGGCGCTCACCAATGTACGGCCTTCGCTATCGAACAGCAGCACATTGGTTTCGTACTTATCAAAGTAATCCCGCAGGTACTGTTTTGATATCTTACGTTTTATAAAAGCAGCGTCCACGTAAGGGCCCATCATTTTCATCTTGATCAGGCCATCATGCGCAATCTTCCGCGACACATCCTCCTCCAGCATATATTCGGCCAGTACATCATTACCCTGCAGTAAATTGGAAGCGAAGTTCTGCTTATAAGCCAATATCTCTTTCTGGTAATGGGTATACAACGCAATGGCACCTGTAAAAGCACTAACAGCCATTACCAGCAACAGGAACAGGTATATCCGGTAAGTAAAACTGACAGCGCTCCGGTGTTGCGCCGAAAGCATCACAGCCAGCCAGAACACAACGCCCGTTATGATAATACTGATCAGGTAGGCCACCTGCAGGACCACCACAATCACGATAAACAGAGCAGCTACAGCCCCTAGTAACTGATACGGCCACATTTTTGGCTCTTTGCTAATCAGCACCGATAAGACAGTGGAAAGGATATAGGCAAACACGCACAAAGAGCCGGCATGCACGAAAATAGTACCCAGTAAGATGATCTTGTATTTTGTGATATCCAGGGTTTGGCTGATATCCAGCGAAAGAGGAGAGTTATGGTAGATGCCGTGATAAAACTTAAACAGCAACAGCAACAGGATGTAAAAAATCACAATACAATTAAGCTGCAGGTACCTGCTATGCCTCTTGCTGATCGTTTTTAGCTGTGAAGCCACCTGGTTCTTATTGAACAGGTACAGCGAGGCCCAGGCTACAGTAGCCAGCAGCAGCATGTTAAGGGCTAAATCGCCTACAGACGGCGACCAGAAAGACGCAGCATACAACCTGGGGTCGAACAGCCTGATTTCTGCTATGGCAAAGGGCAGGTTTAGTGCTAAAAGTGCCAGCCTGAGTAGCAGCAAAAGAGACAATAATAGAAAAGCTCCCTGTGTGAATTTCTCCTTCCGCAGCAACCGGTTACTCCACAGAGCACTGAAAGCAATATAAAAAGCGATTCCCGATGCAAGTAAAAACAGCTTTAACCCATCGTGGCCTGTTTGTTTTCTGCCACTCTTCAAATCCAGGGCAAACAGAAAATCACCTTGGTTTGTGCGTACCTGTGGATAATTAGCCCTGGGGTCCAGCACCAGCTTTGCCTGTGTGTTCTGGAAAATATGCTGCTGTAGTCCGGAAGTGAGGTAATCGTTGCTGATCCGGTAATCGATCTGCAGCGGAATATAAATCAGTAACTGGTATGCCCGTTCCCGATGAGGCACTACTATAAAAGTACCAAAACTATTACTTAGAGCAGCGGGCCTGTCTACAACAGGCGGAAAGTCTAAATCAGGAACAACCGTATGATCAGACCAGAAAACCAACTGCCCTTTCTCATACACAAATGTTGGATACTTCGACTTTTTCAGAAGGTGAGAAAAAGAGATGGTCCCCCCGCCATTCAACTGGCTCCCTATTTTTTTTGCCTCGGCCTTTGCTTCATCAACAATATGATTAATTCTTTTTGAGATAGCTGCCTGAACTGTCTGAGAGTCTTTATTCGCAATCAGAGCAGGTAAGTTGTAATGCAAGGCTGCTGTGGCAATAAAACACAGCAATGCGCAGACAAAACAAATTAAGGGGGTGATCTTCAGGTTCAAAACAGAGCAATTTATACGAATTTAAGTAAAACGCCGGATAAGCACTATTGATTCAATGCAATTATAGCGTTTCTATCCTCTTTCATCAAATTTAGTGCCTGAAAAGCAACAGGTTTGCAGACAGATTATTGTCAGAGCTATAGGCATCGCTAAAGGTGGTATAATAAGATGTAACTAATAGCAGAGGCCCTTAAAACTGCTTAAATCAGTTTTAAGGGCCTCTGCTATGGCTGCTCGTAATACTTTCCTACAGAAAGTTAACCATTCGATTTGCGGTTATTTTTATACCACAGAAAACCTACAGTACCTACCAATACATAAGGTATAATCATGAGGTACAAAATACCTGTATTTAAACCGGAACCAACATCAGACTCAGGTTCTTTGCTGCCTGTACCAACATTCGATTCCACAGTAGCACGACACATAGCACATTGGCTATAGGCATCCGTAGTAACTATTACCAGAAGAAACGCTACTACGGTAGCTACCAACATTTTCTTTATTTTCTGCATCATCATCTATCGCTAACACAAACTTACTACAGGTTCCAACTGTAGTATGGTGATATTAAAACATAAACTAAAACACCTGTAACTGCAACGTATAACCATAGCGGGAATGTCCAGCGGGAAATTCGCCTGTGCCTGGCGTGTTGCTCCGTAATGCCAAAGTACATGGATAAAAGTACCAGAGGTACAATTACGATAGCCAGTACAATATGTGTGAGTAAAACAAAATAATAAAAACCTTTCAGGAGTCCCTCCCCTCCGTACACCGTACGCTCACCTAAAAAATGATACGTAACATACGACACTAGAAAAACGGAAGATAAACTAAATGCCACAATCATGGCATTCCGGTGAGCCCTCGTATTTCTACGCTTGATGTTATAATATCCTATCACTAATGCTACGGCTGTGAGAGAATTCAGGATTGCATGAAAACCAGGTAAATTAGTTACGTCGATATCATGGTTTCTTGCTTTTGGCATAAAAAACAATAATGCCACTACAATTGGAATAACAACAGATAAAACGGCAATTATAACCAGGAATGTCTTGTCCTTCTTTGCCTCCACTTTATTTGCTTTTACTGTATTCATCTAGAAGTACATTTATTTCAGTTATCAATCTATCCACCTCAACCGGATCTGTTCCATCGTACTGCCCTCTGATATGCTGATTTTTGTCTACCAGCATAAATTTTTCGCTATGGATAAAATCCTGCTGGCCTTCCACCTGTTGCACAGGCAAATAAAACCCTTGTTGTGCTAAAGTATAGATCTCCTCTCTGTTACCTGTCAGGAAAATCCATTTTTTTGGATCGGCCCCATACATGCTGGCATACTCTGCTAATACTTCCGGCGAATCATTTTCTGGATTTACAGTAAGGGATACAATGTTAACGGAAGGGTTATCAGCAAAAGCTTCCTGTACTCTTGATAGTTGGGAAGACATTTTCTTACACACATCCGGGCAGGAGGCAAAAAAGAAGTTGGTAACGTAGATTTTATTTTCCAGATCCTGCTGCGTTACCCTTTCTCCCTGCTGGGAGGTAAAGGCAAAACCAGGGACCTGGTGAAATAGGGTATCACCCTTTTCATCAAAAAGGACTTCACCTTCTTCATCAGTTTTAGGAAACAAGGTTTTTAACGTAAAATGATGTTCCCCAAAAGACCCGACGAATATAAAAACAAGAAGAGGCACTAATAATAGGATACCTAATATTAGTGCCTTTTTACTACTCATATATCTTCTTTAATTAAAGTAATTCGTAACGGAATCGTAATAGTAACTTCCTTCAGAAATAAGTGCTACCATTAACCAGATTACCAAAGCCATTGGAATAAGAATACACCAGATAAGCGCTTTTGTTTCGTGCTTTAAGTGCATAAATTCAGCTACAATGTAGAAAGCCTTAAAAATAGTAAGCACAATAAAGATGGCATTTCTGAGTGTGCCGGCATCCATGGTGAATGCTATCAAGAACTCAAATGCGGTAATTGCCACCAATATCCAGAAAGTTTTCCAGATCTGCTTTGTTTGTGGTTTCGGGATTTCACCAGTGTGGTTGAAATCATGTGAATGATCAGAATGCATTGCCATAGTATTCTATAACTTTATTAACGGTTACTTTCCTGTTATAAAAACGGCAGGAAAACAGCTCCAGTTATTTTTAAGTTTATCTTAATTAGATCAGGTAGAAGAATGTGAAAACGAATACCCAAACAAGGTCTACAAAGTGCCAGTAAAGACCAACTTTTTCAACCATTTCATAGTGCCCACGTTTGTGATACACACCGTTTACAGTATTGATGAAAATCATGATCAGCAACACCACACCACTAAATACGTGTGTACCGTGGAAACCAGTGATGAAGAAGAAAAGATCTGCAAACAATGGCGGACCATACTGGTTAACTGTTAAGTTAGCTCCGAAAACTCTTGCTCCGTCGCTTAATAACATACCTTGGTCATCACCGGTAATAAAGTGAGCCCACTCCCATGCCTGACATCCTAAGAAAGTACCACCAAACAGGATAGTCCACAACAACCACTTCTGAACATCGTTTTTATCCATTCTATGTCCGGCTTCAACGGCCAATACCATGGTAACTGAACTTAAGATCAGGATCATGGTCATTAAGGCTACGAAGGCAAGCGGCAGATCCACGCCATGAAAACCAGGGAAAGCATTAAACACTTTCTCAGGAATTGGCCAATACTCAGTTGAGAAAATAAAGGCTTCAGGTTCGCCAGTGTAAGGCAAGTGCTTGTGACGTGAAAGACCGTAAACAATTAGAAGCGCACCAAAAGTAAACGCATCTGAAAGCAGGAAAAACCACATCATTAGTTTTCCATAGCTCGCTTTAAATGGTTCGTTTCCACCATCCCATGTACCTGTACTAGGTGCTTCCAGCGTAGTTGATGTAGACATAGTTTATGTATTGAAAAAATTGTTTAGTGATTTAATCTTAAAAAGATGTACAAATATAGCCAAAGTCCTCCTAAAAAGTGCCAATATATAGTACATAACTGTATACGCAGCATATTTTTAGAATGCACTTTGTACTTTAAACTGGACATCAGCACTATTACTAAAAAAATAAGGCCAGTAATTAAGTGAAACCCGTGAACACCTGTTAATACATACATGAATGAACCGGCAGGGTTACTGGTCTCGCCACCGAAATAAACATTATCCTGTACAAGCGATCCCCACCCGTTCAACTGACCGATCAGAAAAGCCACTCCCAGGCCGATAGTAGCCATGAGCATGATCTTCAGAAATGACAAGTTGTTCTTTTTGGCAGCATTATGTGCTAGTTGCATCGTAACACTGCTGATAAGAATAACAATGGTATTTATGAGGAGTACAGAAGGTAAATCAAATTCCAACCAGTTACCTTCTGCCCTTCTTACGATGTATGCACTTGTAAAAGCTGCAAACATCATGATAATACTAATAATAATCAACCACAGCGAGAACTTTAATGGATGCACTCCTGCTGTTGTATTTTCTCCATCTATTGATCTGGCAACCATTTTTATAAATTTACTTTATCTAAAACAAAGGCTATCTGCACGATAGGCAGATATAAAAAAGATCCAAACATAATATTCATAGCAGCCTTTTTTGTACAGGTACGCATTAAATAAAACGTTTGGGCTAAAAATAAAACACCACACACAACAGCTACAAAAGCTGAGGTAGTACCTGTCATCCCGAACTGTAGTGGCAACAGACTTAAGGGAATCAGCATCAGTGTGTAGATCATGATCTGAATAGCTGTTTTCAGATTTTTTCCACCTTCCATCGGTAACATCCGAAAGCCGGCTTTCTTATAGTCATCGTCCAGCACCCATGCAATTGCCCAGAAATGTGGGAACTGCCAGATAAACTGTATTCCGAATAAAATCCAGGCTTCTACACCCATTACACCTGTTGCCGCAACCCATCCTATAAGTGGTGGCAAGCCGCCGGGTATAGCACCTACAAATACACAAATTGGGTTTATACGCTTAAGCGGTGTATAGATAAGCCCGTAAAGAATCAGGGATACCAGCGAAATGGCTGCTGCGAGTGTATTAAAGAAATATCCAAGTAAGAACAAGCCGGCAATACCTAATATAAAGCTGAATATCGCAGCTTCTGTTACCGACAATAATCCTGTAGGCAAAGGTCTTTTGGCTGTTCGCTTCATCATCTTATCAAGATCCTTTTCCAGAATCTGATTGATGATATTTGCAGATCCTGTTACCAGTAATCCACCTAACATAACTAAGGCAATTTCTGCATAGTTCGTACCAGGTTTACCCAGTATAAACCCTATAGCACTAGAAAAAGCAACTGTAAAACTTAATCTGAACTTAAGGAGAGAGAAATACGCCTTTACTTTTTCCGACATAAAAGAAACTGGCCGCAGTGTTTCCGACTTTTGAGAGATCATTAGTTTAAAACAGCTACTGGTTTATTTACTGCCTTATAAGAGGCATACTTATATATAATCAACATTAAAAACTGTACACCAAATAAAAGTGTACCTAACGTGAGATGCAATGGTTGAAGCGCAGGGGGTATAGCGAAATAAGCCATGCCAATGCCCAACGCGATTTCCAATCCAACGATGACCAACATTATTGTCGTCAGCCCTGACATTTGTTTATCCTTCAGATTATACAGCAGGTAGGCAGTATAAACATTAATTCCTAATACCAAAATTGAAAAGGACCGGTGAACATAAAAATAAGCCCCTAACTTATCTACCCACAATTCTCTCGATTCCCCATTCATCATAAAAGCTACCAGATCTACTTCTTCACGAACCTGAGTACCTAATATAATTTGAATAAAACTGATGATGGAAACGGTCCAGATCAGAAAATATATTTTGCCTGTGAAAGCAAACCGATTTGTAAAAGTTTGTTTTTGTGAGCGCACCACAGCGTATTGCAACATTGCCACTATGAGCAGCGCTAACGCCATGTGTACGGTAATGGTAATGGGGAGCAGGTTTGTAGAAACTACTATCGAACCCAACCACCCTTGAAAACCTACCAGAAGAAAGCTCAAAAGCGACAAGTAGAAAACGATCTTGTCCTTCTTTAAAAAAGGGAAAGCAAAAACGACAGTAAGAAAAATAAAAACACCAATTAAAGCTCCAACCAACCTGTTTATATACTCAATCCAAGTTTTAGTGACATTAAATTCTGTTTCTATGTACTGGCTTGGATGAGAAAAAATGGCGGCGGAGACTTCTTTGAAACCAAGCTTATCCAGATATCCGGCTACCCTCTTATTTTTCTCTATTCGCTTTTCCTTATATACTTCTAAGTAATTATCAGGCAATTGGCCAACATCAGTCGGAGGAACCCAACTGCCAAAGCACTTAGGCCAGTCTGGGCAACCCATTCCTGAACCAGTACTCCGCACGATTCCTCCGACCAATATTAGAAAGTATACAGCTAAAACTGTAAGTACTCCAATATTTCTAAATCTTTTATATTGAAAAGATTTATTATTCATTTACTAGTTATTCAAAATCCTTCTCGTTTGGCAGGTTTGAAGACTGCGTCTGCGAATAAGGTACTGTTTGTGGTATAAAGTCTTCAGCTGCACCAGGCTTGCTGTAGTCATAAGGCCAACGGTATACAGCTGGAATTTCTCCCGGCCAGTTTCCGTGTCCTGGTAAAGCCGGCGTCGTCCATTCCAGTGTATTAGACTGCCATGGGTTAGCGGTTGCTCTACGGCCTCTGAAGATGCTGTATATAAAGTTGAACAAGAAGATGAACTGAGCAGAGAAACCAATAATGGCTGCAATACTGATAAAGCTGTTCAGGTCAGCGAAGATGTTGAAAGCTTCGAAACCAGACCATGAATAGTATCTTCTTGGGAAACCTGCTATACCCAGGTAGTGCATTGGCATAAATACCATGTATACGGCAGCAAATGTCATCCAGAAGTGTACCATGCCTAGTTTCTCGTCCATCATGCGGCCAAACATCTTTGGGAACCAATGGTAAACACCACAGAACATTCCAAAGAAAGCGGCAGCCCCCATTACAAGGTGGAAGTGTGCGATTACAAAATATGTATCGTGCAGCTGAATATCCAGCGCCGAATTACCCAGGATAATACCTGTTAAACCACCTGAAATAAAGAGTGATACAAAGGCAATGGCAAACAACATAGCAGTTGTAAAGCGAATGTTACCTCTCCAGAGCGTAGCTAACCAGTTAAATACCTTTACTGCTGATGGTACTGCAATGATAAGCGTCAGGAACATGAAAACCGATCCGAGGAATGGGTTCATACCTGTTACGAACATGTGGTGAGCCCAAACGACGAATGACAAAAGAGAAATACCTAACAGGGAACCAATCATCGCTCTGTAACCAAAGATTGGCTTACGAGAATTTGTGGTAATTACTTCAGAAACAATACCAAAGGTTGGTAAGATTACGATATATACTTCCGGGTGCCCCAGGAACCAGAACAAGTGCTGGAACAGGATCGGGCTACCACCAGTATTTGATAAGGCTTCACCAGCAATAAAGATATCAGACAGGTAAAAGCTTGTACCAAAGCTTCTGTCGAAGATCAGGAGCAGTACTGCAGAAAATAATACCGGGAATGAAAGTAAACCAAGAATAGCTGTTAAAAAGAAGGCCCATATAGTCAAGGGCAGCTTTGTCATTGACATTCCTTTTGTGCGCAGGTTAATGATTGTTGTAATGTAGTTAACACCACCCAAGAGCTGCGATACAATGAATAGCGCCATAGCAACAATCCACATGGTCATACCCATACCAGAGCCCGAAATAGCCTGAGGCAGGGCACTGAGTGGAGGATATATCGTCCAGCCACCGGCTGCAGGTCCGGTTTCCAGGAACAGCGAAATTAACATAACCACACTCGCCAGGAAGAAGAACCAGAAAGAGAGCATGTTCATAAAGCCCGAAGCCATATCACGTGCTCCAATCTGCAGCGGAATCAGGAAGTTACTGAAAGTACCACTCAAACCAGCAGTTAACACAAAGAACACCATAATGGTACCGTGCATGGTAACCATTGCCAGGTAGAACTCTGTATCAATTTTACCATTCTGCACCCAACCTCCCAGGATTGGCTCCAGGAATGTGAAGGTAGCACCAGGCCAGCCTAATTGTAAACGGAAAAGGATTGACAAGAAGCCACCTACAAAAGCCCAGAAAATACCCATGAACAGGAATTGCTTCCCAATTACTTTATGGTCCTGGCTAAATATGTACTTCTCAAAGAAATTCAAATCATGATGATGATCATGCTCATCGTGTGCATGATGTACATCTTTATTGATAGAGATATCTGTACTAGACATATTTGAAATATTAAATGCTACAACTCTGTTTTTACTTCTTCAGCAGTTTCTGCTTTCTTCTCCAGTACTAACTGCTTAGTAGGTTCTGCTGAGAATTTAGCCAATAGATCCGGATTCTGCTCTATGAATTTTGGCTGTGAAGCTACCCACTCCTGATAATCTTCAGGCTCATCCACTACTAAGATCATACGCATGGCAAAGTGCCCCTGACCGCAAATTTCAGTACAGGCCAATTCATATTTGAAATCCGGGTTTCCTGTTTCATTCTGCATTTCAGCAGTTGTTTTCGTAGGCACAAACCAGAACTTCGTAGGCATACCTGGCACCGCATCCATTTTTACACGGAAGTGAGGCAGGAACACACTGTGGATTACATCTCTTGATCTGATCTTGAATAGAATAGGCTGGCCTTTTGGAACGTGAATTTCTCTCGCCACAAAGTCGTCCATTGAGTTGTTATCACTGAAATCGATACCCATTTCGTTCACAGCATCAATTAGTTTGTAGTTAGCCACACCTAATTTGCCATCCTCACCAGGATAGCGAACCATCCAGTTGAATTGCTTACCCATTACCTCTATGACAACAGAATTTTCAGGAGCAGCTTTGGTGATGTCTGTCCAGGTTCTCCATCCTGCAAAAACCAGGATCGCCATCACAACTGCCGGAATCAAGGTCCAGACAATTTCTATTTTGTTGTTATGCGGGTAGTAATAAGCTCTTTTATTGTCTTTGTGCTGGTATTTGTAAGAGTACGTGAACAGCAGGATCTGCGTAATCACGAACACGATACCAATAACAGTCATTGTAGTCCAGAATAAGCTGTCTGTCCAAGCACCATGAACAGAAGCAAGAGGCTGGTTCATCGTGTCCCAAGAATCAGCAAATGACCAGAAGAAAGCTCCACCACCTACGATCAGGAAAAGCAGGAAAAGCGTGCTGTTAACTTTATTACTAGTCTTTGTTGTACCGACATGACGCTGGCTGGAGCCTCTGAAAATAGAAGCCAGAGTGCCAATCCTGAACAAAAGGAACAGGATTACTATTAATAGAAGTATGGATAAACCAATGGCGAACGTAATCATTATATAACGCTTTTAGTATAATCTCTAAACATGATGGTGAATACTCTCTTCCAGGAACGGGTGGTTAACAGGAACAAGAGATGCTTTGGTAAGACCTTTTGTAAACGTTAACAGGAATACGCCCAGGAACGTAAGTGCAAGACCGATTTCAATGAAGCCAATGCTTCCGTTTTCACGCATGGTACCAGGCATCATCATCAGATAAAAATCTAACCAGTGACCAATCAGAATAGCTATAGTCGCTAATTTAAGCATAATCATCTGCCTTTTCGCATCTCTTGTCATCAGAACAAGGAAAGGGAAAGCAAAGTTTACAATCAGGTTGATAAAGAACAACCCGAAATAATGACCGCCTTCAAAAGCTATACCTACTCTGTCTGTGAAGTAAATTACCTCTTCCGGTATGTTAGCATACCAGTATAACATAAACTGGGAGAACCATACATAAGTCCAGAAGATGGAGAAAGCAAATACAAATTTACCTAAGTCGTGCAAGTGGTTAGAGTTAACCATTGTCAGGTAACCGTTTTGCTTCAGAATAATAACTGTAAGCGTTACGGCAGCCAGACCAGATACCCACCAGCTGGCAAACACATACCAGCCAAACATGGTAGAGAACCAGTGTGTATCAATTGAAAGAACCCAATCCCAGGCAGACATGGAAGATGTCACACCAAATACAACCAGGAACATAGCAGAAATTCGGATGCTTTTGTGGTAATATCCTGTACCACCGTACAAATCTTCGTTGATTGAATTTCTTCTTAACCAGTTAAAGAAAAGAATCCAAAGTCCGAAAAAGGCAACCATTCTGATCAGGTAGAACCAGAAGTTCAGATAACCTGATTTACCTGCAATGATTTCATCATAACGCGGGTCATTTACATCATACAGGTAATCATGCGTCCAGTGAAAAATGTCATGACCGCCTACCAGGAAGACAATCAGCATGATAATACCGCCAACTGGCAGGTAATAGCTCAATGCTTCAGGTATACGCTTGATCAACACCGACCAACCGGCATAAGCCACATACTGTACAGCTACAAAGAATACCCCGATCAGGGCTATACCAGTAAAGTAAACGTTATTAAGCCAGAGGTTCATGAAGACTCTTCTTCTGAAGATATCAAACCAACCTTCCGGCTCATGGCCTGCAGCTGCAACGGCACCATGCCCTTCAGCTGCATGATGGCCTCCTCCTCCCATGGCCATTATAATTGCACCTACTATAAGTAAAACAACACCTATAGCTATCATTAAGAAAAACTTATTATTCGTCTTTCTGCTAATGATGAGTCTTTCTTCTGTCATTATTCTTTAATAAAATTATGCCTTAGACTTAATTTCCTGTTACTGGGTTATCTGTACCTGTTTCGGCAGCTTCCTGTCCTGCTTCAGACTCAGTTGCTGTACCAGCATCAGCCTGACCAGTTTGTAATTGCTGCACATACATGACAATTTTCCAGCGCTCCGTAGGATTCACCTGAGAACCATGGGGTCTCATTCTTCCTCTACCGTTTGTGATCACATGGAATATGTGACCAGCTGGAAGCGAAGCAACCCTGCCAGCACTATAAGAAGGCACACCTTTGAATTTAGCACCTACTAAACCCTGTCCGTCGCCTTGTTCGCCATGGCATGGAGAGCAGAAGCGGGCATAAAGAACTTTTCCTTCTTCCAGGTTCTCCTGGTTGTAAGGAAGAGGGTTTTTAAGCTCAACTCCTGCCACTTCAGCTGTATCCTGGGACAGGTAAAGGTTATATCCCATTTTACCTCTTGCCACTGTACCTGTAGCAGGTACACGCATGTTCAGCCCTCCCGGGTTATACTGATTGGGAGCTAACTGTGAATAAGGATCCAATGGAACGGAGTGATACATATCCGGGGCATACTCAAGCCCTGGGTCCTGCTCATTGCTACAAGCCAAAAGCAGAGCAGATGAGAAAAGAATAGCGGAGGCTTTTAAACCTATGTTAGTTAACCTTTTCATTATTTTATCACCTCCTTCTGATTAACTTCTATCGCACCGTTAGAACGAAGCAGGTCATTTAAAGCAGCCATATCAGTAACACCTTCATTTATTTCGATAGCCATTACAAACTTATCATCTGTAGAGCGCTTATCGAAAACAGGAACTTTGAACGAAGGTCTCAGACTTGTAACAATAAAGAATGTAATTACCATCCCGAATGCAGCACAAAGTACTGTTAATTCGAATGTAACCGGTATGAAAGACGGTAAGGCAATGTGTGGCTTACCACCAATAATCATTGGCCAGTCAAAGCCTAGCATCCATATCTGCATCCAAAGCGCGAACGATGTACCGAACAGACCGCAGAAGAAAGCAACTATCGGTAATCTTGAACGCTTGATTCCTAATACATCATCAATTCCGTGTACAGGATAAGGCGAGAAAACGTCATATATTTTAGTACCAGCAGCACGGATGTTCTCGATGGCATGCAGCAGCACATCTTCATCATCGTAGATACCTAGAACAAATTTTTTAGTCATTGCTATGATGTGTATTAGTGTTTGTTCGAATCCTTTGCAGTTCCATGCATGTGTGCATGTGTGTTGGGCTTAACAGCTGAAGATGACTTCAGGATAGATTTCACTTCCGCCATGTTTACTACCGGGAAGAACTTACAGAACAGTAGGAACAGCGTAGAGAATAATCCCATGGTACCCACATATACTCCGATGTCGATCCAGGTTGGAGAGAACATTACCCATGAAGATGGCAGGTAATCTCTGTGTAGTGAGGTTACGATAATTACGAAACGCTCGAACCACATACCAATGTTCACGAAGATTGAGATAATGAAAGTCGCTGTTAAGCTTCTTCTGATGCCTCTGAACCAGAAAAGCTGAGGTGTAATTACGTTACAAGTCATCATAGACCAGTAGGCCCACCAGTAAGGTCCTGTTGCACGGTTAATGAAAGCATATTGCTCGTATTCAACCTGCGAATACCAGGCAATAAAGAATTCAGTGATATAAGCAACACCTACAATAGAACCAGTCAGGATAATCACCTTGTTCATCGACTCCACGTGCTCCAGCGTAATGTAGTCTTCTAATTTGAACAGTTTGCGGGTGATGATCATCAGGGTAAGCACCATGGCAAAACCAGAGAAAATCGCACCAGCCACAAAGTATGGAGGGAAGATGGTGGTGTGCCAGCCAGGTATTACTGAAGTTGCAAAGTCGAATGATACGATGGTGTGTACAGAAAGTACCAGTGGCGTAGCAAGACCTGCCAGAATCAAGGAAACCGTTTCATAACGAGACCACGCTTTAGCAGAACCTGTCCAGTTGAAGGAAAGGAGCGCATAAGCTCTTCTGGCAATCGGACCGGTTGCACGGTCGCGGATAGTTGCAAAGTCAGGAATCAGACCTATGTACCAGAACACTAATGATACAGAGAAATAAGTAGAGATCGCGAATACGTCCCAAAGAAGCGGAGAGTTAAAGTTTACCCACAGCGAACCGAACGTGTTTGGCAATGGAAGTACCCAATAAGCCAGCCATGGACGGCCCATGTGAAGAACCGGGAACATAGCCGCACAGATTACCGCAAAGATAGTCATCGCTTCGGCTGCACGGTTAATTGAAGTTCTCCACTTCTGACGGAATAACAGGAGGATAGCAGAGATCAGTGTACCTGCGTGACCGATACCAACCCACCATACGAAGTTGGTGATATCCCAGGCCCAACCTACTGTTTTATTTAATCCCCACTCTCCTATACCATACCAAAGCGTACGGTAGCAAGAGTAAATGAAAATAGCTAAACCCACCAGAGCTACAGCCAGGGCAGTTGCCCAACGAATGTTGGGCCTTGCCTCCACCTGTCTGCAAACATCTTCGGTGATGTCGTGGTATGTTTTCCCCCCGGTTACAAGAGGCTCTCTTATCGGAGATACATGCTGCATAACGCTATCGAAATTTTAAAATTAAGCTAAGTTTCTAATTTTTGTCAGGTATGTTACGTTTGGCTGTGTATTCAGCTCCTCTAGTACGTGGAAAGCACGTTCGCCTTTTTCACGGGCAAGGATTTTAGATACACGGCTCTCCGGATCCAGCATGTCACCGAATGTAATGGCATCGGTAGGGCAAGACTGAGCGCAGGCAGTAACAATTTCACCATCTTTTGGCCTTCTGTTTTCACGTTTCGCCTCTAGTTTACCTAGCTGCACACGCTGAACGCAGAATGAACATTTCTCCATTACACCTCTTGAACGTACAGTCACGTCAGGGTTTAACACCATTTTACCAAGGTCGTTGTTCATATGGAAGTCGAACTTATCGTTGTTCACGTAGTTGAACCAGTTGAAACGACGAACTTTATAAGGGCAGTTGTTAGCGCAGTAACGAGTACCTACGCAACGGTTGTAAGCCATCTGGTTAATACCTTCAGAGCTGTGCATGGTAGCGGCAACAGGACACACCGTCTCACAAGGAGCGTGGTTACAGTGCTGGCAAAGCATCGGCTGGAAGATAACTGAAGGGTTTTCAGCAGGATCTTCCATGGTAGCATAGTCTCCTTCTTCGTGTTCAACAGCACTATAGTATCTGTCTATACGCAGCCAGTGCATTTCACGACGATTCAAAACCTCCGCTTTACCAACAACCGGAATATTGTTTTCTATGTTACAGCTTAGTGTACAAGCACCACAACCAATACAAGAGTTAAGATCGATGACCATACCCCAGTGGTGGTTTTTGTACTCATAGTCATCCCAAAGAGAGATATTAGCTGGTTTCGCCGGACCATCATGTGTTGCCTGACGAACGTATTCTGTAACTTCTTTCGGATTTTCCTGATACTTAGCTAATGTATTTTCCTGCACAACAATACGATCCATAATAGTGTGGTGCGTCTGTAGTTGTGCAATAGGATTAGTAGCATCTGTTTTAGCAATCTGTACCGGACCACTGAACAGGATGCTGTTATCAACTACACGAGCTATCGGGAAAGCGTTAGCTCCAATGCCTTTCACTACCGGCATTGATTCCAGGTCGCGTCCGTAACCCATGGCAATGGATACAGTACCTTGTGCCTGGCCAGGTTGTACCAGAGCAGGTGCTTCGATAGTTTTACCGTTAGCAAGTGTCAATCGTACAATGTTGCCTTGTACGATATTCATTTCCTCGGCCATTTTACGCGGCATTGCCACGTAGTTACCCCAGGTTGCTTTAGAAATAGGATCTCCCATTTCCTGTAACCACGGGTTATTGGCATCATAACCAGGTCCGATCTGTATTTTTTCGTACACAACAGCTTCGATACCTTGCGTAGCGGCACCTCTGCCGGCAGCACTTGCAGCGGCGGCTGGTGTCATGCCACCTGTGGTAGCAGTTGTATTAACAGCTAACAGGCTGGTTCCATTTTGCAATACCCCGTCGTGCACTGCTTTTTCCCAGAAAGTATTGAAGTCGCCGGTTGCGATACCACTCCAGGTGGAGCGGATATAGTCGTAGAAAGTTGTGTTGCTTCCACTCCAGGCAAGCAGGCTATCCTGCATCTGGCGGGTTTTGAAGATCGGGCTGATAACCGGCTGACCTAAGCTGAGAACACCTCTCTTCGGTTCGTAATCATTCCATGATTCCAGGTAATTATTATCTGGAGTTACATAATCTACAAGTGCCGCTGTTTCGTCAACTCTTTCTGCAAACGATACTTTAAGAGCCACTTTTTTCAATCCGTTCACAACCTGCTCTGCCAGCGGGTGTTCGTAAGCCGGGTTTGCATTGTAGAAGAATACGGCACCAACAGTTCCTGCATTCATCTCCTGGATGAAACGCAGCATCTGGGCATCGTTACCTTGCTTCGTGAAGTAAGGAGAAGCAGTATCAATTGTAGTGCCTTCAGCACCTAATGCCTGGTTAATGGCTGTTACCAGTGTTTGAACAGCTGGATCATTAGAGCCAGAAACCACCAAAGCTTTACCACGGTTAGCTCTTAAATCTCTTACCGCATTGTCGAAAGCTTTTTTATCTACGTTGGCAGGCGCAGCACCACCTTGTCCGGAAATGCTATTGTAAAGTGCTACCACTAAAGCTGCTTCCTGAGAAGGTTTAATGGGCACACGCATATCGGCGTTGGCACCTGTTAACGAAAGGCGTGTTTCGAACTGGTAGTGACGGGACATGTTTCTGTTTTCAGCAGAAACCTTTCTGTTCTGGATATATTGTCTGGAGAAAGGAGTCGGAGCGATCCATGATCCCAGGAAGTCAGCATTTACACCCACAATAATGTTTGCTTTGCTGAAGTCATACCCAGGAACAACACCTCCGTTAGCTCCTATCAGGGCAGATGCGGAATTAGCATCATACACTACATGCTCAAAATTTCCGAATCTTGAACCGAATTCATTTATCAGGCGCTTTGTAGAAGGGCTGATAACCGTAGAAGAAACAATAGCTACTTTACCAGTTACATTTCTTAAAGCAGACGTAATTTCACGGTCTACCTGTGCCCACTCAGCTTCTTTTCCTTTGATCAGAGGAGTGCGAAGCCTGTTGTTGTCATACACATTCAGCACAGAAGCCTGTGCTCTCGGGCTGGTACCTACTGGCGTAATAGCAGAGCTAGGGTTCGGCTCAATTTTGATTGGCCTTCCTTCGCGTGTTTTTACCAGCACACTGTTATAATCACCATGGGAGTAGTGTGTAGTGGCGTACCAGTTAGCAACACCTGGCTCCACATCAACCGGCTTATTCAGATAAGGAATAGCCTTTCTTACTGGCGCCTCACAAGAAGCCAGCGTAGCCGCTGCCAAACCAAATCCTAACAACTTCAGAAAATCTCTTCTCTTGGCAGTTGTTGGTTCTGCAGATGCACCGGCATCACCATTAGCTTCATTAATTGGCAGGAACTCTGGAAACTCGTTATGAGCATGCTTAGCGAATTCCGGAGTGTTTTCTAACTCCTCAATTCCTTTCCAGTATTTAATTCTGTCTTGCATATTATATCTAGAAACTCGGATACTTGATTAAAATAGATAATAAGATTAATAGTGACACTTAGAACACTCTGTACCACCATTAGACGACACCGTAAAGGCACCTTTAGAAGAGGCCTCATGCAGCTCCACCAGGTTATCGTAGTATGCGTTACCCTGTGTATTTAAAGGAGTTTCACGGTGGCAATCAATACACCATCCCATTGTAAGAGGAGAGTACTGATAAACAACTTCCATTTCCTGAATAGGACCATGGCATGTCTGGCATTCCACACCGCCAACTTTGGTATGTTGGGAGTGGTTGAAGTATGCAAGATCAGGAAGGTTGTGGATACGAACCCACTCTATCGGCCTGTTACGCTCAATAGCTCTGTATATTTTCTGAATCTCAGGCGACTCGGTCTGTATCTGGCTATGGCAGTTCATACAGATGTTAGCAGAAGGAATACTGGCACTCTTGCTCTTATAAACTGTTGTATGGCAGTAGTTACAGTCAATCTGGTGTTCGCCGGCATGCAGCTGGTGAGAGAAGGCAATTGGCTGCCTCGGCTGGTACCCCTGCTGTATACCGATTCCCATTGTCTTATCTAAGGCAATATCCAAAAGAACCACAACAAAGATCAACATAACCAGTGTACGAACCGCTTTGGACTTATATACTTTGGAAAAGTCGAAACGCTGGTTTACAACCTCATAGTCATACTCATCCAGCTGTTTGTTTTTATTAAGATAGTTCTTCAGAACAGAAGAAATCAGAAGGAGTGTTACTACCAGCACGATCAGTACCACGATCAGCACTACCAGCACGATATCCAAATAACCAGCTACCGCAGAACCAATAGCATCGGTTCCAACCTGCTCACCACCCTCTACAGGACCAGCACCCGGACCTGGAGCCGCAGCAGCAGTTTCAGAAGCTTTCACATAAGTCAGAATAGAAACAACCTCTTCATCCGAAAGCTGGAAAGAAGGCATTGCCTGCTTCTTATACTCATTGTAGATCGCTACTGCCTGCGCATCTCCTGACTGGATAAGAGACTGAGAGTTCTTGATCCACTTTAAAAGCCATGACTGGCTTCTCCTTTCGTTAACGCCCTTTAACCCGGGACCAACAACTACATCTGCAGTAACAGCGTGACAGGAAGCACAGTTGTTCTTAAACAGAGATTCGCCAGAACTTACAATTGCCTGGTCATCCACCGGTAACCCGCCAGTGCTGGCGGCGGCAGCTCCCTGAGTAGCGCCAGGAGTTGCTCCATGAGCATCTACGTCTGCCTGTTCACTTCCTTGAGCCAAAGCCCCGAAAGACGTTGTAAAGGCAAACAAGAAGGCGATTAATAATTTGGTTTTTGCTTTAAGTATACAGCTAATCATAGCCAAGATCGCTTGTGTGTGTATTAAGTGTATTTGGAAATTACTTTACGGCCACAAATCTACTATGCGAATTTCATTAATCAAATAGAATAAGTTTATTTTTCCCCCTCTCTCCTCTCTTACCATAAACGAACCGCATTTACAATAAAAATGGCTTCTGTATACCTTTAAAAGCCTTTTTATTTAGAATAATTATAAATAACATCGTTATATAACAGACTCTATAATATGCTTTTATCAATAATTCATATAACTTTTAAAAGCATATTACGTGCCTTTACTGCTGCTGCAATTGTACATTTCCTTTTTCACCTATCCGTATTAATCTCCTTTATATTTATAAAGTGATAGTCTTTTATGGAATATATAGTAATTATATAGTTAGTTTTCAATTTAATACGGAGCAGAACAGATCATCCGATCTTTCTCAAAAATCATATTTTAGCAGGGTAGAATTTATGATATTCATCAGTTATACCTCATACTCTTATAAGGTCTTCATTCCAAAAAGGCATTTGTTTTATCTTTCCTGCTATACTTTTTTAATTTATTTTTTACCCGGAGCTGCAGACACTCCTTTCTATAATAGGACGTATACTTTCATTATTTTATTGATTTTATTAGGTGTTAAAGCCTGTTTAGGTTTGTCTATTAAGTATAAACAACAACACCTGCGGCATATACTTTACAGGAATTATATAGAAGTTTCCTGTCTGCGGGCGGCTACGTCACCCAAAGACTTGCAGCGCTGATGTATCAGGATACACCAGAGGAATAAATATTATTCCAATGTTTTGTAAAACAGCATTATTAGTTATATCTTTGCACCCTAAAATCAAAAAATTCTCATACATCAATGGAATTAAAAAATTACGAAACGGTCTTCATCCTGACTCCGTTGCTTAACGAGACGCAGATGCAAGAAACGGTCGAGAAGTTCAGACAGGTGCTTAAGGAAAATAGCGCCGACATTATCCACGAAGAGAACTGGGGGTTACGCAAACTTGCTTACCCAATCCAGAAGAAATCAACTGGTTTCTATCACCTCATCGAGTTTGCTGCTCCTACTACTATAGTAGACCAGTTAGAGCTGGCTTATCGCCGTGACGAAAAAGTTATTCGCTTTTTAACTACTGCCCTTGATAAGCATGCTATTGCTTACAACGAGCGCAGAAGAAAAGGTGAGTTCAAATCACAAGCTAAAAAAGAGGAGGTTAAAGGATAATGAGCTTAGTTAACGAAAAAGTCCACAAACAAGAGAATCGCCAGAAATACTGCCGTTTCAAGAAAAGTGGTATCAAATACATCGATTACAAAGACGGTAACTTCTTACTTAAATTTGTAAACGAGCAAGGAAAAATTCTTCCTAGAAGATTAACAGGTACCAGCCTGAAATTCCAGCGTAAAGTATCTCAGGCTGTTGCGAGAGCAAGACACCTGGCTATTTTACCATATGTAACTGATTCTTTAAAATAAGGAGGTAACACAATGGAAGTAATACTTAAAGATGACGTTAAAGGCTTAGGCTATAAAAACGATACTGTAACTGTGAAGCCAGGTTATGGCCGTAACTACCTTATCCCACAAGGATTAGCTGTTATCGCTAGCGCTTCAAACAAAAAAGTAGTAGCTGAAAACATCCGTCAGGCTGCTCACAAAGCTGAAAAAATCAAGAACGACGCGCTGGAGATTGCTAACAGCATCGGTGAGACTGTACTTGAAATTCCTGCTAAAGTGGGTGAGAGTGGCAAAATCTTTGGTTCTGTTACGACACTTCAGATTTCTGATGCTCTAAAAGCAAAAGGTTTCGATGTTGACCGTAAGCGTATTTCTTTTGATCAGGACGTTAAAACAGCTGGTGAGTTTACTGCCAGCCTGAACCTGCACAAAGAAGTAAAGCACACTGTACGTTTCAATGTAGTAGCTGAGTAATTTATTCTCACTACTATTCATAACAAAAGCCCTGCTATTTACTGGCAGGGCTTTTTATTTTTCCGGTTTTACTTACCCTAAACACATCAGGACCCACTTAAAGTAAGAAACATTTTTGCATCATAAGCAGCCATATCCAATGCCGCCTGCACCTCAGCTTTTACAGCTCTAAAGCGACAGTATGGGAAATCTAACTCCAGGTTATGCGCCTATTAACAGCTAAAATGCTAAAAATGCTTTATCTTGATATTTTAAAGATCTGCAGTTATTTGGAGTAAATAAAGTTATTTTGTCGATTTATAGCCATTCCATCCTTGTAGCTGATCCAGCGTTAAAACTCTTTCGTTTGCCAGAAGCTCCCTCAGATCTTCTTCTGTGTTTTTTTCATACACCAGTTCAGACCAACCCATAAAAAATGTCCATTTAGGTTGTGCTTCCAGTTGTGCGGCGGTCGGATACTTACCGCATTCACCTATTGCTATTGGTTTATCACCTGCAACACCAGCCATAATGGAGTATTTTTCAGGCGTAAATCCACTTTGGTCATATATATCGAGTGTAGCCACATCCCAATACGTATCACCTGGGTTATACAAATTAACATCAGTAGCAAGGTTTGGGAAATCCTGCACGTTCCATACCCAGATTAAATTTGTCAGTCCTTTTGTATGTGTCAGGTAGTCGTGGGTAATCTGATACAACTTGCGGGTGCCATTCTCTCCCGGCCTTCCACCCCACCAGAATTTCCCCTGGTTCATTTCATGCAGGGGTCTCCAAAGTACTTCAACACCATGCTTCTTTAGTACATTCAAATGTACCGCCACCTCATCCATCATCACCTTCCAGCGAATATTCAAAGCGGTTCCATCCGTAATCAGCTCATTCCACTGAGCATCATCTAAGTTACTCAATACACCTTTGCCGTTATTCCAGTCGCATGGCTGTTCAAAAGCAGGGTTGCAGGCATGCCACATAATATTTATAACAGCCCCTTTTTCCCACTGTCTAATTGCCTCCTCTATCATGAGACTTCGATTAGCTATATTTTCCTCCTGAAAAAGAAAATCACCGCTCCATAAGCCGGGATATTGCCCTGTGGTTTTATAGATTTCTTCTGTCCAGCGGGCAGGAGAAGCGTTCGGCTCCCGGTTATGAATACCAGCAATCGTTTTAGTACCGGAGATGCGGTAGAGGTAGTCGAGTGTTTTAAAGCGGACCCCAGTGGCATTTTCAGGCATCGTAGCCATAGCCGCAGTAGTATCTGTTTTTACTTTGCAGGCGGTTAAAGAAAGTATAACCGCTGTTCCTGTTATGATATAAAATATAGTACGTTTCATGCTATTGTTGCCAGCCTGGCATTTCATCCAGCGTAATGACTCTTGGAGATAAGTGGAGGTGTAAAATTTCAGTTTCTGAGTTCTTTTCAAACACAAGCTCCGACCAGCCCATAAAGAATGTCCATCTGGGTTGTGCGGCCAGTTGGGCTGCGGAAGGCAATTTCTGGCATTCGCCGATAGCCATTGGCTTGTTTCCCGCTACGCTTGCAACAGCATTGTATTTCGCCATGGTAAAGCCACTGCCATCATCGTAAACATCCAGTGCCACAACATCCCAGTAAGCATCACCCGGGTTATAGGTGTTTACGTCATTGGCAAGGCTCCCGAAATCCTGGATATCCCATACCCAAATCAGGTTAGACAAGCCTTTAGTTTGCGTCATGTAATCATAGGTGATCTGCCACAACTTACGGGTTCCGTTAGGTCCTGGCCGACCTCCCCACCAAAATGCCCCCTGGTTCATTTCGTGCAAAGGCCGCCAAAGCACCTCTACTCCATTGTCCTCTAAAAATTGCAGGTAAACACTTACCTCATCCATCATGGCTTTCCAACGGTTGTTTAAGCTGGTGCCGTCGGTAATTAATTCTGCCCACTGCTCATCCGAAAGACTGCTTAATACGCCATTATTGTCCCAGCCGCAGGGCTGTGATAAGGCCGGGTTACAGGCATGCCACATTATGTTAATGATCGCACCCTTCCGCCACTGCGCCAGCGCTTCATTTACCATAGTTTGACGATTGTTGATATTTTCTGCCTGAAAGAGGAAATCTCCGCTCCACAGCCCCGGGTATTTACCTGTTACAGTCTTTATTTGCTCTGTCCACCGCGCAGGAGTAGCATTGGGCTCACGGTTGTGCATGCCTGCTACTGTTTTATCTCCGGAGATGCTGTACAGGTACCTCAAGGTTTTAAAAGGGGTATCAGGGATAAACTTATCGGGTTTTTCGTCCGGGGCAGGTGCATCTCCGCCTGAGTTTCCGCTACAGGCCGAAAGAAAGAAAACCAGTCCCATTATTATTTTAGAGTATTGTAGTCTATTCATTTCAATAGTAAAGTGGTTGGAGAAACTAGCGGTGTTATCTGCATGGAGCAGGTACTGAGGCCGGTTTATTGCCTCAGCACCTTGTGCTAGCGTTTTTTTACGTCAACCCAGAACCTTCTGGGCCGTTTCACGAACTTATCATAATCAGAATAAATATTATCCCAGTCGTCAGTGCCGTTCAGGGTGAACTCAAACGCATTATCGGTAACTGTTTTAGAGAGGTTATTGCCTAAGGCAATGTTGCCGGGGCCAATAAAAGTGCCTGTTGCAGTTCCGCCATCCTCAAAGGTAAACGTAACGGTGTTGTTCGCATAGTTGCGCACCCAGGTGCCTTGCCCTTTGGGGATTTTCCTGTAAAATGAATTTACATTCGTTTGTGGGTTCAGCACGAACCGGAAGTCGGCATACTTACCATCCGGACCTGCATCGTTGATCACGGTACCATAGGTATTTCCTTCATCTGTAACACCTGTATACTCAAATGTCAGGACGTTGTCCAGCTCAACAGCCGGTCCGTCAGATGCTGGCCACACCCAAGGTTTATCTGTCATGTGTAAAACGGCTCCGCCCCCGTACTCTGGTCCGGTACCTCCATATACAACCAGTCCCTTTATATCATAGGTGCCCAACAAAGTTTCTGTAAACGGCACAATCTCCACAGTCCAATCTCTTTTTTGGCCCGACTCAGATGTTACCGTATAAGTCATTTTGTTCCCGTTTGCGGCAAAGTTTACCGGTTCGCCGGAGGCGGGGCTTATGCCGGCCTTATAAGAGGCCATAATTTGAGGTGCTACTTTTGTAAGGTCAGTGTCCTCCTGCATCAGTAAGGTAACAGTTACCTTAGAGGCTGCCCTGTCGATTATAGCCGGGCCAATTTGTCCGTCTGCTATCTTAAAAGACATGATGGCACGCTCGTGGCTTACAATGTCATCGAAGGGGTCTTTTGTGCAGCTATAGTGCGTAAGAGATGTTATAATTAGTGCGACTAAGGTTAAAAAACGATTCATGAATTTCATAATGCTGTAAATTAAAGGTTGGGATTAGCATCAACTTCACGTTGTGGAATATCGAAGAAGTAGGCACCACTCTCAATTGCCTTGCCATGCTGGTTTACCAGCACTTCTTCCATTTTATTTGTTCTGCGCAGGTCAAAGAGCCTGTGTCCTTCAAAAGCAAGTTCCCAGGCCCTCTCCTGAATGACGGCGTTTCTGAATTGTTGCGGACTCAGCCCTCCCTGAAGCTGACCCAAACCGGCTCTTTCCCTGATTTGGCGCATGGCTTCGTAGCCCTCTGCTGTCGGACCGCTTGCCTCTGCATAGAGCAACATCACATCTGAGAAGCGAAGCACAGGAGTATTCACGCTTGTCTGCTCTCCTACACGACCCGGATCAAGAAATTTTCTGGTAAAGGGGCGGCTATAGTCGTTAATACCCAGGTTTCGTTCCGTACCATTTACAATAACCTTAGAAATAATTAATTCAGTTTTACGCTTATCATTGGCCGCATAACTGTTGTAGTGTCCGGGCTCTATCACTAAATGGTTCCAGCCAGACATAACGGCAGTACCATCCTCTAACCGGAACACAGCGCCATCAATGGAAGGGATAAAGAGTAGGGGGAGCTTTGAGAAGTTTCCTTCCTGTGGGCCTGTACGGTCAGTCGAGACACTAAAAATATGCTCGGGGCCGTCTTCTTTTGTTACATCGAAAATATTCTTCAGGCTCGGATCAAGGCTATAGAGGCTTTGGTCGTAAAGCACCTTTTCTGAATAGGCCTTCGCTGAAGCATACATCTCGTCGGCATTCATCACAAAGTCGTAGCCCGGGGAGTTGGTGCTCTTGGCCGATGCAAGAGTCACGTATACTTTTGCTAACATACCCCAGGCAGCTACTTTGTTTACCCTGCCTTCCCTGCGTGCCATGTCCATGAGTTCAGCGGCATTTTCTAGGTCGGCAATAATCAGATTATACATTTCCTGAATCGACGATTTTGGAGAGTTGATCTGGTCGAGCGAGGTAACCGGTGTAGTGCGCACAGGGGCCTCTCCAAACAAGCGCACTAGGTTAAAGTAATGCAGTGCCCTTAGGAAGTAAGCCTCTCCAACCACATGGTTCCGATAAGTGGCCTCCATGTTTCCGATACCAGGTACATTGGCTATAACCGCATTTGCACGGTTAATACCGATGTATGCATAGCGCCAAGATGTAGTGAGCTGCTCATTATCAGCCCTGGGTCTTAAGCCATCTATCTCAAATTCACTTGCCCCGGCATCAGGTTTCAGCGTAACGTTTTCAGTCGGTAGCTCTGTTACAAGGATAAAGTTCCTGGAGTAATACTCAATTTCAGGTAATATAGAGTAGGCATACACGATGGCAGAAGTGGCATCTGCCGCTGTTTTATAAAAATTTTCGGTAGAGGTAAAGCCGTATGGTTCTTCTTCCAGACTGCACCCTGTTACTACCCCGGCCAACAGCAGGGTAGCTATATATGTTCTCATTTTCATACTTCTGCGAATGTTTTGTAAAAACTAAAATCCAATATTCAGGCCGAGAGAAAGGGCACGTGGACGAGGATAAGAGCCCCATTGCTGCCCGTTTTCCGACACCTCCGGATCATAGCCGGGATTAAACCTCGTAAAAGTATAGAGGTTATTGCCCGAGAGGTATACCCTCATGCTTTCCACACCTTTAATAAGCCCCGGTTTAAGGTTATATCCGAGGGCAATGTTTTGCACACGTAAAAATGAGCCATCGGTAATAAAGAAGTCGGATGCATAGTAACCTCTGGCCGAGTTTACACTTGGGTATTCGACCGATGGGTTATCTGGTGTCCAGCGCTGTAGTTGTCTGCTTGGAGCCGAAAATTTGTTGAATTCAAAAACATCATTCCCGTGCACACCATAAAGCTGTGCTGAAAGATCAAAGCGCTTATAGCTCAGGTTGGTGTTGATGCTATAAAGGAAATCAGGATTCGGATTGCCTATAATGGTTCTGTCTTTGTCGTCTATAACACCATTTCGGTCAAGGTCTACATACTTGATTTCCCCTGGGTAAGCCATACTTCCAGTTAAGCCTGCTTCGAGGCCTTCTTCAAGTGTTTGAATGATTCCGTCGGTTTTGTACCCGTAAAACGCATTAATGGGTTGCCCGTTCATGTAAACGCCTACAAAAGACCGGAACATTTCGATGGTGCTGCCGTTTGGCTCAAATAAATTCCCTCCGCCGATATTCACTACCTTGTTCCTGTTCAGGGTAATGTTCCCGCCAAGGTTCCACTGCAGTTCCCCCGTCAGGATTTGTGTGTTTAGCCCAAGTTCTAAGCCGTAGTTATCAATTATACCGTCGTTTACCCATATTCTATCGTAACCAGAGGAGGGGGTAATGTAAGACTGGCGGAGCAGGTCGGTAGTGTGCTTATAGTAATAGTCGGCAGTTAAAGTGAACCTGTTATTCAGTAACCCGAGGTCTATACCGGCATTGAACTGAGAGGTAGTCTCCCATTTTAAGCTTGGGTTAGGTAAGCCGCTCCATATTTTATTGTAACCGTCCCAGTCGAATATGCCCGGGCCAAAGCCAATCTGGAAGCCTCCGTCGGTAAAGTAGCGCCCGGAACCCAGCCTGTCGAGAGTCTGGTAAGGGCTAATTCCCTGGTTTCCGGTAAGGCCATAGCTTAAGCGTATCTTGGCTTCAGAGACTGCAGGCAATGCTTGCATAAAGCTTTCTTCCTGTATTTTCCAGGCAATGGCTGCTGATGGGAAAAAGGCCCATTTGTTGTTCGGACCAAATTTCGACGAGCCATCCGCACGCGCCGTAAAGGTAAACAAGTAGCGGTCTAGCAGCGAGTAAGTTGCCCGGCCTATGTAGGAGTTTAGCAACGATCGGCTTAACCAGTTTGTGGCAACCTGCTCCTGTGCCGTATTAATGTTTTCGTTGCGCAATACATCATTCACAAAGTCTCTTCCTTCTAACCTGGAGCCTCGGGAGGTAGACAACTGGGTAGTATAGCCTGCCACCAGATTCAGGTTATGTACTTCGTTAAAGCTTTTCTGGATGGTAAAATAGTTCTCGTTCAGCAATTCGTTGCCCGACCAGTTATCAATGGCGCCAAAGCCCTGGAACTGATAGCCGGTATAGGTGGCTTCGCGGGGCTCGTACCAATCGTTGATAGAGCTTCCATACTTATTGCTCACCTGTGTTCTGAAGGAAAGCCAGCTATTAATTTCCCAGTTCAGTGAGAGCGAGCCTAGTACATCAATTGCTTTGTTGGTATTAAGCACCTCGTAGGCCCGGGCCAAAGGGTGGTTATAGTCGAGCGAGCCTATCCTGAAGTAACTACCATCTTCGTTGTAGACCGGGAAAATGGGAGAGCGACCAGCAGAAAGCCCGCCACCGTTACGTTGTGTATGTGTCATGATCAGGTTTACACCTGCTGTAAGGTTGTTCAGTAGCTTTTGCTCTAAGTTTACACGGCCATTGTACCGCTTATAGTCGTTTCTGATAGCCAGCCCTTGCTCATTGTAATAGTTACCGGAAAGGGAGTATTTGGTTCGATCGTTTCCGCCGGTAGCTGTAAGTGTATAGGTATGGGTAATCGGGTTGCGGTAAACTAAGTCCGGCCAGTATACACGGTGGGGCCATCTGGGCCTTTCTGGATCTTCCCCCCTGAGCTCGGCAATGGAAGGGTAGTAAGTGCCCAGGTAATCTGCTCCCTCAAACAAAGGCTGTAGTCCTGCATTCATCCTGGCTTCATTATCAATTATGGCCAGGTCAACCGGGTCAGACCAAACATCCAGTTTATTGGCTAAGGTAGACACAGTGGTTAGCGTACTCAGGTTTATCCTGGACTTACCTTCCTTGCCCTTTTTAGTCGTTACCAGAATAACACCGTTTGCTCCACGGGAACCGTAAATGGCGGCTGCAGAGGCATCTTTCAATACTTCAATCGATTCAATGTCTTCCGGGTTTATCTGTTTCAGGTTTCCTGCATCACCCCAAGGGAAGCCATCTACCACTACAAGCGGGCTGTTCGAGCCTCGTACGGAGCTTACTCCCCTGATTCGGATGGTAGCACCCGCGCCCGGCTCGCCGGAAGGGGCTATCACCTGTACCCCTGGAATCTTACCCTGTAGCAACTGGTCTACAGAGGAAGTGGGAGTTCTGTTCAGGTCTGTGCCTTTTAACGATGCAACAGAGCCTGTTAAGTCACTTTTAGCCATCGTGCCATAGCCTACCACCACTACTTCTTCGAGGCTTTTGCTGTCCGGCTCCAGGGATATGTTAAAGGTTGTCTGGCTGCCAACAGCAACTTCCTGGATTTTATACCCCAGGAAAGAAAACACCAGTATACCTGCCTGGTCTGGCACCTCCATGGTAAAGTTGCCGTTGTAGTCTGTTGATACTCCGGTGGCTGTACCTTTTAAAACCACCGTAACACCTGGCATTCCTTCTCCTTTCTCATCTACGACTCTGCCTCGGAGCGTGATAACTGCTGCTTTGGGCGCTTTTTCGGTATGGCTCCTGGAGGGGCTGACTTTCTGATCCGGGGCAGCCGGAGCTTCAGACTGTAAGGGTTGGATAATATAGATGTTATTATCGCCTTTCTTGTAGGAGATATTGAAAGGCTGTAGCAGTTCTTTTAGTACATCTTCTACTTTACCTCCAATTTTGCTGTGCTCATGCGGCTTGTTGACAACGGAGAATTTATCGAGCAGACTTCCTTCGTAGATAATACTGACACCGTATCTTTCCTCAATCTCGTACAGCACATCTTTTAGCATTCTTTTTTGCGTGGCAGCAGCGTTGTCCGTGGATCGCATGCTTATAAATGGATCCTGGTGCTGGGCCATACCTGGAAACGAGAAAGCGCCTAGGTGCAGCGTTGCCACTACCAGTAAGACTTTCCTGTTTGTTGTTCGTAATTGTATACTCATAGAAAGAAAATAGTTATGTAGTCGGTATAGGTGAGGCAATAGCATGCCTGTCCGGCTTTTCCAAAGCCAGTTGAAACCCGAAACAATAGCACAGGAGTAACCCTTTCAGGGTGCAACTATTCAGGCGAAATAATTATAATCTGCTATTCATTTAAAGTCCATTGGTATGCAAGTATTGGAGATATCCGGTATATACACCATGTCATATGTTATTCGTGAACGATAACCTGCCGCCCTTCGACCTGTATCTCTACTCCAAGAGTGGTTGCAAGAGCGTTAAGTAAGGCCGCCTGATCGTTTGTCGGCAGCGTTCCGTTCAGAACCCGGTTAGCGGTTAACGGATTTCTGAAAATTACCTGAACGCCATAAATGTCATTTAAAATGTTAGCGACATCTGCTACTGTTGTATTATTCAGAACCAGCTTCCTTTTTTGCCAGGCGCTAAAATCACCTGCTTTCACCAGAGTTTTTTCAATACTGTTTTTATTGAGTTTAACCGATTCTCCCGGCTCCATATAAACAGGTTCCTCCTTCTTTAAAGCATTGATACTGAGCCTAACTTTGCCTGAGTTTAGCACCACCCTGGTTTCAGAAGGCCTTTCTTTTACATTAAATTCTGTACCAAGCACTTCTACATCCATGTTCTGGGTATGCACTGTAAATTTTACATCACCTTCTTTTGCGGTTGCCCTCCTCTTCTTCAGTACTGAGAAAAAACCCTCGCCTTCGAGCCAGACCTGCCGGTCAGTAGTGCCATCCCAGTTCTCGTTCCACTTCAGCTTTGAGTTGGCATTTAAAACCACTTCAGAGCTATCGGGCAGCAGGATCGTCTTAATTTCGCCATAGGCAGTAGCGTACTGCAACGTTTTCTGCTGGTTTGAGAGCAAGTAAAAGCCAACTCCCGCCAACAGAAGCAACACAACTGCCGCCGCTGCCGCCATATTCCAGCCGGATAACCAGTTGGATAAGTGATGTATTTTTGCCTCTTGTTTGGCAGGTGGTGTGACAGCCGGGTTCTTATTAGCTAATATGTTTTGCAGCATCAGCTGCGAATCCTCCTCAGATAAACTCCAGTCATCAAACGCAACATGCTGCAGTATTCTTTTAGCTTCTTCTACTGCTCCTCTTTGCTCTGGATGCCGGGAAAGCCACGATTCCCAATAAGCATTTGTGTCAGCATCCGGATGCTGCAGCCACTTTACGAAGAGCTCATTCGCCAATAACTCATCTGCATTTTTATAGTTGTCGTTCATGTTTGGTGGCATAAGTGAGCTCTTACACAACAAAGGAATTGGTTGGTAAAATCTCGGTGTTTTTTCTGAAATTTTTTTTGAAAAGAAATGAAAGCTTTATCTATCTGGGTGTTTAAGGTACTATGATTCAAGCAAGTATATAGTTGCTTAATCAGTTTTTTCTTACTATAATCAATAGGGAATGAGTAGCATACGGTGCTGTAACTTTGCAAGGCACCGTGTTACCTGTTAGATTAAAGTAATGAGGAGAACCGGAGTAGCATAAACAATAACCAGGCATACATAAAGTCTATTTTATTCATGCTGCTTCTCAGTTTCTTAAGGCCATCACTAATAAGATCGTATACAGAAGCTACTTTGAGCGACATCAGGGCAGCCACTTCTTCGTATGTCATTTCATTATAAAAATAAAGGTAAATAGCTTCTCTTTGGCGTTTGGTGAGTTGCTCCAATACCTTCGAGAGCTTTTGTTTCTGTTCAGACTCAGCCTGCGAAACAATAAGTTTTTGCTCAAAGGGCATTACCAGGTCAAAGCGATAGCCTTCTTCGAGGGCAGACATACTTACCTTCTTTTGCTGAGCCATAAGTTCCTCTACAATCTTCCTTTTCAGGGACTTGAAAAGGTAAAACTTGATAGAATCGGTGTTGCCCAATCTTTCCCTGCGATCCCATAACTCAATAAAAAGGCTCTGAATGCAATCTTTCACTAAATCTTGGTCAGACGTGATCTGGGTCCCATACTTATATAATACGTTCACATATTTTTGGTAGATAGCTATAAAAGTCTCCTCATCACCTCTTTTGAAGGCTAGCCATAATGAGAGTTCAGAGTTATCTGTTGTATTATCTTTCATTTCTACCTCTCAGTTTTAAGCTATTTAGTAACTTATGTGCAAAATTTGGTGATGTAGCGAAAACTATTATTCAACCTTTCGATGCTTCTGCTGAAGGGAGCAACTTACTTAAAGCGGAATAAAATAATGAGTAAGCACTTACGCAAAGTATAAAATTAATCATACATCATCAATAAGACGCCTGCTATTAATTCCCTTACTGTAGCATTAACTGATAATTTGTAACTTACAGCTTTTGTATACCCCCTCAAAAATGTTTCGAACAGAAGTACAGGTTGCCCCATCAAGTTTAAATTTATCGCTTCATTCCAATGTGGTAACTATAGGCTCATGTTTTGCTGATGTTATTGGCAGCAAACTAAGGCAAAATAAGGTGGAGGCGCTTGTTAACCCTTTCGGTACCATATTTAACCCTTTGTCGGCAAGTCTGCTTATTGCGGCTGCGTCAGGCAAATCTTACCCTTTCGAGGATCACCTGGTGCAGCATCAGGGTATCTGGTTTGCCTACGACCTCCACTCTTCCCTCTCCTCCCCAAGTAAAGCCGAGCTACTGCTTACTATTGCGCGAAGAGTGCAACTAACACAGGCGTCCCTGCAAAAAGCCGATTTACTTATTCTAACTCTAGGGACAGCGGTAGGTTACAAGTTAAATAGTACCGGGGATCTGGTAGCTAACTGCCATAAAC
Source organism: Pontibacter sp. SGAir0037 (assembly GCF_005491705.1). Taxonomy (NCBI): domain Bacteria; kingdom Pseudomonadati; phylum Bacteroidota; class Cytophagia; order Cytophagales; family Hymenobacteraceae; genus Pontibacter; species Pontibacter sp. SGAir0037. The sequence continues at coordinate 133,616 of NZ_CP028092.1, read as the reverse complement.
TACCGGCGAAGCAATTTACCCGTCATTTACTTTCTGCAGAAGAAATAGTTACTTCCTTAGATAAAATAAACGCATTACTTCAGCCTATAAACCCTACCCTAAAGGTGCTGCTTACGGTAAGCCCGGTCAGGCACTTAAAAGAAACTATAGAAGTAAACACAGTTAGCAAGGCCATATTGCGAGTGGCATGCCATCAGTTAACGGCCAGGCACGAGAATATGCTGTACTTCCCAGCATATGAAATTATGCTCGATGATCTGCGTGATTACCGTTTTTACAAGCGTGATATGATCCACCCTAGCGAAGAAGCAGAAGACTATATCTGGCAAAAATTCACGGCTGCCTATTTCAATAAAGATTTTAACATGTTTATGCAGGAGTGGGGGAAAATGAAACGTGCTCTTTCACATAAAGCCTTTCATCCTGCCTCCGAAGCACATCAGACTTTTCTGAGAAACACTTTAAAGCAGTTAAAAGAGTTGCAACAGAAGTATCGTATTAACACAGCACAGGAAGAAGAACTGCTACTTAAGCAACTGCTTTAGCCACTCATCCATACAATCCCGTAAAAATACATGAGACACAGGACACAAATTCTTTTCAGGTGTAATGATTGCATAAGATTTTAAAGTCGTACTACTTGATACGTGCTACGTGTGTCATTTAAAAAGTCTTTTGTCCTGTATCTAAAAAAATACTATGGCCGAAAACAAGAACCCAAACCGCCTTATAAACGCATCCAGTCCTTACCTGCTGCAGCATGCCTATAATCCCGTAGATTGGTACCCGTGGGGAGAAGAGGCGCTACAGAAAGCAAAGGCAGAGGACAAGCCTATCGTGGTAAGTATTGGCTACGCCGCCTGCCATTGGTGCCATGTCATGGAACATCAGTCTTTCGAAAACGAAAAGGTGGCTGAGGTAATGAACGAGCATTTTGTGTGTATCAAAGTAGATCGGGAAGAAAGGCCGGATGTAGATGCCGTTTACATGGATGCCTTGCATGCCATGGGTGTGCAAGGAGGCTGGCCGCTGAACGTGTTTCTTAACCCGGATGCAAAGCCATTTTATGGCGGCACCTATTTTCCGCCGAAGCAATGGGTAAACCTGCTTTTAAACATTGCAGATGCCTATAAAAAGAGCAGGAAAGAACTGGATCAGTCGGCAGAGCAGTTTGCTCAGCACCTGAACCGGAGTGAGCTGGATAAGTACGGTTTGCAGAAAAGCAACTTCCATGTGCGGGAAGATGATTTCCGGCTAATGGGTTATAACCTGAGCGTTAAGTTCGACAGAGAAAAAGGAGGTATAGGCCAGGCACCCAAATTTCCCATGCCCACCGATTACCTGTTTTTACTGCGCTACTACAGCCATACCAGCGACCAAAGCATGCTGAACCAGGTAAACCTTACGCTACGGGAAATGGCTTACGGCGGCATTTACGACCAGATAGGTGGTGGCTTTGCCCGTTATTCCGTTGATGCCGACTGGCTGGTGCCCCACTTCGAGAAGATGTTGTACGACAACGGGCAACTGGTCAGTTTGTATGCCGAGGCGTACCAGTTAACGAAAGAGCCGCTCTACAAATCGGTTGTATACGAAACCATAGCCTTTGTAGAACGGGAGCTGATGAGCGAAGAAAACGGCTTTTATTCTTCGCTGGATGCTGACAGCGAAGGCGAAGAAGGAAAATTCTATACCTTTACCAAAGAGGAGCTGCAGAAAATCCTTGGAGACGAGGAACCGCTGTTCTCCAAGTACTACCACGCCACTGCCGCCGGTAACTTCGAGCATGGCCGCAACATCCTGCATCGCCGTGTTTCAGAAGAAAAATTTGCCAGAGAAAACCAGCTGGAGCCGGATGTCCTGCAGGAGATGACCCAAGACTGGAAAGCAGCCATCATGCGGGTACGGGCAGCGCGCGTGCGGCCAGGACTAGACGACAAGATACTGTGTTCCTGGAATGCCCTGATGCTGAAAGGGCTTGCCGATGCCTACTATACGTTCGGAGAAAAACATTTTCTGGAGCTGGCTCTCCGGAATGCCGGTTTTATACGGCAGCGCCTCAAGCAGGAGGAAAGGCTTTATCATAACTATAAAGCCGGGAAAGCTACGATAGATGGTTTCCTCGAAGACTATGCACTGCTTATTAGAGCCTTTACCCGGCTGTACGAAGTAACTTTTGATGCACAATGGCTGCAGGAAGCAAAGGCTCTAACAGATTATACTTTAACCCACTTCTTCGACGAGCAGGAAGGGATGTTCTTTTTCACTGATAACAGCTCGCAACAGCTGATTGCCCGCAAAAAGGAGATTACCGACAATGTCATTCCGAGTTCCAATTCCGTTATGGCCACCAACCTGCACTTCCTGGGGCTGTATTTTGATGAGGCCCGCTACCAGCAGCTATCAGACGATATGCTCAGTAAGGTGAAAGACTTGGTCATCAAAGAGCCGTCCTTTTTAAGTAACTGGGCTTCTTTGTACTTCCACAAATTAACATCAACCGCCGAAGTAGCCATTGTTGGCGAAAAAGCGGCCAAGATACGTTCTGACTTCAGCTCCTACTATTTGCCCAACATGCTCCTAGCAGGTACAGCCGGTACAAGCTCGCTGCCGCTGCTACAGGACAGAACAGCTATAGCTGGGAAAACAACCATTTACGTTTGCTTTAACCGAGCCTGCCAGCTGCCCGTGCACACGACTGCCGAAGCTTTGAGTCAGCTGCGCGGACAGCGCCACCAGCAGGAACCGAAGTTTCCGGCTTTGTAGTAAACCATGTTCCCTTACTTTATTGAGAGCCCTCAATAAAGTAAGGGAACATGGCACTTGCCTTTCTTTCTGCCTCAGGCATCCAGCGTGCTCATGTACTTCACCATTTTATCAATTTCCTCCCTCGAAGCCAGCCTGGCATTTTCAGACCGGCCATACCCTACTTCTTCTTCACCTGCTTCTATGCGCTGCATAATGCTATCGGCGAACTCATCTACAGGGGCGCCAAAAGTATGAATACCTGCACCACCCAGATCCGTGTTAACAGCCGGAGGAGCAATCTCAACCACTTTTATACTCGTGTTTGCCAGCTCCAGGCGTAAAGTCATGCTAAAGGCGTGCATGGCAGCCTTGGTCGCACTATACACCAGGGCAAAGGTAGCCGGCGTAAAAGCGAGGCCGGAAGTAACGTTAAAGATGGCTGCTGTTTCCTGTTGCTGCAGATGCGGAATAAAAAGAGTAGACAAATGAATAGGCGCTTCTACGTTAATGGCGATTTCCTGCCTGCGCTTTGCCCAGGGCTCCTGATCTTCTGTAAAGCGCCCTCTGCGCTGTATACCGGCATTATTCACCAGCACGTTTAGCTGCGGAAACGCACTGGTTGCCCACTCGAACAGTGCAACCCGGTCTGCCTCATCCGCCACATCACATACACGGGTATGCAGCTCCGGATACTTCTGCTGGGCCTCCTGCAGCTTCTCTGCTCTTCTGCCACAAACTATTACCTTGCTTCCTGCCTTTAAAAAGCGCTCCGCTATGGCAAGGCCGATGCCTGATGCACCACCCGTAATCAATACTGTATTTCCTGATAGGTTCATGTTTTCCTTTCTTAAATTCTTCGTTTATTCTACTGCTTAGCCATTTTACTTCCCAGGCTCTGGATTGAGTTCGAAGTTTAAACAATATTTTTATGTAAGTAAATGATAAGCTCCATTTAACATTACCTGCAAAAGCAATGGCATGTTTACAAACCTGTTAAATTTACAAAGGCAAAATGCGTTTGCAGAAATGCTACATTTTAAACCCATTTTTCCGACCTTTGTAGAAGTATAATCCGGAGCACCCTTGTCTGAACTTTTAAATTTTAATTACCCGCCTGAGCCGGCGGTAGATCGTGTTACATTGTTTGCCGATGTCATTCTACCTCTGCCGCTGCCCAAGCTCTATACCTACCGCATCCCGTTCGAAATGAACGACGACGTGTCGGTGGGCGTGCGGGTAATTGTGCAGTTCGGGGCAAAAAAGGTACTTAGTTGTATTGTAGCCGAAATCCATGAAAATGCGCCAGCCGAGTATCAGGCCAAGTATATCCTGGATGTGCTCGACGATAAACCTATTGTCACAGCGCCTCAACTGAAGCTGTTCCGGTGGATTGCCGACTACTACATGTGTACCATAGGCGAGGTAATAAATGCGGCCCTGCCCTCTGCACTGAAACTAAGCAGCGAGTCACGCATACAGCTTCACCCGCACTTTAATCCCGAAGAAGACGAAATACCTTTAGCCCCACAGGAAGAACGCATCCTGTTTGCACTGCAGCAGAACAAGGCTCTTACGTTTACCGAAGTGGGGCATCTACTGCAGCTCAAAAGCTACCATAAGTTTATCAAGTCGCTGATCCAGAAAGAAGCCATCATTATTTTTGAGCAGGTAAGCGACAAGTTTTCTCCTAAAGTAGTCAAGAAGGTGCGCCTGTCAGAGCACTTTGTGCAGGAAGAGGGCATGCTGGAAGAGCTTTTCAGCCAGCTGACGGCAAAGCCAAAACAGCTGGACGTGCTGCTGAACTACCTGCAGAAAGTGCCTGTGCACCAGGATATTCACCTGAACTACCTCGGGCTGGATAAAAGCATTCTGACAAAGAATCCCCACATTTCTGCTTCTGCCGTAGACTCTCTCATCAAAAAGGGGGTGCTGGAGCAGTTCGACCAGATCATTTCGCGTTTCCCTGTCGATCATTCTCCTAAACTGATGCCCAAAGCCTTGTCGGAGCACCAGGAACAGGCGAAAGATGAAATATTAGGCCTGTTCAAAGAGAAAGACACGGTACTGCTGCATGGCGTAACAGGCAGCGGCAAAACAGAAGTATATATCGACCTGATCAAACATGCTTTAGAGGGCGGCGGCCAGGTACTGTACCTGCTGCCCGAGATTGCCCTTACAGCCCAGATTGTGACACGCCTGATAAAAGTTTTCGGGGATAAACTCGGCATTTATCACTCCAAGTTTTCCGATAACGAACGTGCCGAAGTATGGCAGGGCGTGGTGTCGGGGCGTTTCCAGGTGGTGGTGGGCGTGCGGTCTGCCGTTTTCCTGCCCTTTCATAGCTTGTCCCTGATTGTGGTAGACGAGGAGCATGAAGCGAGCTATAAGCAATACGATCCGGCACCACGGTATAATGCCCGCGAAACAGCCCTGATGATGGCGCAGTTTCAGGGGGCAAAGACGCTGCTCGGCTCTGCAACCCCTTCCATCGAAAGCTACTATAACTGCAAAACAGGCCGCTGGGGCCTGGTAACGATGAGCAAACGCTTTGGCGAGGCCCAGCTACCGGAGATTGAGTTGATTAATGTGCGGGACGAGCAGCACCGGAAGAACATGCACAGCCATTTCTCCGGAAAGCTGTTGAACGCTATCGAGGAACGGCTTCAGCGGCAGGAACAGGTTATTCTCTTTCAGAACCGACGCGGTTATGCTCCTTTCATCAGCTGCGATGAGTGCTCCTGGATTCCGAAATGCCGCCACTGCGCTGTCAGCTTATCCTACCACAAGTATAACAACGAACTCCGCTGCCATTACTGCGGTTACCACGAACGCATGCCCCACGACTGCCCTGCCTGCGGTGCCACCACACTGAAAAGCATGGGATTCGGCACCGAAAAGGTAGAGGATGAACTAAAGCTGATGCTGCCAAACGCTGAGATACAGCGCATGGACCTCGACACCACCAAAAAGAAAAACAGCTACCAGCAGATTATTGCCGATTTTGAAAGCGGGAAAACCAACGTGTTGATCGGCACCCAAATGGTAACCAAGGGCCTCGACTTTGAAAACGTTAGCCTGGTTGGTATTCTGAATGCCGATACGATCATTAATTTTCCGGATTTCAGGGCACATGAGCGGGCATACCAGCTATTTGTGCAGGTAAGTGGCCGGGCGGGGCGTAAAGGCAAATCGGGCACAGTACTGATACAGACCCGTGATCCGCTGCAGCCGATCTTCCGAAAAGTACACAGCAACGATTACCTGTCGTTGTACGAGCATGAGATAGAAGAGCGTATGCGCTTCGGCTACCCGCCGTTTATGCGCATGATCAAGGTTGTGGTGAAGCACGAAGACGAAAAAACCTCCGAGAACAGTGCCATTGTATTAGCCAAAGACTTAACCGATCGTTTAGGAAGGCAGCATGTTCTGGGGCCGGAGGTGCCGTATATCTTCAAGATCCGGAACCAGTTTCTGAACGAAATCCATATCAAGCTTCCACGTGAAAACACCAACCTGCGAGGAGCTAAAAAACAGATTGCAGAAGCCATTCGCGATTTGCAACTGCTCCCCGACTTTAAAGGAGTGCGCGTAGTAGCCGATGTCGATCCTGTGTAACTACTTTTTTGCCCCTTGGGGGCAGCCTCGATAAAAAGCTATCAAAAGTCCCCCTTTGAAGGGGGAAAAAGTAATTATCTGCCTAACATCAATTTATAATTCATAATAAAAAAAGCTATATTGCATTTAAAGTATACTTGTACCTAACCCAACGATTGCTTTGGCTACAGTTTTAGAGATAAACGATATTTCCAAAAATTATGGCAGCATAAAAGCCCTGGATCGCCTTTCACTCACTATTGAAGAAGGAAGCATCTATGGCCTGCTAGGACCAAACGGCAGTGGCAAAACCACTACACTGGGTATTGTGCTGGATGTTATCAAAGCCAGCAGCGGCAGCTTCTCCTGGTTCGGGAAAGGCATTTCAAAAGAAACCAAGCAACGGGTAGGCGCGCTACTGGAAACACCAAACTTTTACCCATACCTGACCGCCAGGCGAAATTTGCAGGTGTTTGCCGAAATAAAAGGTGCCAACCAAAGCAACACAGACAAAATGCTGGACCTGGTAGGGCTTGGCACCCGCAGCCATACGACGTTTAAAGGCTTCTCGCTTGGCATGAAGCAGCGGCTTGCCCTGGCGGCCGCTATGCTCAACGATCCGGAGGTGCTGGTACTCGACGAGCCAACCAATGGCCTGGACCCCCAGGGAATAGCAGAGGTACGCGACCTGATCTTACGAATAGCCGCACAGGGAAAAACCATTATACTGGCAAGCCATCTGCTGGATGAAGTGGAAAAAGTATGCACCCACATGGCCGTGCTGCGATCCGGCAGGTTGGTTTCAGGTGGTGCAGTGGGCGATACCTTGTCTGCCAGCGAACAGCTTTTGATACAGGCCGCAGAACTGGCACCAGTTCTCCTGCTGCTGGAACGCCTGCCCTATGTAGCCAAGTTTAACCAGGAGAAAGACAGCATCTTACTTACATTAAAAGAAGGCTACACCAGCACCGACCTGAATAGAGACATGTTTGAGCAAGGCATTGTGTTGTCGCAGCTGGTAGTGCGGCGCAAAAGCCTGGAAGCTCAGTTCCTGGAAATGATAAAAGATTAAGCGTATGAACTTACTGCGATTAGAGTTCCTCAAGGTACTTCCTTACCGTACTTTCTGGATTATACTGGGTGCCTTTGCCGTACTTATTTTCCTGTTTATGTACTCCAGCCAGGGCATTACGATCAACACCAGCAAACTGGGCGACAGGCTGTACCAGTTTCCGGAGCTATGGAACAACCTTACCTATGTTGCCAGCTACTTTAATGTAATTCCAGGTATATTAATGATCATCCTGATTTCGGATGAGTATAGTTTCAGAACAATGCGACAGCAGGTAATTGATGGTTTAAGCCGGCTGGAGCTCGTACTGGCGAAGTTTTACATGGCCTTGGTGATTGCGGCTGCCTGCACCCTCTTCTTATTGATGCTGGGCTTGTTCTTTGGGCTGATGTATAGCAGAGATACTTCAGCCAGTGGAATATTCGGGCAGATCCAGTACCTGCTGTATTACTTTTTCCAGGTAACAGGGTTTATGTCCCTGGCAATGCTCTTCAGCTTCATCATAAAGCGAAGCGGATTATCCATTATCGTTTTCATAGCCACTACACTGGTAGTAGAGCCGATCATTCGCTCTCAGGTACCGGATCATGTTGATAAGTATTTTCCCATGAAGTCACTCTCCAGCCTCACACCGCTCCCGATTCAGCAAATGGTAGATCAGGCTACTTCTCCCAGCGATATTTTATCACCGGCAGTAGCTTTAGTACCTGCTATCATATATACCATTCTGTTTCTGCTGCTGTCTTATATGGTGCTAAAGCTGCGCGATCTTTAAAAGTGTACCTGTATTTCGCGGCTTCTTTTTCCCACAAAATACAGGTACCGCCTGCAGCTTTATCGCCTTTAGAAGGCTTTATATGAGTGAATTAAAATAGCCGATGATGATGGAAAGCTCGTGAGGCATGTTTATATCAAGATGTTTTTCTTTGATAAAGGTTTTCACCTCGTTTTTCTTACCCCCCATCAGCTTAAACAAATCGCGTTGCAATTTCCGTAGTTCAATAATCTCCCCGTCAGGCTTCTGCACATAGTAAGACATTTTCACTTCTTCTACCCAGTCATCATACCTCCTCACAAAACTTGAGCCGGATAATACTTTGTTGTAATCTTTCAACCGAATATAGGTGCTTCTGGCAATAAGAGAATAGTTGCCGTTGTGCAAAACCTCGAAGAAGACAGGCTTCTTAAAATCTGACCTTACCCTGCCCTGGTTCCAGTCGATTGTCTGAAAAACATTATACCTGCCCGAACGCGAATCTGCTGCCACAAAGGAATCTACACTTACAGGAGAATAAGAGCTAACCGATCCGTCTTCCTTAATCACCCTGATTACCTCTTCTGTACGATGGTAAGCAATGGCTCCGTCAATGCTTTCACCTGTAGATAGCGTTACTTTTCCGTTTGCCCACTCCTGAACAAACATGTCGTTGAAGTGCTGCCCAAAATTAATACCAGGGTACAAGCCTGCGAATAGAAAAAGGCATAATCCTTTTATGGCGGATTTGTTTATTACTTTCATAGTTTTACTCTTCTTTAGACACGGTTTACTTTTACTAAATTCTTCTGCACAAATGAAGGCCTTCCTTCCGGCTCCCTCCTCTGCCATTTACACGCTTTAAAACTGTTTCATTTTTATATAGTGATATCCATAAAAAAAGCCTGTGCCGGATACTTGTTACAAGCATCCGGCACAGGCAGACTACGGTAGTCCTTATAAGACTTCCCTAAGAATCTTTATTTTTTAAAGGCTATATTCTTCAAAATAGTATGCCCCAATTTATCCCGTTTTGTTGTCAGGTATTTTTGATTATGCTCGTTCGGAGTTATTTCAATCGGCACATTATCCACGACTTCTAATCCATAACCCATTAAGCCAGAACGCTTTTTAGGGTTATTCGAGATTAGTTTCATCTTAGTTACGTTTAGCTCCCTTAAAATTTGAGCACCTACGCCATAGTCACGTTCATCCATTCCGAAGCCCAGCTCCAGATTGGCCTCTACTGTGTCCAGGCCCTGCTCCTGCAGCTTATAAGCCTTCAGTTTATTTATCAGGCCGATGCCTCTGCCCTCCTGGTTCATGTATACAATTACGCCTTGCCCGGCCCGCTCCACCATGCGCATGGCTTCGTGTAGCTGTGGCCCGCAGTCGCAGCGGCAGGAGCCAAAAATATCGCCCGTTACGCAGGAAGAGTGCACCCGTACCAGCACCGGTTCATTCGGTTCCCATGTTCCTTTTACCAATGCCAGGTGTTTTGCTCCGTTGCTACGCTGTGTAAAAGCGTATAGATCAAAATTGCCAAAGTCGGTTGGCAGTTGCACCACAATCTCCAGGTCTATCAGGCTTTCTTTCCGGAGGCGGTACTCGATCAGGTCCTTGATAGAAACGAGCTTCAGGTCGAACTTCTCCGCCACCTTTACCAGGTCAGGCAAACGGGCCATCGTTCCGTCTTCGTTCATGATCTCGATGAGCACACCAGCCGGAGCCAGACCAGCCAGGCGAGCCAGATCGACGGCCGCTTCGGTATGGCCTGCACGGCGGATAACGCCTTCTTTCTTTGCCTTAAGCGGGAAAATATGGCCTGGTTTGCCCAGTGAATCAGGATCTGTAGCAGGATCGACAAGTGCTAAAATGGTCTTAGCTCTATCGGAAGCAGAAATACCGGTGGTGCAGCCATGCCCGATCAGGTCTACCGAAACGGTGAAAGGAGTGGCGTGCAGAGCAGTGTTCTTTCCAACCATCAGCTCCAGCCCCAGTTCATCGCAACGCTCTTCGGTAAGCGGGCAGCAAATCAGCCCACGCCCGTGTGTCGCCATAAAGTTGATGATTTCAGGAGTTACTTTCTCTGCTGCGCAGATAAAATCTCCTTCGTTTTCGCGATCATCGTCGTCTACCACAATCACGATTTTGCCTTGACGAATATCTTCTATCGCAGCTTCTATAGTATCGAAAGGCCTTAAGTCTTCTTTCGGATTATTTTCCATATCTATTATTTTTAACAGCCTTATACAGGACAGCTATCTATCCTGCATAATGGCACAAAAGTAATAAGTTTCTCCCGTATTGAAACTTTATTTCAATAACACCTACAGCAGCGGAAAAGTTGAAAGCAGGGAAGAATTGAATTTAGTTGGAAGCGTATCTTTAAATACAAGGTGAAGGCCCCTTTGAAGGGGGACTTTCTGTGTCACCGGGTATTTAGTTATCTTCTGAACACCTATAGGTGGGAAAAGTTGAGAGGGAAATATAATCAAGGCTTACCTTTTTCAAAGAAGAACTTCGTCCCCCTTTGAAGGGGGTTGGGGGATGATTACAGGAGCAGAAAAACTTATGAGTGCCGGAGCGTAGGAGAATTCAGATACCGTTCCTAGCCCGTAGCAGCTGGTACACCGCTTCACAGGCAGTCATCCCCCAACCCCCTTCGAAGGGGGACTTGTGCATGGCTATGGATTATTACTTTAAATCTTAAGTTTGATGCTGTAAAAGCCACCCTTGAGAGTTGAGGCCCTCCATAAAGAAGGAGCCAAAGTCTGTAGCAACTCAACTACCACTTTACAGGCAGGTCATCCCCCTACCCCCTTCTAAGGGGGACTTTTTAATACCACAAGGCAAACCCGGCAGGTTAAGAAAACCTACCGGGTTTTGGGAAGCTCCAAAGCTAATTAATCACAATCCCCAGCATCTCGCACAGCTGGTTTTCAAAATTCTTCAGGGAGCGGATAAGCGTCAGTTGCCTGTCCTGCTCCGTGGGGTCGGTTACCAGGCGAAGCTTCTCCATTTCATTTTTCAGCAAGAGCTGCACATTGCGCCACTTCAGACGCAATACGGCACGTTCGGCCCCGTAAGAAAGCAGGTCGGTTTCGTGTGGAACAAAGATCTGGTGTGTTTCCCAGTTATGGCTGAGTTCGTGCTTCTCTGACAACAGGTTGGTTGCTTCGGTTCTGACCTCCTGCTCAGGGTAATTGATGAAAAAATCGGCACCGGGTACTACACCCTGGTTAAGCCTTTCCTTTACCACATCCACAATCCTGATGTAGAGCGGTGTTCGGAACTCCACATCCTCCAACTGCTCCAGGATATACTGGCTTGCCGTCAGGCCATCGTCCAGCAAACGATCCGGATAGTTGAGCAGCATCCGTACAATTTCCCGCTCATAGCGTTTGAGCATGTCGGCATCGGATACCGGCTTCTCCTGCTCCTCTTCTACTGGCGATGGCGGAATAAAATCATCGGGAGATCCTGTTTTCGGGGGCTGCTGCCTGTCCTGCAGCTGCATTTTGTTGTACTCCGAAATCAGTACCTGCTCGTCAATCTCAAATATCAGGCTGCAGCTCTGGAAGAATACCGTACGCTTAATGGCATCCGGAATTCTGGCAATAGAGGAAACAATTTCCCGTATAGCTTCCGCTTTCTTCACCGGGTTATGCTTCGATTCCGCGGCAAAGAGGCTGGCTTTAAACGTAAGAAAGTCTTTGGCTTGCTGCTGCAGGTAGGTTTTAAAGGCGGCATCGCCTACTTTCTGAATGTACGAGTCAGGGTCTTCCCCTTCGGGAAAGGTAACCACCTCCACATTCAGCCCATTCTCCAGGATCAGGTCAATCCCGCGCAAGGAAGCTTTGATACCCGCTGCATCGCCATCGTAGAGAACCGTTATATTTTGGGTATAACGGCTGATCAGCTTTATCTGCCCTTCGGTAAGCGATGTTCCCGAAGAAGCCACCACATTTTCGACACCGCCCTGGTGCAGCGAAAGCACATCCAGGTAACCCTCTACCAGGTAACACCTGTCCTCCATCCGGATAGCCTGCTTTGCCTGGTACAGGCCATACAGCACATTGCTCTTGTGGTAAATCTCCGATTCCGGCGAATTCAGGTATTTGGCACTCTTCTTATCGTTGGACTTCAGAATACGGGCTCCGAAACCGACCACACGACCCGAAATGTTGTGTATCGGAAACATGACACGGCCCCTGAACCTGTCGTAGCGCTTGTCTTCTTTCGCCACTGTGAGGCCGGTTGCCTCCAGGTATTGCTGCTGATAGCCTGCTTTTAAGGCTGAATCCGTCAGGTCAGACCAGGCTTCCAAACTATAGCCCAGTTCAAATTTCTTTATTGTTTGCTGGCTCAGGCCGCGCTGCTTCAGGTAGGATTGCCCTATACTGCCCTGATCGTGCTGCTGCAGGTTCTGCTGAAAATGCTTGTTCGCAAAGTCTGAAACAATGTAGAGGCTGTCGCGTGTGCTTTGCTCCGCTGTAAACTCTGGTGCTTCCTCCTCGGGCACCTCAATGCCATACTTCTTCGCCAGGTACTTCAGCGCCTCCGGGAAGCTGGAGCCTTCCACATCCATGATAAACTGCACCGAGTTACCCGCCTTACCGCACCCAAAGCACTTGTAGATGCCTTTGGCAGGAGAAACCGAGAAAGAAGGAGATTTTTCGTGGTGAAACGGACAGCAGGCCCACATGTTCTGCCCTTTCTTCTTCAGCGACACAAAGTCGCCGACCACCTCCACAATATCAGCCTGCGCTAGAATCTGATCGACGGTTTCTTTTGGAATCAGGGACATAAGGGTAATTTTTTACTTGTGGGATTGCAAAGATAACAGATGTGGTACAGGAACCTCAACTGTTTTACGTTAAAAGCTCCCCGTACAACTTAAAATTTTGTTCGTCGAAGCATACGAATATGATGCTTTGCAGGCTGGTAGCATGCTCTTCCAGGTACTCCCGCACACTTTCTACTGCCACTGCAGCGGCTTTGTCTTTTGGATAACCGTAAACACCCGTGCTGATATTCGGAAAAGCAATCGACTGCAAATGCTTTTCGGAGGCTATTCTCAGGCTGTTCCGGTAGCAGTTGGCCAGCTGCGCGGGTTCGTCCTGCGTACCATCCTGCCAGACCGGCCCTACTGTATGAATAACGTATGCTGCAGGCAACTTCCCTGCTGTTGTTATCACGGCCTCTCCTGTAGGGCAACCTCCCTGCCTGGCCCTTATTTGCCGGCACTCCTCCAGTATAGCTGGTCCGCCTGCCCTGTGAATGGCACCGTCTACCCCACCGCCTCCCAACAGGCTGCTGTTTGCTGCATTTACAATGGCATCTACCTGCTGCTTTGTAATATCTCCCTGTACTACTTTTATCTGCGTCATATTACTCCTTCTTACGTATAATCAGCTCCTTCCTTCCATTCAGCAGCTATTTTTTGTAACTGATTCATTTGTTCCCGTTTGAAGCTAATCCTGTAGGGAAAAACAAAAGTGCCCTCATTCATCCGCTTGCGTGTTCCAGGTTTTCTCTACTCTAAAAGTTCTTACAATCATTTGTAATATACTCTCATCGGTATTATCAATCACTTCATCACAATTATCAATATACCGGCTCTGCCGCATTAAAAATTTAATCCGTATCTTTGTAGTGCAAATTTATTGCAGGTAACTATGGCGATTACGAAAGAAGATATATTAAAAGCCCTCAGCTATGTAGAGGAGCCGGATCTTGGCAAAGACCTGGTCACCCTGAACATGGTAGAGGATGTGCAGGTAGAAGGGAAGCAGGTTAGCTTTACTGTTATCCTGACGACACCGGCCTGTCCGCTTAAGGACATGATACGCAATGCCTGCGTGAACGCCATCCATATGATGGTAGATAAAGAGGCCGAAGTAACTGTGAACATGACATCGCGCGTTACCTCAGCCCGCACCGATAATGCAGCGGTTGTAGGTGGCGTAAAAAATATTATTGCGGTTGCTTCAGGCAAAGGTGGTGTAGGTAAATCTACTGTCACTACCAACCTGGCTATTGCCCTGGCAGAATCCGGCGCACGTGTAGGCCTGATCGATGCCGATATTTACGGTCCTTCTATTCCGACTATGTTTGGTGCCGAACAAGACCGGCCAGGTATGGTACAGGGCGACCACGGCAAGAATTATATTGTGCCGATAGAGAAATTCGGCATCAAAATGATGTCGATCGGTTTCCTGACACCGGCCGACGGTGCTGTTATCTGGAGAGGCCCGATGGCAAGCTCTGCCCTGAAGCAATTTATTTCTGATGTAGACTGGGGAGACCTGGATTACCTGCTGCTGGACCTGCCGCCTGGCACTTCTGACATTCACCTGACCATGGTGCAGGCGCTGCCTGTAACGGGAGCTGTTATTGTCACTACTCCTCAGAAAGTAGCTTTGGCAGACGCCATGAAAGGACTGCAGATGTTCCGACAGCCTCAAATTAACGTACCCATTTTAGGTATTGTGGAGAACATGGCTTATTTTACACCTGCCGAGCTTCCTGAAAATAAATACTTCATTTTCGGTGAAGGCGGTGGCCAGCAGCTGGCAGATAAGTATGAGGTACCTCTTTTAGGACAAATTCCGCTGGTACAGAGCATCCGTGAAAGCGGTGATGCAGGAACTCCTGTTATTTTACAGAACGATTCTCCTGCTTCCGGTGTTTTCAAAGAGTTAGCCCAGGCCGTTGCCCAGCAGATTTCTGTTCGTAACGCGACATTGGCCAAAACACAAATTGTAGAAATTAAAAGTTAATGCACATGGCAGCCATAAACGTAGACAACGATTTCTTACTCCGCATAGAGGGCGCTCTGGATCAGATCAGGCCTTACCTGGAAGCTGATGGCGGCAACGTAAAGGTGCTGGGAATAACAGAAGACATGGTTCTTCAACTCGAGCTCTTAGGTGCATGCGGCTCCTGCCCTATGTCTACCATGACCTTGAAAGCAGGCGTGGAGCAATCGGTATTAAAAGCCATTCCGGAAATAAAATCTGTGGAAGCGGTAAATGTTACGCCGTTAGCATAGAAAACATCTGAACCACCATAAAAAAGCGGGAGAGGCAATATAGTTTGCCTCTCCCGCTTTTTTACGTCCGCTTTATAGATAACTGGTTTAAGATAAATTTTTTGCATACGGCTACAGCACGAAGTAATGCAGAAGTCCCCCTTTGAAGCCACCACCTACTTTCTTGCAGGCTCCTGCCACCAAGCGTGACTTTTGGGGCCTCCGCTCTTTCCGTTCCTCCCCTAATTTCTTATATTTGTTTAGAACCTCCTGTATAAGCCTATGCTCAGAGCGAACGACCCTACCCTGCATTCCTGGATCGAAATTTCCCCTACCAGCGATTTCCCGATACAAAATCTCCCGTTTGGTATTTTTCAAACACATACCAAAACGCCAAGGGTTGGAGTAGCTATAGGCGATTATGTACTGGACCTGTGTGTACTGGGGCAGTATAATATGTTCGAGCTGATTGATATTGATCCCACTGTTTTTAACCGTCCATTCCTGAACGACTTTATTGCCCAGGGAAAACCGATCTGGCGCGCCGTCAGGAACAGGGTTTCTGATTTACTGCGCAACAACAACGACGAAATATGCGGTAATCCGGAGCTGATGGAGAAGTGCCTGTTAAAAATGAGCGAGGTGCAGATGCTAATGCCAGTAAAAGTTGGCAACTATACCGACTTTTACTCCAGTATAGAGCATGCCACCAATGTAGGCACGATGTTTCGCGACCCTAAGAATGCACTGCTACCAAACTGGAAGCATATTCCGATAGGTTACCATGGCCGCGCTTCCTCTATTGTAGTTTCCGGCACACCCGTTCGCCGACCTAATGGGCAAACAAAAGCGCCAGATGAACCTGCTCCAGCCTTCGGCCCAACCCGCTTATTAGATTTTGAACTGGAAGTGGCCTTTATTACCGGACGTGAAACAAATCATGGCGAAAGTATACTTCCTGAAGAAGCCGAAGATTACATATTTGGCCTGGTGCTTTTCAACGATTGGTCTGCCCGTGATATACAAACCTGGGAGTATGTGCCTTTGGGGCCCTTTCTAGCGAAAAGCTTTGCTTCCTCTGTTTCGCCCTGGGTGGTTACGCTGGATGCCTTAAAGCCATTTAGAGTAAAAGGACCGGAACAAGATCCGAAGCCTCTGCCATACCTGCAGCTTGCCGGGGAGCATAATTATGATATTCACCTGGAGGTGTTCATTCAACCTGAAGATGGAGCAGAAAACCTCGTCTCGCGGTCGAACTATAAGTATATGTACTGGAATATGCACCAGCAACTGGCCCACCAGAGCAGCAATGGCTGCAACATACAAATTGGCGATATGTACGCTTCAGGCACTATAAGCGGGTCAGAGAAGGGCTCTTATGGCTCTATGCTTGAGCTAACCTGGCGCGGCACACAGGCTCTTGTCTTATCAGATGGCACAGAGCGGAAGTTTCTGCACGATGCCGATACGGTTATCATGCGCGGCTACGGTGAGCGCAACGGCATCCGAATCGGTTTCGGTGAAGTAAGCGGCAAAGTGCTGCCGGCTTTGTAGTTTTTAGTGCCCTTCTTTGAGGGGGGCCAAAAGTCCCCCTTTGAAGGGGGCAGGGGGATGACTTGCCTCTAAAGTGGTAGTTCAGTTGCTACAGGGTAAGAACAGGAGCAGCCTTTTATGCACTTACTCCGGCAATTCTAAAAATTACTCTGCTATTGTAATCATCCCCCCACCCCCTTCAAAGGGGGACAATTTTCTCCTTGCTTGAATAATTTTCTAAAGGAATTCAACGAAGCTTCAGGGTCTTTTTTTGCCTTAATGGAGCGTTACTCAGAGCTTCATAACTCTCCGCATATTTAGCTCCCAGCTCTTTTAAAAATCGTAATACCTGTTGATCAGGTCAGTTTTGATGCCGAAGTAAACGATGTGGGCGTTGGAGTTCACCAGGGAAGAGCTCTCTCGGCGGAAGGTATAACCAGCCTGCAGTTTCATGTTTGTTCTGGGGTTTAGCAGATAGCTGAGGGTAGAGTTGTTGTAGTAGAAGTTTGTAGCTACTCCCTGGCCTGTGTAGTTGCCAAAAGTAAATTCTCCTCCCGGCGCATCGTAATCTGATAAGAAGATATTCTTGCCGTAGTGTATACCATTTGCATCCGCACCGTACCTGGATATGTTAAACTTTGTGTTCAAATCGAACCTCCTGATTCTATAGCCTCCGATCAGGATTAACTCGTTGAAATTTGCACCAAACGGATGCGCCAATGGCTCGTTGTAATGGGCATTATTAAGCGAAGGCAGCTTATGTCCGTAAACATAGGGCCTCACATGATTATACTCAGCCTGTGCATACATATTCGGAATACCAAACAAATCAAACGCTTTTAAGCCTAGCTGGTACCCCACTTTCTGCTGAAAAAAGCCGCTCCCTTCAAATAGCTTTTCAATATTAAAGTCATCCAGCACAAATTGACCATACGCAGAATACCTGTTCAGGAAATTATACCTTAAGTTTGCTCCCATCATAGAATTGCCCGGTGAGCCCATATTAAAGTTTACGGCATTCATAAAGATGATCGGGTTCAGGTAAGCCAGTTCTACTGAACCATCACTGCCAGAATCAGGTCCCCAGATCATAGACTGAAAGATACTAATGTTCCATTTAGGGCTCGGCAGGAACGACAGGTAATTATAGGTAGCATACTTTTTAGGATAGCGCGGACCTACAAAGCCGTTGCTGATATCCATGTACTGCGTCCAGAGGTTGGTGTACTTAATTTTCCAGAAGGTGGTATTAATCTTGAAGAAAGGATAGCTATAGGCAAAATCCGATAGGATTAACGAGCGATAGCCATCGCCTAAAAAGTTTTTATCCTGCCCGAATTGAAAGTTAAAGTACTCATTCGGCGTGAAGCTGACATAACCAACAGGCAGCGCATAATCCCAATCCTGGTTGCCGTTTTTAGGCCTGGCAAATCCCTGACCAGGCACTACTCTTCTTTGCCTTGTATAGGCATCTACATAGCCCGGGAAGCGGGATAAGTTCTCGTAAAGCGCTGTATAAAAAGAAAACTTTTTGCCCAGGTTCCCCTGTAGTTGTACTCCTCTTGTATTGCTAAAAATAAGTCCTTTTCCTTTTTCATAACCTGGCGCTATATCAAATAAGAGGTCTGCAGAAATATTAATTTTATCGTCTTTGTACTGCAGCAAATGCTCCTGAAAAAGCTTGCGGTAGAGCCAGGAACGGTCTTCCTCCTTTGCATTCGAATACCAGGCATCCATTAAAGAATCAACAGCTACGCCCTGCTCTTCGATATCGCTTTGCAAATAGGGCCGTATAGAGCTGTGCAGGTTCTTATTCCTTTTTATCAACTCTCCCTCTACCACCCTGCTGCTTTCCTGCTGCAGAGGCAGGAACAATTGCTGTGCCTGTACAGAGGCTAGCGTCACGATGGAGAGCGAAAGGTATAAAAAAGTCTTTTTCATATTTGTAGCATATATGTTAAGAAGCCCACTTTAAGGGTAGCAGGGTGCTTCAATAAAAAAGCGGCATTTCCCAAAGTCCCCCTTCGAAGGGGATAGGGGGATGATTTACCGCAGTTGAATAAATTATTAAGTATCCTAAAAGTTAAATAGATAAAGGTTGTATCCGGCCCCTAACCTGTAGCACCTTAACTACCACTTTACCAGCATACAGCGTATCTGCATGGCACTTGGAGTGTGTTGGTTTCTGCTAAAGTGCGGCTCTAAATTAGAAAATTATATTTCAATATACTATCAACAAGCAGCACGAAGCCTTATCCTCTGGTCCTGCTACAATGTCTCCAAAAGGTGTGTAACTTCTTTCTGAATGATATATCCGCCAAATGTGTATCTTTGAATACCATTTAAAGGCAGGAACGATGGCTGAATTTGCAGAACGATATATTAATCCCTTCACCGACTATGGCTTTAAAAAATTGTTCGGCGAAGAACCTAATAAAGATTTACTACTGGACTTTCTCAATGTACTTCTAAAAGAAGAGCAGGGAGAAATCACAGACCTGACCTACCTGAAAAGCGAGCACCTGGGAACAGGCGAACTGGACAGGAAGGCTATTTTCGACCTGTACTGCGAGAATGAAAGAGGCGAAAAATTTATTGTAGAACTACAAAAGACAAAGCAGAACTTCTTCAAGGACAGAACCGTCTACTACTCCACTTTTCCTATTCGCGAGCAGGCTAAAAGGGCCGACTGGAACTATGAGCTGAAAGCTGTTTATACCATCGCCATCCTGGACTTTATATTTGATGAGGACAAGAAAGAACCGGGTAAGTTCCGGTATGATATTAAACTAACGGATACAGAAACAAAGAAAGTGTTCTACGACAAGCTCACCTTCATTTACCTGGAGATGCCTAAATTTAATAAAACAGTGGATGAGTTGGAGAGCAGGTTCGACAAATGGCTTTATGTACTGCGCAACCTTAACAGGCTGGACCGGGTGCCGGAAAAGCTGAGGGAACGCGTGTTTGAGAAGCTTTTTGAGGCAGCAGAGATAGCTCGTTTCACACCTGAACAAATCCGCTCCTACGAAGACAGCTTAAAATATTACCGTGACCTGAAAAACTCATTGGATACAGCCAGGGAAGAGGGGAGAGAAGAGGGAAAGCATCAAAAAGCTATAGAAATAGCAAAGGAGCTACTCCGAAACAGAATAGCCGTAACCATCATATCAAAAACAACCGGGCTACCGATAGAGCAGATAGAAAAGTTGAAGTAGGTGAAACAAAGTCCCCTTTGGGGTAGCAGGGTCCTTCAATAAAAAAGCGGCATTTCCCAAAGTCCCCCTTTGAAGGGGGTAGGGGGATGATTTACCGCAGTTAAATAAATTATTAAGTATCCTAAAAGTTAAGTAGATAAAGGTTGTATCCTGTTCATAACCTGTAGCACCTTAACTACCACTTTACAGGCAAGTCATCCCCCTACCCCCTTCTAAGGGGGA
The DNA here is from genome assembly GCF_005491705.1 of Pontibacter sp. SGAir0037. Classification (NCBI taxonomy): domain Bacteria; kingdom Pseudomonadati; phylum Bacteroidota; class Cytophagia; order Cytophagales; family Hymenobacteraceae; genus Pontibacter; species Pontibacter sp. SGAir0037. Next base: position 113,439 of record NZ_CP028092.1, on the reverse strand, counting down.
CTTATTCGTAGTTCCGGTACTCCAACGCAAGGGGAACTTGTTCATCCCAACTAAAAGGCATTCTCATCGCCTGTAATGGCTTGCCATACCGTCAAGAATATAATTTTGAGATCAAGGAGTAGCGACCAGTTCTCCAGGTACCAGATATCGTATTCCACCCGCTTATCCATACTGTCTGTTTCTTTTGTTTCACCCCTGTAGCCGTTCACCTGCGCCCAGCCTGTGATACCGGGTGTCAGGAAATGCCGAACCATAAAGTTGTCTATCAGCTGCGAGTAGTCCTGTGTGTGCTTCAGCATGTGTGGCCTTGGGCCAACCACTGACATATCCCCCATCAGCACATTAAAAAACTGGGGTAATTCATCTATGCTGGTTTTTCGTATAAAGGCTCCTACTTTCGTTATTCTGGCATCACCTTTACTTGCCTGCTTACTATCAGAATCTTTGTTTACCGTCATGCTTCTAAACTTCAGGCAATGAAAAGGTTTGTTGTCTTTGCCGGAGCGAAGTTGTTTAAAGAAAACAGGTCCTTTGGAATCCAGTTTAATAATAATGGCAATGATCGGAATTAACCAGCTCAGCAGAAAGACGATCACGAAAACAGAGAAAAAGATATCAAAGGCACGTTTGATCACCTGGTTGGCTTTATCCTCCAGCGGTTCATTTCTGGGTGTTAATACCGGCAGGTGCCCGTACATCTCCACCATAAAATTCTTTTTAAAATGATCTCTCACATCGGGTACCAGTCTAAAGCGAATCAGGCTTTTGTCGGCATCTTTCATCAGCTTCCTGATTTTAGCAAGCGCACTGTCTGGTAATGCACAATAGATGGAATCGATGTTATTCGCTTTTGCATAAGCTACACAGTCCTCTACTTTCCCTAAAATAGGTAACCCTTCTTCTTTTAAAGATAAATCATCATCAAAGAAACCTACCACCTCGTAGCCTAATTGGGTATTGTCCTTAACATGATTATAGAGATCTCTTCCTACCGGGCCTGCGCCGGCTATTACTAATTTTTTATATTTGATAAGGGACCTGCGTCTCGGCCTTCTGAAAAGCAGGAATACAATCTTCCAACTTAATACCAATCCCGCAAATAAGGTAATTGCATAGGTGAGAAAGACGGTTGACAAATTGAACTGGGGAAGTACAATCTTTAAAGTAACACTTCCTATGGCAAAAAGCGCCAGCGATACAATGGTTGTTCTGATGGTAGGGATGGAATCACGCTTAAAGATATTCTCATACAGCTTATTGATGCTGGAGAAATAAAACCATATCAGGTTTAAGAGAACAAAATTTAAGGCATATTTTTCATTTACATTCTTCCAAAGCAAATCCGGGTTTTCTATCAGAAAACAGGTATACAGGGATACATTTAAAAGAATGAAATCTATAGCTACATTCACCCACCTAAAGAATGTAGAGTATTTGTATGTCATTTGGCGCGCGTAGTAATGCTAAAGCAAGTTAGCACTAAATTGGAAAATTTCATCGAAATTGCTTATTTATGCCATACTTTCCAAAAGTTCTTAAATTTAAAAGCCTTCAGGGGCTTCAGGGAATCTACCTGTAAGATCACAGCCAAAACAGACGAAGCAGGGCCCTGACGCAGAAGCATACAAGTTGCTTCTATAGAATTTTATAAATTACAGCAATTGTATACTTATTTTCGTAGCAGCCTAGCACTCAGCACACATGCCTAAACCTATTTTACTTTTTCTCTCCTTCTTAGTGGCGGCAGGTACTGCTGCGGCACAGCAGCGAAACCTGCCCCTGCAGCAGGAACATAACCGGGTAGTGGAGGGCGAACTGATGAGGCAAAACAAACCCTTGCACAGTTCCATACGCCCTTTCCTGCAGCAAGAAATAGAAGATGAAGGTGTGGCCGTGGATTCACTCATGGATGCCCGGTATGGTAACACCAACGAGCCGAACCGTTCCTGGCTCTACCGCAAGCTTTTCCAGGAGCACCTGCTCCCCTATCGGCGTGGAAATGCATTTATTACAGCCGATCCTTTACTCGACATAAGACCGGGTTACGCAAGCGGCACCGGCCTGGTATATACTAATACAATTGGCGTGCAGTTGCAGGGCGACCTGACGCCTAAGCTCTCGTTTTATGCAGCCCTGTATGAAAACTGGTCCCGGTTTCCAGGGTACCTGGATGCTTATACTCAAGAGCGGGGTATGGCACCCGGGCAGGGCCGGGCCAGTCGTACCAACGACAGCCGCGACTGGCTGTATACCCTCCCCATGGGCTATATCAGCTACACCCCCAGCGAATATTTTAACATACAGGCAGGCCACGACAAGCTTTTCTTCGGCGATGGCTACCGTTCCCTTTTCCTGTCGGATTATGCCTACAGCTATCCCTTCTTCAAAATAAATACGACCTTCTGGAAGATAAAATATACGAACCTATGGACCCAGTTTGTGGATGCCAGCGATGGTCTGTCAGACAAGCCTTACCCGAAAAAGTACGCTTCCTACCAGTACCTCTCGTTCCTGCCCAGCCCGACATGGAACATCAGCCTGTTTCAGGCAATGCTTTGGTCTTCCCGGCACAGCGGCGTAAAAGGTATTGAGCTGGCTTACCTGAACCCGATCATCTATATGAACTCGGCGAACTTTAATATGGGCTCTCCCGGCAACTCCATGATGGGGCTTAACCTGCGGCATACCTTTCTGAACCGGTACAATGCCTATGGGCAGTTCGTCATAGACGACCTGTTTATCGAGGAGCACCGGGGCCATATTAACCAGAAGTACGCTTTTCAGTTAGGGTTGAAAGGATTTCATGCCTTTGGCGTGCAAAACCTGTACCTGCAGGCAGAATATAACGAGGCCCGGCCTTACATACACGGGCACCGCACCCGTATCTTAAGCAACACCCACTTTAATGAGCCACTGGCACATCCATTCGGCGCTAATTTCAGGGAACTGGTGTTAACGGGCAGCTACAGGTATAAAAGATGGGAAGCCAATGCCCTGTTCAACCGGTCACGCTACGGTACCGACTCCACCGGCGCCAACTTTGGCAAGAACATTTTCCTTTCCGAACCCGAAGGCCCGGAGTGGAGCAGAGACCACCGGACAGGCCAGGGTGTCCGGACAGATTTTATTTACTTCAGACCTACACTCAGCTATTTGCTAAACCCACGTACACACCTGAAGTTGCAGGCTGGCTATACTTTTCGCCGGGAAAGCTCCGCACAAGTAAATAACACGGCACACATCATCTACTTCGGCATCAAAACAGATTTGATTAACCGTTATTATGATTTTTAAGGATTAGATGCCAGGTATTAGGCTTTAGATTATTCATATTTGTCATTGCGAACACTGGGGAGAAATCTGAGATATGCCGCTCATTTGCCTGCAGTCTCAGATCTCTCCTATCATCGAGATGACAAAAGGAAAGTTGGAGTGCCAGGAAAGGGGCATCAGGCTTTTATATATGTAGCGGATGTTATATCTTTAGGGTGATATAATTATATGAGCAATGAAGCTGTATCACTACAACACGAACCTGCGCTATAAAACCTTTATATAAAATGTGGTACATTTGTATAAAACAATTCCGAAGTGGTTTTATACAAGCAATTAGCCTTGCACCTTGATTTCCGAAATTGTAAATTAAGAATATGGAAACGACAACTAGAAACCGGCACATACATGTAGGCGACAACATCCGGCGGATCAGAACAGCTCTGGGAATAAAGCAGGCTACGCTGGCTCAGAACCTAAACTATTCCCAGCAGAACATTTCCCGGATTGAGCAGGAAGAAGAACTGGACGAGCCAACCTTACAGAAAGTAGCGCAGGCACTGGGCGTACCGGCCGATGCCATCCGTAACTTCGATAGCGAAGGCGTCAGCTTTCATATTCAAACGATGAATGATAATGCAGTAGGTCAGTTCACCCAATATAATTTTAATCCAATTGAGAAGATTGTAGAGTTATACGATGCATTACTTCAAAGTGAACGGGAGAAGAACGCGCTTCTAGAGAGGATGTTGAACAACCATAAATCAGGTTCAGGAGAAGAACAGGTTTAAGTGGCGAGATATTTGGCTATTAAGAGTACTGGAGCCTGTGAAAAAGGCTATTATTTAGATATAAAACAAAATAACTACCTTTTTAACAGGCTCTTTGGTATAAATATCAAATTAAAGATAACAAATAGTCTCCATATCCACTTTTCCTTAATGGTTCAGCAACTGCCTTTAGCTGGATCGCATTTATAAACCCCATACGATAAGCTACTTCTTCAATAGCTCCAATCTTAAGTCCTTGTCTTTCTTCAATTACTTGTACAAAGGTAGCTGCCTGCATCAGAGATTGAATAGTACCTGTATCTAACCAAGCTGTACCCCTATCCAATATTCCGACTTTTAGTTTACCACGGCGGAGGTATTCTTTATTAACATCTGTAATCTCATATTCCCCACGCTTGCTAGGCGAAATATTTTTTGCAATTTCTACTACTTCGTTATCATAAAAGTATAAGCCAGGAACAGCATAATGTGACTTTGGTTCCTTTGGTTTTTCCTCAATAGATACTGCCTTAAGTTCATCATCGAATTCAACAACACCATAACGTTCAGGATCCTGCACATGGTAAGCATATACAACCCCTCCATCAGGATCGTTATTTTGCTGTAGTAATTTGCTCATTCCCGAACCATAAAATATATTATCTCCAAGTACTAGTGCAACCTTGTCTTTTCCAATAAACTCTTCCCCTATTACAAATGCCTGTGCCAAGCCATTCGGTTCTTCCTGCACGGCATAGCTAAACTTACACCCAATACTAGTACCATCCCCTAATAACTTTTGAAACTGTGGTGTATCGTGAGGAGTAGAAATGATAAGGATTTCATTGATTCCGGCCAGCATAAGTGTAGATAAGGGGTAATATATCATCGGCTTATCGTACACAGGCATCAACTGTTTACTTACTGCTAAAGTAAGCGGGTGTAATCGGGTTCCGGAGCCACCGGCAAGAACTATTCCTTTCATATTTTATAATCGGTTGATACAGGTTTCTAAACTTTCTCTCCAATGAGGGATCTCAATCTGGAGTGCCCTTTTGATTTTAGATTTGTCCATTACTGAATAAGCAGGACGTTTAGCCTTTGTAACATATTCTGCTGTACGAATAGGCAATACCTTTACAGCTGTATTACTTATTTCAAAAATGGATTGAGCAAAATCGTACCAGGATGTAAGTCCTTCGTTGCTGTAATGGTATATCCCAAATGCTGTACTTCCAGATTCTATTATAGTAAATATACAGCCCGCTAAATCAATTGCGTATGTCGGAGTTCCGACCTGGTCCCAAATAACACTTAACTGCTCACGCTCCTTTCCAAGCCTTAGCATAGTTTTGACAAAATTGTTACCATATTCAGAATACAGCCAACTTGTTCTGAGCACAAAAAATTTATCAGTATAGGTAGGTATAACTTGTTCACCCTCCAGTTTCGTAAGGCCGTATATGCTAATAGGTACGGCCTCATCTGTCTCTGATAAAGGTTGGTAGCTGTTGCCGGAAAAAACAAAGTCTGTGGATACGTGAATTAAAGTAGTATCGTAAACTTCACAGAACCTGCTCAGATTTTCTACACCATCTCGGTTAATTCTTCTGGCAAGTTCGATCTCGTCTTCAGCTTTATCTACAGCCGTATAAGCTGCACAGTTAATGCAATAAGCTGGCTTATATTCTTCAAATATCTTATCCAAAGAATCTATATCCAATATGTTTGCATTTTCTTCCGGAAGGAAGAAAATATGCTGCAGGGCACGTTCCTGAGCAACAGCTTTAAGACAATGGCCTAATTGACCAGAGGCACCGAAAACAATAATGTTAAGCATATAAGGAGTTTTCTAATTCAGAAAAGGATGAATTGATTTTGTCTTTATCAGACACAAGTATATCTGCAAGTGGTAAGTGCCAGTTGATGTTCAAATCTGCATCATTGTAAAGCAAACCGCCTTCTGATGCCTTATTATAATAATTATCACACTTATAAAAGAACTCTGCTACATCACTTAATACCACAAAACCATGTGCAAAACCGCGTGGTATAAAAAGCTGCAATTTGTTTTCTGCACTAAGCACCACAGAAAAGTGTTTCCCAAAAGTAGGCGACCCTTTTCTTATATCAACGGCAACATCCAGTACTTCACCCTGCAGTACACGCACCAGTTTTGCCTGCGCATGCTCCCCCTTCTGAAAATGCAAGCCTCTTAATACCCCATAGCTAGAGAACGACTGATTATCCTGGACAAAATGTATAGCTAAATCTGCTGCTTTGTTAAACCTTTCTTCATTGAAGCTTTCAAAAAAGTATCCTCTTGGATCATCAAACACAGCGGGTTTAATAACAAAGCACCCCTCTAGGTGAGTATGAACTACTTCCATCTTATCTATTATATTGTGTGTTATAGTATGCCTGGTAATCTCTTGAAGTAATGCCTTCAAGCCACTCTTCATTATGTAGGTACCATGTTACAGTTTTCTCCAAGCCCTCTTCAAATTGTAAACTTGGCGACCAACCTAACTCCCGCTGCAATTTGGTTGAGTCGATGGCATACCGCAAATCATGGCCAGCTCTATCGGTTACATAAGTAATAAGTTTGGCAGAGGTTCCAGGTACTCGATCTAACTTTTCATCCATTATCTTGCATAACAGCTGAATTAAATCGATGTTTTTCCACTCGTTATGGCCGCCAATATTATAAGTTGTACCTGGTGCTGCTTTATGAAAAATGACATCAATAGCTCGGGCATGATCTTCTACCCAAAGCCAATCACGAACATTTTCTCCTTTGCCATAAACGGGGATAGGCTTGTTGCTTTTTATATTATTGATTGCAAGCGGAATAAGTTTTTCCGGAAAATGGAAAGAACCGTAGTTGTTCGAACAATTAGATATAACTGTGTTCAAACCGTAGGTTTCATGATAGGCTCTAACAAAATGATCTGAACTTGCTTTTGAAGCTGAATAGGGGCTACGAGGATCATAAGGGGTAGTCTCTGTAAACATACCATCTTCTCCTAATGATCCATATACTTCATCGGTAGATACGTGGTAGAAGCGTTTATTCACAAAGTCATCTTGCCAATGTTTGCGGGCTGCGTTTAATAAATTTACAGTTCCCACTACATTTGTCATAACAAAATCCAGTGGGTTTGTGATAGAACGATCTACATGGCTTTCAGCTGCTAAATGAATAACAGCATCAAATTGTCCTTCTGCAAACAAATTTTCTAAGAAAATAGCATCAACTATATCTCCTTTAATAAACTTGTAATTTGGTAAATGCTCTATGTCTGCCAAATTAGCGAGATTACCAGCATACGTTAGCTTGTCTAAATTAACAATTTCATATTTTGGATAGCTGTTTACAAACCTGCGAACTACATGTGATCCTATAAAACCTGCACCGCCAGTAATTAAAATTTTAGTCATTTCAGGAAAACTCTTAAAATTAAGAAGTATAATAAAAGTATTTTTCTTTAACCTAATTAGCTATTTTCTCAACCTTAGCTGCATCATAAATTTCTCTAAGATGTGCCGCATACTGCTCAATAATAATTTCCCAATCATAAATATCTGATATTTTGCTCCTATTACGTTGAATCATCTGCTGATACTTATCCTCTTGATGCCTAACTTCCTGTAAACACTTTGCTACTTCCTCAGCATTTGTAAAGTACAATGCATCTTCTTCCAAAATGTAACGGTTAAAAGGATTATTGTTCGCACATATCAAACTATTTGAAGCCATCGCTTCAAGTAAAGAAGGATTCGTGCCTCCTACGGTGTGACCATGGAAGTAAATATTTGAGAAATATCTTAAATTGTTGAGCTTTATGATATCATAGATTCCTCCAATAAATTGGATATTTGAATGCTTTGAATATTTGGCTTTTAAATATTCTCCATAGGTTGTGGAATGATTACCTATAACTAAAAAAGGTTTTTCTATATTAGATTTCATAACACCATCTAATATAATCTCTATACTATTTTCAGGCTCTAGCCGAGCAATAAGCATATTATAGGCATAAGGAACTAGATTATATTCCTCTAAAATTGCTTCATCTGCATCATGAAAAAGATGTGCACCATATGGAATAAAAATCGATTTTTTACCATACTTTTCAAACAGATAATCCTGAATACCTATGGAGTCTGAGATAAGGTAATCACTATACTTAACGCCTAGTTTTTCTGCGTAAAGCAAGAATTTTTTGACTTTGCCTGAAAATTTGGTCCGCTTCCATTCTAATCCATCCATATTGGTAGTAACCACAGACCTTTGTCGGGGTAGCAACCACCCCCAAATAGAACTGCTTGTATACCCTAACTGCAGAATAACATCGAAATCTCTATTTCTTAGATCTCTAATACAATTTAAATCATAAATAAATTGACCAGCAGTACCCCACTTATACTCCGGATCATAGCAGTGGATTAATTCAACTCCATTCCAATTACTCTCTTGATAAGGATGATTATGTGAATTATAGACGGAAATATGAAAGCCTCTTTTTATTAGTCCTAAAGCTAAATATTCAGCACATTGTTCAAAGCCACCATAATTATTGGGTATACCTCTAGTTCCAAGTATTGCTATTTTCATCTATCTTTTAGTTGTCGGCCATTTACTTAATGGTAGAGAGAATATCTTACTGTCTCTTCGTGATGACCTTGGCTTTTCTTGCATCTTAATAGGTTTGAAAGTAACAGTAAGGTTTGTAAGTTCTGATTGATTTATAAAAGTTTCAAATCCAATAATGTTAGTACCGGGATTTGGTTCATCAATATCATCTTTAGGTATAGTTGACCAAGTTCTAATATCAGCATGTTTTGGAGAAACTACTGTTACTAACAGCATCTGATTATTTTTTTTTAACCAGACGCTGTTTTTTTTAACTTTTAAAATTTCTGCATCTGTAATAAAACTCCATCTTACGGTTATATCAGTTAAACTTGTTTTTATCTCATCTTTTAAGAGAACGAACTCATTATTTACTATACCTATTCCTCTTTTAGCTATCTCAAATTTAGCATTATAAATTTGTTTAAGATCAATTTGTGCATTTTTAAAGTGCTTGACATCTGAATAATTTATAAATGGAGCAAAGCCTTCGCTATTTTGTAACGTATTATTAACAGATAATGTATTATGGGAAAAATTATTGAACCTAAATACTTTCCATCGTTGAGAGGTAGCATGCATACTCCATAGATCAACTCCTTTAGATTCCAGTGATTCATAATTTTGCATTCCTAGATCCATGGCCCAGCGCTCTCCATTAGCATCTAAAACGAAAGATCCCATATCTAAGTGACCGTGCCCAGCTTTATTACCTCCTCCTTTAATTCCGACAAAAATTGCATTTTTGTCAGACCAGGAACTTCGCATCAATGCCACTGGAGTAGCTCCTGATCCAATCCAAAATTTAGATTTTGGAATAGCTCTTTCGTTGTTATTTAGTCTTTCTCCCCATAAAATAACAAGTGGAAGTAAACGCTCTTTAACTAAAGTATTATCATTGCAATGTGTTAAGAAGTCTAATTCTTGTCTAACCAAACTACCATCTTTCAAGTACTTGGAGAACCAAAGCATAGCTGGCTGTAGGTAAACATTTTGATCAGAATCCCCAAAATTAAAAGGTATACCAGAAGGACCTACCATATGCAACATAAAGTAAGCTGTATTCAGAAATCCAGGAATTGTTAAGAGTTTGAAATCATTATTAAAGTTTTGTAGCAATACATCAATTAACATAACGTTAAACGTTGTTCCGTATCCCCAATAGTTATACCCTTCAGGATAACCTCCATCTGGCCCATAAGCATCCATAGGTAACTTAATTGAAGAGATTGCTTGATTTATTACATGATTAGCTATTCCTGGATAAGTTTCGTAAACAGACAGTGCCCCAATAACGATTCCTGCATTACAAACCTGATTCCAATTACTAGTCATTCTCAACCAGCTATTATAACGATTATCAAGCGAAGGCTTAAGCCCTTTTTCATAAATTGCTTTTTCAATCAGCTTTTTAGATTTAAAAGATAATTCATCATAGAGCCAGTCATAACCGATTGCGACGGCAAGGGTCATCTCTGATACATCAAGAAAATGATGCGGATTCCAGTCATCAAACTCACTAATACTTAATAATTCTGTCTCTGCTCTCTTTAAAAATCTTTTATCTTTTGTTAGCCTCCACGCATAAGAAAGATAGAAAATGCGCCTTAAACCTTCCCTTGATTTATCTAATAATCGTTTACCGATCAAGTTTCGTTCAATTGGCTTCTGAAGTATAATTTGCTCACAATCAGCTATAATTAAGCTGCTAATCCTTTTTAATACTGCCTCATCTTCTTTGAACTTATCAATTGATAATGCATCACCAGTAAGAAATAACCTTGGGTGGGCTGGCAGTATCCTTTTATCTATTAAATGGGGCACTTGCCCGTTAGAAATCAGACAAGAAAAAGAAAAAAATAATATTAGTAAGCTTCTCTTAACCTGAACATGGTTGAAGTCCATATAAATATATTCAGCTCACGCAAATTAAAATAGCTTGAGCTATATCAGTTTTAGTTTTTTACACTTACCCTATCCATAGCTACTTGTTTAAGTAACTTTACTATTGTTTGAGACTTATATTTCCACGTGTAAAACTCTGGCAAAATTATTGTGTTTTTATCTGATATTGCGCGATTTATTATTGCTGAAAACTCTTCTTTTGTCTTTCCAATATAGATGTACTCCTGCATATCGCTCATTCCTGCGCCTGCAGTTCCTACAACCTTTAGTCCAGAAGCAATATATTCATAAACTTTAATACTATCTGCGCCATGCTCTAGACTATTTGTAACATAAGGAATAATACCAATATCAAAATTAGTAACGTAAGAAGGATACTGTTTATAATGCTTATCACCAAGATAATAAACATTTTTTGCTTTAATAATCTTTGAAAAAACGTTAGAATCCAATATTTGACCTACAATTACGAAGCTTTTATCAGAATTATCCTTTACTATATAATTAAATAGTTCATAATCAAATAAATGAGTGATTTTACCTCCAAAACCCACTATTGGTCGAGAAATATTTTTCAAATCTGTAGGCAACTTATAACTTTTGGAAAAGGTTTCAACATCTACTCCGTTTTTAACAAGATGGCATGACTTTGGATTATAATGTTTGTTATAAAATTCAATATTTTTTGAAGCGTTGGTCACCCAAGCTTCACATGTTTTTGCTAAACTAGTATAGGCCGATATAAAATTGGCTTGCAATTTAGAATTCTCAGGAAATAGCAGGAAATTATCCCAACCATCAAAAACTGCTGGTGTTTTAACTTTACTACAGAACTTTGCTGAAAAAACATTTTGAGTCAATATTATATTGATATTTATTTTTAGATAATCAACACATTTCTCATATCCAGAAATGAATTCATCATCGCCATAACTGTCAAAAAACCATTTTTTCCCATCCCGAATTGGCCCTAAGAAAGAATTTGAGATATAATCAATTACGTAAAATTTTGGAGCTAATTCGTATAGTGAACATTGTTTATATCTAAATAAAAGCTTACCAGAAATTTTTCTCATTTTTTTCTTAACCATTAATTCCAAATAGGAAATTGGTCTATTTAATATAATGAGATTTTCGATATCCTTATTGGCCGCTAAATGACTAATTATATGAGAGTCTCTTGTCCTGGCTCCCTCCATTTCTATTTTTCGCCAATCATGATATGGTACTACTACTATATTCATATTAAACGGATTTAAATCTTAAAAAACGCATGTCTCTATATTTGACTGCATATTTGAATGATAAATAAATTGTATGCGCTTTAGTTAACATTGAAAAAAAAGGGTGGTTTGACAGCATAATGGCATATGCGCTTCTCATGTTTTTAAAGCGCGGCAATAATTCGTCAGCAGAGGGATTAGACCACAAAGCCGAATCATGCGAAAAGGTTTGTTCCGTCACAAACACATGTTCTTCATTACATGCATAATCAAGCATGAATTTTGTGTCTATTGCATACAGATTTAGACGCTCATCAAATTTATACAAATATTTTATGAAGTATTTTTTTGCTATCAGCATACCACTTGTAATAGCTACAATGTTTTTTACCGGCATTTTCCCTCTTCGTTCTTTTTTCCAATGTTTACCTTTAAATCCATAAAATGAGCCTGGGCTCACAATTGTAAATCCATTCTTAACAAGTGGCAGAAATAGCATTACTTCAGGAACTTGAACTGCTGAATGGACTGTGTTTGATAAATAGTTTGCAGGAATAATACTATCTTGATCAAGCAGAAAAATATAATCAAAGTCAAAGTCCTGTATTACTTTGTTGTAAATTTGTGACAGAGGTTTATTTTCAGGAGTTGATATATATTTAAACTCTCCGAATATTTTTTTTGCTCTATCAATTAAGGCTTGTGTGACAGGCAGTGGACTATTATCCCATAGTACAAGCTCAACATCTATATTATTACCATAACTATTCAATAGAGTCTTCAAACTCTTAGAATCAAAAATATTAGTTTTATAAAGTACAATTAATGCTACTATTTTGATTGTACTACCCTCCTCCAAATTTTTCATGTAAATTCTATAAAATATAGACTTTAACTAATTATTAGCTCTTGCTAATTGATTTAATTTGTTCTAAGTAAGAAAATCCATGCTTTAGATCTGGCTCCAAATAAGTACCTTCAGCCCACTCATTCCATGCATTTAAAAAAATATAGTCATTATCATATTTTACTGCATTTTCAAACTGAAGCTTTAAGTATTTGCCAAACTTTTCAGGAGACGAGCCTGTAACAATTAGTGCTCTTTTGCCCTTTCGAGGTGAATTATCCCAACCCATAAATGCTCCTAGATACCTTTTATGATTAGTTGCAATTTGGCGTCTGTTTACAATACATTTGTATATGCTATCGTAGCTCTTTAAGGCAAGCTTATAAATTTTTCTATTAAATAATCCCCGTAACCTATATTTGAAACTATACTTATGGTGTAAGGTATAGGTCGGTTCAAATTCAAATGCTGCGGCAGAGTTTTTGGCAAATGGCTCTTTTTCTCTGCTATTTAATGTTTCAACAATGTGAATTCCAACAAACCCATTTTCAATGGCAAGTGTATTCCAGTAATCAATCATATCATTCACATTTGGTATATTTGAGACACGATAAATAACCATCATGGGCTTACCATCAACCTTAATATATCTATCATCTTTAAAGAAATTTAGCAAATAACTGAAATGCTCTAACCACTCTTTCCTTCCTCCATAAACTTGAGGCATCAACACATCAGTATCTCTTCCATCCCAAGTACGCGCCCAAGGTTCATTGGCCCATGAAAAACAAAATGGAATATCAACTAATTTATCAGCTAACATATTTTCAAGGGGTATATGTAGTAATTTTTTACCATTAAACCAGTAATGATAATAACAAAACCCATAGATACCATGTTGTTTAGCCAAATCTGCCTGCCATCGCATTACAGTAACATCTGATAAATCATAATAGTTATCATTAAGAGGAACTCGAGGTTGGTTATGCCCAGAAAATAATGGCACTGCTTTTTTTACATTAGTCCACTCAGTGAAGCCCTCTCCCCACCATTTATCGTTTTCAGGAATTACATGGAACTGTGGTAGGTACAAAGCAATTATCTTAGGGTCGGTATTCATAATGTGATTTAGATCTAAATTCCCTAACTATTGAATTAGTGTATTAATAATTTGTTTTTATTAATATAATTAACAGCAGCAGTTTTTTTATAATTTATTGGCTGGTACAAAAATTTTATCTTGGCTATTTTCAATCAATTCTTGATACTTTTTCTTCAGAAAATGAGAGCTATAATATTCGTAAACTTGTTCTACATTCGTTTCAACTGAAAATACATTAGCGGCATTATTCACAGCTAATTGTAAGTTGTCATAATAACTCTGAATGCCACGGCTTATAACACTTTCCATTGTCTCAAGAAGGTTGCTGTCAGACTTGTACAATACTCCAACACCAATTTTTTCAATAATTTCCTTTGTACCCCCTGCATCCTTGCCAATGACTAAGCACCCATTAAACATTGCTTCAGCAGTAATCCTCCCAAAAGCTTCATTAAAAGATGGTACTATAAGTGCTGTAGCTTTCGACATTAGTGTTGAAATATCATCTCGAGGCCCTAAAAACTTAACGTTATTTTTTATACCATAGGAATCTACTAACTCGTTTAACTGTTTAAAATATTTTAAATCTGGTGCACTTCCTGCCACTAATAGCTTATAGTTTGGGTATTTCTGTGCAAATTTACCGAAAGTATCTATTAAAACTTTAATACCTTTGTTTTCAATTAAATAGCCAACAAAAAGAAAATAATTCTCCTTTTCATGGTTAAATTGCTTTTGGGAAGCATTCATTATTCCATTATAAATCACACATGCCGGAGGCTTAAGTTTAAAGTGCTTATAAACACTGTCACTTATCGCAATTATAAAGTTATTAGGTGATGAAAGTTTAGATATAAATTTTTCTTTATTGAACCATGTATTTAAATTAAAATCAAGATCTTGAAATTCGCGAAGGTGCCAAACATGAGGTATATTTAATTTATTAGCAGCTTCATAGCCTAACAGCATAGGCCCTATATTTGTATGAATTAGATCAATCTTAAAATTTTTAATGAGCTGGTAAATCTTTTGCTTTGCATAGAAATTACACCATTTTGATCGTAACAGTTTAGGGATATATAATAACTTATCTCTTAAAGATTTCTTTTTAGGATAAATAGGCATAAAGTACTGCAGAACACGAGTTTCAATACCTGATTTAGCAAGTTCATCTCTTAACGTCATATCATCCCTTTGTGGCAACACTACAAGAGGAAAAATACCTCTATCTTTTAGCCCTACAACCATGTTTAAAAGTGATTGATTTGAACCAGTATATTTTGAAGAAAGATGTACTATATATAAAATTCTCATAATAAAGATTAACAAATAAATGCATAGATAGATGATTGCTAACTGCTGAAACCTATAGTAAAATTAACTTAAGCCGTTAGTTGTATTGATTCTTGAACATTATGATTTAACTCACTAAAATATAGTATTAGCTAGAATATAATAATTAAGATATATAAGCTTTATTTATATAATTATTATTTTTGAATTTATTCATATTTACAAGAAAATGAACAATTTTTATATTATCATATTGTAGCGTTCATATTCTTTATCTGAAGTTCTCTGGTCTATTTATTATTAATCTAACTTGACCATTATATTTATTTTTAAGCTTGCCTTGATTTTTTAATAACTTAAGATAACAATAGTTAATTCCACAGAAAAATGGAATA
Organism: Pontibacter sp. SGAir0037; assembly: GCF_005491705.1. Taxonomy (NCBI): domain Bacteria; kingdom Pseudomonadati; phylum Bacteroidota; class Cytophagia; order Cytophagales; family Hymenobacteraceae; genus Pontibacter; species Pontibacter sp. SGAir0037. Next base: position 97,995 of record NZ_CP028092.1, on the reverse strand, counting down.
ATCCAACTCTCCCACCATGGATAAGATCTTTGAAGGAATGCTGCAAATAGTAATACTAAAAACAGCATATTATATTTTTTATCAATCGAATTCTTTCGTGCAGCTATGAAATAAAATGAGATAAAAATAATCATAGAAAATGCTCCATATCGTATTAAAAATACTTTCCAACCTGCTCCTAAATTATCATCTTTGTAATAGTATTCAGGTAATCCCCACCAAATTTTTCCATTTGAGAGCATGCTATTGACATAATCATCTGCGTCGGAAGTGAATCTATTATTACCAGCCAGGCCTTTCTCCTCATCGAACTCTAACCTAGAAATAATATATTGATTCAATAGGTTATCACCACCATTGTAGGAAATTGCACATATATATATAGATCCAAAGAATAAAAGGACTGAAAAGACGAATTTAAAAAATGATTTGTTTTGTGATACAAGAGCAAGAGTATATCCTATTGCTACTAATACATATCCAGCTAATGAAAATGTAAAAAATTCAATAACAAGCATACCCCAAACTTCCCATCTAGAAAAATCAAATCTATATGCATATAGAAAAAAAGATAATACCATGCCTAAGTGACCCGGTTCTAAAAATATAGAATTAAATCTTATATCGTAAAACTGACCTTTAATGAAAAAAATGTAGTTAGTATAGTTGTATACATCCCAATTAGGGTGTTCTATTTGTCCTAGATTAGGTAATTGCATTAAAAAAGAACAAAGAAATAGTAGTAGCGATGGAATTAGAATATATAACCACCCTCTAGTAATAAATTTTAGAGTATCTACTTTGAATTTTCTACTAGTAGCTATAAAAATAACTATTGGCACTAAGCCTAGTATTTTAGAAATATTTGATCCATATCCTAAAGATATGATTGAAAAGACATACATAAGTATTACTAAAGCATTTTTTTTAAAATATAATTCTTCCTTAAATGCTAATACATAAATAAGAGTAACAAATATGTATAATATAGATATCAAGCTGTTTGCTTCCCATGTAAACCATGCACTTAACGATTTCAAAAACATGAAAAAAAGGATCAACTGATATGCATAACGAATATTATTCTTCATTTAAACTGTTGTTTCAGGAAAATTGTAATATAATTATGTATGCTTTTTCTCTCATTAGATGCTAACATCAAAAAATAAAACACGAATAAAACTGATATAAATGAAGAAATAGAAACAACTATGAATGCAGAAAAATTATTTACACCTAAAAATGAACTTACACTAAATGGAATGACACTAACAATTAGGCTAACAATTAAAAGCTTAAAAAAAACATTAATTAAATAATATTTAATTGGAAAGACTACTAATGAATTCAGTATTTGTAATCTTATAAACATTGCAATCGTATAAACTATGATCATAACATAAAAAGGCACTTCTGGCAACGACCATAACTTTAACAATATATAAGATATTGGGAGAATAGATAAGGTTAACATACCAACATACAATTGATATTTTTTTATTTTACCAGTTGACCTTACAGCTTGACTAATAGGGCTTTCAAAAACATTTACTAGAGAAAATAATAGTACGAGCCGCGTAAATAAAATCATATGCGGGTCAACCTCATTACCTAACCATAGTTTAAGTATATATTCTGTTTTTATGATAATTGGCAGAGATAGAATAAAAAGCAAAGTATATGCTATTTTAGTAGAGTTAATTACTAGCTGTGTCTGCCTCTTAATATCATTTTCCGCATATGACTTTATAATTTGAGGATTTACGGCACTGTATAGATTGTTGACAAACGAAGTAATCGCTGCATTAACTTGATAAGCTATTCCTCTAGCTGTATTTATGATTGGTCCAAAGAAAATATTTAAAATTAAGTTTAAACCTTGATTATTTAAAACAGATGTAGTTGCTCCAAATAGACTCCACCCGGAGTATCTAGCGATTTCTTGAAATAATTTAAAATCCCATTGTATAGAAAATTTAGACTCTTTAAACTTCTTAGTGCTGTACGCTATATAAACTGCCGTAATTACTATGGTTACTAAAAAAGTTAAAACTGCATATAATTTTAGTTTATCGTAGGGAATTACACTTAGTACGAAGACTATTATCAATTTTAAAAATGCCTCAATTATACTTACATAAGCATAAAATTTCATCTTCTCATGAGCCATAATCAAAGCATTATATGGTATGGTTATCATTGTTAGTATGAAAGACAATATTGCAAAATGATAAACCCAGTTCGCAGCCTCTACACGATCTACAGGTATATTAATGTAATTATTAAGTAACCATATACCAATAGTTTCAGCTAATATAAAAGCAACTAAAGCCAGTAATATATAGATAGAAAAGGAAATATTAAATATTTTGTTTAATCTTCTATAATTTGCTTGTCCTATTTCGAAAGCAAAAAAACGTTGTGAAGCTGAAGCCATAGTATTCCCTAGAAAAGCTAACATTGTTACAACACTACCTACAACATTGTTGATACCGTAATCAACTGAACCTAATGCGGACAATACAACTCTTACCGTGTATAAAGAAACTACCATAGTTAATAGCATTCTAAAATAAAGTAATAGCGTGTTCTTAGCTATTCTTCCATTATTACTTCCCAAAGTCTTTTTTTATAAATAGTATTAAATAAATTTGAAAAATATTAAGTTAAGCAACTACAAAACATTGGTAGCTGAAGTTTCAAATGGTATCTTCTTAAACTAAGTTCAACTTCATCTAAGAAGAGAATTTCTATAATTTTCAGAACAAAAGCATTTATCACATAGCTCTAGTAGATTATATTAATTCTATTTTTGAATTATTCAAATAAAAATCTTACACTCGGGTCATATTAATAAACTATTCTTTAAACATTTATAAATTAAATTATATATAATTTAATCACACTATATTCCTGTATTCATATAAATACTATTTAATTCAACATATAATAATAATGCTAAAGGTGATGAAAAGTTATTCTCAATTATTAAAATATTAATCTGATCGAACTAACTTTTCATTACCTTTAGCTTCTGTTACTAAACTTTCAAATAATAAAATTTAATTTTTAATCATTTTATTTTCTAAATCAGAACCATAACCATAACCATAACCATAACCATAACCATAACCATACCCATAACTATTTTCCTTTTTAGCATCATTTAGCACAACCATAGGATGTTTTAACTTTTTATTTTTATAAACATCTTCTACTATGCCGAGCTGAGCTTTATAGGTATACCCGTACCGTAATACATAAATAGATGAATCTGTAAATGGAGCTAGTGTAAAGGCATCGGCTACTTGTCCAATTGGGGCAGTATCAATTATGATATAATCAAAACTTGCTCTGAGATTATTAATTAATTGGCTTACCTTATCACTCATCATCAATTCGGCAGGGTTAGGCGGAATAGGACCAGAACCAATAACATATAAGCCAGGTACAGTTTCTGATTGTTGTACAACATCATTGAGAGTTACATTATCAGAGATTAAATAATTTGTTATTCCTAAACCTTCCGGCATACCTAAGTCCTGCAAGAGTCTGGGTTTACGTAAGTCAAACCCTAAAATAACAGCCCTTTTTCCAGTAAGAATTAAACTAGCAGCCAAATTTATACTAAAAAAGGTCTTTCCTTCCCCACTCATGCTGGAAGTAACTAAAATAACTTTATTTTCTTTACCTACTGTAGAAAATTGTAAGTTAGTCCTTATCAACCTGAACATCTCAGCTATAGGGCTTCTGCTCTCACGTAACACCACAAGGGTCTCATTAGAGGTATTATGTGAAAGCTCTCCTAATATTGGAATTGATGTTACTCCTTCTATATCACTAATTTCCTGTATTTTATCATTTAGTAATTCTTTTATATAGATAAAGGCAAAAGGAATTCCTAATCCCATAACAAAAGCAACTAGATAGACGACAATTTTCTTAGGGCTAACAGGTTTATCACCAACCATGGCTGGGTCTATTACCCTTGAGTTAGAAACTGTTGCAGCAAGAGACAAGGCAGATTCTTCTCGCTTCTGCAACAAGTATAAATACAAAGCTTGCTTAATGCTCTGCTGTCTGTTTATTTCAAGAAGTTCACGTTCAATCAGAGGTACTTGTCTAGCTCGATTTTCGAAGCGAGCAGTACTTGCCCTTAAATTATCGCGTGTAATAACCAAGCCATTTTTAATATTCTTTAAATTTTCACGAATATTCAACCTAAGATTCTCTAACTGTTCATTTATGTTCTGAACCAAAGGATTATCCTGTTGTGTAGTACGCAACATTCTGTTACGCTCCAGCTGCAATTGGTTGAAATTTGAAATAAGGCCTAATAAGGTAGGATCAGTAATACTTAGCGTACTTGGGACCAATTCATAACGATTATCGTTATTATTTAAATATTTTTCTATGGATTCTAATACATCAATCTGTATAGCCCATTCTGAAAGCTTCTGGCTATATTCGCTTGCTTGTTCTAAATAAAGACGTGTTTGGGAGCTAACATCTGTTATTTCATTCTGGCGTTTGTAGTCCTCCACATCTTTTTCAACTACTGATAGTTCTGCAGTTAAAATCTTTAGTCTATCATCAATAAATTGGACTGTATTATCCGCCACTAAATTTTTATCTTCAATGGCTTCATTATTATAAAATTCAATTAACCTGTTTAAGATATCTTTTCCCTTCTCTTGCACAGGATCAACTACGCTTAATGTAATTACACTGGCAGTCTTACTAACGGGTTCAACAACTAATTCTTCATTATAAGCATTAGCTAACTTACGTATATCATTAAAGTGAACAATTATGTCTTTATGTTCTTCAGGTATTTCTTTTAAAGCGATTACTGTAAATATTCCATAGTCCTTTCTAATCTCTTGCCCAAACCTATGAGTAGTAGTATGATCTATTCTTTCTAATTCAAAAGTGTTATTATCTTTTACATGAATAAAAATTGGCTCTTCATAAGCTACTGAATCGAGTTTATTAATTATTACTTTTATAGGCAGTTTACTACCATATAATTCTACATCTCTTATCCTTCCCTCTTTATAGTAAGTTGTCTGAAGCCCAATATCTGACAAAACTCTTTGCATCAAACCCTTAGACTTAAGCACCTCTACCTCATTATCAACGTTTTTTGTTGAATTAAATAGGTCCAAATCGCTTAATAAAGGGTTACTTAACAAGTCTCCCCCCTTTTTATCATCCTTAATTAAGATAGTGCTGGTTATTTTATATTTAGGAGTTGAATATCTTAAATAAATGAAAGCTCCGGCTATACAAACAACAACCCCTATTACGAATAGGTACCATACTCTTAAATACTTTAGCAAGATCTTCTTAAAATCAATTTGCTCTGACTCTTCAGATTGAAACTGAAAAACATCTCTTTCGTTCATTCCCACTTTAAATTAAAATAACCTTGTTGCAACTACTATCAATACAGAAGCTAACGATCCTATGATAGCATAAAAGCGTGTATCCGTGCTTGCCTGTATTTCCTTCTTTTTATCAGGCTCTACATATATCACATCGTTCTGCTGTAGATAAAAGTATGGCGAATTTAATACCTCTTTATTATTCAAATTTAACCTTGCCATCGTTCTTGCTCCTTCTTCTTCCCTTATAATCAACACATTTTCTCTCTTTCCAAAAGGGGTCATATCGCCTGCCATACCCAGGGCTTCTAAAATATTTATCTTTTCGGTTGGAATTGTAAAAGTAGAAGGCCGCAACACTTCCCCAACTACAGTTACTCTAAAGTTCATATGGCGTATGTTTATGATAGGGTCCTTCACATGCTTACTGATCTCTGCAACTAATTTAGCCCTAGCCTGCTCTTTTGTTAAGCCACCAAGTTTTATACTACCTAATACTGGAAAACTTATATTTCCCTCTCTATCTACTAAATAGCCCTCCTGATTCTGCATATTATTCTGATTCAGGTTCAGGTTAGTAGCTGCTGCACCTGTTGGCAATAACACTCCTCGGTTAAAAAGCGCATTTGATTCAGCATTTAAACTGGTAACCGTAATACTAAGCAGATCATCCGGCTGAATTTTAGACTCAGATCTATTGTTGATGGCTTCTTTGTATTCTGCCTGTTCCTGCAAGTCGCTGAAGTATGCCAGATTTCGGGGAGTACATGAAACCGCTAAAAAGAGTAGACTTAGCAGTTGAAGTAGTTTCACTTTCATTCTCAGTAAGTAGTGTATTAGCTGCGGGGTATATAAAAAAATTAAATTATAACCTGTTGCTATTTTTTATCGTAGCAAATTTTCTCAAATGTAATTAATAATTTCTCTACTTCCTTCTTTCGGAGCTAAAAATTACATCAGGCAGTATTAATTATATTTAATACACTATGTAAATTGTTATACACTTTTAATCATTTTACCATTTAAGACGTATAAATTAGCTAAAGGAAAACAGAAGAAAATATAACTTAATTAATATCTATTTGAGTTATATTTTCTTCTGTTTTCCTACAACCTCCTATCCACCAGATCCCCATTTGAACAAGCTCTTAAACTATATACATTTTGTCCTTGTATTTTTAAATCCAAGTTCGAACATTTATTAAGAGCAACAACCACTACATTACAATCATACAGAATAGTTCATTGAAAGCTTTAGAGGTATATTAAAAGAAGAACTTTTTAATATGTGTGTTGGTATCTCAAACGTTAATAAAAGCATACATTCAAACACAAAATTGGTCGACGTTTTAACCTCACAAATTTAAATGCTTAACTAAGTAGACCATTCTAAAAGGAGCTTTATAATTTATCAAACTCTGTAGAAAACACCTTGAACTATAATAAAAGAATTTAGCTTTGTGTATAAATTCTTTTATTATAGTTCAAATAACAACCAGTCATTTTATGAAAATAGCTGTAGTAGGCACCGGATATGTAGGCTTGGTAACAGGCACCTGTTTTGCCGAGGTGGGTATAGATGTAACCTGCATCGACATTGATAAGCGCAAGATCGAGAATTTAAAGCAAGGCATCCTTCCGATCTACGAGCCGGGCCTGGAAGAGATGGTACTGCGCAACACGCAGAAAGAGCGCCTCTCTTTCTCCACCGACATAGCCACGAGCGTGCAGGGCTGCGATGTGGCCTTTATCGCTGTGGGCACCCCTCCCGGCGAAGACGGCAGCGCCGACCTGAAGTACGTTCTGGCCGTTGCCCGCAGCATCGGCCAGAACATCAACGACTACACGGTGGTGGTGACCAAGAGCACCGTGCCCGTGGGCACGGCCAGGAAGGTGCAGCAGGCGATCGAAGAGGAGCTGGAGCTGCGCGGGGTGAGCATCCCCTTCGACGTGGCCTCCAACCCGGAGTTCCTCAAAGAGGGGGCAGCCATCGACGACTTCCTCAAGCCTGACCGCATCGTGGTGGGGGTATCCTCCGAGCGGGCCGAAGAGGTGATGACCAAGCTCTACAAGCCCTTCCTGATGAACGGCCACCCGCTCATTTTCATGGACGTGCCTTCGGCTGAGATGACCAAGTACGCGGCCAACGCCATGCTGGCCACCAAGATCAGCTTCATGAACGACATCGCCAACCTCTGCGAGGTGATGGGCGCCGACGTGAACATGGTGCGCAAGGGCATCGGCTCCGACGCCCGCATCGGCAACAAGTTCATCTACCCGGGCATCGGCTACGGCGGCTCGTGCTTTCCCAAAGACGTGAAGGCGCTCATCAGGACGGCCTCCGAGAACGGCTACGAGATGCAGGTGCTCAAGGCGGTGGAGAGCGTGAACGAGAACCAGAAGTCGGTGCTCTACAACAAGATATACAAGCACTTCGACGGCGAACTGGCCGGCAAAACCTTCGCCGTGTGGGGGCTTTCGTTCAAACCCAAGACGGACGACATGCGGGAGGCTCCTTCGCTGGTGATCATTCAGAAGCTGCTGGAGCAGGGAGCCAAGGTGCGAGCCTACGACCCGGTGGCCATGAAGGAGGCAGAGCACACCCTGAAAGACAGCATCTACTACGGCAAGGACGAGTATGAGGCGCTCATAGACGCCGACGCCCTGCTGCTGGTGACCGAGTGGCCGGAGTTCCGGTCTCCCAACTTCAACGTGGTGGGCAAACTGATGAAGGGCCAGGTGATCTTCGACGGCCGCAACATCTACGACGCAGCAGAGCTACGCGAGAAGGGCTTTAGCTACTATGGCATAGGCATTAAGCAAGGTGTACAACAAGAAACAATTAAGTAGGAAAGTAAAAGAAAGTCTGCTGCTATCTTCAGAGCAGCAGGCTTTCTTTTACTTTCCTACAACCTCCCATCCACCAGATCCCGGTTCAGGAAGGCTTTAGTGTCATATATAACAGTATTTCTGCTCTTGTAGCGCTTAAAGTCGAAATGCAGGAATTCGTTATGCGACACAGCTACTACAATGGCATCGTAGAGAATAGTTTCATCTACTTCTTTTAAAATCTCCAACCCATAGGTGCTCCTCACTTCTTCCGGATCGGCCCAGGGGTCGTAAATATCGGCACTCATTCCAAACTGTGTCAACTCTTTATAGATCTCTACCACGCGGGTATTGCGTACATCGGGGCAGTTTTCTTTAAAGGTAATACCCATGATCAAGGCCCGGGAATCTTTTATCTTGTGGTCTTTTTCAATCATCAGTTTCACCACCTTATTCGCCACAAACTGCGCCATAAAGTCGTTTACCCTTCGCCCCGATAAAATAACCTGCGGATGGTAGCCCAGTGCTTCGGCCTTATGCGCCAGGTAGTAGGGGTCTACTCCAATGCAATGCCCTCCTACCAGGCCTGGCTTATACTTCAGGAAATTCCACTTGGTGCTGGCTGCCTCCAGTACATCATTGGTATCGATGCCTACCCGATCAAAGATCAGCGACAACTCATTCATGAAAGAAATATTGATGTCGCGCTGGGCATTCTCGATGGCTTTGGCCGCTTCGGCTACTTTTATGCTAGGGGCTTTGTGCGTACCGGCCACAATAATAGAGCGGTACAGGTCGTCGATTCTGGAAGCAATGGCAGGCGTAGAACCGCTGGTTACTTTCTTAATGGTGGTCAGCTTATTTATTTTATCACCCGGATTGATGCGTTCAGGGGAGTAGCCTACAAAGAAGTCGCGGTTGTACACCAGGCCGGATACTTTTTCCAATACAGGCACACAGTCTTCCTCCGTACAGCCAGGGTATACCGTCGATTCATACACCACAATATCGCCTGCCTTTAGTACAGCACCTAACATTTCGGAAGCCCGCAGGAGAGGCCTGAGGTCCGGTGCTTTAAACTGATCTATGGGAGTAGGTACGGTTACGATATAGGTATTGTACTGCCGCAGGTCCTCTACTTCGTATGATAGCTGTAAACCTATAGTGCCTTTTTGCTTTAGTGCCACCACCTCTGCCAGCGCCGACAGGTTTGCTTCCAGGGTTCTGTCTTTGATCTCGCGCAGGTCTTCTACCCGTTGCTGGTTGATATCAAAGCCCAGCACATCATATTTCTTTCCAAACTCAATGGCAAGCGGCAGCCCAACATATCCCAGGCCTATTACAGCAATTTTCGCATTCTCAATTACCAGATTATTTTCGTCGAGCATGTGGAAAGTGGTTTAAGGAATTAGTGCAAAAGATGAGGAAAGATACATGATTTATCTTAAAAGTAGCTTCTGAAGTCTCTCCTCTAGGGGTAGGGGCACTCGAAAAAGAAGGGGTCAGTTCCAGAAGCCCCCCTTTGAAGGGGGTAGGGGGATGATTTCAGGAACAGATCAACCATCATAAGCCCTTTCTAAAAGAGTTTTGCTTGAGTTGCCCTTGGGGGCTAGGGAATGATTTGCTTCTGATTATGCGCTATCCATTCTTCCATAACACGCTGTACATTTGCTAAATCCTTCATTACCTCTTCATCGGCAAACCGTAAAGTTGTAAACCCTAACTCTGCCAGCTCTTTGTCCCTTATCTTATCCTCTTCTGTTTTGAACTTATGGGTATATCCATCTACCTCTATAATCAGCTTCAATTCTTTACACAGAAAGTCAGCGATGTAATGGTGTACTGGCCGTTGCCGCAGAAAAGGGTATCCCAATTTACTTTTGCTTAACAGTTCACACCACAGCCTCACTTCTGCCTTTGTGGATGCAGTGCGCATAGCTCTGGCAAAGGGCTTTAGGCTTTTATTGTACTGGTTGTTTTGCATTAAAGCTGCATGTTATTTTCTCTGCTACTGTAAATCATCCTCCTACCTTGCATAGAGGAAAACAAATTACTCTGCTACTGTAAATCATCCCCCTACCCCCTTCAAAGGGGGACTTGTGATAATAGCCTCCTTCTTTTTCGAGGGCCTCTACCCCTAAGGGGACTTCTGGTTACTCCTTTAAAGAGACTTTGGAAATTTTATTCTGCTACTGTAATCATCCCCCTACCCCCTTCAAAGGGGAACTTTTAGAAATACCCTCTTCTTCTTCGAGGGCCCTTACCCCCAAGGGGGACTTTGAGAAATGCCCTCTTCAAAGGGGGACTTTTAAAGTTACTCCTTCAAAAAATAGACATTTTGGTTAGCGGAAAATAATAAACCCGGCAGGTTATAAAAACCTGCCGGGTTTAAGCTATTACACGATCATGCCTGCAGCTACCGTTTCGTTTGTCGATTCGTCTACTAAGATTAAAGAACCAGTTGTTCTGTTTTTCCTGTAGGCATCGAACATGAGCGGCTGCGTGGTGCGCAGTTTTACCCGGGCGATATCATTCATTTTAATGTCTTTCTCTTCTTCCAGGCGTTGCAGCGTGTTGATGTCCATTTTATAGATAACATCCTTGATAACTGCTCTTACCTCTTTTGACGTATGCCGCAGGTAATATTTTGCGCCCGGGCGCGGAGCCTGTCCGCTTAGCCAGCAGAGCATTACATCCAGGTCCTGGCTCATCTCAGACTGGTTGTTCTCTTTTACCAGCATATCGCCGCGGCTAATGTCGATGTCATCTTCTAACGTAATAGAAACCGACATAGGCGCAAAAGCTTCCGGCACGGGTCCGTTAAACGTATCGATGGACTTGATTTTAGATGATAAACCGGAAGGCAGTGCCAGTACTTTATCGCCTGGCCTGAAAATACCGCCTGCTACTCTGCCGGCATATCCCCTATAGTCGTGGTACTCCGAAGAGTGCGGACGTATGATTGTCTGCACCGGGAACCTGGCATCGAGGTGGTTGTAATCGCTGCCAATGTGAATTGTCTCCAGCGTATGCAGCAGGGTAGCTCCTTTGTACCAGGGCATATTATCCAGGTGATTTACCACATTATCGCCGTTCAGGGCACTGATCGGGATAAAGCGGATATCGTTTACATTCAGCTTGCTGGCAAACTCGGTATACTCTTCCAGGATCTTCAGGAAAACCTCTTCTGAATAATCAACCAAATCCATTTTATTGATACACACGATCAGGTGAGGTATCTGCAGCAGGGAAGCGATATAGGAATGTCGGCAGGTTTGTTCTACAATGCCTTTGCGCGCATCCACTAGAATCAGGGCCAGGTTGGCGGTAGAAGCACCGGTTACCATGTTGCGGGTATACTGAATATGCCCGGGCGTATCTGCAATAATGAATTTACGCTTAGGCGTAGCAAAATACCTGTAGGCTACATCAATGGTAATTCCCTGCTCTCTTTCGGCACGCAAGCCGTCCGTTAGCAATGAAAGATCTATATGTTGCAGCCCCTTACGCTCACTAGACTGCTTTACGGCGGCAATCTGATCCTCAAAAATAGATTTTGAATCGTATAACAAACGGCCAATCAAGGTGCTTTTCCCGTCATCAACGCTACCAGCAGTAGTAAAGCGTAACAAATCCGATTTCATAATATATAATTTATTTCTTAAACCTGATATGTATCACGACACAAGTACCACGATACAAGACTTTTATTTTTAATATTTACTATACCCTGCCTCCACTGAAGACAGCAAAGTTCCCCTTTGAAGGGGGTAGGGGGATGATTTTCTGTTAATGGCTTGCTATCCAGCCTTCAATAACACGCTGTACATTTGCTATATCCTTCATTACCTCTTCATCAGTAAATCGTAAAGTAGTAAATCCTACAGCTGCCAGCTCTTTATCCCTTAGCTTATCTTCTTCGGCTTTAAATTTATGTGTATAACCATCTACTTCAATAATTAAATTCAATTCTTTACACATAAAGTCGGCGATATAGTTGTGTACTGACCGTTGCCGTAAGAATGAATAACCTAGTTTACTTTTACTTAATAGTTCGCACCACAACCTCACTTCTGCCTTGGTAGATGCCGAGCGAAGGGTCCTGGCAAGTGGCTTCAGTTTTTTGTTGTATTGGTTGTTGTGCATGTTATTTTTCTGTTACTGTAAATCATCCCCCTACCCCCTTCGAAGGGGGACAATTAAAGTTAGCCACCTTCTCTATCGAGGGTCCTCCAAGAGTACCTTTGGACCTGCTTTTGTAAAACCGGCCTTCAGCAATTTTTTCTGCCGCTGTAAATCATCCCCCTACCCCCTTCAAAGGGGGACCTCCAAAATACCCCCTTAGGGGGATTTAAAAATATCCCTGGCGTTTTCGGTCTTCCATAGAGGTTTCGGAGCGTTTGTCGTCGCTGCGATTGCCCCGCTCGGTACTGCGTGATGCCGCCACTTCTGCTACAATCTTCTCCAGGGTATCGGCCTCAGACTCTATACCACCTGTAATAGTGATATCGCCCAACGTTCTGAAACGCATCAGCTTTTTCTCTACTTTCTCCCCTTCGCGCAGCACCAGATGCTCCGATACCGGCAACCAGGTATTGTCGCGGTAAACAGCTTCGCGTTCGTGTGCAAAGTATAACGACGGTATCGCAATGTTTTCCTGCAGGATATAATTCCAGACGTCCATTTCAGTCCAGTTACTGATCGGGAAAACACGGAAGTGCTCGCCCATATTTTTGCGACCGTTAAAGATATTCCACAGCTCCGGGCGCTGGTTTTTAGGGTCCCACTGGCCAAAATCATCCCGGTGCGAGAAGAAACGCTCTTTTGCACGCGCTTTCTCTTCGTCTCTTCGGGCACCGCCAATGGCGGCATCTATTTTCTGGGTTTCGATCAGGTCGAGCAAGGTTACTATTTGCAGCGCATTCCGACTTGCATTTATACCTGTTTCTTCTTTCGCCCTGCCCTGGTCGATAGATTCCTGTACTGAGCCCACCAGCAGCTGCACTCCCAGCTCTTCTACCAGCTTGTCCCGAAAGGCCATCGTTTCGGGGAAGTTATGCCCTGTGTCGATGTGGATCAGCGGAAGCGGAATTCTGGCAGGCCAGAACGCTTTTCTTGCCAGGTGCGTTACCACAATAGAGTCTTTTCCGCCTGAAAAGAGAATCGCCGGTTTATCAAACTGGGCAACAACCTCTCTGATCACATAAATGGCTTCGGCTTCGAGTTCCTGAAGATGGTCTAAATAGTACTTATGCATAAATCCTGCTTATAATTTTAATTTCGGTAAAATTTGATCAACAATCATTTTCACAGATTCCTCTATGCTGTGCTGATCTGTTCTAATATGCACATCCGGAAATTCGGGTGCTTCAAAGGGCGAAGATATACCTGTAAAGTTACTTATCTCGCCTTTTCTTGCTTTTTGATAAAGCCCCTTTACATCGCGTTGCTCACACACATGCAAGGGTGCATCAACATAAATTTCTAAAAAATTCTCGCCTATCAGTTCACGCAGCATCTGCCGGTCTTTGCGAAATGGCGAAATAAAGGCTGCCAGCACCACCAGGCCTGCATCGCACATCAGGCCAACCACTTCGCTTATTCTCCTGATATTTTCAGCCCTGTCTCTTTCTACAAAGGTAAGATCTTTGTTCAGGCCCTGCCGCACATTATCGCCATCCAGCACATAGGTAAGAATACCCAGCCTGAACAGTTCCTGCTCTACCAGGTTGGCCAATGTGCTTTTGCCGGAGCCGGAAAGCCCTGTAAACCACAAACAGGCCGCTTTGTGCCCGTTCCTGGCTTCTCGGCCACAGCGGTCTATCTTGTAGCACTGCTTTACAACATGCATTTCCTCTCCCATAGCTGTTATAGGTTGTAATACCATACTATAAATATGATACAAATCACACTATAAATTATGGTAATTGGTAGCCCTACCTTTATAAAATCTTTAAACTTATAGCCACCGGGCCCATAAACCATTAAATTCGTCTGGTACCCGAACGGCGACAAAAACGAAGCCGATGCTGCAAAGGCAATAGCTACGTAAAAAGGTGTAGTGGGCAGGTTAGCACCGTGGCACAGGGCATACACCACCGGAAACACAATAGATATGGCCGCTACATTGGTTACAAAGGTAGTTAACAGCACGGTTATCAGGAACATCCCCAGTAAAAGCCCGCGGTCGCCCCACTGATCGAACACCGGGATAAAAGAATCGGCCACCAGTTTGGCTGTGCCGCTTTCTATCAGTGCTTTGCTAAAGGTTAAAGAGCAGACCAGGATCAGCAGTAACTCAAAATCGAGGTTTTTCTGCAGATCGGACAGCGTTAGTAATTCCAGCCACAGCAAAACCGACACAATGACAAGCAGCCCCAGAAACAGCGAAATAAAGCCTGAAGCAATAGCCAGCACCGTTAAAGCCATGCTGGAAATGAACACATTCTTTTTCCAGGCAGGCTGGTCTTCGGTTTTAGCCAGCACCGAAACCAGGTACAGGTTGTTGTTTTCCTGCACTATCCGCTCAAAGTTCTCTCCGGCTGAGATCAACAGCATGTCCCCTGCCTTGATCACAATCTCTCCTATCTTGCCTCTTAGCTTTTCACCATTGCGGTGTATGGCTACTGCGGCGGCATCGTAACTTTCCCTGAAGCCAACACCTTTCAGGGTATGGCCAATTAAAGTGGAGTTGGCAGGCACCACCGTTTCGAGCAGGTTGACACTGCCGTTGCTTCCATGGTTGGCATGCAACTCCAGCCCGTTACCGGCCTTCACCAATTCAACTATATTCTCGGTATCGCCCGCAAAAAAGAGTTTGTCTTCTACGCACAGGGTTTCACGTGGCGAAACAGGGCTGATAATACTGCCGTTCCGAACAATCTCGAACAGGTAAAGCCCTTTCAGGTTGCGCAGGTTAGCCTCTGCGACCGTTTTCCCTGCAAATTTAGACGACGGACGCACTTTTGTTTCCACCAGGTACTCCCTCGCCTGCAAAGCAAACTCTTCGATGGCATCGGTGCGGGAAGGCAAGAGCCTATACCCGACAAAGTACAGGAAAAGCAAGCCTGCCGCCGTTACCAGCAGCCCCAGGTACAGGAAATCGGTATACGCCAGGGCCTGATCATTTTTTGAGAGAATAAAGCCGTTCAGCACCAGGTTGGTAGAAGTACCTATTACCGTGATCATGCCCCCGACAATGGCTGCAAACGACAAAGGTATCAGCAACTTGGAGGGAGCGATTTCGTGCTTTTTGGCCCACTGGTAAACATAGGGGATCATCAGCGCCACAATGGGAGTGTTGTTCATGACAGATGATACTGTTGCCACGGCTGTTGTCATCTTAAACATAAATGTTCTCCCGTTAGTTGTTTTACCAAAGATTTTATCCAGCCAGCCCACCAGGTTAAAGTTTTCCTTGATGCCCGTGGTAATAAAAATCAGCAGAAAGATGGTGATGATCGATTCGTTTGCCACGCTTGCCAGAAAATCGTTTGTATGGATGATGCCGCTCAGCAAAAGCACCAGTATAGCCCCACCGAACACAAATGACGGCCTGTACTTATCGACAAGCAGCAGCGCGACTACCAGGAACGTAACAAGTAATACCACCCACTGCTGGATTCCGGGACTTAG
The DNA here is from genome assembly GCF_005491705.1 of Pontibacter sp. SGAir0037. Taxonomy (NCBI): domain Bacteria; kingdom Pseudomonadati; phylum Bacteroidota; class Cytophagia; order Cytophagales; family Hymenobacteraceae; genus Pontibacter; species Pontibacter sp. SGAir0037. The sequence continues at coordinate 82,144 of NZ_CP028092.1, read as the reverse complement.
AGCTAGCATATTCTCTTAAAAGCAGGTATTTCTAAACAGTTACAAATTTGGGCAGCTCCTGCTCTACCACGAACCATGGGTTTAGGAGGTTTTCCTTGTTATAAACCAGCTCCTGCTTTGTTTCAAAATCATATACCATGCAGCCTGCATATTTGGCTACAGCATGCCCGGCAGCCGTATCCCACTCCATTGTCGGGCCCAAACGCGGGTATACCTGCGCTTTGCCCTCTGCTACCAGGCAAAGTTTTAAAGAGCTTCCGGCACTCTCAATCTTCACTTCTCCGTAGGTGTTTTTTCTTTCCTCTACAAAGGCCTGCGTTTCGGGGCAGGAGTGCGTGAGGCTTAGCAGAATGGTATAGATATCGTATTCTTTTGCCAGCGGCAGTTGTGTGGCATGCAGCAGGTATTCCTCCAGCCTCTCCGGGTGAAAAGCGGCATCCACGTTAAAAACGAAACTGCCTTCTCCTTCGGCCCCATAGTATAAAGTACCCGCCACCGGCACATAAACGACCCCCAGCACTGGTTTCCCATCACGCACCAGGGCAATGTTTACTGTAAACTCATCATTCTTCTTGATAAATTCTTTTGTACCGTCCAAGGGATCTATTAGCCAGAAGGCATTCCAGCTTTTCCTTTCTTCATAGGCCAGGTGCGTTCCTTCTTCGCTCAGGATCGGGAAGCTTGTATCGGCCAGGTAACTTTCGATCACCTGGTTTGCCTTGTAGTCGGCAATGGTAACGGGCGAGTTATCTGATTTGAAAGAAATGTCGGCACTAAAATCACCTGCATATACTTCTAAAATTTTCTTTCCTGCCTCAATGGCAGCCAGAATTGATTTATGTACGAACGCTTGCAATGGTCTTTTCTTTTTTGTTACGCCAGAACTTCCGATCCTAGATCGTTACTTGAATCTTTTAAAGTCCTTAAAATCCATTTTCCCTATTTATTTAATAGGAATTTATATGATAAAAATGAAGCTCAGAACTGCTGTTTATCTTATCAAGCAAATGATCTGCTGGTTCAGATACAGCAACAGGTATAAACCTCATAATCTTTTTAATAGCGCGAAGTTAAGTAAAAACACACAGACCTGCTACCATAAAATGAAAGAGTGTTGTGTTGGCGGCTTCTCTCCTGCACAAAATCACTCCAAATTTTGCGTACATTTATCCTGTCCGCCCCATTTTTCAGCTATGGCAATAAAAACGATAAACCCGAAAGAAGTAAAAACAGCAGTGTTTCACAGCATACTTTTAGGAAGTGTAGCACCCCGCCCGATTGCCTTTGCCAGTACCACAGACCGGGAAGGCAATGTAAATTTGAGTCCGTTCAGCTTCTTTAATGTTTTTAGTGCTCATCCTCCTGTGCTTGTGTTTTCTCCGGCCAGGCGTGTGCGCGACAATACCTCTAAACACACGCTGGACAATATACTGGCCACAAAGGAAGTGGTGATTAATATTGCTGATTACAGCCTGGCAGAGCAGATGTCATTGGCAAGCACGGAGTATGAGCAAGGCGTAAACGAATTTGTAAAAGCCGGCTTAACAGCAGAAGCCTCTACACTGGTAAAACCACCGCGTGTACAGGAAGCCCCGGTTGCCTTTGAGTGCCAAGTGAACGACATCATTTCTCTGGGAGAAACAGGCGGAGCGGGCAACCTGGTGGTATGCGAGGTACTACTGGCACATGTAAACGAACACATCCTGGATGCCAGCGGCAAAATAGATCCTTACAAGTTGGATGCTGTAGCCCGCATGGGTGGTGATTATTACATCCGGGCCAGTGGCGAGGCCATTTTTGAACTCGAAAAGCCTGTTAAAAACAAAGGGATAGGCATAGACGCACTTCCTGCTTTTATCAGAAACTGTGATTTATTGTCTGGCAATGAGCTGGCCAGGCTAGGAAATTCGGAAACGATACCCACTCCTGAAGAGGTAGAGGCTTTTAAACAGGAGCCCCTGGTAGCCTATACGCTAAACAAGTATAAACACGACGCTGCACATCTAAGGCAGGAACTAAAGTGGTTGGGGAAAAAACTATTGGCAGACAAACAGGTGCAGGCAGCCTGGAAGGTTTTATTATTGAGTGATATTATATAAGTCTCCGTTCCTCTTTCAATTGCATCCGGATATGGAGTACGATATAAAGGCTTCTAGCGGCTTGTCGTGTTTTCCATTATAGTTGGAAGCTGTTCCCCTTTGAAGGGGGTGGGATGAAAAGGCAGTTGCTAAAAGTAATGGCCTCTCCTCTATACCTAAGCCTCTCCTACGGGTCTTAATCTGTAGCAGTTGGCACTAGTGCTTAAAACTAAATCATCCCCCTACCCCCAAGGGGGACTTTTAGAACTACCCCCTCTTTACCGAGAGTGCCTACCTTGAAGATGAGTTTTACTATAGGTGCATCTTCCTTCCGAATGCGCCGGATATGAAAAGAATAGAATAGGCAAGTCATCATTTATAACGGCTTACCTAATCAACTTTTAATTTCTCACAGCAATCATCAGCCCCAGCTCTTTATAGCGCATACCAAACTTTTTGGCTATGCTGGAGTTGGTCAGGCTGCCTCTGTAGATATACACGCCGCTGCGGTAATGCTCGTGCATAAACAAGGCCTCGTTGATGCCTCCGAATTTAGATATCTCTGTGAAAATAGGTGTAAAAATATTGCTGAGGGCAGTGGTTGCCGTGCGTGGTACACGGGATGGAATGTTCGGCACACAGTAATGTATAATATCGTACCGGCGGTAGATCGGGCGGCTATGAGATGTTATTTCCGAGGTTTCGAAACAGCCTCCCTGGTCTATGCAAACATCAATAATAACAGAACCAGGACTCATCTGGGCGACGACTCCCTCCTCTATCATACAGGCCACTTGTCCTTCTTCCGAAATAAGGGCCCCGATAACCACATCCGCCTGCTTTATTTCATTATACAGCACCGCTTTATCCAGCGTAGAGGTAAACAGCTGCGCACCAATATTATGCTTAAGGCGGCGCAGCTTGTAAATGTGGTTGTCAAAAACTTTTACTTCGGCACCCAGTCCCAAAGCAGCTCTGGCAGCATACTCGGCTACGGTTCCGGCACCCAGAATAACTACTTTTGAAGGCTGTACGCCTGTAATACCACCCAGGATAACACCTTTGCCTTCGTTGCTGATACTTAAATACTCTGCGGCAATCAGCATGACCGTGCTACCTGCGATTTCGCTCATCGCCCGCACAATAGGCTTGGCCTCCGACTTATCGCGGAGCAACTCAAACGACATTGCCGTAATCTTCTTACGAAGCAGGGCATTGATATAATCAGCCGTTAAGTTACCGAACTGCAGGGCCGAGATCAGCGTTTGCCCCGGTCGCAGGTACTCTATTTCATCGTACGTGGGAGGAGCAATTTTAAGAATGATTTCAGCCTCATACACCTCGTTTGTAGAATACACGATTTTTGCCCCTGCTTCCGAAAACTCGTTATCAGAATATTTAGATGGGCTACCCGCTCCCGCCTCTACCCAGACACGGTGTCCCTGGTCCGACAACTGCTTCACAGCATCCGGTGTTAGTCCGATCCTGTTCTCCTGAAAAGACGATTCTTTTGGAATACCAATAAATAGGCTCCTGCGGCGCTCTTCTACAGCCAGCATCGATTCTTTTGGGTAAAGGGCTGGATTGGAAGCCAGTTTTCCAAGCTCTACGGCGAATCTCTCCGTCATTCTATACTCTGTTTATAGTCATTGTTCGCACTTCTCCCTCGTCGGATGGCTGCAGTTTTACAAGCAGGTAATGCTCCGGCAACAGGTTCGGGATCATAGAGGGCCACTCGATCAGGCACATGCTGCCAGACGCAAGGTACTCCAGTATCCCGATTTCCAGCGCCTCCCGCTCCTCATTTATCCTATAAAAATCAAAATGATAAATTAGTTTCCCTTCCGATGTTTCATATTCGTTCACAAGCGCAAAGGTAGGGCTGCTTACGTTTTCCTTCACCCCTAACTGATGGCAGAACTCTTTTATAAAAGTTGTTTTTCCTGCCCCCATAGGTCCTTCAAACAAAATAACGGGCTCCTGTTCAGCTTCCTTTATAAGCACAGAAGCCGCCGCAGGCAAATCAGCCAACGACGACATCTCGATACGTATTCTTTCTTCTACTCTGTTATGCATTCTTAGGGCTAAGCACTACAAATGGTATGATCACTTCCTCTAAAGAGATACCTCCATGCTGGAAGGTATCTTTGTAGTAGTTTACATAATAATTGTAGTTATTAGGGTACGCAAAAAAGTAATCTTCAATTGCGAATACAAACGTAGTAGAAACATTGGCCTTTGGCAAGAAAAATCGCTCCGGCTTTTTCACGGTGAAAACATCTTTATCGGTGTAGCCCAGGTTTTTACCATGCTTATACCGCAGGTTTGTATTCGTATTTCTGTCTCCGATTATCTTAAAAGGTCTTTTTACACGAATAGTTCCATGGTCTGTTGTAATTATCAGGCGGCCTTTCTTCTCAGAAATCATTCGTAAGGTCTCGAACAAAGGCGAATGCAGGAACCACGATTTGGTAATAGAACGGTAAGCCGATTCATCCGGTGCCAGTTCGCGCACCATGTTACTATCGGTACGGGCATGCGAGAGCATGTCTACGAAATTGTAGACAATTACATTCAGCTTATTATTATCGAGGTTGTTGAACTTGGCCAGCAGATCTTTGCCTGCTGCAGGGTTGGTTATTTTGTGGTAGCTATATTTTTCGTTTATCCTGTTCTGCTGCATCTGTATATCCAGGAACTCCGGCTCATGCAGGTTTTTGCCTTCCTCTTCATCATCGCCCACCCACAGGTTCGGGTAACGTTTGGCTATATCTGTCGGTAGCATTCCCGAAAAAATGGCGTTGCGGGCATAGGCCGTAGTGGTAGGTAGGATAGAGTAATACATCTCTTCCTGGTCTACTGTAAAGTAGTCTGAGATCAGGGGCTCCAGCACCTTCCACTGATCGTACCGCAGGTTATCGATCAACAGGAAATATACAGGCCTGTCAGACTCCTTCATCATCGGGAACACGCGCTCTTTAAAGATCTGGTGCGACATCAGCGGCATTTCGTCCGAGTCTTTGTTTATCCAGTCTTCGTAGTTATCCATGATAAACTTGGCAAAATTAGAGTTAGCCTCATCTTTCTGCATGTTTATCACATCAGCCATACTCCTGTTCTCTGTCTCGTCTATCTCCAGCTCCCAGAATACCAGCTTTTTGTAGATATCGGCCCATTCCATCGGACTTAACCGTTCCCCGAAAGCCATACCCAGTGTGCGGAAGTCGCGCTGGTAGCTCATGTTGGTGCGCTCTGATACCAGGCGCTTGTTGTCCAGCACCTTTTTAACGGAAAGCAGGATCTGGTTGGGGTTCAGGGGCTTGATCAGGTAATCGGTTATTTTGGCACCGATGGCCTCCTCCATAATATGCTCTTCCTCACTCTTCGTGATCATGATTACGGGAACGGTCGGCCGTATGCCTTTTATTTCGTTAAGCGTCTCGAGGCCGCTTATACCGGGCATGTTCTCATCTAGAAAAACAATATCGAACAGCTGTTCCTGCACCTTTTCTATGGCATCGGCTCCACTGTTTACAGGAGTTATATCGTAACCACGGTCTTCCAGGAAAAGTATATGGGGCTTCAGCAGATCAATTTCATCATCCGCCCATAAAATATTATATCTTTGCATAGTTTATATTTCGTTGTTTAAAGCTTGGTTAGTTGGACTACTGTGTCAGGTCCTGGTTTCTATTTCATAATTTCTAACTGATGTTACAAAAAAATATTTTATCCTCCTTTAAAGGAGAACCTTACCTGCTTAAGTAAATTTCTACGTAACATCTATTCTAGTTCTCTTCTGCGTGAATAAGAAAAAAATCTTCAACGACCCTGTTTACGGTTTTATCACCGTTCCGTCTGATTTAATCTTCGACATCATCGATCACCCTTACTTCCAGCGCCTGCGCCGCATCAAGCAGCTGGGACTCACAGAGATGGTGTACCCGGGAGCATTGCATACACGCTTCCACCACGCTTTGGGAGCTATGCACCTGATGGACACGGCCCTCAACAGTTTAAAAAGTAAAAATAACGAAATTTCTGATACCGAATTCGAAGCCTCTCTTATTGCCATCTTACTGCACGACATAGGCCATGGCCCCTTTTCGCATGCCCTGGAAACTGCTATCTTTAAAGAAGTGCACCACGAGCACCTCTCCCTGCACATTATGCAGATGCTTAACGAGCATTTTAACGGAAAATTAGATCTGGCTATACAGATTTTTAATGGCACCTACGAACGGAATTTCTTTCACCAGCTGGTATCCAGCCAGTTAGATGTAGACCGTTTAGACTACCTGAACAGAGATAGCTTTTACACAGGCGTTTATGAAGGCAAGATAGGGGCAGACCGGATTCTGAAGATGCTGGATGTGGTAGACGACAAACTGGTAGTGGAAGAGAAAGCCATTTATAGTATCGAAAACTTTCTGGTAAGCCGGCGCCTGATGTACTGGCAGGTTTACCTGCACAAAACCGTGATCAGCGCCGAAAACATGGTGTTGCGCACGGTGCAGCGTGCACGCGAGCTTATGCAGGCAGGGGTACACCTGCCTGCGAGCGACTGCCTGCGCTTTTTCCTGGCATCCAATCTTACTTTACAGAACTTCGAAACCGATCACAGTATTCTGGAGCGATTTGTCTCGCTCGACGATCACGACATCTGGAGTGGCATCAAGCAATGGGCTTCTCACTCCGATCCGATCCTGGCCTTTTTATCAACCAGCATTCTGAACCGAAAACTCTTTAAAGTGATTATCTCCAACAAACCGGTTCATGAGGAGATGCTGCTGGGCATAAGCGAGCTGGTGCAGGAACAGTTTATGATTGGCCCTGAAGAAGTAAAATACCTGATGATTGCCGGAAAAATCAGTAACAACGCCTACCAGTCTGAGGGGCAATCGATAGATGTTTTAACCAAGTCGGGCTATGTTGTTGATGTAGCGAATGCTTCGGACTTACCTAATATTCAGGCTTTAAGCAATAAGGTTGAAAAATATTATGTCTGTTACCCCAAAGAGGTAGCAACCTGGTAACCAGGTTTTCGCTGCTTATACTTATTCTATACTTCACGTAAAGCATGAGCAGCTCTATTTTGCCTGCTGAGGCATCATGCATTGCCTTACTTCAGCATCAGCCATCCGATGGCTCCGCCAGTTTACAATTCAGGTGGCAGAGGCGCAAATAAACGCCTTTACGAGGCAACAGCCCCCTACCTTCATCTATATATATAACTATTCCAATTATTAAATAATCCTTTTTCCTATATTGAAACTTATTTTCCCAAAACAGGAAAGAGATTCATATTTCAAGCCTGAAAAATAGTCAATTTTTATAAGTTAAAGTTATCAAATTGTTTTGGCACCACTCTTGCTAAACGGCCTATATAACTTAAACAGAATATAATAATACTATAATAATTTTACCTTTTACTGCCCAGCCACTATGAAAAGATTCATACTAATAGCATTCGTTGCCCTGACAGGCTTATCAGCAACAGCACAGAAAGCTGATAAATGCCCCGATTGCAGCACCATGCCTGTGTTAAGCTATGACACAAACGCTAAAATTACTTACAAGCGAGAAATAAAATCTCCGGGTATGTCTTCTGAGCAACTTTATGATATTGCCCGCACTTGGTACGCTATTAACCTGCAAGCTGAATCTAAAGGCTTATCATACGCTGAGGATGTAAACAAAACAAAGTTTGTATCGAAAGGCACCACAGACATAGATGTATGTAAGCTCGACTTTACCATGAGCTTCGCCTTTGAAGAGGGCAAAATGCTGGTTGAAGTTACAGGCATTAAACTGTACGACCAGGACGCAGAAGTAAACCTGGAGTATTTTGTAAACTACATTAATAACAAGCCTAAAAAGCGCTCTTTAAACGACAGGTGCAAACTGGTGAATAAAACCGACGAAACCATCTCCCAGCTATTTACCAGCTTAGAAAGCGAGATGGTACACAGCATCGCCATAGGCAGTATCAAAAAATAAAAAGACATTAGCAGATTTCTGTTCGTATTCTTTCAGCTAAGTATGTAAATAGCCTGATGATGTTTCTAAAACAATTCAGGCTATTTTTTATTTTTATCCCCTCCCCCGGGCTATCATCTGCCGGCTCAAATTTCTATTTAATAGCAGCTAAAAGAAGTTTTTAGTAAGTTTGCCCTCCCAAAGTAGTAGCAGATTTGATTTTTGGCTCTAATTTTACATTATGGAATTTACTGTTCAACAGATTGCTGACTTGTTGCAAGGAAAAATAGAGGGAGACAACGCAGTAAAAGTAAGCACTTTAGCAAAGATTGAAGAAGCACAGGCCGGCGCACTGGCCTTTCTGTCAAATGCTAAGTATGAGCCATACCTTTATAGCACTGGTGCAAGCGCAGTTATTGTATCAGAAACATTAGAGCTAAAAAAGCCTGTTACCGCCACTCTTATCAGGGTTCAGGATCCTTATTCCAGTTTTTCAACGTTGCTGTCTTACTACCAAAGCGCTCTTCTGGCGTCTAAAACCGGCACCGAAGAACCTTGCTTTATAGGCAGCAACAGCTCAATAGGCGAAAACCACTACCGTGGCGCTTTCTCTTATATCGGCAACAACTGTAAAATAGGCGATAATGTACGCATTTTCCCACAGGTATACATTGGCGATAACGTTCAGATTGGCGACAATTCTACTATCCTGGCCGGAGCCAAACTGTATGCCGGCACAGTGGTAGGTCGCAACTGTACCATCCATGCCGGCGCAGTTATCGGCAGCGATGGCTTCGGCTTTGCCCCACAGCCCGACGGCAGCTATAAAACAATACCCCAGATCGGCAATGTAGTGCTGGAAGACGATGTTTCTGTAGGCGCCAATACAACGATTGACTGCGCCACCATGGGCGCTACCATCATCCGCCAGGGCACCAAAATTGATAACCTGGTGCAGATTGCCCATAACGTAGAAGTAGGGAAGCATACGGTTATAGCCGCTCAGACCGGAGTTTCAGGCTCTACTAAAATCGGCAACTACTGTGTGCTGGCAGGCCAGGTGGGTGTTGTAGGCCATATCTCTATCGCCGATAAAACAACCATAGGTGCGCAATCGGGTGTATCCAAATCAGTTAAAGAAACGGGTACCATTATCCAGGGTTCACCGGCATTCGACTATAAGCAAAACCTGAGGGCTTTAACCGTATTTAGAAAACTTCCTGAGCTTCAGCGAGAAATAGAAGAACTTAAAGAAGGAAAAAAATAACAGTAATTCTTTCTGCGTCACGCATTTCTTTTAAAATAAAATGGCAAGCCCAAAGATTATATTTAAGTTTGCATTCCTAAGCATGAGGAAGCAAAAATCATAACATAGAGTGAAGCATGAGCACCCACCCTATGCTTGCCTTCAAAACCAAGAACTTAACATTACTACTGATACATTAATGAACCAAAAGCAACATACCATAAAGGCTCCGGTTACGGTTTCGGGCATCGGTCTACATACAGGCGTTGTATCGAACATGACCTTTAAACCTGCTCCTGCTAATCACTGGTATAAGTTTCAGCGTATCGACTTACCAGGTCAGCCTATTGTAAATGTCGATGTAGATAATGTGGTAGATCTATCGCGAGGCACTTCTATTGAACAGAACGGCGCCCGTGTAAACACAGTAGAGCACACCTTAGCTGCACTGGTAGGTTTACAGATAGATAACGTGCTGATTGAATTAGACGGCCCGGAACCTCCGATTATGGATGGCTCGGCTATCGAATTTGTGAAAGCGCTTTTAGAAGTTGGCATACAGGAACAGAACGCACTGCGCAACTATTTCGAAATACCGAGAGGTGTTTCCTACAAAGATGAAAAAAGAGAGGTAGAGATCGTTGGCCTTCCTTTAGACGACTATCGCCTGACAGTGATGGTGGATTACAATTCTCCGACATTAGGCAGCCAGCATGCTTCTATTACCCAGTTCAACCAGTTTGAAGAAGAAATAGCTCCCTGCCGTACCTTCTGCTTTCTGCACGAACTGGAAGCACTTTTCAAGCAAAACCTTATAAAAGGCGGCGACCTGGACAATGCCATCGTAATTGTAGACCGCATTGTGCAGGAGGATGAGCTTTCGTACCTCTCGGAACTGCTAAACAAACCAAAGGTAGAAGTTAAAGAAGAAGGCATTCTGAACAATACAGAACTTCGCTTCAAAAACGAGCCTGCCCGCCACAAGTTGCTGGACCTGCTAGGCGACCTGGCCCTGATCGGGCGCCCTATCAAAGGCCAGATACTGGCCGCCCGCCCGGGACATGCCGCCAATATCGGCTTTGCAAAAAGAGTTAAAAAGCTTATACAGGAAGCAAGCATAAAGGCTGTACCAACATACGACCCCAAAAAGCCTCCTGTTATGGATATCAACCAGATAGCTGCTACTTTACCGCACCGCTATCCATTCCTGCTGATCGATAAAATCATTCATTTAGACGAAACAACGGTTACAGGCGTTAAGAACGTAACCATGAATGAACCGTTCTTCCAGGGGCACTTTCCTGGCAACCCTGTGCTGCCAGGGGTGATCCAGATAGAAGCCATGGCGCAGACAGGTGGTATTCTGGTGTTAAATACTGTAGAAAACCCTGAAGATTACTGGACTTATTTTCTGGGAATAGACAAGTGTCGCTTTAAGCGTAAGGTTCTTCCCGGCGACACTATAATTTTTAAATGTGAATTGCTGGCTCCCATTAAACGTGGTATAGCTAAAATGTCTGGTCAGGCCTTTGTAGGAGGCCAACTGGTAATGGAAGCAGAAATGTCGGCAAGTATAGTAAAAAAAGACGCATGAACCAGCCATTAGCTTACATCCACCCGGAGGCAAAAATTGCCCAGAATGTTGTAGTTGAACCATTTGTTACCATTCATAAAAATGTAGAGATCGGAGAAGGTACCTGGATCGGTTCCAATGCCGTGATTATGGAAGGTGCCCGGATCGGCAAGAACTGCAAGATTTTCCCGGGTGCTGTAGTTTCATCTGTACCACAAGATCTTAAGTTTGCCGGAGAGGTTACCACCACTCATATCGGCGATAATACTGTTATCAGGGAGTTTGTTACCGTTAGCCGTGGTACAATCGATAAAATGAAAACAGTGATAGGCAGCAACTGCCTGATTATGGCTTATGCACACGTAGCGCACGATTGTATTGTAGGCGATTATTGCATTATTGGCAACGCGGTACAAATGGCCGGCCACGTAGAGGTAGGCGACCATGCCATTATCAGCGCGACCAGTGCGGTACACCAGTTTGTAAAAGTAGGTACGCACGCCTTTATCTCCGGAGGTTCTAAAGTTTTAAAAGATGTGCCTCCTTATGTAAAAGCGGCACGGGAGCCTCTTTCGTATGCAGGCATTAATTCTGTTGGCCTACGCCGCAGAGGCTTTATCAGTGAGCAGATTAATGAGATACAACAGCTGTATCGTATTCTGTTTATGAGCGGCCTGAACAATACGCAGGCATTAGATAAAATCGACATCGAACTTACACCGAGCAAAGAACGCGATGAAGTAACCAACTTCCTGCGCAACTCTGGCCGCGGCATTATCAAGAGCTATTTTTCCAAAGATGCGGATTAACCTATCCAATTTAGGTAAACGCTATAACTACGAGTGGATTTTCCGAAACCTGACCTATACCTTTGAGTCAGGCACTTCTTATGCTGTACTAGGCCATAACGGTTCCGGAAAATCTACTTTACTTACCATTATTGCCGGCTATAATTTACATAGCGAGGGGCAAATCCACTATACGTTAGCTGATACAGCTATAGCCCCGGAAAAGGCATATCAGCACCTGTCGCTTACGGCACCCTACCTGGAACTGGTGGAGGAACTATCGTTGCAGGAAATGATCGGCTTCCACACCCGCTTTAAGCCGCTGCGCAAGAACCTGTCAACCCAGAACCTGATCGAAAGGCTGGGATTGCAGAAGTCAAAGCACAAGTTTGTGAAAGATTTTTCTTCCGGCATGAAGCAACGCCTGAAGTTAGGCCTCGCTATTTATTCCGATACCCCATTACTCCTGCTCGACGAGCCTACCACAAACCTGGATCAGGAAGGCATTGCCTGGTACCAGGAGCATATCTTTCTAAACAGGGAAAACAGGCTTATCGTAGTTGGCTCCAACATTGAGCACGAGTATGGTTTCTGCGACCAGCAACTACACATCACCGACTTTCACCCGTTAGCCAGGCGCTAGATTTTAGACCTATTTGGCGTAAGCATCCGCTTGTGTCCCTGCTACGCCCTTATATGGCGCAAGCGTCCGCTTGTGTCCCTGCTACGCACTGGTCCGGCGCCCCTGCTACTAAAGCACTAGTCCGGCACAATGCTGTTGCTGTCTGTCTAAGCACAAGCGGACGCTTGCGCCAGTTTCTTTATTCGAAAAATCTTAGCTGGTATTGGAAGCTTTTGTGATCTAATTCAAAATAAACTACCATATTTCGCACAAGCTGCCTAAATTTGTAATACAAAACTAAGACACCATGGGACGAGCATTTGAATTTAGAAAAGCCCGTAAATTTAAGCGTTGGGATAAAATGTCGAAAGCTTTTACGCGCTTGGGCAAAGAGATTGCGATAGCGGTTAAAGAAGGCGGACCTAATCCTGAATCGAACGCCCGCTTACGTACGGCGATCCAGAACGCCAAAGGCGTAAACATGCCGAAAGATAAAGTGGAATCAGCTATTAAACGAGCCTCCTCTAAAGAAGAAAAAGACTACGAAGAGATCGTGTACGAAGGATACGGCCCTTATGGCATAGCTATCCTGGTAGAAACGGCAACAGATAATATTAACCGTACTGTAGCCAACATGCGTGTCTATTTTTCGCGTGGAGGCGGTGCTCTTGGAAAAACAGGTTCTCTGGATTTCCTTTTTACCCGTAAAGGCATTTTTAAAATTGCTCCGGAAGGCACCGATATCGAAGAACTGGAACTGGAGCTGATCGATTTCGGAGCTGAAGATATTTACGAACACGAAGGAGAGATTATCATTGAGACCGCCTTTACTGATTTTGGTACGATGCAGAAGGCGCTGGAGGAAAAAGGCCTGAATGTGATCAGTGCCGAACTGCAGCGAATCCCGAATACCCGCACAGAACTGACGGATGAACAGGCAGAGGAGATTGAAAACCTGATTGAACGGTTCGAAGAAGACGACGACGTTCAGGCGGTGTACCACAATATGCAGTAACCTGCTGTGAGATAAAGATAAAGGCTGCCCCAAGCTACCAAGCTGCAGGCAGCCTTTATTATTCTGGCTTCACCAGGTTGTATTATCCATCTCAATATTATCCCCTATCTCATGCTAACCTACATTCTCTTAATTGCAGGATTTATTCTTCTGATCAAAGGTGCTGATATTCTCGTAGCAGGAGCTTCCTCCATTGCCAAGAGGTATAATATCTCGGATATGGTAGTTGGTCTTACGATCGTATCTTTTGGCACTTCCCTGCCTGAACTGATCATCAACATCATGTCCAGCTTGCAGGGGCAGTCAGAGTTAGCAATAGGTAACGTGTTTGGGAGTAATGTAGCTAACCTGCTTCTCATTATCGGGTTTACAGCCATTCTGGCACCAATTCCAATCAAAAGAAACACTGTTATAACCGAAATTCCTTTTTCCCTGATTGCAACGCTACTGGTTGGCTTTTTAGCGAACGTCGTCATCTTAGGAAATGAAACCCAGTTATACATCAGCCGGTTAGACGGCTTTATCCTGCTGTTTTTCTTTATTATGTTTATGGCCTACATCTATAATGTGGCTAAAACAAACAACGATCCGGCTCACGAAGAAGATGAAAAACCCGCTATTATGCCGCTTCCAAAGTCCGTGTTATACCTGGCGGCAGGTGGAGCCGGTTTGTTTCTGGGTGGCCAATGGGTAGTAGACAGTGCCGTGGAAATTGCTCAGTCTTATGGTTTAAGCGAGTCTTTTATTGGCTTAACGGTTGTAGCCATTGGCACATCGTTGCCCGAGCTGGTCACCTCGGCTATGGCCGCTCTTCGCAAGAACACCGATATAGCGGTAGGTAATGTAATTGGTTCCAACATATTTAACCTGCTCTGGATTCTGGGCTTAAGTGCCACCATACATCCCCTTCCTTTCAATGTGGTAAGTAACTCCGATATCATTATGATGATCGTAGCCAGTACGCTTCTCATTATTGTACTTCCCATCGGAAAAAGAAACACCATCGATCGCTGGAATGGCATACTCTTTATGCTGATCTACATCGGCTACATTGTTTTCCTGATACAACGAGGTTAGGGAGGAAATGTGGAGATGTGGAAATGTGCTAATTTTTTAATGTGCTAATGTGCTACAATCTGCTGCTGACTGAGAAAACAGATTAAGTCTCTTAATAAAATTTTCCGGATGAAGCAGCAAGGCAGATTTGTCTGTACTGCTACTTCATTAAATCTTCAAATCTCCAAATTCCCACATTCCCTAATCTTCAAATTCTAATAATTCCACGGGTATAACTCCGGTTCTCTGCTGCCTCTGTTGGTGAAGTGCAGAGGGTGTACAGCTTCTGTATCCTCGAAGTAGATAAAGGCGTCGTAACGCTCCGGTATAATGGTAGGCACATAGTTGCCGTAAGCTTCCAATTTAGGATCGTAGACTACGCCTATAGCTCTATGGCCGATTCTTTTTTGCAGCTCCGCCACTTCAGCCAGGTCTTTTGAGAAGATAATCTTATCGTCGGTGCTGATCTCATGCAACAGTGCCTCCCAGCTACCTTCTCTGGCAGGCGGCACTTCCATTTTCTGCATAGGCGCCCCCCATGATTTGCCTGCAATCACTGTTCCCTGGTAGGTGCCAAAGCCAATCAGCTTCACCTGCTCATGGCCGTACTTCTCCCGGGCCAGCTGCCCGATATTATACATGCCATCATCTGCCATGTCAGTTGCGCGGGCATCGCCAATGTGGGTATTGTGTTCCCAAACGATAATCTTTGAGTCAGGCCCGTGTAGCTCCAGGAGGCGATCCAGCGTCTCCATCATATGCGCATCCCGCACATTCCAGGAACCGACTCCTCCTTTCATCATGGCACGGTAATACTTTTCGGCATTTGCGGCTACGAGGGCATTCTGTTTGGTATTAAAATCATGTTCGGCATCGCTGGAAAAGGCAGGTTGCTTCTGGATACGCTGCAACATCTCCATTACTTCTTTCTCGCAATCGGTAGGCACAAAAGCCGTGGCCTGCGCATAATACTGAGGGTCACGGTTAAAAGGCTCAAAACAGTTAATCGCATTCCGGGCAGCCTCTGCCGCATTGCCATCCCGCTGCTCCAGAAACCGCACAATCTGATCCAGCGACTCCCATAAACTATACACATCCAGCCCGTAGAAGCCGGCCTTCTCGGCTCCGTTTTTCAGGTGATTATAATCCCGAAGCCATTCTACCAAAGCAGCTACTTCCCAGTTCGCCCACATCCAGGTAGGCCAGCGCCTGTACACCTGCAGTACATCGGCAATTTTACTACCGGAGTTCTGATACCCTTTTATAAACCTGTTCACGCTATAGCACTCGGGCCAATCGCCTTCCACAGCTATACAACAAAAGCCCTTATCCTGTATAAGCCGCTTCGAGATAGCTGTACGCCAGGTATAATATTCAGAAGTTCCGTGTGAGGCTTCTCCTAACATGACAATACGCGCATCCCCTATTTCTTCTACTAAAATATCCAGGTCCTGCTCTTTGGTCAGGGTATGGTATCTGAAAGGTTTATTTTTCATAGTTCTGGTATTGAGTGCCAGGCATTTGGTTTTAAAAATTTGCTGTATTGTACTTTTATTGAGTGCTTTATGTTCCACAAAAAAGAACGCCCGCTTTACTTTATGGTAAAGCGGGCGTTCTGGTAAGTGAATGTATGTAACTACTAGGACTGATTTTCTTTAGTGAACACTCTGCGGAGCAACTCAGTGGTTCGGGCAATAGGATTTTCACGAATGTTGGCCTCCTCCTGGGCCACTAACTGAAACAAACCATCCATTGCTTTCTGGGTAGCATAATCGTCCAGGTCCGGGTTTACCTTTTGCACCAGCGGAATCTTGTTGTACTGGTTTACAATATCAGCATAGTACCGGGTAGCGTTCGTCTTCTCCAGCGATTTTACCACTATCGGATTAAACGTGTTATACAGTTGCTCCGAAGTAGTCCGCTTCAGGTATTGCGTAGCCGCATCTTTATCGCCTTTCAGAATTCCCCAGGCATCTTGTATGGTCATTTGCTTGATGGCGCTAACAAAGATAGGCACAGCGCTTTTGGCTGCATCTTCAGCTCCCCTGTTCAGGGTAAGGATAAACCGGTCCACTTCGTTTCCCAGGCCCACCTGCCTTAACGTATTTTCCACACGCTTCACATCCTCCGGAAAAGGAATCCTGATTAACGGGTTTTTATAATATCCATCTGTTTGTGAAGCCTGGTCGGCTCCTTTCTTAATGCCCACCTCCAAAGCCTGCCGTAAACCAGAGGCCACCTCTTCGCGGGTTACAGCACCGCCGGTGCCTGCTAAAACACCATCAACCGTTCGCTGCACATCGGCTACAGTACAGGCAGAAGCACCCAGTGCAAGGGCCACAAGAGAAGTATAAACCAGTTTTTTCATATTCTTCAGAACAGTTTTTATTTGAAACAGTTATATAATTTCGAATCGCGTAGCACAACTAACGTATCACGAGCAATAAAGTAAGAAACCTTTACCTATTACGGCGTCTTTGCAATTATATCATGCAAAAATACGCCAACACATCTGCCATATCTTTATTTTTAGTCGTGAAACTTGTGTCATGCTACTTGTCTCGCGAAAGCTTAAACATAAATCAGACCAAAAACATATGGAAGCGGTAAACGCAGAAATTATCACCATAGGCGATGAAATTCTTTATGGCCAGATTGTAGATACTAATTCGGCCTGGATGGGCACAGAGCTCACCAAAGTTGGCATCCGGGTAAAACAGATAACTTCTATCTCCGACAGTGCTTTGGCCATAACCACTGCCCTGGATGATGCCCGGAAAAGAGCAGATGTGATTCTGATAACCGGTGGCTTAGGCCCTACCAAAGATGATCTCACCAAGAATGTGCTTACCGCATACTTTAGAACAGAACTACAGCTAGACCAGCAATCGCTCGACGATGTGACAGCCATTTTCAGCAGGCGCAGTATAGCAGTTAGCGAACTGAACCGCCAACAGGCTTTTTTACCTGCTGCCTGCACACCTGTACGCAATGTGTTGGGTACTGCCCCGGGCATGTGGTTTGAGGAAGATGGGAAGATATTTGTATCGATGCCAGGAGTGCCTTTCGAGATGCAGCGTATGATGACAGATACGGTACTGCCCAAGCTGAAGGTATACTTTAAAACACCTGAGATTATCCATAAAGTGGTACAAACCATTGCCATTCCGGAATCTACACTGGCAGAACGCCTGGAGGCCTGGGAAGTGAGCCTGCCGCCACACATTAAACTGGCTTACCTCCCGCACCTGAACGGGGTTAGATTAAGGCTGACAGGCCAGGGCACAGATGCCAACATACTGAACGAGGAACTGGAGCAGCAGGTAACAGCATTAGTCAAACTTATTCCTGATAATATATTTGCCTTTGGAGAAATTAAGCTGGAAGAAGCGATCGGACTGCTGCTAAAAGAAAAGCAGCTAACCATTGCCACTGCCGAAAGCTGCACCGGAGGACTGCTGGCCCATAAATTTACCAGCGTGCCCGGCAGTTCTGCTTACTTTACAGGAAGTGTTGTGGCCTATCATAATGATGTTAAAGTGCAGGAGCTGCACGTAAAGCCCGAAACGTTACAACTGCATGGCGCTGTAAGTGAAGAAACAGTAAAGCAGATGGCAGAAAATGTGCGCCTCAAGTTTAAAACTGATATTGGTGTAGCTACAAGTGGCATTGCCGGCCCTGATGGCGGAACGCCGGAAAAACCTGTTGGCACCATCTGGATTGCTTATGCCGATAAAGACAAAACCATTGCCAGACTCCTAAACTACAACAAGAACAGGTTGCTCAATATAGAGTATACAGCCCTGGCAGTGCTTAACCTCATCAGGCAAAGTTTGGCTCCAACCGTTGAGGAATAGGCTAAATTCTTTAACTTTGTCCTAAAATTAGACATAAGTATCAAGACACAAGACTTCAGATCTTCTTCAGCAGACTGAAATTATTCATATTCTTGCTTTGATATTTTTATCTTGTGTCTTGTGTCTAAGATCTAACGTCTTTAAAAAAGAATAACTATATATGGCGCTTGTAGAAATGGTTATGCCCAAAATGGGCGAGAGTATCATGGAAGGTACGATTCTGAAATGGCTCAAACAAGTGGGTGACACCATTGAGCAGGACGAGTCGGTGCTGGAGGTAGCTACAGATAAAGTGGACACGGAAGTACCCGCTATTGAAGGTGGTGTACTAAAAGAAGTACTGGTAAAAGAAGGCGATGTTGTAGCGGTAGGCGCACCTATAGCCATCATCAGCACCGATGGGGAAGCTACGGGGGAAAGCCCGTCTGAAAAGCCTGCAGCTGAAGCCGCTGCTCCGCAAGTACAGGAAACAGCCGGTGCACAACCAGAAGCTGCTTCTGCTCCTGAAACTACTTCTGCTACAGCTACAGCAGCCAAATTAGATAAACCCGCAGCAGGGCGTTTCTATTCTCCGCTTGTGTTAAACATTGCCCGCGAAGAAGGCATTCCGATGCAGGAACTGGAGTATGTACCTGGTACTGGCAACGAAGGACGTGTTTCTAAAAAAGATATCCTGGCTTATGTAGAGAGCCGTAAAACTGCTCCACAACAGGCTGCACCTCAGGCTCAGCCTGCCACAGCAACGCAGGTACAGGCTGCCCCACAAGCACCGGCAGTTCAGGCATCGGTGGCGGCTGCACCTGCCGCCAAACCGGCAAGTTCCTACAGCGGGAACGCCGAGATTATCGAGATGGACCGCATGCGTAAGATGATTGCCGACCGTATGGTGGAAAGTAAGCGGATTTCGCCACACGTGACGTCTTTTGTGGAGGCCGATGTAACTAGCCTGGTGAACTGGAGAAACAAGCACAAAGATGCCTACAAGAAGCGCGAAGGCGAGAGCCTTACCTTTACACCGCTTTTCATTGATGCAATTGCCAAAGCCATCAAAGATTTCCCGATGATTAACGTGTCGGTAGACGGCAGCAACATTATCCGCCACAAAGACATTAACATTGGTATGGCCGTAGCGTTGCCAAGCGGCAACCTGATCGTGCCCAACATTAAAAATGCGGACCAATTGAACCTGAACGGGCTGGCTAAAAAGGTAAATGATCTGGCCAATCGTGCCCGCCAGAATAAACTTACCCCCGACGACCTTTCCGGCGGCACTTATACCGTGTCTAATGTCGGCTCTTTCGGCAACGTAATGGGGACACCAATTATCATGCAACCACAGGTAGCCATTATGGCAGTAGGGGCTATTAAAAAGAAACCGGCTGTTATCGAAACTCCGGAGGGTGATCTGATCGGCATCCGTCACTTCATGTTCCTGTCGCACTCCTACGACCACCGTGTAGTAGATGGTTCTTTAGGTGGTATGTTTGTGCGCAGAGTAGCTGATTACCTGGAAAATTTTGACCCGAACACAGCAATTTAAGGCTTTGCCAAATTAAAAGTCAGGAATGATGTTAAAGGGATTGACCTGTCATTGTACGACAGCTTTCTTATAAGTCAGACGTTCATCTCTATATTATTTCACAGGCCCATTTCATATGAATGAAATGGGCCTGTTTCTTTTCGGGTCAGGTAATGTAGCGGTGTTATTCAAGCAGTAACTGTACAACAGGAATAGCTCCTCGACAGCATCTGCTCACAAAGCAAAATCTTTGTAAACCTATTGCTCCGGTAACCACATCGTTCCAGTATAAAGACGCTATAGGTTAGAAATAAAATTTACATCCTGCTCCTAAACCATTAGCAGATTAACCTTGCATCTGTTATCATTGCTTTGCGTTTAGAGCATTAAAAAAACAACACTATGAGAAATATATTACCCTGGATACTTGCCGGTCTTTTCCTTTTCCTGGCATTTTACTTCTACTGGCAAAAAAACGAGGCTGAAGGTCGTTTGGCTATTGCCGATGAGAAATTAATTGAAACAGATCAGAATCTTCAGGAGCAACAGCAAGAGGCAGATTCTTTAGAAAACATGATGCTACCAGCCGATACAATGGAAATGGTACCTCCCGGCGGTGTAAACTTCGTCGACCAGATAGGGGCGCTTAGCGAAAGCGACATCCGCAGGCTGCAGGGCAGAGGACTGCGCAACCCAGAAACCGACCTGATGAACGACCTGAACCGCAAGCAGAGCCAGTTGATTCCGGCAGAGGGTAGCGTGGGTGGCACCATGGTGATCCGCGACAGCCGCATCCTGAACGACCGCTATGCCCTCGCCTACTACGAAGACGGCCACAACGGAGGTTATATGGTGCTGCGTTACGACGTAAACAATGGAAACATTAACTGGCGTGTGCTGGATAACTCCAGATTATAGCTTTTAGCACAGAATTTGAGTATAAGGTTCTAGTACACTGTCAAATTAGGAATGATAGGAAACGACGCTGCACAAAGTCAATGTTCATTCATAAAAATTAAAAAACTAAGCTGACTATGTCCTAAAGAAAGTAATTCGTTTAAACTATGCTATTATTACGCCTTATACTCCCTTTCCTGCTGTCGTTGTTCTTACTCCGGGCAGATAGTACCTTTACCTTGCTGGAAGACATTGCGAAAGACCAGCAGCTGTTAACGAATGATTTTGTTTATGTAGACGATAACACCTCTATCAATTCCACTGTAGCGTCTGTTTTAGAAGATTTGCAGTTGTTCCAGGTGGCAGGTAGCATCGGTGTAGAAGGAGCCAAACATACCAGCAATACCCAGGGGAATCATACCATTCATAAATGGGCATTTCCCGAAGGCGACATAAAAGCCATCTATCAGATAGAAAGCCAGGTGGCGCTGGACACGGTGGTAACGCAGCAGTATTTAGACGGAAAAGCACCCAAACAGCAGCGCATCATGAACAACTTCAGGTTCAGAGCCTATGCCGTGGCTACTTCCTCTGCTCCTCTTAAAATGTATTACCTCACCGAAGAAGAGCAGGGGCTGCTGGCTTATAGAATAGATCAAAAAGAAGTAAACATCGGCTACAGCAAAAAGAAAAACGGCCTTACAGACCTGTTACCTGTTTATACAGCGCAGGTAGAGCGCTTGCTGGGAAGTATGCAGTAATATAATTGCGTAGTGCCTAGCACGACTTTTTACAACTTGAGAATTTGGAGATGTGGGAATGAGGAAATTTGGAGATTTGAGAATTTGAAGATTTGAAAATTTGAAAATGTCTTTATCTCCTTATGCCGCAAGATTGCATCTTGTGGCTTTAATTGAGGCAAGTTTTCAATTTCCGTATCAAATAAGCCATTCCTGCAAGTTAAAAATTTGAAGCATAGCGGTGAATTAAAAATACTTAATCATTGTATCCCAACAAAAAGCGACTGCCCGATTTTACAGGCAGTCGCTTTTTGTTTACAAAATCAAGAGATCTTCAAATCTCCAAATTCTCAAATCTCCAAATCTCCTCACATCTCCTACAGTGATGCCAGGCTCTGCTCAATAGCATGAATCTTTGCCTCAGCATCGGCTTGCTTTTTACGCTCATTGGCGATGACCGCCTCAGGGGCACCGCTTACAAAGCGTTCGTTGCTCAGCTTTTTCTGCACGGATGTTAGGAAGCCCCTGGTATACTCCAGTTCCTTCTGCAAACGCTCACGTTCGGCTGCTACGTCTATGTTTCCTTCCATCGGAATAAAGAACTCGTCGCCTGCCTCTACAAAGCTGATGGTCCCTTCTAAGCTTTCCTGTACCAGGCTTACCTCCTCAATGTTAGCCAGCTTGCGGATCACAGGCAGGAACTGCTCATAATCGGCTCCACTCATCACTTTAATAGAAAGATGCAGTGCTTTGTTATTCGGGATATTTTTGGAGTTACGAATATTACGGATAGCACCTACGATATTCAGCACACTCTCCATTTTTCCAATAATAGCCTTATCGAACTTGTCTTTCTTAGGCCATGCCGATACAATCAGGAATTCCTTGTCCTTGCGCTCTTTCAGCTCGTGCCAGATTTCTTCTGTCAGGAATGGCATGAAAGGATGCAATACCTTCAGCACGTTCTCCAGGAAGCCAACCGTCGCATCTATCGTTTGCTTGTCGATAGGCTGCTGGTAAGCAGGCTTAATCATCTCCAGGTAATTAGAGCAGAAATCGTCCCACACCAGTTTATAAGCCGTAAGCAAGGCATCCGAAATACGGAATTTGCTGAAATGATCTTCAATCTGAATAAACGCCTCCTGGAAACGAGATTCGAACCACCGGATAGCTGTTTCATTCCGATGCGGCAGGCTCTCCTCTACTTCCCAGCCTTTTATCAGGCGGAACGCGTTCCAGATCTTATTACTGAAGTTACGCCCCTGCTCAATCAGCTTCTCATCAAAGAAGAGGTCGTTACCAGCCTGCGAACTGAATAGCATACCTGTACGCACACCATCCGCACCGTATTGGTCGATCAGGTCAAGCGGATCCGGTGAGTTACCCAGCGACTTAGACATTTTACGGCCCTGCGCATCGCGCACGATACCCGTCAGGTATACATTGCGGAAAGGCGGCTCCTTACGGAACTCATAGCCTGCCATAATCATACGTGCCACCCAGAAGAACAGGATCTCAGGTGCCGTTACCAGATCGTTTGTCGGATAATAATAAAGTATATCCTTGTTGTCAGGATCTTTAAAACCATCGAAAACAGAGATTGGCCACAGCCACGAAGAGAACCAGGTATCCAGCACGTCCTCATCCTGGCGCAGGTCATCTAACTGCAGCTGCCCATTGCCACTTTCCTTACGGGCAAGTTCCAGTGCTTCTTCTTTGGTTGTAGCTACTACAAAAGTACCGTCGGGCAGGTAATAGGCAGGTATCTGCTGCCCCCACCACAGCTGGCGCGAAATACACCAGTCGCGGATGTTATCCATCCAGGCACGGTACATGTTCTTGAACTTGGGTGGATGCAGCTTTATCTGGTCTTCCATCACAGATTCCAGGGCTGGCTTGGCCATGGCATCCATCTTGCACCACCACTGCATCGACAGGCGCGGTTCTATCACAGCCCCTGTACGCTCCGATGTCTGCAGTACGCTCTGGTACTCTTCTATTTTCACCAGTAAACCGGCTTCTTGCAGGTCTTTTACAATATTACGGCGTGCCGCAAAGCGATCCTGCCCCACATACAGCTGTGCCCGCTCATTCAGCGTTCCATCATCGTTCAGGATATCAATAATCTGCAGCTTATGCTTTTGGCCCAGTTCATAGTCGTTGAGGTCGTGTGCAGGTGTTACTTTAAGAGCACCAGTGCCAAAATCAATGGCTACATACTCATCCAGGATAACTGGAATTTCTTTGCCCAGCAATGGAATACGCACACTCTTGCCATGCAAATGGGTATAGCGCTCATCATTCGGGTTTACTGCCACGGCCACGTCGGCCATAATGGTTTCGGGGCGGGAAGTAGCTACGGTAATATAGGCAGGCTCCGCCGAAGCCTCTTCCTGTACCACCTCGTACGGCAGGTGATACATTTTCGCCATGGTATCTTTCGGAATTACCTCTTCATCTGAAAGAGCCGTTTTTCCTTGTGGGTCCCAGTTTACCATGCGCACGCCCCGGTAGATCTGGCCTTTGCGGTACAGGTCCACAAACACTTCGGTTACAGCAGCCGAAAGATCATCTTCCATGGTAAAACGAGTGCGGTCCCAGTCGCAGGAAGCACCCAGCTTTTTCAGCTGTTCCAGGATAATGCCGCCATACTTTTCTTTCCATTCCCAGGCGTAGGTCATAAACTCTTCGCGGGTCAGGTCTTTTTTCTCGATGCCCCGCTCTTTCAACATCGCCACCACCTTTGCCTCTGTGGCAATAGAAGCATGGTCGGTGCCCGGTACCCAGCAAGCTTCTTTGCCCTGCATTCTTGCCCTGCGAATAAGCACATCCTGAATCGTGTTGTTCAGCATGTGGCCCATGTGCAGCACGCCTGTTACGTTTGGCGGCGGAATGACAATGGTATAAGGCTCTTTTTTCGGGTTAGGCTTAGAACGGAAGAAGCCGCGCTGCATCCAGCTTTCGTACCACTTCTTCTCTACTTCTTTAGGGTTATATTTTGTTGAAATCGACATCGTTTACTTATAATATGATTTCCTGTTTCTACGGAAAGGGCAAAATTAGAGAATTTTCCTGATACTAATTATCTGAATCAGGATTTACCGGATTTTGAGGATATACAAGATTCATTTTTAGAACACTTGCCAGTGATAATTCATGGCATCTATCATCCTCCTCATCTTCTCCATCCTGAAGATCCTGATTCAGATAACAAAAAAGCCCGCCCCGGAGAGAGGCAGGCTTCCTGTATGTCTTTAGCTTTATCTTAGCTGGCCTGGTGTAGCCAGTCTTTCTTCGCTAATAGCTCCTCTTCTGATTCACGGTAGTCGGGGTCATCCACGCAACAATCTACCGGGCAGACAGCAGCACACTGAGGTTCCTCATGGAAACCCATACATTCTGTACATTTATCTGATACAATGTAGTAGAACTCATCTGAAATAGGAGTCTGAGGAGCATCACCAGGTATGATTTCGCCACCGTCGATCTCTACTTCAGAAAGTGCTGTACCGCCACCCCAGGTCCACTCCATACCGCCTTCATAAATAGCAGTATTAGGGCATTCCGGTTCGCAGGCGCCACAGTTAATACATTCATCAGTGATCATTATCGCCATAATCGTATCTCCTGTATATTTTTTATAATTTTGTAATTCTGGATTTATTATCGAACAAAATTAGGAACAATTAGTATCCTATCAAATAAATTTTTTACTAGAAGCATTTGCCATGACATTAGAGAACAGGATTGAGGCTTTCGTTAAACTTGGAAAACAACTGCAGGAAACGACAACAGAAGAGCGCAAGGCGATGGCATCTATTGCTTTTGCGAAGAATCCCTGGTTTACCGAAGACAATGTTTTCTCTGCCTTAAATGGCGTTATTTTAATGCTGCATGAGCAATACCTACGTGAGTGGCTTTACCCTTACCACCTTAAACAGGTTACACCCAAAAAGGTTGGGGTTGTTATGCCCGGAAATACGCCTCTGGTTGGTTTTCATGATTTTCTTTCTGTTCTGATAAGCGGGCACTACCTGCTAGCGAAGCTACATGCCGACGATGATGTATTAATGCGCCGCCTGGCCGGCATGCTTATAAACATCGAGCCAGCCTTTGCAAATCAGTTTGCTTTTGTTGATATGCTGAAAGAAGCCGACGCCATTATTGCGACAGGCTCAGACAACACGGCCCAGTCTTTTGCCTATTACTTTTCTAAAAGACCTCATCTTATCCGGAAGAACCGCACCAGCGTGGGTATTTTAACCGGACACGAAGATGAAGAGGATCTGAAAGCTTTTGGCGACGACTTTTTCGGGTACTATGGTTTAGGCTGCCGCAACATATCAAAGGTGTTTGTACCGGAAGGCTATACGTTTGACAAGCTTTTTCAGGCTAACGAAAAGCGCAAAGACGTACTGGACCACCACCGGTATCAGAACAATTACGACTACAACAAATCTATTCTGCTTGTAAACCAGGAGCCGCATTTCGACAATGGCTTTTTCCTGGTAACACCAAGCCAGCAGCTGGTTTCGCCTATTTCTGTGCTGTTTTACGAAACATTCAGTTCGTTGCCAGACCTGCGCCAGAAACTGGAGGCCGTGAAAGATCGGATTCAGTGCGTTGTTTCAGCGCATGGCTGGTTTGAAAACAGCCTCCCTTTCGGCACTACACAAATACCCATGGTATGGGACTATGCTGACAATATAGACACGTTAGAATTCTTGCAAAATTTATAATTAATGCTGGTTTAGCAGTTTTACACTTGCATTTATATAGGCATCCTCTTACATTACCTGCTTAATAACAGATACCACTATGAATGCATTAACCACACCTGCTCCCCTGGTAGAGAAAGAGGTAATTCCTTCTTTACACTTCAACTCGGAGGAAGTTCTCACTGATCCTGTTGCCCGTTCTAAAAGAATGAATGATCTGAGCCGCGCTACCACCTTAGGTAATTCGTATCATGGCAAAGTTGAAATAACGTTCCAGACAGCCGATGGAGAACGCAAAAGAGTAGCCACTACTATCTGGACAGTTGAAGACAAATTTATTACGTTAAAAGCGGGGTCATCTATTCCAATCAACGCTATTGTCGGAGTCGAATTCTTTTAAAACCATACCTATACAAAATCGGCCTGAGAATAGCTTAATGCTATTCTCAGGCCGATTTTGTATGCAGGAATAGAGCTGCTATATTCGCTCCAGCACCTTCAGAATCAGGTCGTCGATTACTTCGTCGGCATTAGCGGCAAAGGTATGCTCTATCCGGTTGGCTACAATGGCATTTACCGAAAGTACTTCATGCCCCAGTAAGCGCCCCATACTATAGTAACCAGCAGTCTCCATCTCGAAATTCGTAAACCTGAAGTCGCCTGCTCTAAAGGCATTATACTTTTTCAGCAGCTCCGCATTGCGCAAACCACCACGCAATACACGCCCCTGCGGTGCGTAAAAACCTGGGCAGGTTAAAGTATTGCCTAAAATCATACCTGCACCTATATCTGTCAGCAGGCTGATAGAACCGTTTACAAGATAAGGCCTGAATCCAATGCCCAGCTCCTGCTGCAGGGCTGTTGCGATCTGCAGTTCGGTATCGCTCTGCTCCAGCGGGTAAAATTCCATCAGCGTATCAAGGCCAACGGCATATTGCGACACCAGATGGCTTCCCAGGGGCACATCCTCCTGTAAAGATCCGGAAGTGCCAACCCGCACAATCTTCAGGGAAATTTTCTCCTGGTTAGGCTCACGGGTTATAAAGTCGATATTCACCAGCGCATCCAGCTCGTTCATAAGAATATCAATATTATCTGTACCCATGCCTGTAGATATAACCGTCAGGCGCTTGCCTTTGTAGTAGCCTGTATGCGTTACAAACTCCCGCTTAACAACCTCTACTTCAATGGCATCGAAATATTTGCTAACTTTTGCCACACGCTCCGGATCACCCACTGTAATAATCTTATCCGAAATATGCTCTGGCAGCAGGTTTAGGTGATAAATAGTTCCGTTAGGATTTATGATAAGTTCTGATGCTGGTATTGCCATAGTTTAGTCAGGTTTTTAGCTATTAGATACTAGATGTTAGATCGTAGAAGGTAGATAGTAGACAAACGTTTGAACATCAAAACACCTCTACAAGAAAATTCAGCTTTTCAAGTTAGAAAATTCAAGAGATACTGTATAGCAAAACATGAGCAAGTCTATCATCTAATATCTAAAGGTATAAAAAAGAAAAGCGTGGCTGAAAGGCACACGCTTTTCTCTAGCTTTAGTGAATACTTATACAGATACGTCTGTTTTCTTACGACGGTTGAACCCTTTCAACGGATTGTACCCGTTCATTTCTTTCTGATAGTAGCCGGTGCCATCGTAAGGGCGTTTCTCGGGATGCTCTTTACACTCTGCAGAACAGGCTCCTTCCAGCTCCCAACCACACTTTTCACAGATGGGCACGTGCAGGTTACACACCGGATTAGCGCAGTTTACCATGCGATCGCTTTCTGTATCGCATACATAGCACCTGGAAATCACTTTAGGGTTAACCTTGTTCACATCTACAGCCACACGGTTATCAAACACATAGCATTTACCCTCAAAGTCTTCTCCACCGGCTTCCATCCCGTACTTAATAATACCGCCATGCAGCTGGTACACATTTTCGAAGCCCTGTTCCAACAAGAAAGCACTTGCTTTTTCGCATTTAATACCGCCTGTACAATAAGTCAGGATTTTCTTGTCTTTATACTTTTCTTTCAGTTCGTCTACTTTAGCAGGAAAATCGCGGAAGTTCTCAATATCTAGGGTAACCGCATTTTTAAAGCGACCTACGTTGTACTCATAATCAGAGCGCACATCCAGCACCACCACATCTTCGCGGTCTTTCATATCTTTAAACTCTTTAGGCGAAAGGTGCACACCTGTACGTACATTCGGGTCGATGTGCAGCAAGCCAGAGTGCACAATCTCAGATTTCGTACGCACATGTAGTTTCGCAAAAGCATGGTTATCCGACTCATCTATTTTGAAGTCGGTTTTGGCAAAGCGCGGGTCCGCTTTCATGGTTGCCATGTATTTGTCGCAATCTTCTTTCAGGCCGGAGATCGTACCGTTCAATCCTTCTTTAGAGACGATAATACGGCCCAGGATATTGTTCTCCAGGCAAAACAGGTGATGCTCTTCACGGAAGGCCTCAGGATCTGCTATTGGTGTATAGCAGTAGTAAAGTAAAATGCTGTATGGTTTGTTCATAACGGCTTAGTTTCTCGCTAAGTGTTAACTCTTTTTTACGACACAAGTAGCACATACCACTTATGCACATTCTTTTTTAATGCAAAGGTAACTGCTGTTGCAATACCTGTAAATGATTTTTATCAGTTCTGTTTTTAACAGCCTGTAGCCGACAAAAGTTTATTTTACAGGAGCTGCCGGGTTACCGAATACGGTTGCTTTGGCCGGCACGTCGGCTACTACCACAGAACCAGCACCTACACGGGCATTTTTACCTATCTTAACGCCCGCTACAATTACTGCACCAGTACCGATAAAAGCTCCTTCTTCCACTACCACTTCTGAGTTTACAATGGCACCTGCCCCAACCTGCACATAGTCGCCGATCTCGGCCTTTGTATCAACAACAGCCCCGGACTGGATCAGGGTATAGTTACCGATCTTGCTATTATTGTTTACCACGGCACCGGCAGCAATCATGTTGCCGTGGCCCAGCCAGGCATGTTCCGATACAGAACTGAAGCGGTGAATGGCATTTACCGGCACCACTTTATACTCCTCCTTCAGCATTTTAATAAGGCCTTTGCGTGCGGCAGAATCTTCCACCGCCACAAATACATCGCACTTCTTGCCGATCAGCTTCAGAAATTCGCCGTCTTCTGTGTTGCTCATCACCGACACATTGTTAATTTCCTGCTCCTGCAAATTCTTGCTATCGTCGAGGAAGCAGTAAACCACTACACTGTTACTGTTAAAGATATCGAGTGCTGCGGTGCCCAATTTATCGGCACCAAGTATTATGACAGGATTTTGCATAGCTTTCTTAAATAAAATGCAAAGGTACAAATAAGCTGGGTAGATTAAAAGCAAGCCTCTTTTAAGGTAATTTCAGCTTTTTCAGAAAAGCCTGTACATATACGTTCCGGAGCAGCAGGTAAGCCAGAAATGGTAGAAAGGCAATGCGGTACCGGCTAAGAGAACCAAAATTAGGCGTTGTAAGCCCTATCATGACAGCAGTTACAACAATATAGAATATCAGGCAAACATGGAACAGAGTAAGGTGCTTTGCCCTGTGTTTTACAAAAGCTCCCAAGGCTGTTCCGGACAATACAAGCAGGAGCAGGTTTTCCAGCCCTACAGCCAGGTACAGCGGCTGCAAAGCCTCACCGG
Source organism: Pontibacter sp. SGAir0037 (assembly GCF_005491705.1). Lineage (NCBI taxonomy): Bacteria > Pseudomonadati > Bacteroidota > Cytophagia > Cytophagales > Hymenobacteraceae > Pontibacter > Pontibacter sp. SGAir0037. The sequence continues at coordinate 52,371 of NZ_CP028092.1, read as the reverse complement.
CAAAAGGCCTGTATACGGCATTAAAGAAAGCTTGTGGAGCATAAAAAGCCATACTTTGCCAGGTCGGCTCCAGGTAGGGGTATTCTATGTGTGGCACCTGCTGCGAATTAGCCAGCAGCACATTATAAGTGACAATAATCTGGCGGAAGATAAAATCAGGATTAAAAATACCGATCAACTGCATGGCGGTTACTCCCGCGATTGCTATAAAACCTACTATAACCAGCACTTGTACTTTCAGCTTACGCAGCAACTGATACCTGCCAGCCAGTAAGGTAACAATCGTATACACAAATAAGACAGCCAGGAGCGGAGCCGATAAAAAAACCTTTATCCGGACATAGGTATACAGCATCGGCAGGAACAGTATAACCGAACTTAACTGCAGCTTCTTCTCATGCGCTACCTGAAGCGCAAAGGCAACCACCCACATCATACTTCCCATCAGGACAGCATCTTTCAGCAAGCCGGAGCCCCAGAACACCACAGACGGAAAAAACAAAAGGGCAAGCACTGCGGCTTTTCTATGGTTGGGGAAAATAGTACTTAACACAGCGGCAAGCTTGGCCGAACCCCAGAAACTGAAAAGTGAAAAGTAGCAGGAGTTGAGGTAATAAGAACTGCCCGTAAGCAGGTTGAGGGCGCTGATAATTTTCAGCATAAAAAAAGAATTGGAAAAGCCCGGGTTCCTGGTAAACAATATAGAAGCCCGGAAGCTTTCGCTCTCGAACTCGTTGAAAACAAGCAGGCGCAGGTAAGCCGTAAAATTTTCAATTGCATAAGCTGTTAACTTAAGCGACTCCTGCTGGTAGGTAATGGTATCGCCTGCGCCATAGTAGTAGAAATACAGCAAGCCTAAACAGACGCCACAAAACAGTTTTAAGAGTAGTGCCGGCACATAGTAAGCTTTAATTTGCTTTACCCAGTCCTGCCTGTATAAAAGCCAGCCCAGCCCCGCCAGCACTGCCATATGTAGCACATATACCAGCAGCATCACAGCACTGAAAGGTTATTTTGTTTGATGATTTTGTTTCCGACAGCACATTGCAGGCAGTTAACCGGAGCACAATAGTGTTTATACAGAGCTAATGCAGCCTGGTTATCAGCAGCCGTTCTGGCTTTCCAGCCAAGTTCCTCGTACAGGCGGGTAGTTCTGTTAGAATCCTCCTTTAGCTTTTCCAGCAGGGCAACCGCTTTCTCGAGGTATGTTCGTTCCTGGCTATAGTGCGCATAACCAGCTAATAGAGGCACCACCACATTGATAATCAGGTTTTGGGCACTGCTTTTACCTATAGCTTCCTGCACAGCTTTAGACGATTTGCCTATATCGTAATGCTCCTGCCAATACGCAGAAACCGGCACTCTGAACAGGGCTTCATACGTTTTCACATCTGATGTTTCCATTAATCTGGCAAACAGATGCTGGTGGCTCGCCAGCACAGCTGCTAACTGAGACAGCCTGACAGTCGGAAAATTTGCCGGTCGCATTCGCAGAAAGTTCCAGTGATGCCGCTGCATCACCTGTGCTTTTAAACTATACTTGTAGCTCAGAAAGCTGAATTCCCTTACCTGCTGCTGACTGTACTCATCTTTTACTTCGTTCAGAAAGCCTGCCTGCCCAAACAGCAGCGCCTCTACCTGCATACCTTGTTGCTGATGCCGCCGCACTACCTGCCAGGGCAATGCTTTTGCCAGCCGTTCGAAAGGCTCCTGGTTTAGCTTAAAACCAAAGCCCTTGCACAACAACTGGTAAGCCGTCAGCTCCCAGTCATTGCCATTGTTGCGGTACATCGCTGTTACCTCCGCCCCTTTCAGTTCCAGCCGCTCTGTTAAGGCCCGCTCCATCATCATGGTTTTAGTAATATCGGGCACAGTAGGCCAGAAGCTGGCGCAGGGTATAGCACCACCTGCCAGCTGCAGTGTTTCATACTTCTGCAGCATAGCCGGCGCTATCCGGTTCTTGAGCTCCAGCGTCGGAATGGAAGTATTATCGGTACGCAACACAGCCTCATCAGCCTCCCACACCACATGCAGCACCACCTGGTTATACTTCTCATCTGTTTGGTGCCGGTGCCGCTGCCAGTCAGAGGCTCTGATATGTATTTCTACACTCCCCGACCACTCTACTTCTCCTATCCTGATAAGTGCCTCTTTAAAATCCGGGCCGGCATCGCTGTGGTAAAAGCCTGTCCGCAATACCTGTATTGGTTCGCCCTCTGCCGTTTCCAGGTTTGATTTATCGAAATACTGATGCTGCCAGATGTAGTGTAGAAATGCTTCTCTCATAAAAGCCTTTATAGCCAATGCAGAATGAATGATACGGCAAAAGCAGCAGAAGTGAAAATTTAGTTCCGAAAGCTCCTGAAAACTAGTAATAGCAGTGCCCATAGTTCAGTCCGAGCTATGGGCACCACAACTTATTTTTTATAGATACTAAGACAAATGCTGCACATACTGTTCCAGGTACTGCTCCATTTCCTGCTGCACCTGCAAGGCCGCTTCACGTGCCTTTTCAGCGAAGTCTGTGCCGGAAGAGGCATAAATAATAGCACGGGAAGAGTTTACCAACAGCCCGCATTGCTGGTTCATACCCAACCTGGATATTTCTTCCAGGCTACCACCCTGCGCCCCTACTCCCGGTACCAGCAGGAAATGGTCAGGCACCAGGTTACGTACCCGCTGCACGTATTCCGCCTGGGTGGCACCTACTACATACATCATCTGGCCGGCAGTTGCCCAGGAAGCACTTTCGCGGAGCACTTGCTCAAAAAGGTATTCTTCGTTTCCATCGGACAGCTTCAGCATCTGGAAATCCTGGCTGCCTGTATTAGAAGTTAAGGCGAGCAATATTACCCACTTCCCTCCCTGCACCAGGAAAGGCTTTACAGAGTCTGCTCCCATATAAGGAGCCACCGTTACTGAATCGAAATGCATGGTTTCGAAAAAGGCACGTGCATACAATTCTGATGTGTTACCGATATCGCCACGTTTAGCATCTGCTATGGTAAAAATCTCCTCCGGAATACACTGCAGTGTCTTCTCCAGGCTCACCCAACCTTTCGGCCCCTGTGCTTCATAAAAAGCGATGTTGGGTTTATAGGCAACGCAAAGATCAGCTGTAGCTTCAATTATCTGGCGGTTGAACTCAAATACAGGATCTTTGGTATCCAGCAGGTGCTGCGGTAGTTTCTTCGGATCTGTATCCAGGCCAACACAGAGGTAAGATTTCTTTTTCAGGATTTGCTCAAACAGCTGTTCTCTTGTCATGCGGCTTTAGAAGGAAAGGTTTCTGCAAAAGTAAAAGATTAAACGATGGGGCAAAAACTGATTTTATCGTGAAGCTGGCCTGAGGCTGTAGTCCATATGCTGCACCATTCGCTACAACCACAAAACAAAAGAGGCTGCTCCCACACTGGAAAGCAGCCTCTTCCGGATTAAAAGGGTTAGGTTTACCTCAGGTCTACCACACTTACACCTTTGTACTTGGCTTTGTTAAAGCTGAAAGTATCTGATGCCAGGGTGGGGTTGGCCACAAAGTTATTGATGCTGTAAGTATAGCGGTTACCATTGTTACGGAACATTTGCCAGCTTTTCAGGGTCTTATCTTTCTGGCTGATATACAGACGCACTTTAAATATAGGGTTGCTTCTGTCTTCTGGCGCCAGTTCAATTACATCAACCGTTTCTGCGCCTTGCTTTTCGGTACCTGCCAGGGCATATTTATACCCTTTTTTATACATGTCAAAAATCTTGCTTGGCGACATAGATTCAGCCTCTGCATCGTTTTCGGTAATGGTTACTTCGTTCACGTCCTTCAGGTAGGTCCACATCAGTTTGCCATCGTTTATAATTTCCTGGCCACTTACTGCCAGACGGTATTTAGGGCCACTCACCAGAATATCGCCCTGCATGGTTTCCTTTACCTTAGCCGAAGGGTTCTCCAGCGTTTGCGTAAAAGTAGCCTTAAAGGCATTCATGGATTTGTATTTCTGGCTCATCTGGTTCAGGATCTTCAGGGCCTGCGGGTCTTGCTGAGCATGTGCCAAGTTCACTACCATAAAAGCAAGCAGCAGGAAGGAGAATAACTTTTTCATATTTGTTGTGTAAAAATTGTCTTCTACTGCATTGTATTCAATAACTGTTCCAAACTGTATTCGTCCCGGATTAAAACTTCACGGGCTTTGCTTCCTTCGAACGGGCCTACTATACTGGCAGCTTCTAGCTGGTCGATCAGGCGACCAGCCCTGTTATAGCCCAGCTTCAGTCGGCGCTGGAGCAAAGATGTACTACCCTGCTGATGCTGTACAATAATACGTGCCGCTTCCTCAAACAACGGATCACGCGAAGACGGATCAAAATCTGTTTTCTCGGCACCGCTTTCGTCGCCCACAAACTCAGGCAACAGGTAAGCATCGTTATACCCCTGCTGTTCCCCAATAAAATCACAAATGCGGTCAACCTCAGGCGTATCCACAAAAGCACACTGAATACGCACAATATCCGATCCGATAGAAAAGAGCATATCCCCCTGCCCGATCAGCTGATCTGCGCCACCTGCATCCAGAATGGTGCGGGAGTCTATTTTTGAAGTTACTTTAAAGGAAATACGGGCCGGAAAGTTTGCCTTGATAATACCAGTGATGACGTTTACAGAAGGGCGCTGCGTAGCCACCACCAGGTGTATACCAATGGCACGGGCCAGCTGTGCCAGTCGGGCAATCGGCGTTTCCACCTCTTTACCGGCTGTCATCATCAAGTCTGCCAACTCGTCAATTACGAGCACAATAAATGGCATAAACCGGTGTCCTTTCTTCGGATTCAGCTTTCGCTCCACAAACTTGCGGTTATATTCTTTCAGGTTGCGGCATCCGGCATCCTTTAAAAGGTCATACCGCATGTCCATCTCCATACAAAGCGAGTTCAGGGTATTTACAACTTTCTTTGTATCAGTTATAATAGCTTCTTCGCTATCCGGCAGCTTTGCCAGGAAATGACGCTCTATTTTATTAAACAGTGAAAGCTCCACCTTTTTAGGATCGACGAGCACAAACTTGAGCTGCGAAGGGTGCCGTTTGTACAGCAACGATGTAAGAATAGCATTCAGACCAACTGACTTACCCTGACCGGTTGCACCTGCCATGAGCAAGTGAGGCATCTTAGCCAAATCAGTGATAAATACTTCATTGGTGATGGTTTTACCGAAAGCTATCGGCAGGTCCATCTCGCTTTTCATGAATTTCTCTGTAGACAGGATCGACTTGATCGATACCATCTCCTTCTTCGTGTTCGGCACCTCAATACCTATCGTACCTTTGCCCGGAATCGGGGCAATAATACGTATCCCCAAAGCCGCCAGGCTAAGGGCAATATCATCTTCCAGGTTTTTGATTTTGGAGATACGCACCCCGGCATCCGGCACAATTTCGTAGAGCGTAACTGTTGGCCCAATGGTGGCGGATATTTTAGCAATACCAATGTTATAGTGCCCGAGGGTTTCTACAATCTTAACTTTGTTCGCCTCCAGTTCCTCTTTCGTTACCTGAATCTTATTCACGCCGTAGTCGGTCAGCAGGTCGATGGTAGGATACTGATAGCGGGCCAGGTCCAGGGTAGGATCGTAATTCTCTCCGGAAATTACATCGGCCTCTTCCTCTTCCGGCACCTTCTGTATCTGCAGGTCCAGCGTTTCTTCCTCCTCTTCCACTATCTCTTCCTCTTCCTCTGCAATTTCGTCTTCTTCCACTAAGCCCTCTACATCCAGTTCTAAGGTAAGTGGCACTGCAGCAGGCTTTGGCGGCTCCGGCTTCTCAGGTTTCAGAGCACTCAGCTCCATTTCCAGGGCACGGTTAATGGCTTCATCCTCCTCAAAAAGCTCATCCACTTCCTCCTCTTCGTCTTCAGCTTCCAGCGAAGCAGTAGGGTCTGCGGTATGGTTGATGCCTCTGTTAGCATTGTGCAGCACATCACTTATAGAAGAGGCACTGTTCTTTTCAAATGCTCTTTCATTGTCTGGCGTATCCAGTATGACTTTACCGAAGCTTAGTGTCGTAATATTAAAGAAGAACACCAGGAAAAGAACCATCAGGAACGCCAGGAAGAGCCCGGTTCCCCAACCTATGAGGCTATTAAGCCATATTGCTGTCTCGATGCCGATTCCGCCGCCCAGGTAACCCAGCATATCTACTGTATTGGTCACAAACACGATGTAACCCAACGTAAGGCTCAGCCACAGCATAGAAAAACTGCAGAAGCCCAGAACATACGAAAGCGATATTGTTACACGCTTAAAAACAATGCGGGTACCGGCAAAGAAGATGATGGGCAACAGGAAGAAAGCTCCTAAGCCGAGTAAATCGAAAATAAAATAGTGGGAGATCCAGGCGCCGGTAAGCCCGAGCCAGTTCTCCGTTTCCTGCCCCGATTCTTTAATGCCGGCAGTGTTGATGGATTCTACCACACTCTGATCTGACTGCCCTGTAAAGAGGTAAGACACGAAGGCAATGGTTAAGAAAAACGAAAGCAGCAGAAAACTAAATCCTATAAAAAGCTTAAAGCGCCTGTCGTGTAAAAAACCTATGCGAAGGGACGGAAAAGAAAATTTTGGCAATTTAAAAGACCAACTTTTCTTCTCCTTCTTTACCTTATCACCGATTGGTGCATTTGCTTTCCTAGGCTCGTTCCGTCCTCGTACTTCGTTCTTAGCCCGCCCTGATTGCAGCGTATCGTTTCTGTAAGTGTTCTTTGCCATACCCTCGACTAGTTAGGATTTCAAATTTACATTTTTTTGTCAGAAAGCAGGCAGCTTAGTAGAGGCATTTTAGTGAAAGTGGGAATAAATTGACGCGGTGGTGCTATGTAGCACGACACACGCATCACGTAGCACGATTTGAAGAAGAAGCTTATACTTGTAGCAGAGATCGTAACCACCATCATTTTAAAATCATTAGTCGTGCTACTTGTGTCGTGCTACGCGTATCGCAGTTTTTTTACTTCACCCTATCCAGCAGCTTTCTGTTTATCTGGCTGATCAGGCCGGGGCCTTCGTAGATAAAGCCGGTATATAGCTGTACCAGGTCGGCTCCGGCATCCAGTTTTTCCAGGGCATCGGCAGCAGACATAATGCCACCTACCCCTATAATTTTGATTTGTGGCGGTAAGTGCTGGCGCAGGTACCGGATGATTTCTGTAGAATGCTTTGTTAAAGGCTTACCACTTAAACCACCTGCCCCTATTGCTGAAACGCGCCCTGCCGGAGTATGCAGACCATCGCGACTAATAGTGGTGTTGGTAGCAATAAGCCCGCTCAAATTAGCCTCTATGGCTATTTCGATAATATCGTTTAACTGATGCTCATTCAGATCCGGCGCTATTTTGAGGAGCAGAGGCTTTGGCTGAGGCATCCTGTTGTTTTGTTCCTGTAATGCCAGCAGCAGCTGTTGCAGTGGCTCTTTCTCTTGTAGTGCCCTCAGGTCTGGTGTATTGGGCGAGCTAACATTTACCACAAAATAATCAACCACTTCATATAAAGCTTTAAAGCAGTAGAGGTAATCGCTTAAAGCCTGTTCGTTAGGGGTTATTTTATTCTTGCCAATATTGCCGCCCACTATCACCTTACTTTTCCGGTTGCGGAGGCGTGTTACGGCAGCATCCACCCCTTCGTTGTTAAAGCCCATCCGGTTAATAATGGCCTGGTCTGATGGTAAGCGAAACAAGCGGGGCTTATCGTTTCCTGCCTGTGGCTTAGGCGTAAGCGTTCCGATCTCTATAAACCCAAAGCCAAAGCTGGTAAATTCGTCTATCAGCCTGGCATCTTTATCGAAACCCGCGGCCAGACCTACCGGGTTTGGAAACTTTAACCCAAACAACTCCCGCTCCAGCCGCTTATCCTGCACTGTAAACATATTGCTACAGATACTTTTTGCTAAGGGCAGTTTATAAGCCGCCTTTAAAGTATCAGCTGTCAGGTAATGTACTTGCTCAGGATCAAGTTTAAAGAGAAGCGGACGGATCAGGTTTTTATACACAACAGTTGCAGTTTGTTTTTGCTTGTGGCAAAGATAGGAAGCAGTTCTTCACCAAATTATAAATTAGAAATTAAAAAACAGAAATGGTGGTCAGGCTTCTTCGGGTTTTAAGCATGTTTTGCCAGGTATGCTACGCGTATGCTTCCCACTTAACTTCTCGGGTGGAAATCCTTTATCACCTGCTTCAGATAATCTCTGTCGAGATGCGTATAGATTTCGGTGGTGGTAATAGACTCGTGCCCCAGCATTTCCTGTACTGCACGCAGGTCGGCACCGCCCTCAATCAGATGCGTGGCAAACGAATGGCGGAAGGTATGGGGGCTTACCTGCTTATCGATACCGGCTTTAGCAGCCAGGTCTTTGATAATTGTAAACACCATTACCCGTGTCAGCTTTGCTCCCCTGCGGTTCAGGAACACAATATCTTCATGCCCTTTCTTAATTTTAAGGTGGCAGCGTACCCCTTCTTTGTATAACCTGATGTGCTTTAGTGCATCACGCCCGATTGGTACCAGCCGCTCTTTATCGCCTTTGCCTGCTACTTTTAAAAACCCCATGTCTTCGTACAGGTTGCTCAGTTTCAGGTCCAGCAGCTCCGAAACCCTTAAGCCTGAGCTATACAGTGTTTCAATAATGGCCCTGTTGCGCGTACCCTCTGGCGTAGATAAATCTATGGAAGACAGCAGCTGATCAATCTCATAAAAGCTTAAGGTATCCGGAAGCTTCCTGTCCAGTTTAGGGGCCTCTATGGTATCAGAGGGATCTACAGCAATCATATCCTCCATAATCAGGAACTTATAGAAAGCCCTGATGCCTGAGAGCGTCCGAGCCTGCGAATGCACCGTCATGCCCAGCTCTGTGATCCACTCCAGGAAATCCCGCAGTATAGCCGGCGTTACCTGCTCTGGCTGCACCTGCAGCTTTTTTATATCCAGGAAATCCGTCAGTTTACGAATGTCCCGCAGATAAGCTTCTACAGAATTCCCCGACAGCGATTTCTCCAGCCGCAGGTATTGCTCAAACTGCTTTATACAGATATTCCAGTTCATATTTATTTGGCCATAAGACGAAAAGGCCCTTTGACAAAGAACAAAAGACACAAACTTTTTTACTCACCTTTGGAAGCTTGCACAAATCAACCATGATTTTCAACACGTTGTATCGCACTTTGTACCTAATGTCCTGTTACAGCAACCCATCCTGTTTCGCCACCCAAAGATTGAAGTCTTGTGTCACAAAATCCTTTATCGAAATCCTTTAATTTAACTCTTCATACTATGATAATACAAAGATAGTTAATCCTTAACTTTGCGCCAGGATAATATGCTTAACCCGCCTTGGGCGCTGAACTATGAAGATACTCATCTTAAACGGACCAAACCTGAACCTATTAGGTACCCGCGAAAAATCTGTGTATGGCAGTCGTTCTTTCGAAGATTATTTTGAGGAACTGAAAGAGGCTTTCCCATCACTGGAACTGGTTTACTTTCAATCAAATACAGAGGGTACTCTGATAGACAAACTGCATGAAGTTGGCTTCAGCGATTATAAAGGCATTGTGTTTAATGCAGGGGCATATACGCATACGTCGGTAGCTATTTCTGATGCCATCCGGGCTATTGAAACACCTGTAGTAGAGGTGCATATTTCCAATGTATTTGCACGTGAAGCTTTCCGGCACAAAAGCATGTTAGCACCTTACTGCACAGGCAGCATCAGTGGTTTTGGCTTAGAAAGTTATCGCCTTGCTTTACAGCACTTTGAGCGTCTAAAACCAAAATCAATCGGATTTAATTCGAATAAATCGTAACAACAGCCGTTCAATATACGTCTTTAGCAACTCTGAAATTTATATAGCCTATAAGCTATATTTAGACTCAAAACCAATATGCTTAATTTTTACCCAGGCCCTTCTAAAGTATATCCCGAAGTGCGCAGCTACATGGTAGATGCCTACGACGAGGGATTCCTGGGTACGCCGCACAGAGGAGAACAGTTTGTCCAACTCACCCGCGAAACAGTAAGTTTATTAAAGCAGAAGCTAAACATTCCCCAGGATTATTACATCTTCTTTGCTTCCTCTGCCACGGAGTGCTGGGAAATCCTGATCCAGAGCCTTACCAAAGAAAAGAGCTTTCATATTTACAACGGCTCTTTCGGTGAGAAGTGGTGCGAATATGCCAGACGGCTGCGTCCTAAATCAGAGGGTTTCCGGTTTGGCATAAACGAGGAGATGCCTGTATCGCAGTTGGAGATCAGTTCTGATACAGAGCTGATCTGCTTTACCCAGAACGAAACTTCCAACGGAACGCAGGTTTCCGCAACTACTATTTTAAACCTGCAGAACCGTTTCCGCAATGCACTGATTGCGGTAGACGCCACTTCTTCGATGGCAGGGCTCAACCTGAAGCTGATTAAAGCCGATATCTGGTTTGCCTCTGTTCAGAAGTGCTTCGGTCTTCCTCCCGGGCTGGCTGTTATGGCTTGCTCTCCAAGAGCCATTTTCCGTGCCAAGCAGATTGCGGAGCGGGTTCATTATAATAGCCTGGTGTTTATGTATGAAAAAATGCTGAACCACCAGACTACCTATACCCCCAACACCCTGGGTATTTACCTGATCAGGCGCATACTCGAAGACAGACCCATTGTAAAAACAATCGATAAGGCGCTGACAGACAGAGCTGCCGATTTGTATACATTCTTTAGCCAGTTTGCCGATTTCCAGTTCTTAATTGAAAACGAAGAGGTGAGATCAAAAACAGTGCTTGCCCTGCAAGGCAATGAGCGGCTGATTGATGACATAAAGAAACGGGCGCTTCACCATAATATCCGCCTGGGCAATGGCTATGGCTTATGGGCCCGCAATACAGTTCGGGTTGCCAATTTCCCGGCTATTCTCGACGAAGAGTACGAAGAACTGAAGCGTTTTTTCCTGCACTATTACGCTTAAATCCTACCTTTGCAGCAACGTAGGTAAAAACGGCCAGTATCGTTTTTAGCAGTACAACATCCACCAGATTTAGAAACACCTCTATGCTCAATTTTAAGGAAATTGCTTCTGTTACACTCATTCTTTTTGCTGTGATCGATATACTGGGCTCCATTCCTATTATCATAGACTTGCGCAAACGGGAAGGAAGAATAGAATCAGAGAAGGCCACCATTGTTTCAGGTATTCTGATGATTGTTTTCCTGTTTGTAGGCGACGGTATTCTGCAGCTTTTTGGCATCGATTTTCAATCATTCGCGATGGCAGGTGCGATCATTATTTTCCTGATCGGCCTGGAAATGATTTTAGGCAAAGACTTTTTTCATACGGATCCGGATATTAAAAGCGGCTCTATAGTACCCCTGGCTTTTCCGCTTATCGTGGGAGCCGGCACCATGACCACCCTGCTCTCACTCAGGGCGGCCTATGCCTTGCCCAATGTATTGATAGGAATAATTATCAACCTGGTTTTTGTATACCTGGTCCTGAAAGCGTCCGGTTGGTTAGAGCGTAAGCTTGGCAAAGCAGGAGCCAACATACTTCGCAAAGTTTTCGGTATCATTCTTCTGGCCATTGCCATTAAACTTTTTAAAAGCAATCTACCTTTGTAAGATTAAGAAATTTGAAGATGAGGGAATTGACCTGTTCTGCAGAAACCTGTTCATCTTTTTGATTTTATTTCCTAAAACAGTTTCCCATATAGTTCCCACGCATCATTTATGAACTTAAAAGGAAGCAGCAACTTTAAATCTTCTTATTCCCAAATCGTATTATCTTTAAATTCACAAATTATAAATTCATGATCGAACTTTTTACAGATGGAGCTTCACGTGGAAACCCGGGCCCGGGAGGTTATGGTGTTATACTGCGGTGGAAGCAACATGTAAAAGAACTGAGTGCAGGATTTCGTAAAACCACCAATAACCGCATGGAGCTATTGGCTGTGATAGTGGGTTTGGAGGCCATTACAAAACCAGGGATTCCTGTAACCATCTTCTCCGATTCCAAATATGTAGTTGATGCCGTGGAAAAGCGCTGGGTATTTGGCTGGCAGAAAAAAGGATTTGCAGGCAAAGCAAATGGCGACCTTTGGGGCCGATTTCTCAGGATTTATCCTAAGCATCATGTAAAGTTCGTCTGGATACGAGGGCATGCTGGGCATCCGGAAAACGAGCGATGCGATGAATTAGCAGTGGCCAGCGCCCTTTCACCAAACTTACTGATAGACGAAGGCTTTGAGTCAGGCCTGTATAACTCGAAGTAGAAATGCCAAACAGCTATTTCCAGTTTAAGCAGTTTAAGGTGGAGCAGGAATCTTGCGCCATGAAGGTATGTACCGATTCCTGTTTATTCGGAGCTTACATAGATGTAGCGCAGGCAAAGCGCATTTTAGACATTGGTGCGGGTACAGGTTTACTTTCGCTTATGGCGGCCCAGCGCTCTTCGGCTTTGGTAGAGGCTGTAGAAATTAACCCGGAGGCACAGGTACAGGCCACAGAAAACTTTGCCGGAAGCCCCTGGCCCGATCGCTTAAAACTTATACCGGCCAGTTTACAGGAGTATGCACAACATAGCCAGCAGCAGTATGATGTCATACTTTCTAATCCGCCGTTTTTCCTGTCATCCCTCAAGTCTGACAACAGCGCCAGAAACACCGCTAAACACACCGGTGACCTGCTTTTTGAAGATATACTTTCCTTTGCACAAGAACACCTGGCCCCAGCTGGCAGGCTCTATCTTTTACTACCTCCTTCAGAAGCAGAACATTTTGCAAAACTAGCCACCTATCACCTCCTGTACCTGCAGGAAACGTTGGCTGTTTATACCTCTATTGGTGGCAAATGCATCCGCCACATTCAAACATACAGTGCTACACCGGCCACATCTCCGGCTATAAAGCAAATAGCCATTCGGGAAAAAGACAAAACAACCTATACAGCGGATTTTACAGAGCTGCTCCGCAATTATTATCTTATCTTTTGAAGCCGGGACAATTGCGTAGAAGTGGCAGCAAAACTTATCCGGTCCGGGCTTTAAACTTCTTTTAGACGATCACGCTCCTTAAAGTTAATCCCGTAGCTCTTCAGCTCCGCCAGTACAGGTTCGTATAGTTCCGGCGAAACCGGGATTACAACGCCATGCTGTTTTACCCTGCCCTGCAGCAGCAGTTTTGCCAGTATACCTACCGGCAAGCCTACTGTTTTAGCCATCGCTGTTTGCACGGTATCATCTCCGGGCACAACCAGCGTGGCAGTTAATTCCCGATGCTCCCCCTTCCACTCATACTCAAACAGGTGCTGCATCACAATCATATCCTTATCGGTTGGCGCTAAGGTCCACTTCTCTTTCAGGACTTTTTCCAGTACCTGGGCAGGTGTGGCACTCGCTAATGCTACGGGAATTTCTTCAAACAAATTCAGCCAGGCGAGCTTGTGCATGATATCGGAAGCTTCTTCTATCTCCAGATACTGCGCCAGGCGCTGCTGTATGGTTTGTGCAGCACCCGAAGCCGGAGGCAGGAAAGCTTCCACATAACTTCTGTAGGTCATGGAGCCGGAACCTTCCAGCAGGTAGCTATCATCGGTTAGGCCAAGTTGCACAAATACATGCCAGGCTTCACAAAAGCCTTTCCGCCGCAAAGTGCCCCGCAACATAGTCGGTATCATGTGCAACCCATACACATCTCTGTAGCTAAGGGAATCACGGTTGGCATAGCCTTCAAACTCCCCGTAATCTTCTATAAATAACTGGTCTGTGCGGGTAAACAGGTGATGGTACGGAATGTACTTGTATGCCCCATTCCGGATGTATTTTGCTGTACCCTGCCCTGCCAGTACCACATTGCGTGGGTTCCAGGTAAATTTATAGTGCCAGGGATTTTTATCAGATTCGGGTGCCAGCAACCCGCCAGTGTAAGATTTAAAAGACAAGAGTTTTGCTCCCAACGCCTGCAAACGATGTACCACCGCCATAGCCGACATGTGATCAATGCCCGGATCTAAGCCGCATTCCATTAATATAATTACCTGCTTCTGCTGTGCCTCCTGCTCTAACGCTTTAAGTTCCGGTGTTACATAAGATGCCGTTATCAGGTGTCTCCCCTGCTTTACACATTCCCGTGCGACTACGATGTGAAATGCTGCCGGAAGCAAGGATATCACCAGGTCAGCCTTGCCTGTTTCTTCTGAAAGCTGTGCCGCATGCTGCACATCAAAAACAAAGGCTTGTGCAAAGGGTAAATGCTTCACAAGCTCCTGTAAATGCCCAACCACTGTATCTCCAATGCGCACCTGCCACTGCTCCTGCACAGCATGCTGCAACAGATAATTGATCAGAACAGAGGCAGAGCGGCCGGCACCAAGCAGCAGAATAGTTTTCATAGTACGAAACGGTAATTAGTGGTTTTTGCTTAAGGTAAACGAATATGTGGTTTTATCAGAATATTCCCTTAAATTTAAAGCCCTTTTCCTATTTTTTAACCTAGAAGGAATAAATGGCTAGTGAGCTAAACTTACAAATTACGATAGATGTACTCGACTCGGCAGCAGAACTGAGCGAACAGGAAAAACAGGCGATGCAGCTGGCACAAGAGGCTGCCAATCATGCCTACGCCCCCTATTCCAACTTTTTAGTAGGTGCTGCTTTGGTACTGGAAGACGGCACCATGTTTAAAGGCAGCAACCAGGAAAATGCAGCCTATCCTTCGGGGCTCTGCGCGGAACGTACGGCTTTATTTGCGTTAAGCGCTAATTATCCGAACCAAAAGATAAAGATGATCGCTGTAACAGCACGCCGCAGAAGCAGCATGGAATTTTTGCCTGCCATGCCATGCGGGGCCTGCCGCCAGGTTATGGCCGAATATGAGTATAAGCAGCAACAGGCTATACCAGTACTGCTACAGGCTGCAGACGGTAAATATTACCGCTTACGTAGTGTGGCAGATCTGCTGCCTTTCCAGTTTACCAAAGATCATCTTTAGCAGTAGTTAATTCAGCGCTATTGATACCCGGTTCGCAACACTTTCATACACAATTAACAGCTAGAAGCACATGCAGGAACAGCAGCTGGTGGTACCACGCACGGCACGCTATTATACTTTAGGTACTCCTTCTGAAAAAATATGCCGCCTCTGGATTGTTTGCCATGGCTATGGCCAGCTGGCACGCTATTTCTTGCGGCATTTCAGTATTTTAGACGATGCGGAGACGATGATAGTAGCCCCGGAGGCTTTATCCAGGTTTTACCTGAACGGCTTTTCCGGACGTGTAGGCGCTACCTGGATGACGAAAGAAGACCGTATTTCTGAAATAGAAGACCAGGAAGCTTACCTGACGCTGCTGCAGCAAACGCTTTTGCGGCAACTACCCGAAAATGTGCACATTACTGTGCTTGGTTTTTCGCAGGGCTGCGCAACTGTTTGCCGCTGGCTTTCTTCCCGGCAAGGCATTTGCCATCGGCTTATACTTTGGGCAGGTGCTTTCCCGGCAGACATCGATTTCTCTGCCAGCAAAGAAGCTTTTCAAACAATCTCTACTATACTGGTGTATGGTACGCAAGATGAATTTATAACTCCGGAGTCGCTGAAACAGCAGGAGGCAGTACTAAGCCAACTGGGTATAGCGCCCACTGTAATTACTTTTGATGGCAAGCACGCCATAGATGCGGAAACGCTAAAAAGCCTGAAATAACACTTTCCCAACACACGCCTTGCGCTCCAAACCCAAGGCTTCTTTCCTGTTTAGCTGCTTGTTTTCTAGTAAGCACAAAGAACTACCTGCATGGCGCCCTTGTCGTTCTGAAATTGGCCGAGCTACCTCTCCCACATTCCCTCCATCACAAATTCCAGCAGGTGATTATCCGGATCTCTGAAGTAAAAGGAAAGAAATCCGTCTCCCCAGTCGAACTCCTGCTCCATGGGTATACCTGAGGCAGTGAGCTTCTGCTTCCAGTCTGCGTAATCAGCTTTTGTTACTTCAAATGCCAGGTGTAATTGCCCTGCCCCATCGTGAGGGGGCAACGTTCCTCCTTTCCCGGATTCGATCGGGTTAAAGCAAAGTAAAACTGATTCTCCCGCTCTGAAAAAAACGTGCCTGTTTTTCACTTCTCCAATTAATTCGAATCCCAGCTGTTTACTATAAAAAGCTTTGCACCTGTCTAGGTCTGACACATATAAACAGGTTTCTTTTATCTTTTTAACATTCATGTATAATTCTTAGCCTTTTATCCGGACAATCTGCTTATCTGCTTACTTTTCTTTATTCAAAAATGCAAATGAGGTATGCGTTATAAACCTGCTATACGTACTTAACGTTATAACATTCCTCCTGTTGATAAATTCAGGATACTGAAGAGATGAAACTTACATTAATAGTTACGGCTATCTTTTTATCGGTTCTGGCACTGATATTCTTTGCCTTTAAGGATAAACTTCTGGAACCGCCAAGCGATTCTGTTTCTGAGACCCTCGAAATCCTGGCTCCTCTTCCTGAAGAAGTAAAAGAAAGCTCCGGTATAGTTGCACTTCCCGAACAGGGGCAGTTTCTGACCCATAACGATGCCGGCAATAAGCCTCAGCTTTACCAGTTATCCAGCGAAGGTAAGATTGTAAAAACGTTCAAACTGAACGTACCGAATGTAGATTGGGAAGATCTGGCCAAAGACAATAAAGGAAACTTGTATATAGCCGACACGGGCAATAACGCCAACAAGCGGAAAGAGCTGGCAATCTATAAAACGAGTCTCAATAATCCGTCAAAAGCTGAAGCCATTCGTTTTACCTATGAAGACCAGGAAGAATATCCGCCTTCTAAAAAAGAAATGAACTTTGATTGTGAAGCTATCTTCTGGCATGATGGTAGCCTGTACCTGATTTCGAAAGACAGAGGCCGTAAGGAAACAGCCAAAATTTACCAGCTACCCGATCAGCCGGGAAACTATAAGGCTAAGCTATTGGGAAGCCATAAATTACAAACGCAGATAACAGGTGCCTCCATAAGTCCGGAAGCAGATAAAGTGGCGCTTGTAAGTAACGAAAAGCTACACCTCTTCCGCAATGTAGATGATCCGGCAGCATTTTACAAAGGCGATTATAAAGAGATAGATCTATCAGGTACAGGCCAGACAGAAGCTGTAGACTTTATAGATGCCAACACGCTTATCATGACAAGCGAGAGCGGCAGCCTGTACCAATACAAGCTAAGCCCGCCATAGCTGTTAATTCAGAGGCACAGGCGCATCAAAAGCAAAAGCCCGCATTGGTATTCCAATGCGGGCTTTTGCTTTTGATGCGTATTATCTTTTTTCTACAGCGGCTATTCTTCCTCCAGGTAAACCTGGCCTTGGCTTTTGCCATACTTTTAACAAAATAAACAGGCCCACCAGGATTAAAGGAATACTGAGCAACTGCCCCATGTTTAAGGCAAGCTCATCTTCGAACTTCTCCTGGTTTTCCTTCAGAAACTCTACCAGGAAACGGAAGGTGAACAGCACTGTTACAAAAATTCCGAAAAGCAAACCACGAGGCAGGGCACTTTTATACTTCTTCCATAGCCAGTAAAGTAATACAAAAAGCAGGAATGCTGCCAGTGCTTCATAAAGCTGTGTGGGATGGCGCGGATCGGCAGATGCGGCTACACCATTTATAATTTCATGGTTGTTTACAAACTTAAAGGCCCAGGGCAAATCTGCGGGCCTGCCAATTATCTCGGAATTCATCAGGTTGCCCAAACGGATAAATGTGCCGCCTAAAGCCACTACAATTACAATACGATCGAGCACCCACATGTAATCAAATTTCTGCTTCCGGCTGAACAACCAGAGTGCCAGCAAAATGCCAATAGTAGCACCATGGCTGGCCAGGCCGCCTTCCCATATCTTGAGTATCTCAATCGGATTGCTCAGGTAATAGTCGGGAGCATAAAAAAGGGTATGGCCTAAACGGGCACCTATCACGGTACCGATAATCATATAGAGCGTCAGCACGTCTACATCACCTTCGGTACGTCCTTCAGCCACATATATTCTGGAGATAATAATCTGACCAAAGACAAAAGCAAGGGCAAAAAATAACCCATACCACCGAACAGTTAAAAAACCAATACTGAAGATCTCAGGCTCAACAGTCCAGGTTATATAGTCTAATATATTCATAGCATAAAAAGAAGTCTGTTCAAAGTTACAATAAATAATATAGGTAAAAAAAGATACTACAAAACAAAAGCAGGCACGGTAAAAAGGCTGCCGTGCCTGCTTTATGTATAAAAATCAGTTCCAACCGCGGTTAAATCTCCCCGCTGCTTTTCAACTTCTCTAATTCGTCTCTGAAGCCTCCGCTTACAATAGGGAAACGGAGCCAGCTGCGAGGGTCCAGGTTATAATCGTCGAGATGGAAAGACGGGGCATACCGATCGCGTTTCCACTGATTACGGGACCATAACTTATAAAACTTCTCGATGTATTGCTGCGCCTTTTCTGAATCGGCTATACCCTCGCTTATCAATTTTTCCTGTACCTGTACCGGTGATAGCCTGTCGTAAAAAGCATAGCGCTCTATGGTGTTCAGAATCTCGTATGGCATCAGGTCTTTTTCGTCGGTTTGGGCTTCTGATGCCGGGCGCAACTCAGCTGTAGGTTGCAACTGGTTTACATACTGCAATCCCTCATAGCCAAGTTCCAGCTGCATCCAGATCAGCAACTGCCGGATAAAGGCTTTATCGATACCCGCAATAGGAGAAATACCGCCGGCAGTATCGCCGTCCATGGTAGCATAGCCTACTGCCGCCTCACTCCTGTTAGATGTTGCCATTAGCAAGGCTCCATGAATATTCGCCAGCATCCAGATGGCAGGAGCACGTACCCTGGCCTGTATGTTCTGCAGCGTCAGGTCATCGTTTTCCCACGTCAGGCGTCGTTCAATGGCACTTTCAATTTTAGAAGTATAGCCTACCACTTCATCGTCTATCGTCCAGCTATGGAACACAGCACCTATAGAATCAGCAAGTCCTTTGGCCGAATTATAGGTATCGTCTGATGAGTTCACCGTGCCCTGATAAGCACAAACCAACATACGGCCAACCAGCGCCCTTACCGCCTGCTCTTCGGGCATATCTTCGAATATAGCTGTTTCCCGAAGTGAAAACATCCGCGATTTAGCCACAAAACCCAGTACGCCCAGGCTTTCGACCCCACGCCGCACCATTTCGGCCACCGCCACCGCACATAACGAAGAGTCGGCTCCTCCGCTTAACGACAGCACAAAGCCACGGCTATAGCTTTTGCGCATATAGTCGAACAAAGCCAGGCTTAAAGCAGCAATTACTTCTTTGTTTTCATCGATCGGGGGCAGGTATTCTATTGTTTCCTCTATCGTAGGGTTTTCGCCAAAGCATACTTCGGCACACTCCATATCCACATCCTTAAAGCAGAGCAGGTCGTTACGGCGAATCAGCTTGCCGTTTTGCGCAATCAGCACTTCCCCGTCGTAGATCATGCGACCGGCTTCATTACCTAACAAATTGGCGTACAAGTAAGCACACTGGTATTTTTTAGATGCTTCTACCACCAGCCTGTAACGTAAATCAGTTTTACTTAAGGCAAAGTGGCTGGCACTGGGGTTTAGAATTAGCTGTACCCCTTTCTGCATATGGCGCTCAGCCGGTCGGTTTGGCCGCCATGCATCTTCGCAGATCTCAAAGGCATACTTTACCCCTTTTTCTTCATAAATGATATCTCCGATCTGGTAGCGCTGGCCAAACATTTCGAATTCAGATACCTGGTGGGCCGGCCAGGGTGTAAACCACCGCGGTTCATAATGCACGCCATCGCGGGCAAGAAACTGCTTGGCTGTAAAGCCAACAATTTGTTTGTTCTTGATAACGCAGGCTGTATTATACACATCCAGGCCGATAATTACATGCACGCCCAGGCAAACGGTAATGTTTTCACACCATTCTTTTACCTGGAGCAGCTTTTCGAAAGCTTCTTCTGCAAGCCAGGGACTCAGGAAAAGATCTTCGCAACCATAGCCGGTAATGCAGAGCTCAGGCAGCAGCAGTATGTCAACTTTATTTGAAATGGCCTCTGTAATGGCATCCTTTATGTTTTGCAGGTTTCTTTCCCAGTCTATGGGCGTCTGGTTTAGGGCAGCACCTGCTAAAAGCAGTTTAGTTTCTTCCATGAGCTTCTATAACGCAACTATACCGTAGCAAGTTAATAGTTAAAGCTTAAATACAGAATTTTGCATATTAGATTTGAAGAGGCATAGATCGTGTCATAACCTATTATTGGAATCCGGAAGGGTGTCACTCCGAGAGAAAGGACATACATACTATAGACTGCATCCTGACTTATCGAAAATTGAAATTGCATCTTTTTTGGAAACAGACACAAGTATCAAGACACAAGACGCACGACTTTTTTCTATCTTAGAATTGAACAATGGAAGGCTCTAATTCCAGAACAGACTATCGTTGTCTATATAGCAGGTATTCAGAAAGGCTAAGGAAAAAGCTATTACTTGATTTGCAGGATCTCCAGGCTCTTTTCTGCAGCAGCCTGGTCTGCTTTTTTCTTGGAAAGGCCTTCTCCTATGGCGATGGGCTTATCGTCTACGTAAACTTCGGATGTAAACTCAGTCGTGTTGCCCTGTTGCTTACGCTTCACAATTTCGAAACGCACTTCTTTGTTCTGGCTTTGGGCCCACTCAATCAGCTTGCTCTTAAAGTTGGCAGTTGTATTCACCAGCTGATGCAGGTCTACATGTGGCTTGATGAGCTTGTTCAGGATAAACAGGCGGGTTCTGTCATAGCCTTTGTCCAGGTAAACAGCACCCACCAGCGCTTCTAAAGCGTTGCCATTAACCGACTTATGCCGCATACCACCATGCGTTGTGGTATCTACTTTTACAAGCAGGTTCAGGCCCACTTTCAGGGCAATATGGTTCAGAGATTCCCTGTTCACAATGCGCGAACGAATCTCCGTCAGAAAACCCTCGTCTTCGTAAGGGAATTTATTAAAAAGGTGTTCTGCTACGACGGCTCCTAATACAGCATCCCCTAAAAACTCCAGCCGCTCATTGGTTTCATGTTTGCCGGCAGCAGACTGGCGCGCAAACGAAGTATGTGTGAGGGCAAGTTTATAGAGCCTGATATTATCGGGAGTGGAGCCAATAATACCAGAAACGGCGCGCACTAATTCTTTATCTCTTGTAAATAAGCTATGATAAAAGCGCCGTACTGGTTTAATTGGACCAAACACTAGTCGTTCAGTTGTCTGAAGATAACAGAAGTATTATGACCGCCAAATCCAAACGTATTGCTTAGCGCTACCTTTACTTCGCGCTCCTGCGCTTTATTAAATGTAAAGTTAAGGCCGCTGTCGAAGCTTTCGTCGTCGGTGAAGTGATTGATGGTTGGCGGTACGATATTGTTCTGGATAGCCATAATAGAAGCAATAGCCTCGATAGCACCAGCTGCACCTAACAGGTGGCCAGTCATAGACTTGGTAGAACTGATATTCAGCTTGTAGGCATGGTCGCCGAATACCTGCTGAATAGCTTTGGTTTCGCTCACATCACCTAAAGGAGTAGAAGTACCGTGTACGTTGATATAGTCTACTTCTTCCGGTTTGATGTTAGCATCGCGCAGCACATTCTTCATCACATTAAGAGCACCTAACCCATCCGGATGCGGAGCTGTAATATGATAAGCGTCAGCTGACATGCCTCCACCAATTACCTCAGCGTAAATCTTTGCGCCACGTGCCTTTGCATGCTCATACTCTTCCAGAATAAGGGCACCGGCTCCTTCGCCCAACACAAAACCATCACGGTCTTTGTCGAAAGGCCTGGAAGCAGTTTCAGGAGAATCGTTTCGCTCAGAAAGTGCCTTTAAAGCGTTAAACCCGCCAACACCAGCTTCCGTAACTGCAGCCTCGGAGCCACCGGTCACGATGGCATCGGCCATACCCAGACGGATATAGTTAAAGGAGTCTATAATAGCGTTTGTGGCAGAAGCGCAGGCAGACACAGTCACAAAATTAGGACCGCGGAAACCATACTTGATAGAGATATGGCCAGCACTAATGTCAGCAATCATCTTCGGGATGAAGAATGGGTTGAAACGAGGAGTACCGTCACCGTTTGCGAAGTTCACACACTCTTCCTGGAAAGTACGCAGGCCACCGATTCCAGAACCCCAGATAACGCCTATACGGCTTACATCCAGGTTACTGTCAGTCAGATTGGCATCCTGCACAGCCTCATCGGCTACTACCATGGCAAATTGTGAGAAGAGGTCCATTTTACGGGCCTCTTTGCGGTCGAAGTAATTTTCAGCTTCGTATCCTTTTACTTCACAGGCAAATTGGGTCTTGAACTTGCTTGCATCAAACCTTGTAATAGGCGCAGCGCCACTCACACCATTGATCAATCCGTTCCAATAACCGGAAACAGTATTTCCAACTGGTGTGAGTGCGCCCAGCCCAGTAACTACAACTCTCTTAAGCTCCATAAGCTGTTCGTAGAGGATAGATAGTAAAAATGTTTATACTAAATTAAATCAGGGTAAGGAGGGATATTACTTAGCGTGCTCTTCCAAGTAGCTAATAGCCTGACCTACTGTAGCAATATTTTCGGCCTGATCATCTGGAATAGATACGTTGAACTCTTTCTCAAATTCCATGATAAGCTCAACAGTATCTAGTGAATCAGCACCAAGATCGTTTGTGAAGCTAGCCTCTGGAGTAACCTCTGACTCTTCAACGCCCAGCTTATCGATGATGATAGCTTTTACTTTTTCTGCGATTTCTGACATTTTTTCTTATAGTTTATTAAAACACAGTGCAAAGAAATAACTTTCAAAAGACAATGTCAAAAAAAATTGCTCTAATAAAAGTTTTAGGCATAATCTGCGCATTTGCGCTCAGAGCTTCTTACATTTGGAACCATTAGACTACATGCCATGAAAACACTGTACCTGGACGTGGAGCACGAGTATAACTTTGACCTGTATGGTATGGTTTCTCCCTGCAAAGAATATAAGCTTGCCTGGGCGTTAAATAGGCTTTTAGATATTCATTTAATAAAAAAACAGGATATTTATTATGATTTAACGGGCAAAAATCAACTAGTTATTGCTAATTACCTTTATAGTAGCGAATTTAGCACCGTGAGGCTTTTCCGGAACAGAGCACTAGGTTTTAATACATTAAAAAAACCATTCCTGCTGCCCGACATGAAAGAATATGATTATATATTGCAGGTTACAGGTGCATTGCAGCAGTTGTACCCGCAGGAGCTCATAAAAAAATTACAGCGCATTTCGCTCATACAATATGTTAAGCAATTTGATCCACTAACACTTAAATTTAAGGAAAACCTTCTATTATAAACATGGAAATATCTTTTAACAAGACGAAAGTACTCGCAACCATAGGCCCGGCCAGTAACACGTACGAGCGTCTTTTGGCCCTGGTACAGGAAGGCGTAGACGCTTTTCGCCTTAACTTTTCTCATGGTGCTTATTCTGAGCACCAGAAGGTTATTGATTTTGTTCGCGAAATAAACAAGCAGTATGAGACCAATGTCTGCTTAGTGCAGGACTTACAGGGTCCTAAAATCCGACTGGGTGATGTAGAAAACGGTGGTATCGAAATTAAAGAAGGCCAGCGCATAAAACTGGTTTGCGACGGCTCTATTACTACTGCCGACAGACTTTCTACGATCTATAAAGACCTGGCAAAAGACGTTGAGCCCGGCCACAGCATCTTGCTGGATGACGGCAAACTGGAGCTGGTGGTTATCAGCACCGACAAAGACATGACGGTAGAGGCTGAGGTTATTTACGGTGGCATTGTGAAGCCGCGTAAAGGCATCAACCTGCCTGATTCCAAGGTATCTGCTCCGTCTATGACAGAGAAAGACGTGGAAGACCTGCACTTCGGTCTTGACAACGATGTAGAATGGGTGGCGCTTTCTTTTGTTCGCCGTGTAGAAGATATCTACGAAATCAAGAAGATCATTAGCGAAAGAGGTAAAGATACCCGTGTAATCGCTAAAATAGAGAAGCCGGAAGCTATTACCAATATCGATGAAATTATAGAGGCGACAGACGCTATCATGGTTGCCCGTGGTGACCTGGGTGTTGAAGTTGGGATGGAGCAGGTGCCTATGATCCAGAAAATGCTGGTGGCTAAATGTAACGAGGCAGGAAAACCTGTTATCGTGGCTACCCAGATGATGGAAAGTATGATTGTGAACCCTCGCCCAACCCGTGCCGAGACAAACGACGTAGCCAACGCCGTAATAGACGGAGCCGACACAGTAATGCTTAGCGCCGAAACAGCGGTAGGTGCCTATCCGATCGAGACAATCCGTTCTATGAACATGACCATCCGATCGGTTGAGCGCAATGCAACCAATATCTATAATAAGAACTACAAACTGAACGCAAGCTCAGAAACGTTCTACAACGATAGCCTGGTGGCAAATGCCTGTCATCTGGCCCATGACACCAATGCACGTGCCATTATAGGTATGACCAAATCCGGTTATACTGCTTTCCAGATCACCAAGCACCGTCCGAAGTCCGATGTGTTTATCTTCACAGAAAATCACCGCCTGCTTAACATCCTGAACCTGGTGTGGGGTATCCGTGGTTTCTACTATGATAAATTTGAATCGACAGATGCTACCATAGCTGATATCAAACAAATACTGGTAAAAGCTGGTTACCTGGAGCAAGGCGATGTATTCATCAACACAGCCAGCATGCCGCTTAACGAAGAAAAACGTACTAATATGATTAAGCTGAGCATCGCTTAACATGTGTACATACCACATAAAAAGCCCGGAGCGCTTATGGCTGCTCCGGGCTTTTTATTTTTACAATAGTAATAACAAACACCTCCGCACAGCTATCACTTTACTTGCTTTAAAACAGCACAACACACTACTCCCATTTCAGCAGAATGTTTACCTTTGTAAGATTTTTGGGGGAAGTGGCATTTTTATAACGCTATAGCTGTTGTAATAGCACAAACCCTTTGCTGCCTTCGCGTTAAGCCAACACAAAGGCAGCATTTCTATAGCAATAACAACAATTTTATTAATGGCAAAACGCGGATTCGGGCCTGGTGGAGAACAGAGCAGTGAAGGAAGAAAAAAAATTAGCAAAGAAAGCTTCCAACGTGGCCTTCAGATATTTAAGTACATCGCCCCTTATAAATTCAAGTTTATTATCGGCCTGATTTTTCTAGTGTTTTCCAGTCTTACCTTTATGGGGTTTCCCCTGTTTGCAGGTAAGTTAGTAGATGCGGCAACAGGCACTTCTGATTGGTTTATCCAGGATATCAACGTTATTTCCCTGGCTCTTTTCGCTATTATTCTGCTCCAGGGCATTTTTTCTTTTTTCAGGGTGTATTTTTTCGCGCAGGTAAGTGAGAATGCCGTAGCTGATATCCGCCGCGACCTGTATAGTAAATTCATGATGCTGCCCATCTCTTTTTTTGAGAAAAGGCGTGTTGGCGAAATTACCAGTCGCATTACCACCGATGTGGCCCAGGTACAGGATGCCATGTCTATTACTCTGGCCGAACTGTTCCGTCAGTTAACCACACTTATTGTAGGCGTTGCATTCATTCTCTGGCTTTCTACCAAGCTTTCGCTCTTTATGCTGGCAACGTTTCCTGTGCTGGTAGCTTTAGCGCTGGTTTTTGGGCGCAGGATTAAAACGCTTTCCAAAAAGACACAGGACGAGCTTGCCAATACCAACATCATTGTAGAAGAAACGCTGCAGGCTATTAACACGGTAAAGGCTTTTACGAACGAATTGTTTGAAGTAAACCGCTATAAAACCACTTTAAATAAAGCTGTTAAAACAGCCCTTTCTGCGGCTAACTACCGTGGTGCGTTTATCACCTTTATTATAGTTGGTTTATTTGGCGGTATAATCCTGGTGCTTTGGTACGGAGCTACGCTGGTACAAAACCAGGAATTATCGGCTGGCGAACTTCTTACCTTTGTCATGTTTACAGTGTTTATAGGTGCATCGGTAGGTGGTTTGGGTGAACTGTATGGCAAAGTACAATCGGCGCTGGGTGCAACCGAACGGGTACTTGAAATTTTAGAAGAACCGATCGAGCCTACTAACCAGGTACAGACACCGCTGCATGAGATACCTAAAGTAGCCGGTGCCATTTCCTACAATCAGGTAGCCTTCTCCTACCCTACCCGTACCGATGTAGAGGTGCTCCACGATATTAACTTTACCATACAATCAGGCGAGAAAATTGCGTTGGTTGGCCCTAGTGGTGCAGGAAAATCTACCATTGTGCAACTGCTGATGCGCTTTTATGATGTAAGCAGCGGCCAGATTCTGGTAGACGGACAGGATATCCGTGACATGAGCCTGACAACTTTACGAGCCAATATTGGCATAGTACCGCAGGAGGTTTTATTATTTGGCGGTACCATACGCGAAAATATAGCTTACGGCCGACCAGAAGCAACTGAAGAGGAGATCATAGCTGCTACTCAAAAAGCAAATGCCTGGAATTTTATTCAGTCTTTCCCGGAAGGGTTGGATACACTGGTAGGTGAGCGGGGTATAAAATTATCCGGCGGCCAGCGGCAGCGTATAGCAATTGCCAGGGCTATACTTAAAAACCCTGCCATACTTGTTCTGGATGAAGCTACCAGCTCCCTCGACTCAGAGTCAGAACACCTGATTCAGCAGGCGATGGATGAACTGATGCAAAACAGAACAACCATTGTTATCGCACACCGCCTGGCTACTATTCGCAAAGTAGACAAGATCTTGGTAATTGATGGAGGTGAGATTGCAGAACAGGGATCGCACGAAGAGCTGGCCATGAACGACAATGGCATATATGCTAATTTACTGAAACTTCAGTTTGAATTAACTTAATGCCCCCTTCTTCATCCACTTACCATGCAGGCTGATGCAGCCATGTTTATGTAACCTGTTACAACTCCTATAACACATACAGTCACCCTTACATGCGCTTACATCAAAAACTGCAGCATTCACCTTTACTGGCTATTCCTTTCCTGCTCCTGCTCTCCAGACCTGTAAAAGCGCAGGAATGGCTGCATAATTTCAAAGCCTATAATTCTGTTTACCTCGAATTGGGCGGCAACGGCGACGCCTACTCTATTAATTACGACCTGGTATACTACCAGAACTGGTATTTTAAAGCAGCCGCACGCGTTGGAGTAGGCACTAATTTATTTTTCCTGCCAGAGCAAACCTCCGTTTATCCTGTTGTACCTGTAGAGGCAATTGGTATGGTAGGGCGCAAAAGAAAACATTTTGAGTTTGGCCTCGGTTATACCCATCGCTTTACAGATGCCCCGGAAGAAGTACAGCAAATGTACTTTGGGCGTATAGGGTTCCGCTACCAGGTGCCTTTGGGTGGTTTATTGGTTCGGGTTGGCGCAACGCCTTATGTAAGCCCAAGCAGCAGCTTTAAATCTACCGGTGTAGCTGTTGTACCACGCTACGGGTTGAGTATGGGGTATAGCTTTTAATCTGTCGAGAAAGTAGCAGCTATTGCTGTTCCGGCTTATTTTAGTAGCGATATTTTTTGTAATATTACAGAAGAATATAATTGCTAAATAGAAAAAGCCATGAAGAAAATTTTGTTCAGTATTGCTCTTTTTGCTGCAGTAGTATGCGGCACAGATGCTGTGCAAGCACAACAACAGGGAATAGCAATGCCTGCTGCAAGCCCTGCTGCCACCATAAATCAGAAAGTTGGTTTAACTGACATTACCGTTCAGTATTCCCGCCCATCCTTAAAAGGTCGTAAATTCGGAGTAGAGCTTGCTCCTTATGGCAAATTATGGCGCACTGGTGCCAATGCATCCACAAAAATCAAATTCAGTGATGATGTAACTATTCACGGGAATAAGGTGCCTGCCGGAGAGTATGCGCTTTACACGATTCCAAATCAAAATGAGTGGACAATTGTTATACACAAAAACACCACGCATTGGGGAGACGGCGGACCAGCTTACAAGCAGGAAGAAGATTTGGCAAGGTTTACTGTAAAAGCGCAGACTAACGCCAGAGCTGTAGAAACATTTACGATTAATTTCGCCAACCTTAAAACCGGCTCGGCTGATGTAGAGCTGCTTTGGGATAAATCAATTGCAACTTTCACCATCGAAACAGATGTTGACAGTAAAGTAATGGCCCAGATACAGGAGCGCGTGGTAAAAGGCACTGATGTTACACCTGGTTTGTATGCAGCAGCTGCTTCTTATTATTTCGAAAATGGCAAGGACCTGAAGTTAGCTGCCGACTGGATGAAAAAAGCCAACGCAGCAGAGCCCAGGTTCTGGACTTTACATACACAGGCCAAAATACAGGCGCAGCTAAAAGATTATAAAAACGCGGTTACGACTGCTGAAAAATCTTTGGAAATGGCCAAAAAAGAAGGCAATGCGGATTATGTGCGTATGAATGAAGACGCCATAGCACAGTGGAAGAAAATGAAATAGAGCTATAGAGCTCTGGATTATATCGAAAGCCTCTGCTCTGCCAGAGGCTTTCTTTTTTACACATGTTTATTTTATCCTATTGGAAGAAAGAGAAAAAAAACATTCAGAAGAACACTTAGGACCTGCCCGCCAGTACTGGTGGAACGAGGATTACCTGGAGCTACTGGCTCACAGGCTACACATTGGCTATACCCAATCTTTGGTAGACATAGGTTGTGGCAAAGGCATGATGGGCTTTAAATTTTCGAAGTACCTGCCCGAGGGCGCAACCGTATACGGCGTCGATTTTGAGCCCGATTACATAGAGGAGGCACGCCAGCGGGCACAAAGTGTATATAACCATAACAGTATACATTACAATTTCAGCGTTGGCAATGCCTCTGATCTGCCCTTGCCCGATGCCTTGGCTGACATCACCCTCTGCCAGACCTTACTCATACATGTAAAAGATCCGCAAAGGGTAATTGAGGAGATGATCAGGGTTACCAAACCCGGAGGCTGGGTGCTGGCCCTGGAACCTAATAACCTGGTGCCAAACCTCATGTTCGACCGCTATGGCGAAACAGATTTTGATGTGGAAAGCACACTGGAAGTACTGGAGGTAAAACTACGGATCGAAAAAGGAAAGAAACGCCTGGGGGAAGGCTTCAATTCGCTTGGTGATGTTATTCCAGACCTATTTCTGAAAGCTGGCTTACAAGATATAAATGTCTGGATATCTGATAAAGCACTCTCTATTATCCCTCCTTACGATACCGAAGAAAAAATGCTGCGGGTAGACCAGATGCTGCAATGGATCGATTCGGATGCCATGGGCTACGATTACCAGGACAACCTGAACTACTTTATGGCAGGTGGAGGCGATAAAGACAAGTTTGACGCTTACTGGCAGAAACTGCTCTATAACAAAATTACTTTAAAGCAAAAGCTCCTTAACGAGGAATATGTGTCAGCTGGCGGTAGCCTGGTGTATATTGTAGCCGGGCAAAAACCGAGGCATTAGACTTTAGACATGATAGTAAAAGCCTCTTTTGATGCTCCTGCTTTATTTTTTCAGGAAGGATATGGCCCTCTATATAGACAGCGACAGAATTTCATGGAAACAGTTTTACGAAAAATACAAAAGAGAAAAAGTCTTGCGTCTTGTGTCTTTATACTTGTGTCCTGTTTCCAGAAGAGATGCAATCTCAATTTCCAATAAGTTAGGACGCAGCCTATAAAACGATTGAGAACTTGTGATAACCTGATTTAGGAAGAATTTTCAACAAAAAGGCTCTGTAGTTGGTCCTGCAGAGCCTTTTTTCAACAGAAATTAAATTCAGAAATCTAAAATCTAGTATCTGATATCTAACTTCTAAATTCTACTATCTCAAAGTGCCCCTTCTTTAATTTCATCTACCACAGCCGGATCAAGAAGAGTGCTTGTATCTCCCAGGTTTGAGGTATCGCCTTCAGCTACTTTACGCAGGATACGGCGCATAATTTTACCCGACCTGGTTTTAGGCAAGCCACTTACAATCTGAATCTTATCCGGCCTGGCAATCTTACCAATCATTTCTACCACGGTTTCTACGATCTCAGCCCGTAGCCATTCTTCGTTTTCAGGCACATCCTTGCAAATAACGAAAGCATATATGCCCTGCCCTTTCACATCATGCGGATACCCCACTACAGCAGATTCGATTACATGTTCGTTATGGTTAATGGCTTCTTCTATTTCTGCCGTACCAAACCTGTGACCAGAAACATTGATTACATCATCAACACGGCCAATAATGCGATAGAGGCCGTTCTCGTCACGCTTGGCACCATCACCGGTAAAATATAAGCCTTTATAGGTAGAGAAATAGCTCAGGCGGCACCGCTCGTGGTCGCCATAGGTAGTCCGGATGATGCTTGGCCACGGGTGCCTGATGCACAGATAACCTTCCACTCCGTTTTCCTTTATTTCATTGCCATCGCTGTCGATCAGGATTGGTTCGATACCTGGTAATGGTAAACCGGCATGGCTGGGCTTCATAGGCGTTACGCCTGCCATTGTCGAAATCATGATGCCGCCCGTTTCTGTCTGCCACCAGGTATCAACCACCGGGCTTCTGCCCTTGCCTACGTGGCGATGGTACCAGTGCCAGGCCTCTTCATTTATAGGTTCGCCTACCGATCCGAGCACCCTCAGGGAATCCAGGCTATACGACAGCACATCATCTATGTCACCACCCATAAGGGCACGAATGGCAGTAGGTGCTGTATAGAAGATGGAAACACCATACTTATCGCAGATCTGCCAGAAGCGCCCCATATCCGGGTAGGTTGGCACGCCTTCAAACATCAAGGTGGTAGCTCCCGCCAGCAGTGGCCCGTAAAGCAGGTATGTATGCCCTGTTACCCAGCCCACATCAGCCGTACACCAGTAAATATCGCTTTCTTCGTACTGAAACACATTGCAGAAGCTGTATTGCGCATATACCATGTAGCCGCCACAGGTATGCACTACTCCTTTTGGCTTGCCGGTAGAACCGGATGTATACAGTATAAACAGCATGTCTTCAGCATCCATTTCTTCTGCCGGACAATCTTTGCTCACCTCTTTTACCTCATCGTGGTACCATACATCACGGCCTTCCACCATTCTTACCGCCCATCCAAGCCTTTCTACCACAATTACTTTCTTTACAGAAGGGCAAGTTTCCAGGGCCTCGTCCACCACACGCTTAACAGGTATTTGCTTCGCACCACGGTTGAGCCCATCCGAAGTAAGCACCATACTACATGCTGCATCGTTTATGCGATCAGCCATGGCAGAAGCAGAGAAACCGGCAAAAACAACAGAATGTACCGCTCCGATCCGGGCACAAGCCAGCACAGCAATGGCCAGCTCCGGAATCATAGGCATATAGATACAGATTCTGTCGCCTTTTTTAGCGCCGTTGTTCTTCAGCACATTGGCAAACTGGCATACCTTCTCATGCAGCTCTTTATAGGTATAGCGAATAAACCGTTCCTTCGGGTCGTTCGGCTCCCATATCAAAGCCAGCTTGTTTCCCCGGGTCTTCAGGTGGCGATCCAGACAGTTTTCCGTTATGTTAAGCTTTCCCCCCTGGAACCACTTCACATCGGGTTCCTCAAAATTCCATTCCAGCACCTTATCCCACTTCTTTCGCCAGGTAAATGTATCGGCCACTTCAGCCCAGAAACCTTCAGGGTCTTCTATACTTTTCTTATAAGCTTGTTGGTACTCTTCAAAAGTCTTTAACTGGGTATTCATTATTGCTGTAGTTTTATTTTTGTATTGATGTGAAGAAATAGAAAGCGAATCTGATTTAGGTCAGGTAAAATACCTGACCGGTTTTAACAGATACGACATATTACGCATGAAGTATATTTTTCAGGTATAATACAACCAGGCTTAGTGGTCCACTGCTGCACCTGCCCCTCTTGGAATGCGGATATCTTCGACCAGCTCCTGCACATGCAGCGGCGGAGGGGGCGTAACAGCCGAAACAACGGCCGAAACAATAAAATTTAACAGCATGCCAAGTGTACCGATGCCTTCGGGCGACACACCGCACAGCCAGTTTTCAGGCACATTTGCTGCAGGTTCGATAAACTTGAAGTATGAAATATAGGCTATAGTAAACACCAAACCGGTAATCATACCCCAGATAGCGCCCTGCTTGTTCATGCGCTTCGAAAAGATGCCCATAATAATTACAGGGAAGAAAGAGGCAGCCGCCAGACCAAAAGCAAAGGCTACTACTTCAGCCACAAAGCCCGGAGGATAGATACCGAAATAACCCGCTATCACGACGGCACCTGTGGCGGCTAAGCGTGCGGCTATTAATTCCTGACGCTCTGTTATACGTGGCGTAAATGATTTCTTAAGCAGATCGTGCGCAATGGAGGTAGATATAACGAGCAGCAGACCTGCTGCCGTAGACAAAGCAGCCGCTAGTCCACCGGCTGCCACCAGCGCAACCACCCAGTTCGGTAGCTGGGCAATTTCCGGGTTTGCCAACACCATGATGTCTTTGTCTATTTTCAGCTCGTTTTGCTCCGCATTTTTCACATACTGCACCAGGCCGTCTCCGTTTTTATCGTCTACCACAATCAATCCTGTCCTCTGCCAGTTGTCTACCCATTGTGGCATCGAAGAAATTTCGCGGTTGCTGGTAGTATTCAGCATATTATACATACCAAAAGCACCTACAGCAGGAGCTGCTGTGTATAAAATGGCTATAAACACCAGTGCATAGCCGGCTGATTTGCGGGCATCCTTTACTTTTGGAACGGTAAAAAACCGTACAATCACATGCGGAAGGCCAGCTGTACCCACCATAAGAGCGGCTGTAATAAAGAAGACATCTATCTTCGACTTGCTACCATCTGTATAGGCTGCAAAGCCTAGTTCTGTAAGCATACCATCCAGTTTATCTAACAGGTAGCCTCCCTCTTTCAGCTCACCTCCGAAGCCGAGCTGCGGAACAGGGTTATCAGTTAACAGAATCGAAATAAAGATGGCAGGCACCATATAGGCAAAAATCAGCACGCAAAACTGCGCCACCTGTGTATAGGTAATGCCTTTCATACCTCCTAAAACAGCATAAAAAAGCACGATCACCATGCCTATCACCACACCGGTATCTATCTCTACTTCCAGGAAACGGGAGAAAACAATGCCTACTCCCCGCATCTGCCCTGCCACATAGGTAAACGAAACGAAAATGGCACAAACAACGGCTACTAAACGCGCTGTTTTAGAGTAGTAGCGATCTCCAACAAAATCGGGCACGGTAAATTTACCGAATTTGCGCAGGTAAGGCGCCAGCAACAGGGCCAGTAATACATATCCGCCGGTCCAGCCCATTAGGTAAACGGAGCCATCGTAGCCCATAAACGAAATAAGGCCTGCCATGGAAATAAAGGAGGCAGCCGACATCCAGTCAGCAGCTGTAGCCATGCCGTTGGCCAAAGGTGAAACACCGCCACCGGCTACATAAAAATCTTTGGTAGAACCCGCCCTGGTCCAGACAGCAATTCCAATATAAATAGCAAAGGTGAGGCCTACAATCAGGTAGGTCCAGGTCAGTATATCCATGCTGAGGTTGCGTTATTTAAGATTAGTCTTCGTGAACACCGTATTTTTTATCCAGCCGGTTCATCAACCAGACATATATAAATATGATGAGCACAAAGCAGTAGATGGCTCCTTGCTGTGCAAACCAGAAGCCCAGTTTAAAGCCTCCTAGCCTGAACTGATTCAGTTCGTCTACCAGCAGAATACCGAATATGTAGGAAACAGTAAACCAGATGGCCAGCAGCGTAAGCACAATTCGAACGTTGCTGCGCCAATAGGCCTGCATCTTTTCTTTTTTATCTAACATGAATATAATTTACTTATTATGAAAATATAGTAATAGGTATATCAAGGTATTATAAATCCTGCAAAACAACAAGCATAAGCTTTAAAGAAAAGTGATTACTTAATAACTATAGTGTACTAAAATAGAAAAGGCTCTTCCTTCTCGGGAAGAGCCTGGCCAGTAGCAGAAGTTTTAATATTACATATCCCTCACCGATAAGATTACTTCCTGATAGCTGTCTGTGCTGTTTAGAAACTTTACGATCTTTCTACCTACCTCATCCGGAGTTGCCAGGTCGTTGTTCTGTTTATAGTTTCTGAACTTCTCTACAGCGCTGAACTTTTGCGGATCAGCCTCCCGAATCTGCCCCTGCATAGCTGTATCTACCACTCCTGGTGCCAGTGCAAATACCTTTACACCTGTACCTCGTTTATCCTGCTCTAACTGTACTGCCTGCGACAGCATATCAATGGCAGCTTTAGAGGCACAATAGCTGGCCCAGCCATCCACAGGGTATTTACCTGCCCCGGAACTGATATTCACAATTACCTTAGCACAATTCTGCTGCCGGTAGGTGTGCAGAAACGTATTCATGAGCATGGCAGGCACAACAACATTTACATCAAATACAAATTCAAAGCCCTCATTCGGCATCTCCTCCCCCACATAAGCAATATCGCCTAACACACCGGCATTGTTCACCAGTACCAGCCGCTCAGCATCCGGATAAGCCAGAAAAATTTTATGTAAATTATGTTCTACAGCTGCTACATCAGAAAAATCAAGTGGCTGATAGCGGTAGTTCTGATGCGCCAGGGCATTTGTTCTGGATACACCAATCACGTAGTTATTCGCGTCTTGCAGCAATTCCTCTGCAATCGCCTTGCCTATACCTTTGCTGGCTCCTGTTACAAAATAATAGTTCACCTTACCTGAATTATAAATTAGAAATTATGAATTTGTGAAAGCAAGAAACTTCTTTGTTCAGTCTTATGCTTTAAGCTCAAGATACGTGCTTCTAGGCTACAATGGCTTATATTTATTTACAAAATGTGCGGGTTGGCTTCTGCTACCGAAGCGACCGTATGTATACCAGCAAAATCAGGCAAATGAGCAGCAGTAATGAGAGTGCCAGTAGAAAGCCTTTGTAGGCAGCACCAAACAAAAACAGGTTCAGAACAGAAACAACGGCTACAAGTAGATAGGCTAACGTTACGTGGCTGCTGCGAACCTGCTTTTCTTCCTGCCCCAAACGAAGCGATTTATCAATAACTGAAAGCAAAAAGAGGTATGCCCCTATGGTAGCAGTTACAGACAGATATGGCACCACAGAAACGTTGCCTGCATGAAACTGCCTGTAAAATATGCCTGCTACTGCCAGCACCAACAGCGCCAGCACAGTACCTTCTTTAGCCGATACTTTCTTCTTTCTGCCCCACAACATGGCTTTACCCTTTAGCAACCCCTATCATAAAATGAGAGCCTCTGCCATACATATACGGCAGAGGCTCTCATTTTATTCTGAAGTCAGGGCGAAATATACCTGATTTTCCCCTATAAAATGTACTGGCTCAGGTCGCGGTTACGCACCATGTCGGATAGCCTCTCCAGCACCATTTCACGTGTAACCACGATGTGTGCATTGGCTCCGATTTTATCCGGCACATCAAACAGAATATCGTTCAGCAAACGGCTCATCACCGTATGCAGCCTGCGGGCGCCAATATTCTCTACTTCTGCATTTACCTCGTAAGAGATGGCCGCAATTTCATCCAGCGACTCGTCCGAGAAAGACAATTCCACTCCTTCGGCGGCCAATAAAGCTTCATACTGCTTGGTTAAAGCGTTTTTCGGAAACTTCAGAATCTGGTAGAAATCTTCTTTGGTGAGACTTTGCAACTCTACACGAATAGGAAAACGGCCCTGTAACTCCGGAATCAGATCGGAAGGTTTAGCCACGTGAAAGGCACCTGCAGCAATAAACAAAATATGATCTGTATTGATCACACCGTATTTTGTGTTGACGGTACTACCTTCTACAATCGGCAGCAAGTCACGCTGCACACCTTCACGGCTTACATCGGGGCCGCTGCCTTTCTTGCTGGAACTGGCTACTTTATCTATCTCGTCGATAAAGATAACGCCCGAATTCTCGGCCTTGAAGATAGCCTCCTCCTTTACCTCATCCATATCAATGAGCTTGGCAGCTTCTTCGTCCAGCAAAATCTTACGGGCCTCTGCAATGGTTACCTTGCGCTTCTTGGTTTTCTTCGGCATCATGCCGCTGATCATCTCCTGGATGTTCATCATAGAGGCTTCGTCCATGCCTGGCCCCATAACACCCACACCCGGCATGGCACTCTGGCTGATCCTGATTTCTATCTTCCGGTCTTCCAGTTCTCCGTTTCTGATCTTTTCGCGGAAGCGCTCTCGGGTACGCTCATTCAGTTCCAGATCGCTGTCAGGCATACCATTGGCATCTGCTGTAGTATTTACAGGAGCCAGGTTACGCCCCTGAATAGGAGGAATAAGCGCATCCAGGATAATGTCTTCTACTACTTCGGCAGCTTTTTGCTTTACTTCTTCCTTTTTGCGTGTTTTCACCATATTTACCGACTGCTCTACCAGGTCGCGCACCATGCTTTCCACATCGCGGCCCACGTAGCCTACTTCAGTAAATTTTGAAGCTTCTACTTTTGTAAAAGGGGCATCCGCAATCTTAGCCAGTCTGCGCGCAATCTCTGTTTTACCTACCCCGGTTGCACCAATCATCAAAATGTTGTTTGGCACAATTTCTCTGCGGATGTTCTCGTCGGCATTCATGCGGCGCCAGCGGTTCCGTAAGGCAATGGCTACGTTTCGCTTCGCTTCTTTCTGTCCGATGATATATTTATCCAGCTCTTCTACAATCTGGGCTGGTGTTAAGTGTTCTAACGAATCTAACATCTTGCTATTTTTTTAAAAATTCAGCAGGTATCAATTTCTGTCTTCTCCTGCTTTCCTCTTAGTTTGATCTTCTAAATAAGGTACCTGTATCGGTACTGATAGTTATATAGTGGCCTGCTCCCGAAGGATGAATAAAAGCACTGCTATAGTTCAACTCAAAGGTTCTTATACGTAACATGGCTCCTATTGAAAAGCCGGCACCACCTGAAGCATTTTCGAGTCGAAGCTCTTTTCTTCTTAAATGGTTATACCCTGCTCTTAACTGGAAGTTATTACTAAATATAAATTCAGTACCAACTGCAAAATGCCGGGCTATTTTGTCTCCTGCTGTTGCTTTCTCTTTTATCTCGTTTCCATCTGCATCGAGGCGACCGGGGGCATCAGGATCTAAGTATACTATATCGAACTGGTACAGGTGATGTGCGGTTAAAGACAGCCTTACAGGCATATGCTCTGGTTTAAAACTAGCCCCAAGCTGCACATCAAACGGCATTGGAGCACGCTCGCCACCATCAAAAGCTTTCACCTGGTATCCTACATTTTTAAAAACCAGCCCCACTGTCAGGTCCTGCTCCGGATGCCTGAACATACCGCCTACATCGGCCAGTAATCCTACTGCTTTATTACCTGCCATACTGGAAACCGCCAGCTTTGCTGTTGC
Organism: Pontibacter sp. SGAir0037; assembly: GCF_005491705.1. Lineage (NCBI taxonomy): Bacteria > Pseudomonadati > Bacteroidota > Cytophagia > Cytophagales > Hymenobacteraceae > Pontibacter > Pontibacter sp. SGAir0037. The sequence goes on along the minus strand of NZ_CP028092.1, from coordinate 14,870 downwards.
GCCCACTGTAAAAGCTTCGCTCTGGCGGGCATGGCTCAGGCTGAGGGTATAGTCGTTCACAGAAAATGTACCCTCCTCCAGACCAGTTGCATCGCGCTGCACAAAGTCGCCGTAGTTCAGGTAATTTAATCCTACAGCCCACCTGCCCCGCTTCTCATGGTTAAAGGCATAGGCAAGGTTGCTTTGGTTAATATCTGCCAGGTAGCCTACATAGCTTAGCGACAACTGCCGATCCATCTGCTCATTCAGCAAAGCCGGATTAGCTGCCACCATATTTACATCGTGGCTGTAGGAGCTAACGGTATAGCCGCCCAATGCTGCTGCCTTGGCGTTAGCGGGCAATTCCAGAAAGGTAAAACCACGCTGCCCACCTACCTGGGCATCAGCAGCGAGTGCCAGCCCCAGGTGTAGTAGTACAAACAGAAAACCCTTCTTTATGCCCATATGCTACTTAGAATACCGGAATCCGAATCATGAGAAAGTTACCCGGAATTCAGGACATCCTCCTTCTATTAAGCAGAATTTTGCTATTTCATTATTCTGCTTTCGCCTTTTCTTCCGTTACTGTCAGGTCAAGCGGAGTTTTCACCTTCTCTTTCAGCAGGGCAATTTTTATCACATCTTCTACCCTATCCACATAATGTATGGTAAGTCCTTTGATGTACTGCTCCGGAATTTCATTGATGTCTTTCTTATTTTTCTGGCAGAGAATTACATCGGAAATACCCGCGCGCTTGGCCGCCAGAATCTTTTCTTTAATACCGCCAACAGGCAGTACCTTTCCACGCAGGGTTATCTCACCTGTCATAGCCAGTCGGGAGCGAACCTTCCGTTGCGTGTATACAGAAGCAATAGAAGTAAAAATAGCTATACCAGCCGAAGGACCGTCTTTTGGCACAGCTCCTTCGGGGAAGTGAATATGCAGATCGTACTGATCAAAAACTCTGTAATCTATATCCAGCAGGTCGGCATGCGCTTTTAAATAAGAAAGCGCGGTAATAGCCGATTCTTTCATCACATCTCCCAACTGACCGGAAAGCGTGAGTTTTCCTTTGCCTTTGCTCAGGATAGACTCTATAAATAAAATATCGCCCCCAACAGATGTCCAGGCCAGGCCTGTTACGACACCGGCTGTGTCTATATCCTGGTAAATCTCTTTGTCAAATGTTTCAGAACCCAGAATCTTCACTACATCTTCCGGTCTGATGGTAGGATTAAACTCCTCCTCCAGCGCCTTCAATTTGGCCGTATTCCGAACAAGGCGGCTCAGCTTCCGCTCCAGGTTTCTAACGCCTGATTCGCGGGTATAGTCTTCAATTACTTTCTGTATGGTAGCTTTTGGCATCTTTACATCTTCTTCCTGCAAGCCATGGTCGGCTACCTGTTTTGGAACAAGATGGCGCTTGGCTATCTCTGTTTTCTCTTCCATGGTATAGCCAGTCAGTTCAATTATTTCCATACGGTCGCGCAGGGCAGGCTGTATAGTGTCCAATGAGTTGGCTGTGGCTATAAACAGAACCTTCGAAAGATCGTATTCCACATCCAGGTAGTTATCCATAAAAGTATGGTTCTGCTCCGGGTCCAGCACTTCCAGCAAAGCAGACGACGGATCGCCACGGAAATCAGAAGCCAGCTTATCTATCTCATCCAGGATAATAACCGGATTAGACGAACCCACTTTTTTAATCTGGCTGATAATTTTACCAGGCATAGCCCCCACATACGTGCGGCGGTGCCCACGAATTTCTGCTTCGTCGCGTACGCCACCCAGTGACATTCTGACATAATTACGCCCTAAAGCTGTAGCGATGGAACGGCCTAAAGATGTTTTACCAACTCCCGGAGGGCCATACAGGCACAGGATTGGCGCTTTCATATCGTTCTTTAGCTTTAAAACAGCCAGATACTCAATAATACGCTCTTTTACCTTTTCCAGCCCATAATGATCGGCATCCAGTATTTTTTTGGTCCGCTTCAGGTTAAAGTTGTCTTTAGTATACTCATGCCAGGGCAGGTCCAGCAGAAACTCAATATAATTTACTGCCACCGGGTATTCGGCAGCCTGCGGATTTAACCGGGCCAGCTTATCGATTTCTTTCTTAAAGTGCTTCTCTACCTGTTCCGGCCACTTTTTCTTAGCTGCGCGCTCCCTGAAACGCTCAATTTCCTGATCAGGCCCCTCCTGCCCCAACTCATCCTGCAACACTTTAATCTGCTGGCGCAGGAAATAATCGCGCTGCTGCTGGTCTATATCGGTGTGTACTTTTGTATGGATCTCCTGCTTCAGTTCCAGCATCTGAACCTCACGCAGCATCAGTTGCAACAACTGTGTGCCTCGTTCAGCCCCGTCGTTTACTTCCAGCAAAGCCTGCTTCTGACTTACCTCAACATTCAGGTTCGACGATAAAAAATGCGTCAGAAAGCTTGGGCTGTCAATATTATCCAATGCCACCTGAGCTTCCTGCGGAATCTCGGGGTTCAGCTTCAGAATTTTGGCCGCTGCATCTTTCAGAGACTGAACCAGCGCCTTTACTTCTTTGCTTTTCTTGTTCGGAAAGGTTTCTTTGCAATAACTGATTTTCCCAGCCAGATAAGGGTCTTCCTGGGTAATTTCATCAATCTTAAAACGGCTGTGCCCCTGGATGATAATGGTTGTGTTTCCATCGGGTAACACCAGCATTTTCAGAATTTTAGCAACAGTACCAACTTCATACAGATCTTCTGCTCCAGGATCGTCGGAGCTCATGTTTTTTTGAGCAACAACTCCAATTGTTTTGTCTCCCTTGTGGGCTTTTCTAACCAGCTTAACAGACTTTTTCCGGGTAACTGTAATAGGTAACACTACTCCCGGAAATAATACTGTATTGCGTACAGCAAGTATAGGAAGCTCGTCAGGCAGCTGTTCAACAGGAATCGACTCTTCAGGATCAGTAGATATAACAGGTATTAATACATCGCTGTCTTCGTCGGATGCACTGCTAAGAAGAAGATTCTGTAAAAAATTATTTATGGTGTAGTTCATAGTCAGATTCAGTGTCAATATGACAGAAAGCACAGTATTAACAGAAAATAAAGTGCTCCACTACTATTAGTCAAGACCTGTGCCAATAAACTCTACGTCATGAAATTAATTTGGCTGGCCTTTCAGCTAAGATTATATACATCAAGCTCATGATGCAGGATGTTTTCAGAAGCCGCCTGTCCCGAATGTAAAGTTTTATTTGCTGAAAATGCGTTACCCCCAATTAATATAAATAATACATCATTAAACTTAATTTAATTGATAACGTAAAACAATTAATTGTTATTTAGTTTATATATTTGCTCACTTTCCCCAATTTCTATCATGAAGTGGAGCATGTTCATATGGTTAGGTCTCTACCTGCTCCTTCCTCTTACTGGAATAAGCCAGAAAAAGCACGCCCTGCTTAACCCGGTAAACCATAGTAAGACCTTAAAAACACCACATTCCCGATTCACAGCATTCGATTTCCCTAACTTAAACAAGGTTAATTTCTATTCTGCTCCCAAAAAGCTCGATGCCATCTATAAATATGAGAAACGCAAAGAATATGCGCTGGCCCTGCCGCTTCTGGAAGAATATGTGTTCAATTTCGGAGTAGAAAACTTTTATAAAGATACATACCTGCTATGGCGCCTCGGCCAGCTGTATGAACGGCAGCAGGAGCAGGAAAAAGCGAAAGCCTTATACCGCTTGGTCCTAAAGCATCATCGGGCGGACGTGCGCGAAGTAAAGTCTTATTATGACTCGCTGGAGGCAAACAGCAAAGACTATTATGTACCGCTCCATTACTATTACGAAATGGTGGAATACCGGAAGACCATTGCTGCCTTTCAGCCTCCTAAAGGAGTATACACCAATATGGGGGACAACATTAACTCCTCTGCCGCTGACTATGGTCCCGCCATGCACTCTAATGATAACCTGCTTATATTTACCTCAAAGCGAAACACAATTGGTATAAACGGCAGAATAAACGAAGACCTTTTTTATACCAGGAAAACAAGCAACGGCTGGGAAAAAGCACAATCGTTCGGGAAACCAATAAACAGCATTTACAACGAAGGTTCGGCCTGCTTAAGCCGTGACGGCAACACCTTGTATTTTGCTCGCTGCGATGCGCCAGACGGACTGGGCAACTGCGATATTTACGTGGCTACCAAACAAAAAGACGGCAGCTGGGGAAATATAGAGAACCTGGGTCCTAACGTGAACAGCTCTGCCTGGGATTCTCAGCCTACACTTTCAACAAAAGAAGATACCCTTTATTTCGCCTCCGACCGCCTCGACGGCTTTGGCTTATCAGATATTTACTTTACCTATAAAACCCGAAATGGAGAATGGGCGCCAGCTCAAAATATGGGACCGGTTATTAACACGCGCGGCAGCGAAGTCAGTCCTTTCTTTCATCCGCTCTACCAAGTGCTTTACTTCAGTTCGACAGGCCATCTGTATAACTTCGGCGACTTTGATATTTATAGAAGCCACCGCGTTCGTGGCAAATGGCAGGAACCCATTAATGTGGGTCCGCTGGTAAACGGACGAGGCAGCGAATACTATTTTGCGATAGATGCGGCCTCCAAAAACCTCTTTTATGCACGTTCCGAAGCCGATGACCTGCAGAACCTGGACCTGTACTCTTTCCCGCTGCCAATGGAGGCGCACCCGCTGGCTGTAACGAAAGTACAGGGCATGCTCCTCGATTCGGTAAACAATAAGCCTCTTACAGGAATTATCTCTGTAATTGACCTAGACAATGGCGTGGAAATTTCATCTAAATATGCCCGTCCGGATGGCTCTTTCGAATTTAACCTGATAAAAGATTCACGCTACATGCTGATTATCGAGAGCCCCGATTTCTTTACCTACGAACGAGAAATTTCGCTGCAACAGGATACAGCGCTGCACATTATCCCTACTCTTATCAACCACAAGCTTCCTTTAGTCTTCAAAGCTATTGAGTTCGACAAAAACCAGGCGCAGATAAAAGACAGCATGCGTCCTGTACTGGACGAAGTAGCCTTGTTTTTAATTAACAATCCTAACTACAATCTGGAGATTGGCGGCCATACCGATATGCTGGGCGATAACACAATAAACCTGGCACTATCCCAAAGCCGGGCAGACGCCATAAAAGCGTATATAGAAGAAAAGGCCCGACTCAAAAGCGATGGCAGGATTGAAGCCTTTGGCTATGGCAGTTCTAAACCACTACGTGAAGAACTTACCGATGAAGATCGCAGGATAAACCGCCGCGTTGAGTTTAAGCTTCTTAAGAGAGAGCAGCAAGCTATTGCAAAATAGGCAACTCCTCCTCCATCTCCACTATTCAAAAAGCCTTGCCGCATACGAAGCAACCTGATGCAACGTTTTCAGGTACTATAGCTTTGGAAAATTGCTGGCCGCAGCTATTGCTTTATGCCACTTCCATATAGTAACTTACACAGTTATAGCGCCCTTATCATGAGCCGCTATGCTGTGCATTACTCTAAACTTTTCAGCAGTTATAACAGCTGCTATAATTTTTTAACGCATATGCCATTTACAGCTTCGCACCCCGCTATTATATTGCCGCTTCTAAAGCTTCGCAGTAAATGGTTTTCTACAACAGGCCTGGTAGTAGGCAGCCTTTCACCTGATTTCGAGTACTTTTTCAGGTTAGAAGCCTACAGTGAGATCAGCCATACTTTAAGAGGAATATTTTTGTTTAACCTGCCGCTTTCTTTTGTTCTGGCCACTATTTTCCATTTATATGTGCGGGATGAGGTAGTGCATCATTTACCTGCTTTTTTACAAAGAAGAGCATATGCCGTAAAGCCAGTCAGATGGATGTCTTACCTGAAGCGCAATTGGCTTGTCTTTTCCGTCTCAGCCATTATCGGAGCCACTTCGCACGTTTTTTGGGACGACTTTACCAATGTAAACGGCTATGTGCAACGGGTGCTGCCCATCATTCAAGATGGTGTTAATGTATTCGGAAAAGAGTTTATCATAGCCAGGCTTATTCAGCATGTAAGCACTATAGTTGGAGGCCTCATCGTAGCAGCTTACATCCTTAGCTCCGCCTCAAAGCCTGTACGGTACTCTGTAAGCCGCTTGCAGAAAGTAAAATTCTGGACAGCCGTTTCAGTTTTAAGCTTCAGCTTTCTGGTGTTCTCTGCCCTTACCGACCTCACAACAGACTATATCAAATCGTTGGCGGTAACGCTCTTGAGTGGTCTGCTGCTGGGCACACTCTTTGTTAGCCTGGTGGCCAGGTCCAGAAGGTTGTATCCTAATACGTAACTTACAGAACCATCTTTTTTATTCCATCGCTTTTCTGGAATAAAGCACTGTTTACTTTGCCTTTATAGGTTACGTTCACCACATTCATCTGATCAGTGAACAGCTCTGTCAGCACAGCATTTTTGATGAATAACTGGGGCAGTACAGCCGTCTGCACAGGTATTTCGACATATAGCCAGACAACATCTGTATCCTCCTCCGATCCAAGAAACTTTTGCGGCAGAGGCTTTCCCTTCTCCACCTCAAACTGCAGCACAGTTTGCAGATAATTGCTCAGCAATTTATGCACCTGCTCCGAGCTACTATAGGTCACTTTGCTTTTACTTCTTTTAGACAGGGCGCTTTCCAGGTCATCTGTAAAAACTTTTACGGCTACTTCTAAGCTCTGGGTCCTGGAGTTGAAAGTAACATCTGTAATGCTGGCATGATAATCATGCGCCTGCACATAGCGGCCTGTAAAAAGGAGGCACAGTACTGTAAAAAGGATTTTATATTTCATATTGCTGTTAATGCGCCTTAGGCAAATCTGCCAATACCTTTCTCGCCATGGAGGGTAAATTGTCGCTGGCTATCCGGTGAATATCGTTCATATTAGACTGGTAAGGCACTTTCACTTTATTACCGGACACCAGCTTCCCTGAGCTGTCGTAGATAGAATAATGAACCAGAAAACTGCGCTCATAGTTCATGGCAGCACGATCCAGGCAGTTTTCATAGTTCGTGGTTACCTCGAACTGATTAATGAAAACATAATAATCGATGCCGTATTGGCTGTTAAAGTGAGAGAAGAAGTTGGGGTCTTTCACCTCTACCCCATAGTGCTTGGAATCGTTCTGCGCATCCGACGACGCAACAGGAGGCGATTTTATACCTAACTTTTCTTTCTGACGCTTCGCCCATACCAGCAGATCAGAGCCCTCTTTCTCCTTTACTACTGGCTGTTTGTTAAAAACAGACTCTTTGTTATCCTGGTAACTATAATGCAGCGACTTGTATAACGATTGCATCTCACTTACGCTATCGCGGTAAACACCTCCCAATAAATGGATGGTTTCGTACCCTTTCGGAGCCATTAAAGCATCTAAACGGCCTCTGAATACCTGGCGCACATTCTGTCTCGGAATTTTAGACTGGCGGGCAATTTCGTAATCGGCATCAGAGAAATACAGGTACGGGTCGAAAGGCACGACAAGAATACGTTGCCTGGTTTTAAACTCGGCTGTCGTTGGAAGAGGATTGGCCGATGCAGAAGTACTGCCCTGTGCTGGAGAAGGATTGGCTTTACGAACTGTTGAAGGGGGCGTTGCTGTTGTGCTGGCCGTAATTGCTTTGGGAACTGCTTTGCTTGTCGGCTCGGTGAGGTATAAGGTTTGGCCGGCTTTAAGACTGGGGCCATTCCACTGTTGCAGCGTTTCTACCGGAATATTAAACCTGCGGGAGAGGCTGTAGTAGGTATCGCCTTGCTGCACCTGGTAGGTACTATCGGCTACAATAGCGGGTGATGCTAATATATTGGCGGAGACTGCAGGCACAGCCTCCGCCTTATTTATCGTTAAAACAAATAAAAGAACTAAAAGGGCACTGGTAAAATGAACGATTGTCTTCATAGCAATTCTTTGGTTAGAAGAATTTCAACACATCGTTAAAGATAGCAAATGCCATTAAGCCTAACAAAATTACCATACCCACTTTTTGGGCGTTTTCTAAAAAGTTATCAGATGGTTTGCGGCCACTGATCATCTCATAGGTTAAAAATACTACGTGTCCGCCATCTAAAGCAGGTATCGGCAGAAAATTCATAAAGGCCAGCACCATCGACAGCATAGCTGTAATGTTCCAGAACTTGTACCAGTTAAAGGTATCACCAAAAATCTGGGCTATACCAATTGGCCCGCTCAGCGATTTCTGAGCAGATACTTCGCCACGGAAAATTTTCCCGAAACCCTTCAGGTTGGCTGTGATTACACCAAATGCCTGGTTGGTGCCTTTCGGAATAGATTCACCAAGGCTAAAGTCGCGTGTGGCGTATTGCAGCAAAGGCTCCTGGTAAAACCCGATAGTGCCCTCCTCACTTACATTTACATTCAGCTCAACAGGGTTACCGTTACGCTCCACCGTCATGGCTACGGCTTTACCGGCATTCTTCTGAAGCGCCTGCTGAAACTCATGAAAGAAGCTCACGCTTTCGCCGTTCACACTCTTGATAAAGTCTCCCGATTCCAGCCCAGCCTTATCAGCCGCACTGTTCTTCTGCACCTCGCCTACTTTAAACGGAATGCGTGGCTGCACAAAGAACATACGATCTTTATTATCTGCCACCCGGTCCATCAGGTCAACCGGCACCTGTATATCTACACGCTGGCCATTACGGTCTACAGTATAGTACGCATCACGGCCAAGCAGCATGTCCATCGAGTATACATCCTCAAACTTCTCCAGCTCTTTTCCATTAACGGCCACTATCCTGTCACCGGTCTGGAAACCGATTTCCTGTCCTATTTCATTTGGAATGATACCGTAACGGGCTTCACTGGCAGGCAAATAGCTTTCGCCGTAGTTGTAGGTAAGCACAACATAAATAACAATACCTGTGATGATATTGACAATAATACCGCCCATCATTACAATTAGACGCTGCCAGGCGGGTTTAGCCCGAAATTCCCAGGGTTGTGGCTCCTCCTGTAGCTTTTCAGTATCCAGCGATTCGTCCACCATACCTGTAATCTTGACAAATCCACCTAAAGGGATCATGCCGAGCATGTATTCTGTTTCACCTATTTTCTTGCTAAAAATTTTTGGAGGAAAGCCAATTGCATATTTTTCTACACGCATTCCAAACCATTTGGCGGCCAGCATGTGCCCCAGCTCATGCAGACCTACTAAAATTGTTAGGCCCAGAATTAGCTGGCCTACCATTATCAAAACATCCATTTAAAAAAATTGAGATTTATAAATCTTATAGTTTTCCTTCTTTACACTTCGCTACCGATGCTTACATTAGTTTCGGTGCTACTTCTTTACTAATTCAGCAGAACGCATACGTGCCTCTTTATCAGTATGAACATAGTCGTCGTAAGAAGGGTTTGCAATATACGTAACTTTTGCCATACAGCTTTCAATGATATCCGACATCTCCAGAAAGCCTACTTCATCCTTCAGAAAAGCCCCTACGGCTACTTCGTTAGCTGCATTCAGAATGCAGGGCATGTTTCCACCCTGCTCCATGGCTGTAAAAGCCAGCTGCAGGTTCCGGAAAGTTTCCAGGTCCGGCTGCTCAAACGTTAGCTGCGGGTAGTCCAGGAAGTTGAACCTCGGGAAAGCTGACTTCAGGCGATTCGGATAACCCAGCGCGTACTGAATAGGCAGCTTCATGTCTGGCAGGCCCAGCTGTGCTTTTATAGAACCGTCTTCGAACTGCACCAGCGAATGTATAATAGACTGCGGATGCACCACCACCTCAATCTGTGTATTTTTCAAACCAAACAACCACTTCGCCTCAATCACCTCCAGCCCTTTGTTCATCAGAGAGGCTGAGTCTATGGTAATTTTAGCTCCCATTTCCCAGTTCGGGTGCTTCAGGGCCTGCGCTTTGGTTACGGCTTGCAGTTCCTGCACAGTACGTCCTCTAAACGGCCCACCAGAGGCTGTCAGTATAATCTTTTCTATCGGATTGTGAAATTCTCCTGCGAGGCACTGAAAGATGGCGCTGTGCTCTGAGTCCACAGGGTAAATATTAACTCCTTTCTGCCTTGCAAGATCAGTGATAAGCTGCCCCGCCACTACCAGTGTTTCCTTGTTAGCCAGCGCTATTTCTTTTCCGGCTTGTATGGCGCGTATGGTTGGCTGCAGGCCTGCATAGCCCACCATCGCCGTCAGCACCATGTCTACAGTACCCATTTCCACAATAGAATTCAGGGCATTGGCGCCAGCATATACTTTTATATCTTCCCCCTGCAGGGCCTTCCGCACCTTGTCGTAAAGGTCTTCGCGGGCAATAACAACGGCATTCGGCTTAAAGGCAAGCGCCTGAGCTATAAGTAAATCGGCATTGCTGTTTGCAGTAATTACCTCCAGTTCAAAACTCTCCGGGTTGGCCTGTATTACCTCCAGTGCTTGTGTGCCTATAGAACCCGTTGAGCCTAGTATGGCAATTCTTTTCATGCGTTACGCGTTATGTTCGCAATTTTAATTAGTTCATCTGCCAAGGAGCGGTCGTTGCTAAGGCGCGGTACTTTATTTTGCCCACCCAGTTTGCCCTTCGACTTCATATAATTCTGAAATGCCCCGATTGGTAAGGCCCTTACCCTTAAACCGGACAGAATGTTACCTTCAATCAGATCATCGTAATAAGTATTCAACTTTTGCAGCTGGGCATTTAACTCTTGCTCGAATTGCTGCATATCCTTCGGCGGCTTCGAAAATTCTACGAGCCATTCGTGGTAAGACTTCCCTTCACCCTGGCTTACATAAGGCGCCACGGTAAACTCCACCAGCTCCACATTTCTGAACCTGTTCATGGTATACTGCATGGCTTTTTCCACTTCCTCCCCTATCACGTGCTCGCCAAAAGCTGAAATAAAGTGCTTGATACGCCCGCTGACAATTATTTTGAAAGGGCTGAGAGAAGTAAATTTAACGGTATCGCCAATCGAATAACCCCACAACCCTGCATTACTACTGATCACGAGGGCATAGTTTTTATTCAGCTCGACTTCACCTATTGTTAATCGTGTAGGATTTTCATCAAAAAATTCCTCTACAGGTATAAACTCGTAGAAGATACCTGCATTTAATAAAAGCAAGAGGCCTTTATCGTTCTGCTCGTTCTGGTAAGCGAAAAAACCTTCAGAAGCCGGGAATGTTTCAATGCTATCTACTTTTTTACCGATAGATTCGAACATCTTGGCCCTGTATGGCTCAAAATTCACGCCACCGTACACAAAAAGAGAAAAATTAGGAAAAATATCTTTGATTGGCTTTCCTCTTTGCTGCATCAGCTTATCGAAATACATCTGCACCCACGGCGGAATGCCTGAGATCAGTGTCATGTCCTGATCTACCGTTTCTTCAATTATTTCATCAAGCTTGGTTTCCCAGTCTTCTATGCAATTGGTTTCGTAAGAAGGCAGCTGGCTTGTGCGCAGGTAGCCCGGCACATGATGATTGGATATACCGGACAGCCTCCCGGTTTTAATGCCACCTACCTCTTCCAAGGTCGGGCTTCCTGACAAAAAAATCAGCTTCCCGTTCAGAAAACGGGCATTACCAGTTTCATGAATGTAGGCTAACAGCGCATTGCGGGCACCATTTATATGATTGGAAATAGAATCGCGGGAAATCGGGATATACTTCGTACCGGAAGTTGTACCGGAAGTTTTAGCAAGGTAAAGAGGTTTCCCGGGCCACAGCACATCTTCTTCGCCTTTCTTTACACGGTTGAAATAATCGGAAAGCCCTTCGTAATCCCGCACGGGCACGGCTTTTTTAAAGTCATCGTATGAATGAATCTCTGAGAACTGATGATCTTTACCAAAGGCGGTATTTTGTGCTTTCCTGATTATTGTTTCAAATATGGCCTGCTGCGCTTCCACAGGACATTCTATCCACTTCTGATCCTGCTTATGCACATAAGCTGCAAACACTTTGCTTAGCCATGCTTTTACACCCATACTTCTCAAGTTTGTCTCGTGTAAATATAGGCATATATACTGGCATTGCCATAATTGCTATTCCGGCCCTTTCTTACACGCTTTAAAAACAAAATTCTTCTTTCTAACGATTAACAAAAAAATAATGCTCGGCGCGAGTGAAAAGAGCACAAAAAGAATATTTTTACTAAAACTAAAGCACATCCTATGAAAAAAAGTATCGCAAATGCCCGTTGGGAAAAAGGTCTGAAAGACGGTTCAGGAAAGCTTACCACCAGAAATGGCAGCCTGGATGCCAGCTATTCCTTTGCAACACGTTTCGAAGAAGGTAAAGCAGGCACCACGCCTGAAGAACTGATTGGTGCGGCGCATGCCGGCTGCTACTCTATGTTCCTGAGTGCCTTGCTTGGCAACAAGAACCTGACGCCTGATTATATCCAAACTGAAGCCAGGGTTTATTTAGGCGAAAAGGACGGAGCCCCGCTGATCACTAAAATAGAATTAACAACAGAAGCACAGGTTCCTGACCTAAGCGAAGAGGAGTTTCAGCAACTGGTGCAGCAGGCTAAAGAAGGTTGCCCGGTATCAAAAGCCCTTTCTGCTGTACCTGAAATCACGGTACAGGCCACTTTAAAGGGATAAATTTATTATATTGCAGAAAGGCCATACGTTGGCCGCCATGTTCAACCAAATATTCCCTTTATGTCAGCAGCTGGTAACAGTAAAAGAGGCTCCTTACTGGTACAATTAAGTCCATCCCGAAGTGCTAAAATAACCTTTACAGTACAACTTATTTTAACATTGTTCTGGCTCGCATGGGCTGTTATGCTACTTGTTTCTGACAATGCTCCTGCAAAGCAGAATTACCTGTATTATATATTTTTAGGACTTGCTTTGGCCTTTATGCTGTATGTAATCCTGCAAAACACATCTGTTTTTGGAGTACAATCTTATATAGAAGTTACCCCGGAATACATTGTGCAGAAGCAGGGGGTTTTCCGGACAAAGCATATCACTTCTATACCCGAAATAGAAACAGTACATATATCGCCGCTTGCACTTCGCATAACAGAGAGAACAGGCTCTAACATATTTTTAGACCTGAAGCAGGTTCGCAAAAAGAAGGATCTGGAAAAAGTTAAAAATAAAGTACGGGAGTTAAGCAGCCAGTTTAATTTTGCTATAACGGAGTCTGCCACTGCCACTAATTAATGACATCTGACATGATACATCAAGTAAACTCTAAAGCAGCGGTGATCCGCTTTTTTCTGGGCATGGCCCTACTGTTTGGTATGGCTGCTTACCTGATAGCTACAGGCGGTGCCGATAAAGCGGCCTGGTTAGTGCTGGCTTTTGGTGCTATACCCGTTGCCGCCGCTGGCACCCGTATACTACGGAATGCTCGTAAAAAACAGGCATAGCCACCATTGGCTAAAAAAAGGAAGGGTGCCATTTGTACAAATGGCACCCTTCCTTTTTTTAGTATCTGTTTATCCTGCTTTCGACTTAAATTTCTTCTGCAGTTCCTGTATACTTACTTTAAATTTCTTATCTGTATCAATCAGATCAGAGACTGTTTGAACCGAGTGTATAACGGTGCTGTGGTCGCGGCCTCCGAAATGGTAACCAATCGACTTTAGCGAATGATTCGTAAATTCTTTGGCAAAGTACATGGCCACCTGGCGTGCCGTTACAATTTCTTTCTTTCTTGTTTTAGCTTTCAGGGAATCTAGGCTTACCTGAAAATATTCCGCAACCGTTTTCTGAATAAAGTCGAGGTTTACTTCTGTTTCTACATCTTCAATGATGTGCTTCAGGGCCTGTTTTGCCAGCTCCAGGTCCACCTCCTTGCGGTTGAGCGAAGATTGGGCGATCAGCGAAATAAGCACCCCCTCCAGTTCACGCACGTTGGTATCTACGCTATACGCCAGGTATTCCACCACATTATCCGGGATATCGATCCCGTCGCTCTGCATCTTTTTCTGGATAATGGCCATACGTGTTTCAAAATCCGGGCTCTGCAGGTCGGCTGTCAATCCCCATTTGAAGCGTGAAAGCAAACGCTCCTCCAGCCCTTTCAGGTCCCGCGGCGGACAATCAGAAGTCATCACGATCTGCTTGCCTGACTGGTGCAGGTGGTTAAAGATATGGAAAAACATTTCCTGCGTTTTCTCTTTTCCGCTCAGGAACTGTACGTCGTCAATGATCAGGATATCTACCAGAAGGTAAAAATTAGCAAAATCCTGCACGTTGTTTGTCTTTAAGGATTCGATGAACTGGTTCACGAATTTTTCAGAAGAAACGTACAGTACAAATTTATCAGGATAGGTATTTTTAATCTGATTTCCGATAGCCTGCACCAGGTGCGTTTTTCCAAGCCCTACTCCACCGTATACCATCAACGGATTAAAAGAAGTAGTACCCGGCTTATTGGCTACGGCATACCCCGCAGAACGTGCCAGGCGGTTACAATCGCCTTCTATATAGTTCTCGAACGTATAGGCCGCATTTAATTGCGAGTTCAGGAAGTTCCTGTCTATCGTTTTCGATTCAAAGGGGCTCTTTATAAAGCTTTGCTCAGGCTTGTATGAATTTACTACCGCAGCCGGAATTTTTTTGGTAGGGATATTTACCGTTTGCGGTTTATTGGAATCATTGCCTCTGTCTACAATAATGGAGTATTCCAGACGTCCCTCGCTGCCTAACTCCTGGTAAATGACCTTCTTTAACAGACCGACATAGTGCTCCTCCAGCCATTCGTAGAAGAATTGGCTCGGCACTTGTATCGTAAGCACACTATCACGAAGCGATATAGGTTTGATCGGTTCAAACCAGGTTTTATAGCTCTGGTCACCGATACTTTCCTTAATTACTTGCAGACAGTTACTCCATACGGTCGAACAGTCTTTAATCAT